>DAIOUV010000011.1:0-79946 GCA_036759345.1 Acidobacteriota bacterium | reverse complement strand
TGACGCCGTCCGCGGGCGCGCGGATGTCGGCTTCGCGCGCGACGGACTCGGACTGTTTGAGCACTGCGCGCGCGCGCTCCACGTCGACACGCGCCTGCTCGGTCTGCCCCTTCCGGAAGCCCTCGCGGGCCAGGAGCAGCCGCTCTTCGCTCATCTTGAGGCTGGCCTCGGCGCGTTCGAGATTCGCGCGCGCAACGTCGACGTCGCGAGGAATACCCACTTTCTTGGAAAGCAAAATCTGCTGCCGCTCGAGCTCCGGCTTCGCCAGCTCGACTGCGGCGCGGCGGTCAGCGACCTCTTGTTCGGCCCCTTTGATTTCGGCAGTCCGGCTGCCTGTCTTGAGGTCGTTGAAGCGCGCCTCGGCCGACTGCAGCCCTCTCGCGTCCCGCTCCGGCGCGAGCGCGGTCTCCCCGAGGTCGAGGCGGGCGATGAGGTCGCCGGCCTTCACGCGGTCGCCCTCGCGGACCTTCACCTCGACGACGCGGCCGGCGACCTTCGGCGCGAGGTCGACGACGGGCGCCTCGAGGCGGCCGCTCAGGACGACGACGTTCGGGTCGCCGCCGTTGCGGCAGGCGGCCGCGAGGGTCGCTGCGGCCAGGACGGTGAATCGGGTCGCAGGGCGCATGGCGTCTCCTAAAGCGCGGCCGCGGCCGGCCGGGTCTCCGGCACGGGGGCGGCCTCGGGGGCGGGCTTCTTCCTGAGGCGGCGGACGAGGCGGCCTGCCTCCTGCTGGGCGTCGTCGAAGAGAGAGTACGCGACGGGCGTCGCGAGGAGCGTGAGGAGGAGGGCGAGCGTCTGCCCGCCCGCGATGACCGAGCCGATCGCGCGGTTCGTGCCCGCGCCCGGCCCCGAAGAGACGAGGAGCGGCAGCATGCCCGCCACGAACGCGAGGGTGGTCATGAGGATCGGGCGGAGGCGCTCGCGGCTCGCGAGGACGACGGCGGCGTCGCGCTCCATGCCGCGCTCGCGGAGCTGGTTAGCGAACACGATCTGGAGAATCGAGTTCTTCTTGACGACGCCGAAGAGGACGAGGATGCCGAGCGACGTGAAGATGTTCACGCTCTGCCCGAAGATGAGGATCGAGAGCAGCGCGAACGGGATGGTGAGCGGGAGCGCGAGAAGGATCGTGATCGGGTGCAGCCAGCTCTCGAACTGCGCCGCGAGGATGAGGTACATGAAGACGAAGGAGAGCCCGAACGCGAGCATGAAGTTCTGCGCGGCGCGGCCCTGCTCCTTCGACCGGCCGATAAACCGGTAGGTGTAGGACGGGTCGAGGTTGAGCGCCTTCGTCTCCTTCACGAGGAGGTCGAACGCGACCTGCGACGAGAAGCCGGGGTTCATGTTCGCCATGATCGTGACCTGGCGCCGGCGGTTCAGGCGGCGGATCTCCGACGGCCCGACGCCCGCCCGGAACGAGGTCACGTCCTCGAGCGGGACGGCGCCGAGGCGGTTCGAGGGCACGTTGAAGCGGCGGAGGCTCGCCTCGTCGGCCCGGTCGAGCGGCCGCGCGCGGAGATAGACGTCGTACTGTTCGCCCCCGTCGTCGAACGCGGAGACCTTCTCGCCGCCCACGAGGACGCGCAGGGTTTCGGCGACGTCCGCCACGGAGACGCCGAGGTCCGACGCCTTCGAGCGGGCGATCGTCACGCCCAGTTCGGGCTTTCCGAAGATGAGAGACGAGTCGACGTCCACGATGCCGGGCACCTGGGACAATTTCTTCATGAGCGCGTCCGAGACCTTCGCGAGCTGGTTCAGGTCCGGCCCGTTGATGACGTACATGATCTCGGCGTTCTTCTGGCCGCTCGAGAAGGCGTTCACATACGAGACGTCCGTGCGCAGCTTCCAGTCGGCGTAATGGGGGAGGATCTCCTTGCGGACGCGGTCCATGACGCCCGTCTGCGGGAGCTTGCGCTTGTCGGCGTCCACGAGCTTCACGTAGACGGCCCCGAGGTTCGGCGTCTTGGCGTCGTCGCCCCCGACGGTCAGGAGCGCGTACTCGACGCCGGGCAGCTGCCGGACGTCCTTGCTGATGCGGTTCCCGAGGAGCGCGGTCGCCTCGAGAGACGTGCCCTCGGGCGCCCGGAAGTTCACCTCGAACTGCGACTCGTCGTCGTAAGGGAGGAAGTTCTTCGGGACGACCTTGAAGAGGATCGGGACCGTGAGGAGGGCGAGGACGCAGACGAGGACGATGACCCAGCGGTGCGCCATCGACCACTTGAGCATCGCCATGTAGGTGCGGTCGATGACGGCATAGAACCCGCGGGACTTGGACTTCTCCTTCTCTTCTTTCCTCTTGAGGAACCGCGCCGACAGCATCGGCGTGAGGGAGAAGGAGACGAGGAGCGAGACGAGGATCGCGAACGCCATCGTGAGGCCGAACGAGTTCATGAACCGGCCGACGATGCCGCCCATGAACGCGACGGGGAGGAACACGGCTACGAGCGAGAGCGTTGTCGCGAGGACGGCGAGGCCGATCTCCTTCGTCGCGTCGATCGCGGCCTGGAAGGGCATGACTTTCTTCTCCTCGATGAACCGGAAGATGTTCTCAAGGACGACGATGGCGTCGTCGATCACGATGCCGACCGCGAGCGTCAGCGCGAGGAGGGTCAGGACGTTCAGGGTGAAGCCCATCGCGTACATGAGCGCGAAGGTCGAGATGACGGATGTGGGGATCGCGATCGCCGCGATGAGAGTCGCCCGGAGGTTGCCGAGGAAGAGGAGGACGACGAGCGCCGCGAGGAAGCCGCCGAGGATGAGGTGCTCCTGCACGGTGTCGACGGCCGCCTTGATGAACTGCCCCTGGTCGCGGACGATCTCGGTCGTGTAGCCCGCCGGGAGCTGGGGCGCGATCTCGGCGAGGCGCGCCTTGAGCGCGTTGATGACCTCGACCGTGTTCGTGCCCGACTGCTTGCGCACGGAGAGGACGACCGTGGGAACGCCGTCCTTCGAGGCGGCGCGCTCGGCGTCCTCTTCGCTGTCCTCGACCTTCGCGACGTCCCCGACACGCACGGGGAGCCCGCTCTTCTGCGTGATGAAGATCTGCTCGAACTCCTTCGCGTTCGCGACGCGCCCGTAGACGCGGACCGTCGCCTCGTTCGCGCCGCTTTTCAGCGTGCCGCCGGGCATCTTCACGTTCTGCGTCTGGAGCGCGCGCCGCACGTCCACCGCCGTGAGGCCGTAGGCCTTGAGGCGCTCCGTGTCGAGCCGCACGTTGATGCGGCGCGAGCGCCCGCCGAGGATCGTGACCTGGCCGACGCCGTTGACGGACTCGATCTGGCGGCGGAAGACCTTGTCGGCGAACTCGGTCGTCTCGCGCAGCGTGCGGGTGCCCGAGAGCGCGATGGAGAGGACGGGCGTCGCGTCGGGGTCGAGCTTCTCGACGATGGGCTGGTCGATGTCGCGCGGCAGCTCCGCGAGGACGCGGTTGACCTTGTCGCGGACTTCCTGCGCCGCGACGTCGACGTTCTTCTCGAGGACGAACGTCACGAACACCTGCGAGATGCCCTCGGCGGAGACCGACTGAAGGTCGTCGATACCCGCGATCGTGTTGATCGACTCCTCGATCTTGTCCGTGACCTCGGTCTCGACCTCCTCGGGCGCGGCGCCCGGCAGCCGGGTGATGACCGCGACGACGGGGAAGTCGATACGCGGGAAGCGGTCGACGCCGAGGCTGGTGTAGCCGACCCCGCCGACGACGACGAGGGCGATGATGAGGACCGACGCGAAGACGGGCCGGCGGACGCAGAGACGGGCGAGGGCCTGCACGGTGTGGTTTCCTTTCGCCGATCAGTTGGGCCGGACGACTTCGAGGCCGTCCGTGAGGCGGCGGTCGGGGCTGACGACCACACGATCACCCTCCCCGAGGCCCGAGCGCACTTCGATCGCGTCGCCATAGTGGTCGCCCAGCGCCACGATGCGCTCGGCGACCCGCTGGGAGGAGAGCACGAAGACGTGCGAGACGCCCGAGTCCGTGAGGACCGCGGCGGAGGGCACGAGGAGCGTCTTTTCGGACTTCGGAAGCGCGAGACGTGCTGTCACGAACAGGCCGGGCTTCAGGAGGTGCTGCGGATTTGGCACGACCGCCTCGACGACGAGCGTCCGCGACTCAGAACGTAGCGAGGGGCCGATGTAGCGCACCGTGGCGTCGAATGCCCCATCCGGGAACGACTGCACGCTGAGCTTGCCTTTCTGTCCGATCTGGATGGCGGACACGGCCGACTCGGGGATCGCGAGCTCGGCGCGGAGAGGGTCGATCTTCACGAGGCCGCAGATCGCCTGGCCGCGCTTCACGAAGGCGCCCGCGGAGACCTTCTTCTCCGTGACGACGCCCGCGAACGGCGCGCGAATCACGCAGTCGGTGAACGCCTTCTCGGCGAGAACGAGCGCGGAGCGGTTGAGGTCGCGATCGGTCTCCTTCCGCTGGTTCTCGGACTTCGCGACAACCTGCTTCAGCCGGAGCTCGGCGTACCTTACGTATTCGGATTCGGCCCACGCGAGGTTCGCGCGCGCCTGGTCGAGCTGCGCCTTCGCCTCGCGGTCGTCGAGGGTCGCGAGGACGGCGCCCTTCTCGACGTAGGTCCCGCGTTCCACGCGGACGCTCGCGACGTTCCCGTCGCGCTCGGACGCCACGTCCGCCGATTCGTCCGCGGTGAGGGCGCCCGTGACCTCGAGGACGCGCGGGAGAACACGGCTCTCCACGGCGGCGGCCCGGACGGAGATCGGCGCGGGCGCCGGCACCGCCGCGGTCACGCGCCCGTTCGCGTTCCGCGAGCAACCGGCGGCGGCGAGCGCCCCGAGGGCGGCGAGAGAGGCCGTGAGAATCGGAGAAATGTTCGATCGGGCCATGTTCACTTTTCCCCTTCGGCCTTCACGGCCGGAGCGTCGTCCCGGATCTCGATGCGGCGCTCGTCGAGAAGGATCCCCGTGGAGCGCGCGAAGTCGGTCAGGGCTTTGCGGTAATCGGTGAGCGCGGCGGTCTCGGTGAGAGCGGCCTGCGCGAGCTCGTTCTGGCGGGTGAGGACGAAGAAGTTCGTCGACAAGCCGACGCCGTAACGCTCCTGCTCGGCGCGGAGCTGCGTTTCGGCGGCCTCGCGCCCCGCCTTCGCAGCCTCGATGCGCGCGGCCGCCGTCTCGAGCGTCAGCGCGGCATTGCGCACGTCGACGGCGACGCGCTGCTTCTGCTGGGAAAGCGTCGTCAGGGCCTGGCCCTTCTGCGCCTTCGCGATGGCGGCGTCGCCGCGGGCGGCGCGGTTCAGGATCGGCACCGAGACCGAGACTCCGATCGACGCGTCGGGGAATCGTCCCTCTCCGATCGTGCCCAGCGAGCGCCCGAGGCCGCCGTTCAGCGCGTCCGGCACGACGACGGGCTGTCCCGTGAAGCCGATCGCGGGCACGTTCGGGTTCAGGTCGCCCGCGAGGCCGCGGCGCCCGTACGAGGCCACGAGGTCGACCTGCGGAAGGATCCGGCTCCGAGCGAAGGCGACGTCCACGTCGCGCTCGGCGACCCGGGCCGAGGCCTCGGCGATCTCGGGCCGGCGGGTGTCGGCCTCCTTCAGCGCGGCCGCGAGGTCGATGCGGCGGAGGTCGGTTTCCGGCTTGTCGGAGGGGAGCAACCTCTGGTTCCACACGGCGTCGTTCTCGTCGTCGAGGAGGAGAAGCTTGAGGAGAAGCTCGGCGCGGCGCGCGGATTCCTGCGATGCGTAGAGGTCGCCCTTGCGGCGCTCGAGCTCGGCGACCGGCTGCGAGATCTCGGACTCGGCGAGCGTGCCGACCTCGATCTTCGTCTTCGTGTCGTCGCGCTGGTCCCCGGCGAGCTTCACGCTGGCCTCGCGCACGAGGACGTCGCGCCCGGCCGCCACGAGCGACCAGTACGCGCGTTCGACGGACGCCACGGTCTCGGTCACGGTGCGGCGCAGGCTGGCCGATCCGCGGTCGCGGTCGATCCGGGCGATACGCAGGGCCCGCCGCGCCGGATCCAGGGAGAGCCCCTGGAGGAGCGGCTGGCGAAGGTCGATGCCGACGGAGGTGCTCCACGCGGGGGACAGGATCGCAATGAAGTTATTCGTGAGATCGCGCGATCCGCTCGCCGACACGTTCACCGTGGCGCCCGTCGGGAGGAGCTGGCCGATGCTCGCCGAGGTGGCGAAGCCCTCGGCCGACGGCGCGATTTCGCCCGCCGGCGCACCGGACAGGAGCGAGTTCACGGGATCCGTGTGGTTGCGGTAGCGCGCGTCGAGGTGGAAGGAGGGATCGTACGAGCCCTCGGCCTTCAGAATCGTCGCGTCCGTGATCCGGAACGCGTCGCGCTCGAACGCGATGTCGTGGTTGCGGGCGAGCGCGCGCGCCGTCGCGTCGGCGAGCGAGAGCGGCACGCCGGCGGCGGCCTCGGGTGTGCCGGCCTCCTGGGCCGCGAGGGGAAACGCGAGAAGCGAGAGGGTCAAAGCGAGGACCTTTCGGATCACGAAGGTCTCCTTTCGGTGTCGGGGCCCTTTTCGGCGTCCGGGCGTTGCGCCTCGTTCGGGCGCAGGCTCGCTTTCTGGAGGCGAGGGTCGATGGTTTCGGCGAGGCGCTCGAAGAGCGCTCCGTTCGTCGCGAGAAGAGCGTCCCGCTCGGCCGTCGTCAACTCCACGCCGCAGGCGGCGAGTTTGTCGAGGGTCCCCTGCGGATCCCGCCGGAATTCCTGGCGGAGCTCCTCGTCGGTCGCGAGCCTTCCAAAGATCATTTCCACGCATTTCTGGGACATGGCGGTCGAGTCTCCCGGGCGCGGCACTTCACACACTGTGCCACGGGCATTGGTTGCATCCAAAGAGCACCTAAAATTCTCCTAGAAGGTAATTTATACGGACACACGGCCCGTGCGCTCCGCCGTTCGTCCCAACGGCGCGTGCGGAGAAATCGACAGATTGGGCGACAGCCCCTCAGACCCCCGCGATCCGATTCATTTCCGCGGCGAGGCGGAAGTCGAGCTCCGTGATGCCGCCCGCGTCGTGCGTGTCGAGATCCACCGCGACGCGGTTCCAAGCGTTGGACCAGTCCGGGTGGTGATCGAGCTTCTCGGCGGCGAGCGCGGCGCGCGCCATGAAGGCGAACGCCTCTGAGAAGTCGGCGAACGTGAAGGTGCGGTGGAGCTTTCCCTTCGCGCGCTTCCAGCCGGGGAGCATGGAGAGCCGGGCGTCGACGTCTTTCGCGGACAGTTTGGCGGAGCGTTTCATGGATGCATTCTGCCTCGTATCATCCCCTGTCCGGAATATCGGAGGCCCTGCATGCGGATCGGAAGGACAATCGGGTTTCTCGTTCTCGCCCTCCTGGGGGCGGCGCTCGTCTGGCTGGGGGCGGGGTCCCTCAAAGCCGCGCGCCGCGAGCGGGCTGCGGAGGGCGCGTGGGGGGCGCCGTCCGGCTCTCTCGGGGGCCTCACGACGCAGTTCCCGGCGCGTCCCACGAACGAGGCGGCGCGCGCCCTCGAGGGCGCGGCGCGGACCCTGGGGATCGAACTGCTGCCCCGCGGCGAGCAGCCCGCGGATGACGAGGCGAGCCGGCCGAAGAAGACCGAATGGGACGGGGTTCGCGCGCCCCTCGAGAAGTGGGCGGACACACAGGCCGCGAAAGCCGAGGGCCTTCCCGAACCGCCGCCGGCCCCGGTCGCGTCGTTTCTCGCCGCGCACGCGCCGGCGCTCGACGCGATCGAAAAGACCCTTCTCGCGGAGCCCTCACCCGAGTGGGCCGTGGATGTCTCGAAGCTCTACGCGTCGCCGGTGCCGAACCTCTCCGGACACATGCAGCTCGCTCGCGTTCTCGTGGGGCGGGCCGAGGCGAGGGCCGCCGCGAAGGACCTGCGCGCGGAGGAGCCGCTCCGCGCCGCCTTCGCGCTCACGGGCTCGCTGCGCGGCCGGCCGGAGATCGTGAGCCAGCTCGTTTCGATCGGTGCGACGCGCCTCGAAATCGCGGCCGTGCGCCGGATCCCGGTCGATGCGGCTGCCTGGCGCGAGCGCCTCAAGACGCTCGACCCGCGCGCGGGAATGCTCCTGACCTGGAAGCGCGAGGCGTGGGTGCAGCACGAGGCGGCGAAGAGGCTGCGGGAGGGACGGCTGCGCGCGGGCCCGCTCTCGGGCCGCGCGGCGGTCCTGCTCCGCTCCTGGCGCGATCGCGTCGCGTCCGCGGCGTACCTCGACGCGTGGCGCGCCGCAACCGAGGCGGCCGCGAAGAGCGCCGTGGAGGACGCGGAGACGAAGGGGCTGACGGAGGTCTTTCAGGCAGAGCTCGTGCGAAACGGCGGGCGTGCCGTGCCGCCCGAAGCCATGCCCAACCTGGTCGGATCCTGGCGCCGGGCGAACGTCCTCGCGCTCGAGATCCGGAAGACGGACGAGGCCCTGGCCGCGCGGGCGCCGAAGCCCTGACAGATAATCGAAGACCATGAAGCTCCGGCGCGCCGTCGCCTTCTCAGTCGCGGCCGCGCTGTTGGCCAGCGGGCTGTGGGTTGTCGGCGGAAAGATGTGGGCGGCGCGAGCTGAGGAGCGTTGCGACAAGGAATGGACCGCGATCTTCGAAAGCCTCGATGATCTCGAGAAGAAGCACCCGAAGCGCGAGACGAACGAGACGGCGAAGAAGTTGGAGGCGCTCACGCGCGGGAGCAGCTTCGACCTGACGTCCGACGTGCGAAGGCCCGGTTCTCCTCGGCGCGGTGTCCCTCCCGCCGAGGCGAGGAGCAACCAAGCCATCCTCGATTACGCCGTGGCTGAGATCACGAAGGGAGAAGCAGTTGTCGACCCGCCGCCAGAGGACATCGCGCGTTTCTTCGAGGAAAAGCGTACCCAGCTCGACGCAATCGAGTCGACACTGATTGCGTCACCGACACCTCAGTGGTCGCTCGACATCTCGCTCTCCGAACGCGAGTCGCCCCCGCCAAATCTCCTCGGGCACATTCGTCTTCAAAGAGTCCTGATGGCACGAGCGCTCGCCGTCGCGCACGGTGGCAACAATGACGCCGCCGCACGTTTACTCGGGGCTTCGTGGAATCTCAACGAATCGCTTTGGACTCGACCGGAGACGATCTCAGTTCTGATGGCGATGGCCGGCGCTCATCTTCAGGTCGGAGTTCTTAGAAAGGTGAATGTCGACGAACGCCTCTGGAACCAGCGTCTGTCAGCGTTGGATTCCCGGCGGTCGCTACTCGGCGCGCTCATGCTCGAGTCCCGGCCGAGGTCGGCGAAGAACTCGTTGAGTCACGCTTCGACGCGCGGTGACGATCCCTCGTGGTATCAACGGTCCCAGGACTTTCTCACACGCCCGATGTATCGACTCGCGATGGTCGATTACTCCAACCTGCTGCGCGACGAGTTCGCGCAGCTGCGGGGAGCTCCACTTTCGGACCATTTCCCGGAGCCTCCGACCCCCGATGTGCGGGACGTGGCGCACATCCTCATCGCCGTCTCGATGCCGAACACCAAGAACGCGTTCGTTCGCGCCGACCGGCTCATCGTCGACGCGGAGCTGACCTCGAAGATCCTCGAAGCCAAGCGACTTCGGAGTGAGAACGGCGGCCGCTGGCCGGCGGCGATTCCCGGGATCGAGACGTCACGCTTCCCGGGCGCGTCCTGGCGCTACGAGGTGTCACCCGACGGCGGACGGATGTCGATTTCGTTCAGCCGTGAATTGGCCTCCCCTTACGGGCAGGGGATGAAGCCGCTTCCTTTGCGCTTCTCCTCGAACTGACGCCATCGCCCGTACGCCCGTAGAATCCGCTCGATGCGTGTCGCCGTCGCGATGTCCGGGGGAGTGGACTCCTCCGTGGCCGCCCTTCTCCTCCGCCGCGAGGGCGCGGACGTGGTCGGCCTGTCGATGCATCTCTGGAACCACGATCGAGACGGGACGGGGTCGAACGAGGGCCGCTGCTGCACGCTCGACGACCTCTCGGTCGCCCGCCGCGCGGCCGGCATTATCGGCGTGCCGCATTTCGTGCTGAACCTCGAGGAGAGCTTCACCGAGGCCGTCGTGAAGCCTTTCATCACGAGCTACCTCGAAGGGAAGACGCCGATTCCGTGCACGGTCTGCAACACGGAGGTCAAATTCAAGGGCCTTTTCCAGAGGGCGGCGGCACTTGGGTGCGAGGCCGTCGCGACCGGGCACTACGCGCGCATCGGGGTGGACGAGGTCACGGGGGCGCCCTGCCTGCTTCGCGCACGCGACCGCTCGCGTGACCAGTCCTATTTTCTCTACGACCTCACGGAGGAGCAGCTCTCCCGCGCCCGGTTTCCTCTCGGCGAGCTGACGAAGCCCGAGGTGCGCGAGATCGCGCGCGAGGCGGGGCTCCCGAACTGGGACAAGCCCGACTCGCAGGAGATCTGCTTCGTGCCGAACGGCTCGACGCCCGCCGAGTTCATCCGGCGCGAGGCTGGGGCGCTCGGCATTTCCCTCCCAACTCTCTCGGGCGCTCGGCCGGGGAAGATTTCCGATGAAAGGGGAGAGATCGTGGGCGCGCACGAGGGGACGTTCGGCTACACGGTGGGCCAAAGGCGCGGCTTGGGCGTCGCTTCACGCGACCCGCTCTACGTCCTCTCGACCTCTCCCGAAGACTCGCGTGTCGTCGTTGGGCCGGCCGCCTCCCTCCTTTCTAAGAAAATCTCTCTGGAAAGCGTGAGTGTTCGCATGCCTCGCCGCATCGCACCTGTCGCCGTGCTCGCCCGCATCCGCTCGCGCCATCCCGAGCAGGCGGCCTTGCTCACGCTTGAGGACGGCGGACGCGGCCGCCTGGAATTCGAGGAGCCCGTCCGCGCGGCCGCGCCCGGGCAGTCGGCCGTCTTTTTCGACCCGAGCCGCCCCGATGTGATTCTCGGCGGCGGCGTCATCGCGCGACCCGAAGGCTGAGGCTTTTCCAAGGGTTCTTATGCCCCCTTGACTTTCGCCAAACTTACGCCTAACTTGCGCTAGGTGGGGTGAAGCGATGGTTGCCGTCAGAAAAGTCGTGCTCGACCCGATCAACATCCGCGACCTGATCGTGCCGGGCGTGGGAAATCGCCGGATTTTTCGCATCCTCCTCACGAACGCCTGCCGGTTCTCTTGCGACTACTGCCCGATGCGCGCGGAGCGCGACCTTTCCCGGCACGCGCTCGAGCCCGCCAGCCTCGCGCGCCTCTTCATGACGGCTTTTCGCCGCGGCTGGTGCGACGGCCTCTTCGTCACGAGCGGCATCCCCAGCGACCCCGTCTTCGCGATGGAGCGCATGCTCGAACTCGTCGAGATGCTGCGGTTCACGCACGGGTACCGTGGCTACCTCCACGCGAAGGCGCTCGCCGGTGCCGAGCCGGGGCAAGTTGAGCGTCTCGTGCGCCTCGTGGATCGTGTTTCCTATAGCCTCGAGTCGCCGTGCCAGCGGGCGCTCGACGAGCACGCCCCGGGAAAGAGCGTGGCAAAGGGAGCCGCGTTTCTCGAAACGGCCCGGGACGCGGCCACGGCCGTGCGTGAGGCCCGGCGGGCCTCGGCGCGTCAGGCCCCCGCGCCCCTGTCGTTCGCGGAGGGACTCGAGAAGAAGCGTCTCATCCAGGCGGATCACCTGTTGCGTGAATACGGCTTCACCGCCGACGAGCTCGTGTACGGCAAGGATGGCCATCTCCCCCTCGAACACGACCCGAAGCTCACCTGGGCGCTCGCGAATCCGGGGCGGTTCCCGGTCGAGCTCACAACGGCCAGCCGGGAGGAGCTCCAAAGGGTTCCGGGGTTCGGCCCTCTCGCCGTCGAGCGAATCCTTTCGACGCGGGCACGCGGGTCTCTTCGGGATGCGGCCGACCTCAAGCGGCTTGGCGTTCAGGTCGGTCGGTCGGGCGGATTCGTCACCTTGCGCGGACGACCGATCGGCACGCGCGCCATCCAGCCGCCACTCTTTGCAACTGCCTCTAGTGGAGATGTTTATGAGTTCAGTCCGGGGACATTTTGATGAATCTCCGGGTGGGGAGGGGGCCGAAAGTGGTCAGTCGGTGTGCTAGAATCCATGATTGCGTATGGTCAAGGCCGCACCGTCTGCCGCGCTAATACTCAAGGACATCCGGGCCGCGCTGGATTCGCGTCTGGACGGTCGCGGGGACCGTGGAGACAAGTCCAAAGGGGCGGCTTCCAAGAGCCCGCTCAAGGCTCTTGGGGTCCGTTCCTCCTTCGTCCGATCGATCGCGCGCGACATCCAGACGAAGGCGAAGCCATCGATCGACTACGCGGTGGCCCTTGCGCTCGTCGATGCGGCGGTGGCCCGCAAGGTGCGCGAGGAGATCCTCGTCGTACTCGAGCTCCTCGAGCGGCAACAGAAGGACTTCACGTCGGGTCTTTTCGCGAAGGTCGAGAAGTGGAGCGCCGTGGCCGACGATCTGGAAGTCGCCGAGGTGCTCGGTGCGCGCATTGCCGCTCCGGCGCTGGGCCTCGAGCCCGCGAAAATGGCGGTCGTGAAGAAGTGGGCGAAGTTGAAGAACGTCGGCAAGCGGCATCTCGCCGTGCTCGCGGCGATGGGTCTCGTGACGGACGGCCACCGGGAAGCCGCGGCCGTACTGACCCTGGCCGAAGCGCTCCTCGACGAGCAGCACCCCGTCATGATCGGGGCCGTGGCCAGGTTGCTCCGGGAGACGACTCGGGTGGACGCGAAAGCGGTACAGGATTTCCTGTTCCGCCGCTCGATCGATGGCAATCCGGACATTCTGAGGGCCGGGTCCGAGAACCTCGACGCGGCGCGACGCGCGGCGCTCATCGCGAAGCTCGAAGCGCAGGCCGCCCTCGCCGCGCCCCTCGCCGCGCCCCTCGCCACGGCCGAACGCTGAACGCCTTTCAGACCGCTTTCCCCGTTTTCGCTTTCGCTCCCCGGTAGAGCAGGTATGCCAAGCCCGCGAAGGCGGCGAGCGGGAGGACGTCCGAGCCGAAGGCGGCGGGCCAGAACCGCGGTCCGAGAGCGAGCTTCGGCAGGTCGAGCTCGTCGTCGAATCCGAGGCCGAAGACGGGGAAGTGCAGGAACGCCACGAGCACGCCCACGAGCGCGCCGCCGGCAATCAGGCCGGACGAGAGGAGCGTGCCTTCGCTCTCGCTCGCGTCGTCGGGCACGCGCCCGTATTTTCGGTCGGCGAATTTGCGCACGAGCCCGCCGATGAAAATAGGCATCGTGCTCGAGAGGGGCAGGTAGACGCCCACCGCGAACGTGAGGGAATGCCCGGTCAGGAGCTCGATGAAGACGGCGATCGCCGCGCCGATGAGGACGAGTCCCCATGGCAGCTTCTGGTCGAGGAGGCCGGAGATGAGCACCGCCATCAGGTTTGCCTGCGGGGCGGGGAAGTTGCGGTTCCCGATCCCGTCCACGCGGTGGAAGAGCGCCGTGCCGGCGGCGCGGTCGACGAGATAGTTGCCGGCTTCGAGCGCGGCGACGTCTCCCGTGGCGATCTTCACGAAAGCGTAGGTCCTCCCGTCCGGGCCCTTTTCGTCCTCGGCCGCCGCGAGGGACGCGGCGGGGACGGCGATCGGCGACGCGAGCTTCGTGACCTTCGTCTCCGAGGCGTTCAGGGCCCATGTCGTCCAGCCGATCGCGAGCACGGACGTCAGGACGCCGGCGAGGATGGCGGCCTGCTGGGCGCGCGGCGTGGAGCCCACGAGGTGCCCCGTCTTGAGGTCCTGCGCCGTGGTACCCGCGTTCGAGATGGCGATGCAAACGACGGCGGCAACGACGAGCGCGAGATAGGAGTAGCTCGGTCCCGTCCAGCCGACGGCGAGGAAGATGAGGCAGCTTCCGATGACGACCGCTATCGTCATGCCGGAGAGCGGACAGGAGGACGAGCCGACGAGGCCCGTGATGCGGGCGGACACCACGGAGAACAGGAAGCCGAAGACGACGATGAGGGCCGCGCCGAGCACGTTCATGCGGAAGACGGGCACGAGCGTGATGAAGATCACGATCGCGAGCGAACCGAAGACGACCCACGTGATCGGCGTGTCGCGATCGGTCCTCAAGACCTTCGCCCCCCCGCCACCGCCTGCGCGGAGCTGCTTCACGGACGCGGTGAGAGATTCCCAGATCGACGGCGCCGAGCGCACGAGTCCGAGGACGCCTCCCATCGCGACGGCCCCCGCGCCGATGTAGCGCAGGTATTTGTCCTTGAGAGCGGCATAGTCCATGTCCCGGATGAGGGTCGTGGCGGGGGCCAGTGGCTCTACGAGGTGGCTCCCGAAAAACACGACCATCGGCCCGAGGATGAGCGCCGCCAGGAGGCCGCCCGCGACCATGACGACGCTCGTTTCGTATCCGATGATGTAGCCCACGGCGAGGAGCTCGGGCGACGTCTCGCACTCGAGCCGGGAGCCCGGGTAGAAGGAAAGCGCGCGCCCCACGTTGTCCTTGAAGACGCCGAACAGCTTCGTCGCGAGCTTGAACGTCGCGCCGAGGCCGATGCCGAAGAAGATCTTCCTCGCGGACGTGCCGCCCTGCTCGCCCGCGATCAGGATCTCGGCGCAGGCCGTGCCCTCGGGAAAGCGCAGCGTGCCATGCTCTTTCACGATCAGGTAGCGCCGCAGCGGAATCATCATGAGGACGCCGAGGACGCCTCCGGTGAGCGCAATGAGGAACGTCACTGGAATCCTCATCGGAAAACCGAGGAAGATCAGGGCGGGAATCGTGAAGACGACCGCGGCGGCCACCGACTCGCCGGCCGACCCCGTTGTCTGGACGATGTTGTTCTCGAGGATCGTCGAGTTCCCCAGCTTCTTCAGGATCGTGATCGCCATGACGGCGATCGGGATCGAGGCCGAGGTGGTCAGGCCGACCTTCAGGCCGAGGTAGACGGAGGCGGCCCCGAAGACGATTCCGAGGATCGACCCGAGGGCGACCGCCCGGAAGGTGAACTCGGCCGGCGTTTCCGTGGCCGGAATCCAGGGCTGGAAGACGGGAGAGGGCGTCCGGTCGACGGCGGCCATGGCCCCGCGAGTCTACGGGACCATCAGCGCGAGAGAAGAAGCCTTTCCGCGCTCGCGAGCTCCTGGCCGGTGAGCGGCTTGGCGAAGGGGAGCGCGCGCCAGCGCGCCGTGCGCTGCTCTTTCGGGAGGCGCTCGATGAGCCGGATTTCGGATTCGAGCCGGTCGTGCGCGCGCGAGTCGAGCTCGTCCATGCGGCTCGCGAGCCGGCGCAGTCCGGCGCGCTGGTCGTCGGAGAAGTCGCGGACGAGCGTCCAGCGTTCCTCGAGGAGCGAGCGTTCTTCCTCGGGGCGATCGCGAAACGACTTTTCGAGCTCGGAGAGGCGGATGCGCTCCGTCCTGGGAGCGCGCTGCCAGTCGAGAAAGCGCCCGGTGATCGCCTCGGGCGTGTCGGGCGGGGACGACGGAAAGCCACGCGCTGGAACCGGCACTGGAGCGCGTGGGCCGACGGGTTCGGGGAAGAACATGTCGAGGCGCGCGAGCGTCCGGAAGGAATTGAGGAAATCGAAGCCGTGGAGCGCGACGGCCTCCGCCTTCTCCTCCGCGTTGAGCGGCGCGGTTTGAAACGAGATCGGCGTCGAGCGCACGGCGACGATGTTGGGAGGGGGCGCTTCCGGTGCGGGGGCGGCCGCCGCGATGGAGACGAGAGCGGAAGCGGGCTCCGCGGGTGCCGGCGGCCCCGGCTTCGGGCGCGCCCGAAGAAAGTGTGGGGCGAGGAGAGCCGCCAGCGCGAGCACGGCCACCGCGCCCCCCAGAAGCCACGCGCTCGAGACCAGGCGCCGGGATCCAGCCGACAGGCGAAGGCGCAGCCGCGCCTCGAAGTCGGCCGGCGGCGAGAGGGGAAGCGCGGGCTGGACGAGCCGGTCGAGAGCCCCGTATTCGCGGGCCGCGGCGCGGCAGGCCGCGCACTCTTCGAGATGAGCGACCACGGGAGCGTGGCCGCCCTGCGATGCCGAGTCGACGATGCGCTCGCGCAGTTCGTCGCAGGTCACGAGGCGGCTCTCGTGGGGCCGTCTTCAGGCTCGCCTTGGGGGGCCGGCGCGGCCGGGCTCTCGAGAAGCGGAACGAGAGACGTCCGCAAGGATTCGAGCGCGCGCACGAGCCGGCGCCGTACCTCGGTCTCCGGGACGCCCAGGGCCTCGGCGGCCGCGGTCGCGGGCAGGCGCGCTACGCGGGTCAGGAGGAAGGCCGCGCGTTCGGCGGACGGTAGGGCCGCGATGGCCGAACGCACGAGGGCCGTCCGGGCGGCCGCGGATTCGGCCAGCTTCGGCGCGGGGATTTCGAGGACGTCGCCGGTCTTTCCGTCCTCGACGATCTTCACGGCGATTCCCCAGAGAAACGAAGGGAACGGAACATCGGGCGCGTAGCGGGGCGAGCTCGTGACGAGCCGCTCGAATGTCGCGAGAGCGGCTTCCGTGGCGGCGGACGGCTCGCGCGTTCGTTCAAAAAATGCATAGACAGGCTGGCTCCATCGCGTCACGAGGCGCGTGAGAGCCGCGCTGTCCCCGGCGGCCACGAGCAGCAGATCGCCGGAGTCGGGCGCGAGCTGAGTCGCGCTTCTGGGGGGTCTCACCGGCCTGATTCTGCCAGAGCACGGGCGCTCGCGCTCAGCGCGGCGCGCTACTTTTCGGTCTTCAGGAAGCGCGCCAGAAAGTATTCCTGAACGGCGGCGTCGCCCTTTCGGGTGAGCGCGGCCATCTCGCCCTGCGCGAGGACTTCCATGATCCGCGCGTCCGGCATCAGGATCACGATGCCGGGCTGTTCGGCGGCCCGGTTGACGTTGTAATCGACGAGGAGCGAGGCGTTCGTGCCGCTCGAGACGTCGACGTACACCGGGATGAACTGGTTGATGAACGCCGCGAAGAACTGCTTCTCGTGAATCGCGCGGTTGAACGCGCGGCACGGGGCGCATTCGTTCGTGCCGAAGACGAGGAGAAGCCTGCGTCCGGAGTCCTGGGCCACCTTCTGATAGTCGGCGATCTGCCTCTGTCCGATCGCGTCGGAATCGAAGATGGGTGCCGCCCGCTGCTCGGAGAGAGACGCGGCGGGCGCGGATGCCGGGATGCCGGACTTCTTCTGAGCGCCCGCGGCCGCGGGAGAGAAATTGACAGAAAGGCCGAGCGACAGGCCGAGGGAGAGAACGAAGAGTTTGCGCGGATTCATCGGTCGTGATCTTCCTTGTCTTGCGTTTTGTCTTGCGCCGTCAGTTGGGTCGAAAGGACTCGCTGCCGCCGGGTCGCGGGGCTTCGAAGTCGGTGCGAATCGTGCCGAACGTCTTCTCGTACAGGGCCACGTTCTGCGCGAGGGCGTTCAGGAGCTGCTTGGCGTGGACGGGCGTCGTGAGCACGCGCGAGAGGACGCGGACGTCGCGTCGGCCCGGCACCACGCGGCCGAAGTCGAGGACGAATTCGGCGGGGTTGTGAATGATGTTCGCGAAATTCACGTAAATGCCGTTCGCGACCGAGTCGTCGATCGAAAACTGGAGGGACGGAGGCTGGGGTTCGGATTTGGGATCCTGATCGGCCACGGCGGCACCTCGTGTTCGTGCGTGAGCCTCTTCGCAAGGGGCGCGCCAGTATAGTGGACCCCATGCGGCGTCTCTCCGTCCCATTCTGCCTCTTCGCCCTTCTTCCCGCTCTTCTCTCGGCGTCAGAGCCCGTGCCGAAGCCGGCCGACATCGACCGGCTCTGGGCGCTTCGCGCGGAGGGGTCGAAAGGGGGGCACGCTCTTTCCGCCCCGATCGATCTCACGATCGGCGCCTGTCGCGCGGCCCTCGCCGCGGAACCGGAATCGCTCGAGTTACGCTGGCGCCTCATGCGCGCGCTCTACTTCAAGGGCGAGCACACGACGGACGATTCCGTCGCGAAGCGGACGCTTTTCGACGAAGGGCGGACGGCGGCCGAGCAGGCCCTCTCGATCCTGCGGCGCGAGGCCGGTCGGGAAGCGCGCCGGGATCTCGGGGAGGCGACGCCGGTGGAGCTCGTCCCATACGTCAAGGGAAACCCGGCGGCGGTCCCGTCGTTTCTGTGGGCCTCCGTGGACTGGGGCAAGTGGGCGCTCGTCTTCGGGAAGAGCGCCGCCGTGAAGCAGGGGGCAGCCGCGAAAATCCGCGACTACGCGCAGGCGGTCATCCTGCTCGACCCCGCGTACGACGGCGGAGGCGGCTACCGCGTTCTCGGGCGCCTTCACCACCAGACCCCTGCTGTTCCGTTTCTCACGGGATGGGCGTCGCGCTCTCAGGCGCTCCGGAACCTCCGTCTCGCCGTCGAGGTCGGGCCGCGGAATCTGGTTGGGCGCCAGTTTCTCGCCGAGGCCATGTGGGACTACGAGTCCTCCCGCCGTGCGGAGGCGCGCGCGATGCTGGAGAAGATTCTCGCCGAGACGCCGGACCCCGCCTACCTCGTGGAGAATCGCAAGACGCAGGAAGAGGCCGGGCAGCTCCTCAGGGAGTGGGCCGGGCGGTGAGAGAATGAGTCGCATGGGAGCCACACGGCTGCGCGCGGCCATCGACCGGATCGTGACAGGGGCGGAGAACCGGCCCGTTCTCTCGGCGGTCGACGCCCCGCCGAAACCTCAGAAGAAGGAAATCATCGAGATCCTGCGGATGCTCCAGGAGGTCGTGTATCCGGGCTTCTACGGCCACACCGTGCTCTATCGCGCGAACCTGCGCGACCACCTCGGGGACGTCCTCTTTCGCATCCACCTGAGCCTCGCGAACGAGATCGAGAAGGCGCTGCCCGACGAAGCGCGCACGAGCGGGAATGCCCAGGACCTCGCGACGCGCTTCTTCGAGACCCTGCCCAGGATCGCCGACCTCCTCGCCGCGGACGTGCGGGCCGCGTTCGACGGCGATCCCGCCGCAACGGGCTTCGACGAGATCATCCTCGCCTATCCGGGTGTGAAGGCCGTGTTCACGTACCGCCTCGCGCACGCGCTCCACGAGCTCGGCGTGCCGCTGATTCCGCGCATCATGACGGAGTTCGCGCACCTCGAGACCGGCGTGGACATCCACCCCGGCGCGCGTATCGGCCGGGCGTTCTTCATCGACCACGGCTCCGGAACGGTCATCGGCGAGACCACGGACATCGGCGACCGCGTGAAGCTCTACCAGGGTGTCACGCTGGGGGCCGTCTCGTTCCCTAAGAACGAGCGCGGCGAGCTGATCCGGGGCACGAAGCGCCATCCGACCGTGATGGACGACGTCGTCATCTACGCGGGCGCGACGATCCTCGGGGGCGAGACCGTCATCGGGAAGGGCTGCGTCATCGGCGGCAGCGTCTGGCTGACGGCCTCCGTGCCGCCGCGGACGCGCGTCACGCTGCCGAACGACCAGCTCCGGGTGGAATCGCGGGCCCTTCCCCTCACTCCCAAGCTCTCGACGAAATGATCTTCGACGCGGTCGTTCTGGGGGCGGGGCCTTCGGGCTGCGCGGCGGCGACCGCTCTGGCGCGGGCGGGGCGGTCGGTGCTCCTCGTCGATCGGGATCCCGAACCGCGGTTCAAGATCGGCGAATCCCTCCTTCCCTGGAACCTGCCTCTCTTCGAGGAGCTGGGGCTCATGGAGAAGATCGAGGCCGCCGGCTTCCAGAGGAAATTCGGCGCGCTCTTCACGAACGAGGCGACCGGGGGCACCCGTCAGGTCATCTTCCGGCAGGCCTGGAACGGGGACCATCCGTCCGCCTTTCAGGTCAAGCGGAAGGAGTTCGACGGGCTCCTCGCGGACCACGCGCGGGCGTCGGGCGCGGAGGTGCGCCGCGGGCTGAAGGCCGAAGAGGCGCGCCGATTCGAGCGGCCGCCCGAGCCGGCGCCGCTCGCTTCGACCGTCTGACGGGCCCGGCGGGTCTGACGCGCTCCGTCGAGTCGAGCCGGGCCTCGGCCAGAAGCCGCGCGACCGTCTTTCCGGTTCCCGGCACGACCCGCCGCGCGGCGACGTCCGCCAGGGGCACGAGGACGAACAGGCGCGACGCCATCCGCGGGTGCGGGACCGTCAGGCGCCGCGTCGCGATCTGCTCATTGTCGTAGAGGAGGAGGTCGAGGTCCAGGGGGCGCGGCCCGTTCCGCGCGCCACGCGCTCTCCTTCTGCCGGCGGCGAATTCGGATTTTCTTAGAACGGTGAAGAGCGCCCGTGCCGAGAGACTCGTCCGCCCGACGATGACGGCGTTGAGGTAGTCGGGTTGATCGTGGGGGCCGCCGACGGGGGAGGTTTCATAGAAGGGTGAAGAGCGAACGTCCGTAAGGTGGGCCGCCAACGCCCTTCTTACCTTTCGAAGACTCTTCTCCCGGCTCCCTTCGTTCGCGCCCAATCCGATCGCGACGAAGACGGGCCGGCGAGCGCGATCAGTAGTCGTCTTCGGAGTCTCCCGTGCCTTCCAGCGTCTTGGCCTCGCCGAGGGGCAGCTCTTCGTCGTCATCCACGCGTTTGGCCGCCGGGTCCTCCGGCTCGCCGGTGGCGACGTCTTCGTCCTCGCGATTGCGGTCGAAGACGTCCGGATCGGCGAACTCGTCACGCTTCGCCCGGCGCGCGGCGTGGAGCACGACGGGAGACGTCGGTTGCGGGGGAGCGTCCTTCTGGTCGGCGCCGCACTTCGGGCAGTGGACGGGCGTCTTCCTCAGGTCGTAGAACTTCGCCCCGCACTTGAAGCACGTATGTTTGTTTCCGAGATCCGGCAATGCGCCTCCTGCAAAACGGGCCGGAACATAGCATTCTTGGTTTTTCAGGGTCAACGCGCTTGGGGAACGTACACTGGGGGCCCGTATGCCGTGGCCTCCCGCTCCGCCCCGAAAACACGTCCTCGCGGCGTTTGCGGCCGCTCTCCTGTGGGCGGGCGCCGCCCGCGCTCAGATGCCGTTTTCTCCTTTCGGCGCGCGCTCCGTCGCGCTCGGGGGCGCGTCGGTGGGGCTCGGCCCGGACGTCGCCGCCGGGATCGACAACCCCGCGGCCGTCCCGGATCGGAAATTCGCGTTCACGGTCTCCGCCGGACTCCTCACGCGAGAGAGCGGCGATTTTTTGGCCCCGCTTCACGTCCTCTCGGGCAACAACCCGGTCGCGCTCGCGTCGGGTTCGCAGCCGCAGAGCTACGCGGACGTCGTCCAGGCCCTCCGCACGCTCGCCGATCCGGGAAACGGGTTCTCGGGAAACGGCGTCGCGGGTCTCGCGATCGCGCACGGGGGCTGGGAGCTCTCGTTCACGGACTGGGGCTTCAGCGGTCTCACGGCACGCACGGATCTCGTCCATACCGCGCTCGGCGCGAACCCCGCCACCTCGATCGCCTTCAACAATTCCGGGGCCGCCTTTCGCGGCCTCGAGCTCAAGGACCTCGCGCTCTCGAAATCGATGTCGTTCTTCCTCGGGCGGGTCACGGTGGGCGCTTCGGTCCACGCGCTGTTCGGTTCGACGTATACGAAGGAAGAGTCCGCCTTCACGACCGAGGTCGGCGATCCGTGGAACCTCGCCCAGCGCGCGCTCACGGGCCGGGAGCGATCGCACACGGACTGGTCCTTCGATCTCGGCGGCCTCGTGTCGCTCGGCCCGGTCCACGTCGGCGGGGTCTTTCGGGGAATCAACAAACCCACGTTCCCGTTCGCGGACGACGGCCCGGCGGCGGATCGCGGCCGCTCCGTGACCTACGGCCAGCAGGCCCGCATCGGCGCATCCGTGAAAATCCCGGTCGTCGGTCTCCTCGTCGCCGCGGATTACGACCTCACCGTGAATGAGACGCTCGTCGAAAACCTTCGCGTGCGGGAGCTGGGCGGCGGAGTCGAGTGGACGTTCCTTCTCGCCGTCGTGCGCGCCGGCGTTTCGGTGAACCTCGAGTCGCAGGACAGGACGCCGGCCTTCACGGGGGGCGCGGGGGTGGTCATCGGTCCCGCGAAGGTGGATCTCGGAGGCTGGTACAGGACCGATAAGAGCGCGCTCGGCCTCACCCTCACGGCCCGCGTCGGCCTCTAGACAGGGATGCTGCGCTTCGAGGTCCTTTCCTCTTCGGGCGGCGGCGCCCGGGGTCCCCGGCGCGGACGGCTGACGCTCGACCATGGGATCGTCGAGACGCCCGCGTTCATGCCGGTCGGCACCGCGGGAACCGTGAAGGCCGCGCGGTGGAGCGACGTCGAGGCCGCGGGCGCCGAAATCGTGCTCGCGAATGCCTACCATCTCATGCTCCGTCCCGGCGGCGACGTCGTCCGGCGCCTCGGCGGGCTGCATCGCTTCATCGGCTGGGACCGGCCGATCCTCACCGACTCCGGCGGCTATCAGGTCATGTCCCTGGCCGGAAACCGGACGCTCTCCGAGGAGGGAGTGATCTTCCGGAGCCACGTCGACGGCTCGGCGCACGCGCTGAGCCCCGAGCGCGCCGTGGATCTTCAGCTCGGGGACTTCGGAGTCGACGTCGCGATGGTCCTCGACGAGTGCACGCCGTATCCGGCGACGGAGGACGCGGCGCGGGCGTCGATGGAGCTCACGCATCGTTGGGCGCGGCGGGCGATCGAACGGCGCGACGCGCTGGGGGGAACCCGCGGCGCGCTCTTCGGCATCGTCCAGGGCGGCATGTTTCCCGGCCTCAGGGAACGGAGCGCGGCGGCGATCGCGGCTTTGCCGTTCGACGGGATCGCCTGCGGGGGCCTCTCGGTGGGCGAGCCGAAAGAGGAGATGCGCGCGATGGTCGCGCACACGGGGCCGCTCCTTCCCGAAGGCAGGCCGCGCTATCTCATGGGCGTCGGCCGCCCGGACGACCTCCTGCACGCGGTCGCGCAGGGCTTCGACATGTTCGATTGCGTGCTCCCGACGCGCGCGGCCCGCCACGGCCTCCTCTACACCTCCCGGGGCACGCTCGCGATCAAGCACGCCCGCTATCGCGAAGACGACGCGCCCCCCGACCCGGCCTGCGGCTGTCCGACCTGCCGACGGCACTCGCGCGCGTACCTGCGGCACCTCACCATGGCGGGCGAGCCCAGCGCCGCGACGCTCATGACCGTTCACAACCTGACCGCGATCCTTGACTTGATGCGGGGAATCCGTGAGGCTCTCGACGCGAAACGGTACGCGGCGTGGGCGGCGGAAACGCTCCCGAAGTGGTCGCGGTCCGTCGGAAAGGACGTTCCATGAACCCGTTCCACCTCTTGCAGGCGGCGCCCTCAGCCGCGACCTCGCCGCTCGTGCAGATGGTTCCGTACATCCTCATGTTCGTGATCTTCTACTTCGTGCTTCTCGCTCCAATGCGCAAGCAGCAGAAGAAGCAGAAGGAGCTCCTCGCCACCCTGAAAAAGGGCGACCGGGTGGTCACGTCGGGCGGCATCCACGGCACCATCGCGCAGGTCGAGGACCAGATCGTCTGGCTCAAGATCGCCGATACCGTCAAGATCAGGGTGAACCGCAGCGCCATTGCCGGGACGACCGGCGAGGCCGACTCGAAGGAATCGGCCGCGTAATGCGAAACTAGGGAGTGACCACCGGGCGCTCCCTGACGTTTTTGCAGTCCTCGGACTGGCATCTCGGCTCCGCCCTGACCGGCGGCGGCCTGTCTTTCACGCCCGAGGCGCGCGCCGTCCGCCGTGACGAAGTGGACGGAGCCGCGGAGCGCGCGGTAGAGGCCGCGGCATCGTGCGGCGCCGAAGCGCTGCTCGTCCCCGGAGATCTGTGGGACGCCGAGAACGTCCCGCCCGCGACGATCCACCGCCTCCTCGAGGCTTTCGCATCGTTCGCGCCGCGACCCGTCTTCGTGGCGCCCGGGAACCACGACTTCGCGGGGCCCGGCGGTTACTACGACCCGGCGCTCCTGTCCGCGCTCGGGATGAGGCCCTGGCCCGAGAATGTCGTCGTCTTTCGCGGCCCGGAGTGGGCGGCCGTCCCGTTTCCGGGCCGTGACGACGTCACCGTGGTCGGACGCGCGTTCCTTTCGTCCGCCGTGGTCGTCGAACGCCCGCTCGCGCCCCCACCGCCTCGTCCGTCGACCTCGCACGCGCTCCTTCTCCTGCACGGCTCTCTCGAGTCTTATGCGGGGGCCGATTCTCCGAGGGGAACGAAGCGCACCGCGCCGTTCTCCGCGAACGAGCTCACCGGAGCGGGCTTCTCGTGGGCGGCGCTCGGGCATCACCATCACGTTCACGTCGTGGCCAACGACGAGGGCCGCCCGCGCGGGGCTTATGCAGGGTGCCCGACGGGCCGGGGCCTCGACGAAGCGGGCCCGCGGTTCTTTCTCCGGGTGACGCTGCCCGCAGGCGGATCGCCGATCGTGGTCGAGCGGATTCCGGCCGATACGCGCGTCGTGCGGGACCTGGCCGTGGACGTGAGCGAGCTCGAAGCGGGCCCGCTCGCCGAGAAGGTGGAGGCCGCGTTCCGGGACGCCGGAGTGGAGGCGCCGGACCTCGTGCGCGTGACGCTGACCGGGACGCAGGCGTTCGGCGCGCGGCCGGCCGACATCCTGAGGCCCCTCGCCCTCTGCGTGAAGCACCTCGCCGTGCGCGACCAGACCGAGCCGCCCGCGCCCGAGCCGGGGCCGCGCTCGGCGGAGGGCCGCTTCACGTCCGACCTCCTGGCCCATCGCGCGGCGGCGCCCGACGACGCGCAGCGCCGTGTCGCCGATCTGGCGCTCCGGCTCGGACGCGACGCGCTCCTCGGGAGGCCGATCCGGCCGCCCGAGGCCGAGGACCGATGAAGATCGAGCGCATCCGCATCGACGGATTCGGCGCGCTCCGCGCTCTCGATCTCGCCTGGCCGGAGGGGCGCGTCCTCCTCGTGGTCGATGCGAACGAGACGGGCAAGACGACGCTTTGCGAGGCCATCGTCGCCGCGCTCTACGGACTCCCGAAGAGCCGCGGGGTGGCGGGGCGCGTCCGAGAAGTCCGGAGGCCCCGGAGCGGCGCTCCTTTGCGCGTGGGCCTCGACGTCACCGCGGGGCAGACCCGCTGGTCCGTGGACCGCGACCTCGAGGCGGGAACCGTCCGCGTGGTGGACCGCGATCGCGGCCTCGACTGCACGCAGGAATTCCTGCGCGCGGGAGGACGCGACGCATTCGGCGAAACGGTGACGGGGGGCCTCACCGAGGCCCTTTTCCGCGCGACGGCCTACGTCTCGCAGAACGTCCTCGACCGCGATTCGCTCGACGCGGGTCTGACCGTCGAGCTCGCGCGCATCGCGGACTCGGGGGGAGGCGAGGCGTCGGTCGTGCGCGCGCTGAAGGGCCTCGAGGCGGTGCGGGTCGAAATGCCGGAGCCCGCCGCGGGCTCCAAGATCTCCGTGGACACGGAAATCGCGAGACTCGGAAAGCGCGTCGAAGCGCTGAGGCAGCGGCGGGCGGAACTTGCGGCGCGTCGCGCGGCCGCCGCGCAGGCCTCGGCGCGCCTGTCGGGATGCGCGAGGGCGCGCGACGAGGCGCATCGCACCGCCGAGATCGCCGCCCTCGCCGAGGTCCTGGCACACCGTCGGGCGCTCGCGCAGCGGCAGGAGGCGCTGGCGTCCGCGCTCCGGAAACGGCGCGCGGCCGAAGGCGAGGCCCGGGAGCTGGCTCCAGAAGCTGAGCTCTTCTCGGACGCCGCGCTCGCCGCCGTGGACCGCCTCCGCGAGGAGCGCGGGAACCGGCCTCAGGCCCTCGAGACGGCGCGGGCCGCAGAGGCCGAAAGTGGGCGGATCGCGGCGCGAGAGGTCGAGGAGGATGCGCGCCGCTTCGGACCTGCGGTCCGGCTCGAGGAAGCCGAACGCGTGGGGCTGGAGGAGATGCTCCGCGCCGAGCTCTCGACGGCGCGGGATTTCGCCGAAGCCGAGCGCCTCCTCGAGGAACGATGGAACACCCTCCGGAAGGACGGTCTCGCCGAGGATTTCGTTCGGCTCGAGGCTCTCGCGCCCGAGGACCGGCGCTTCCTCGCGGGCGCCGAGGAGGAACGGGCGGCGCTCGAGCTCGAGGGCGTCAAGCTGGACCGGCGCGTGGCCGACGCGGGAGCGACGGCGGCGATCGCCGCCGTCGAGCGGACGCAGCGCGTGAGGCTCGCCCGCTCCCTCGTCGGCGTCGCGGCCGTCCTCGTCCCGTTCGTCGGCTGGCTCGCTTTCCGGTTCTCCGGCGCACCGGTTTACATGACGGCCTCGCTGGCCGTCTTCATCCTGTCGCTCGGTCTCTTCGGAGGCATCGCGTGGGCCCGCGCCGCGCGCCACCGGCTCCGCGACGAGGCGCGCGCGCGGGAAGACGAAGCGGCCAGCCGGCGCAAAGCCGTGGAGCTCAGGAAACGGCTCTCCGATCTGCGTCTCCGGCTCGACCGCCTCGCCCGCGGGGCGGGGTATCGCGACACGTCGGCGATGCTCAAGGCCCACCGCCGTGCGCGGGGCGCCGAGGAGCCTCGGCGCCTCGTCGTCGCCCTGACGGCGCGCCGCGACGACGCGCGCGAACGCCTGCGGTCACTCGGCGAAGATCTCCGGCCGCACCACGCGCTCCTCGCGCTGCCCGAGGGACTTCCGGCTCCCGAGGAGGCGGAGCGCGCGCTGAGATTCCTTGCGGATCTCGCGCGGGCCCGCCAGGACGTCCGATTGCGCGAGGAAGTCCTCGCCCGCGAGGCGGAGCGCCTCGACCGCGAGGAGGCGGATCTCCGCGAAATCGAGGGAAGGCTTCGGGAGGCGCTGGGCCGGATGGGGGTTCCCGCTTCGCTCCCGCTGGCCGAAGGGTTGCTCGCGGTGGAGGCCGGCCGGCGCAAGGCCGCGCGCTTCAGGCGGCTGCTCGAGCACGAGCTTTCGGCGCGGTGCGAGGGCGGGGGCGAGGGCGACGAGGCGGACCTCGCGTCGCGACTGGCCAGTCTCGACGACGAGAGCGCGCGGCGCGCCTCGCTTCTGGGAGTCGATCCGCAAGCGCTCGCGCTTCCCGAGACGCCTGAAGCGGCGCGCCGGGCAGCCGACGCCGCGCGCGCGGCGAGGACGGCCGCCGAGAACGCGCGTGTGGCGGCCGAGCGCGAGCTCGCGAACGCGGCGCGGGAAGGGGGCGAGATGGCCCGCGCCGTCGAGGAGGACCTCGCGGCCGCCGAGGCGTCCCAGGCCCGCGCGATCCTGTTTCGGGACGCGCTCGACCTCGCCCGCCGCACGCTGGCGGCCGCGGCCTCGTCCGTGTACGGCGACTTCCGCCGCGGGCTGCAGACGGCCTCGAAGGAGATTCTCGCAACCTGGCAGACGCCCTACGAAGCGCTGGAGTTCGGCGACGATCTCTCCCTTTCGGCGCTCGTGCGCGGGGGACGCGTCGCGACGAATGGCGAGATTCAGTCGGGCCTTTCGACCGGCGCGCGCGAGCAGCTGCACCTGACGGCGCGCCTCGCGGCCCTGAGGTACCTCGGCACGGGGGTGGCGGGCGTGCCGCTTCTCCTCGACGACCCGCTCGCCGGCGCGGACGATGAGCGCTTCCTCGCCGTGATGCGCTTCCTCGCCACGGACGTCCTCGGCGAGCGCCCGGTGCTCGTCGTGTCGTGTCACGCCTGGCGGCACGAGCGGCTTCTGGCGGCGCTCCCGCCCGACGTCGTCGAGAGGCTGACCCGCGTCTCGCTGGCCCCGTATTCCTCGCGGCTGTCCCCCCGACATTTGCCGGGTCCTGAGGAGTAAGGGTTCTGCTAAACTCCGCCGGTTCGCCCGGAGAAGCCGGGCGCATCCCGCGGTCTCCCTGACGAACGGGTGGCTCCTCGCCGCCTTCCGGACGGGCCCGCGCCCGGAGGTTGCGTTCGTGAACAAGCCCACCGGATGGCGCGTCGGCGTGACGTTGGCCGTCCTTCTCGGTTCGGTCGGTGCGTACTGGTGGCGGGGCCACGAGGCGCTGAAGAAGTCGCCGACGGCTCCGCCCAACCCGACGATCTCGGACGTCCTCAGGAACGGCCTCAAGCTGGGGCTGGACCTTCGCGGCGGCATCCACCTCGTCATGCAGGTGAAGACGACCGATGCGCTGCGCGTCGAGGCCCAGGACACGCTCGAGCGGCTCAAGGACGAAGGCGGCAAGCGCGGCGTGTCCGTGATTCCCGCCGGTCCCGCGGACGGCACGGGCTTCACGCTCGGGATCGACGAGAAGACGGACGCCGCGAAGCTCAAGGATCTCGTCACGGCGGTTCTTCCGCCGAATGCGTGGTCCATCGACCAGCGCGGGCGCGAGTGGAAAATTTCCTTCAAGGACTCCGAGCGGATCACGATCGAGGATCAGGCGACGCGCCAGGCCGTCGAGACGATCCGCAATCGCGTCGACGCTCTCGGCGTCGCCGAGCCCGTCATCCAGCGGCAGGGCACCGACCGCATCGTGGTCGAGATCCCCGGCGTGGACGATCCGAGCCGCGTCAAGGAGATCATCGGGACGACGGGCCTCCTCGAGCTCAAGCTCGTGGATGACCGCGGCGGTCCGTTCCCGACGATGGAGGCTGCCCGCTCCGCCTACGGCGGCACGGTGCCCGAGGACCTCGAGATCGTCGAGGGCTTCAACGAAGACGCCGACGCCCGTACGCGCACGCCGGTCTGGTACGTGCTCAAGCGCGCCGCCGCCGTCACGGGCCGCGACATGAAGAACGCGCGCGTCGACCGCGACAAGTTCAACCAGCCCGCCGTCATGTTCTTTCTGAATGCCCAGGGAGCCCTGAAGTTCGGGAAGGTCACGGGCGAGAACATCAACAAGCGCCTCGCGATCGTGCTCGACAAGCGCGTCCAGTCCGCGCCGAACATCAACAGCCAGATCAAGGAGAGCGGCATCATCGAGGGGAACTTCACCCCGGAGAAGGCAGACGCCCTCTCGCTCGTGCTCCGTTCGGGCGCGCTTCCGGCCGAGATGATCATTCTCGAGGAACGCACCGTGGGGCCGTCGCTCGGCCTCGACTCCATCAAGAAAGGCGTCCTCGCCTCGATCGTCGGCATGATTTGCGTCTTTTTCGCGATGGTTTTCTATTACCGGCTCTCGGGCGCGAACGCGGTTCTGGCGCTCGTCCTCAACGCGCTCATCCTCCTCGGCGCGATGGCCTACATCAACGCGACGCTCACGCTGCCCGGCATCGCGGGCTTCATCCTGACGATCGGCATGGCCGTCGATTCGAACGTCCTCATCTTCGAGCGCATCCGCGAGGAGATGGACAACGGCAAGGCGCCAAAGGCCGCCATCGACCTCGGCTTCAAGCGCGCGTGGGGCACGATCGTCGACACCCACGTGACGACGATCATGGCCGCCCTTTTCCTCTTCCAGTTCGGCACCGGGCCCGTCAAGGGCTTCGCCGTCACTCTCGTCATCGGCCTCCTGGCCTCGGTCTTCACCGCGGTCTTCGTCTCGCACCTGCTCTTCGATCTGATCTACGGTCCGAGGGAGCGCGTCGAGACCCTTTCCATCTGAGCGTCTTTCCATCTAACCAATAGAGCGGAGCCAACGTGCGCCTCTTTCACAAGACGAACATCGATTTCCTCAAGATCAAGTGGATCGCGATTTCGCTGTCGATCCTTTCGATCGTCATCGGCACGATCTCGCTGATCGCCAAGGGCGGCCCGAAGCTCGGCATCGACTTCACGGGCGGCGCCCAGATCGTCTACGGGTTCTCGAAGACCCCCGACGAGGACCAGATCCGCAAGATCGTCGAAGCCGCGAACGTGAATGTCGTCTCGGTCCAGCGCTTCGACAGGCCCGAGAAGAACCAGGTTCTCCTGCGCGTTCCACTCGAAAAAAAGGAAGGCCGCGACCTCTCGAAGGAAGTGACGGCGGCGCTCACGAAGGCGCTCTTCCCCGAGGGCGCGAACGCCACGGCATTCGACCTGAACCTGAATGGCGCGGACACGCTTCTCGGGAAGCTGATCGCCGACGACCCCGAGAAGCTCGCGACGCGGCCCAACGCCGACCCCAAGGTCGAATACGGCCGCGAGGTGCAGGGGCTCATCGCGGCGCGGTCGGAGAAGGGGCTCTTCCATTCCATCGACGAGGCCGCGAAGACTCCGGGCGTTTCGCCCGCGACCGGGGATTGGCTCAAGACCAAGACCGTCGCCGGCCCGTTCACGCTGCTCTCGGCCGAGAACGTCGGCCCGCAGGTCGGGAAGGACCTGCGCGAGAAGGGCATGTGGGCGATCCTGTTCTCGTGGGCCGCGATGCTTCTCTACATCGCGTTCCGCTTCCGTTCCGCGTCGTTCGGAACGGCCGCCGTCGTCGCGCTCATTCACGACACGTGGACGACGCTCGGCCTCTGTTCGATCCTGAACCTGGAGATCTCTCTCACCGTCGTCGCCGCGTTCCTCACGCTCATCGGCTATTCGGTGAACGACACGGTCGTCGTGTTCGACCGGATTCGTGAGAACCGCGAGAAGTCCAAGCGCTCGCCGCTGCCCGAGCTCGTCAACCACTCGATCAACCAGACGCTCTCGCGGACGGTCCTCACCTCCGTGCTGACCTTCGTCGTCGTCGTCGTCCTGTTCTTCCTCGGGGGCGAAGTCCTGCGCGGCTTCGCCTTCGTGATGATCATCGGCATCATCGTCGGGACGTACTCGTCGATCTTCATCGCCGCTCCGCTCGTCGTCCTGTGGGAGGAGTGGAAGCAGAAGCGCGCGTCCTTGAAGGCTCAGGCCAAGCCCCCGTCCGCTCCCGCAGGGGTCAAGTCCGGCAAGGCGGCGGCGAAGGCCCGGTAAGAAGGGACGCGAGTGGGCCTCAGCCCGCTTCGCTCGCCTCCGGGCCGAGGACGCCTTCCCACTTCGCGACGACGACGGCCGCGACGCAGTTGCCGGCGAGGTTGATCGACGTGCGGCCCATGTCCATGAGCTCGTCCACGGCGAGGATCATCGCGACGCCCGCTTCGCCCGGCAGGTTGAACGACGCGCAGCCCGCCGCGATGATGACGAGTGACGCGCGCGGCACGGCGGCGACGCCTTTCGTCGTGAGCATGAAGACGAGGCACATGGAGACCTGCTCGAGGATCGAAAGGTGGCGGCCGGCCGCCTGCGCGATCGTCATCGTCGCGAGAACGATATAGAGCGTGGAGCCGTCGAGGTTGAAGCTGTAGCCCGCTGGCAGGACGAACCCCGCCACGCTCTTCGGGACGCCGAACTCCACGATGCGCTCCAGAGCTCGGGGGAGAGCGGCCTCCGACGACGCCGTCGAGAAGGCGATCAGAAACGGATCCCGGATCTTCCGGACGAATCGTCTGACGGAGACGCCCGCGAGCTTGAGGGCGGGCACGAGGACGATCAGGGCGAAGACGACGAGGGCCGCGTAGAGCGAGCCGACGAGCTTCGCGTAGCTCCCGAGGACCGTGATGCCGTGATGCGAGACGGCGCCTGCCATCGCGCCGAAGACGCCGAGCGGCGTAAGCGACATGACGTAGTCGGTGAGCTTGAAGAGCACCGCCACGGTCGCCTCGAAGAAGTCGACGAACGGCTTCGCTTTCTCGGCGCCCACATGCGCGGCGGCGACGCCGAGAAGCGTCGCGAAGATGACGATCTGGAGGATGTCCTGTTTTGCCATCGCGTCGATCACGTTCGACGGGAAGAGATGGAGCAGCGTCTCGACGAACGTCTTCGGCTTCGCGAGGGCCAGGTCGCCGCCCGGCGGGAGCTTCAGGTCGAGCCCCGGTTTCACGAGATTCGCGAAGACGAGGCCGATGACGAGCGCGATCGTCGACGCGATCTCGAAGTAGACGAGCGCCTTGACGCCCATGCGGCCGACCGCTTTCACGTCGCCCGTCTTCCCGATGCCGAGGACGATCGTCGCGAAAATGAGCGGAACGACGAGCATCTTGATGAGGCTGATGAACGCCTTCGACAGGAACTTGAACGACTCGTACGCCCAGGGGTAGGTCTCGGCGGGGAGGAAGTGCCCGAGGACGACGCCGAGGATCAGCGCGTAGAAGATGAGCGCCGTGGAGGAGAGCCAGCGCGAGCGCCCGGGGGAGGCCCCGCCGCTCATGCCTTCGGCGCGCCCGCGCGGCGCCGCGCCGTCCACGCTTCCCAGAGGATCGGAAGCGTCGAGACGAAGATGATCGCGAGGATGACGAGCGAGAAGTTCTTCTTCATCACGGGGATGTTGCCGAAGAAGTAGCCCGCGCCGACGCAGGTCGCGACCCAGAGAACGCCGCCGACCACGTTGTAGGCGAGGAAGACGCCGTACTTCATGGAGCCGACGCCCGCGACGAACGGCGCGAATGTGCGGACAATGGGGACGAACCGGGCGAGGATGATCGTTTTCCTGCCATGCTTCTCGTAAAAGGCTTCGGTCTTCCGGAGATGGTCTTGCTTGAGGAAGCGGAATGTGCCGTCGAAGGCGCGCGGGCCGATTCTCTTCCCGATCCAGTAGTTGGCGGTGTCGCCGAGGATGGCGGCGAGCGCGAGCGACAGGAACAGCAACCAGACGTTCAGCGAACCGAGCGCCGCGAGCGCGCCGGCCGCGAAAAGCAGGGAATCGCCCGGCAGGAACGGCGTCACGACGAGGCCGGTCTCGCAGAAGACGATGGCGAAGAGGATGACGTTCGTGAACGTCCCGTAGTCCCGGATCACCTCGGCCAGGTGCCGGTCGAGGTGCAGGAAGACGTCCACGAACTGCTTCAAGAGATCCATCGGGGCTCCTTCGGTGGCGCGGAGATTAACCGGAAAGGCCCGTATGCCGCGATAATGGGCCCGTGCTGCGCTTCGAGGACATCCTCGAAAAGGTCGAGTCCTACCACCCCGCCATGGACGAGGACCTGCTGCGCCGCGCCTACGTCGTCTCGGCGCACGAGCACCGCAACCAACTCCGGTCCTCCGGCGAGCCGTATCTCATCCACCCGCTCGCGGTCGCCATGACGCTCGCGGAGATGAAGCTCGACGATGCGTCGATCGCCGCCGGTCTCCTCCACGACGTCGTCGAGGACGGCTCCGTCTCGAAGGAACGCATCGGCGAGCTGTTCGGCGCCGACGTCGCGCACCTCGTCGACGGCGTCACGAAGATCGGCAAGTACGCCTTTACATCGAGGGAGGCCCAGCAGGCCGAGACGTTCCGCAAGATGCTCCTCGCGATGACGGACGACCTCCGTGTCATCCTCGTCAAGCTCGCGGACCGCCTCCACAACATGCAGACCCTCGAGCACCTGCCGGAGGCCAGGCAGCGTGCGACGGCGGCCGAGACGCTCGAGATCTACGCACCGCTCGCGAACCGGCTGGGCATGGGCAAGATGAAAGGAGATCTCGAGGACCTTTCGTTCCGCTTCCTCCATCCGGAAGAGTTCGCGGCCCTGCGCGCGGCCGTGGACGAGCGGATGGCGGCGTCGGCGGCGAATGTCGAGAAGATCCGCCTCGAACTCGTGGCGAGGACGAAGGCCATGGGAATCGAGGCGGAGATCACCGGACGCGTGAAACGCTACTGGTCGATCCGCCAGAAGCTCATCCGGCAGGCCATTCCGCTCGAACAGCTCTACGACGTGCTCGCGTTCCGGGTGCTCGTGGACTCGATGCCCGACTGCTACACCGTCCTCGGCATCGTCCATCAGTCCTGGCGCCCCGTGCCCGGCCGCATCAAGGACTACATCGCGATGCCGAAGCGAAACTTCTATCAGTCGCTGCACACGACCCTCGTGCCCGAGGGAGCGCCCCCGTTCGAGGTGCAGATCCGCACCCGCGAGATGGACCTCGTCGCCGAGAACGGAATCGCAGCCCACTGGAAGTACAAGGAAGGGAAGCTCGTGCGGACGGACGCGCGGCACGAGGAGAACGTCGGTGTCCTCCGGCAGATCCTCGAGACGACGAAGGACGTGTCCGACCCGCGCGAGTTCCTGTCGTCGCTCCGGATCGACCTCTACCCGGACGACGTCTACACGTTCAGCCCCAAGGGCGCGGTCTACGCGTTTCCGCGGGGAGCCACGCCCTTGGACTTCGCATACCGCGTCCACACGGACGTCGGGCACCACTGCGTGGGCGCGCGCGTCAACGGGCGCCTCGTGCCGCTGAAGTCGCTCCTTGAGAACGGCGACATCGTCGAGATCCTCACGGCGCCATCCGCGCACCCCTCCAGGGACTGGCTTTCGTTCGCGGTGACGTCACGGGCACGCAACAAGATCCGAACCTTCATCCACACGGCCGAGAAGGAGCAGTCGGTGGAGATCGGCCGGCGCCTTCTCGAGCGCGAGCTCAAGAAGTGGAAGAAGAGCTTCGCGAAGCTCCTCGAGGCGAAAGCCTTCGATCCGCTGCTCGGCGATTTTGGCGTCGCCAAGGTGGACGACCTCATCGCCGACATTGGATCCGGGAAGATCGCGCCGCGCGCCCTCGTCGCGAAGCTGCTGCCGGAGACGGCCGCCCCTCCCGAAGGCGCGTCGCCGGCTCCGTCCCGGGTCTCGGCGATCTCGAGCGTGATCCGGCGCGTGCTTCCCTTCGGCGCCGCGACCGGGATTCGCGTCAAGGGGGAGAACGATCTCCTCGCGACGCTCGCCAAGTGCTGCCAGCCCGTGCCGGGCGACGACATCGTGGGCTATGTGACGCGCGGCCGGGGCGTCTCCGTGCACACTACGACCTGCCCGAACGTCCGCGCGCTCCTGTTCGATCCCGGCCGCGAGATCCCGGTCGAGTGGGAGACGGCGAAAGACGCGACGGTGACCGTGGATCTCGAGATTCGCACGGAGGACCGGCAGGGAATGCTCGCGCGCATCACGCAGGTGCTTTCGGCCGCGAACTCCAACATCCGGTCGATCGAGGCCCGCACGAGCCGCGACGGGAACGCGTCGATCGAGGCCAGCGTCACGACCCGGGGCCGCCGGCACCTCGAACGGCTGCTCGTGGCCCTCCGGGCCCTGCCGGGCGTGACGGACGTGCGGCGCAAGCTGCGCGACACGGATGCCGAAGCCGGTTGACGGCCCCGACGCTCCTGGTCCTCACTTACGGGATGGGGCGCACTTATACCAACAACGTTGCACAGGAGCAAGGGAAATCGCGCCGGGCTAATGACTTGACACCCCCCGGAGGGGGGCGACAAAATAAGGCGAGTCAATCCCTTTTCGCGTCATGCCCCCGGGGGACCGGGTCGAGGGAGGGCAACCCTATCGTGCTGTTCCGAAAGGCGAAAAACCTGGTCGGCCTCGACATCGGCTCGTCTGCTGTGAAGCTCGTCGAGTTGAAGGAGGGCAAGGAGGGAACGTTCCAGCTCGTCAAAGCGGGCATGGAGGTGCTTTCTCCCGAGGCGATCGTCGACGGCGCGATCATGGACTCCTCCCTCGTCGTCGAGACGATCTCGCGGCTTCTCGCGTCCACCGGCGTGAAGAATCCGAACGTGGCGGTGTCCGTGTCCGGCCACTCCGTCATCGTCAAGAAGATCATGCTTCCGACGATGCCGGAGGAGGAGCTCTCCGAGTCCATCCGGTGGGAAGCCGAGCAGTACGTCCCCTTCGACATCAACGACGTCTACCTCGACTACGTCGTGCTCGATCCGGGGGCCGTCGGCGAGACCATGGGCGTCCTCCTCGTGGCCGCGAAGAAGGAAAAAGTGGACGACTTCAAGAACGTCGTGACCCAGGCCGGGCGCACCCCGGCCCTCGTCGACGTGGACGCGTTCGCGCTCCAGAACTGCTACGAGGTGAACTACGGAGCCGACCCCGGCCGCGTGGTGGCGCTCGTGAACGTGGGGGCCTCCGTCATGAACGTAAACATCCTCGCGCAGGGGCAGACGGTCTTCTGGCGCGACATCACGTTCGGGGGAAACCAGTTCACGGACGCGCTCCAGAAGGCCTATTCGCTCAATTTCGAGCAGGCCGAGTCGTTGAAGAGAGGCGAACCGGTCGCGGGGCAGACCGCCCAGACGATCCAGCCCGTTCTCACGGGCGTGGCCGAGGACGCGGCCGCCGAGCTGCAGAAGACGCTGGATTTCTTCCAGGCGACCTCGGGCGCGGAACGGGTCGACTCGATCATGATCTCGGGCGGCGGCGCGAAGGCCGCGCATCTCGAAGACGTCCTGAAGGACAAGTTCGGCCTGCCCGTCGAGGTCCTCAACCCCTTCCGGTCGATCTTCACCGACGACCGCGCGGTCGACGCCGCGTGGCTCTCCGAGGCGTCGCCCTCGCTCGCGATCGCCGTCGGTCTCGGTGTCCGGAAGATCGGGGAGTAGCGGCATGATTCGCATCAACCTCCTCTCCGAAGCCCGTCCGCAGCGCAAGAAGAAGGGCGTCTCCGCGCTGGGCGGCGCCGGCCGCCTCAATACCCTCCTCATGGGGGGCGCGATCGGCCTCGCGGTTCTTATCGGGATCGTCCACTACTGGGTGCTTCGCTCTTCGATCAAGGCCCAGGAAGAGAAGATCCGGATCGCCCAGGTCGAGGTGACGCGTCTCGAAGCCGTGCTGAAGGAAGTAAAGGACTACGAGGCGAAGAAGGCCCGCGTCCAGCGCAAGGTCGACCTCATCAACCAGCTGAAGCAGAACCAGCGCGGCCCGGTCCGCCTCATGGACGAAGTCTCCAAGGCGCTCCCGGACCTCGTCTGGGTCGAACGGATGGAGTACCACGGAAACGCGATCTCGATCGACGGGAAGGCCTTCAACCCGCCGGCGGTGGCGAACTTCGTCGCCAACCTCAAGCTCGTGCCCTCGTTCCAGGAACCCAAAGTCGAATTCTCGGCGTGCGGCGGCCCTGCGGGCTCGTCGCTCTACTGCTTCAAGACGAACTTCGGCTTCTCGAATATTGACCGCACGCAGCCGGACGCGGGAGCCCCGAAGCCGGCCGAAGCGCCGAAGAAGGTCTAGGGGAGAGCCATGGCGTCGCTCGACCTCAAGCAGCTCGAAGGGAAACCCTGGTACTACGGGCTCGGCATCGGCGTCGCGATCGCGATCGCGCTCTATGCGGCCGCCTACTACCAGCTCCCGAACTTCAGCGAGATGAAGCAGACGCTGGAGAACAAGAAGAACGAGCTCGACCAGCTCAACCAGAAGATCAACCAGGGCCGGGCGGCCGAACGCCGCCTGCCTCAGCTGCGCGAGGAGGTCCGCCGGACCGAGCTCGACCTGCAGCGGCTCCTTCAGATCCTGCCCACCGCGCGCAACGCCGAAGAACTCATCAAGAAAATCCAGGCGTTGGCCGGACAGGGCGAGTTCTTCCTCAAGAAGTGGGCTCCGAAGGAGTACATCAACAAGGACTTCTATGCGGAGTGGCCGATCGACCTGCAGGTCGACGGGACTTACCACAACCTCGCGCTCTTCTTCGAGAAGGTGGCGCGTTTCTCGCGGATCATCAACATTGAGGATCTCGTGATGGTCGGCTATCCCGACGCGGCTGGCGGACGCACGCTGGGCGCGAATTTCACGATGAAGACCTTCATCTATCTCGGGGACACCGACGCGGCCGCGTCCGCCGCGCCCGCCGCGACAGCCGCTGCCGCTGCGCCGAAGAAGCCTGCCGGCGCTCCCGCGAAGAAGGAATCGATGGAGTGATGAGAGTTTCCCGGTCCCTCGCCGCGCCCGTCTCCGTCGCCCTGCTGATCCTGTGCGCGCCCTCAACCTCGTTCGCGCAGGCGCCTCCCGCGGCATCCAATGCGCCGGCCGAGGCCCCGGGCTCCGCGGGCAAGGTGACCGAGCAGGATTTCGTACCGTCGGCCTACACCTACGAAGTCGGCGGCCGCCGCGATCCCTTCCGCTCGCTCCTCGTGCGCAACCCGTCCGACAAGGACCGCGTGCGCCCACCGGGCCTGGCGGGGGTCATGGTGGACGAGCTCGAGCTGCAGGGCACGATCAAGATCAAGCAGGGCTGGGTCGCGATGATGCGTGGCCCGGACAACAGGTCGCATCTGATCCGGAAGGGGACCACGCTCTTCGACGGCGAGGTCGTCGAAGTGTCGGCGACGGAAGTGACGTTCCGGCAGAACGTGAACGATCCGACGAATCCGAAGCCGTTCCGGGAAGTGGTCAAGGCGCTCACGCTCGAGAAGAAGTCGTGACCGAAGGGATGTCCATGACGACGATGCTGATGGGCTCGAGGAACTCGAAGGGCACGGGAGATCTCGTGTCGTCCGGGGGAGGAAGCATGCGGCGAAACCGAAGGGGAGGCGCGTCCCGTCTCGCGGCGCTCGCGTTGATCGTCCCTGTGCTGGGCGGCTGCGCATCGCGCACCGACCGGGTCGTCGCGGGAGACCCGTCCGCGACCGGAGCGGCGCCCGCTACGCTCACGGGAGCCACGCTCCTGACCGACGGAGAGACGCCGCGGCTTCTCCTCACCGGCAACGGTCCTCTCGCAACCACCCTCTACAACCGCGAAGGTTCGACCAAGGTCGTCATCGACGTCGCGAACGCCGTGATGTCGCCGGGCCTCGAACCCCCTCGCGCGGACGGCGTGATCCTGTCGCGTCTAGACATGAAGTCGTTCACGGAGATGGGCAAGCCCCACGTCCAGTTCGAGCTCACGGGGCGCGCGCCGATCGAGCCCGCCATCACGTCCGACTCCGGTTCGCCGGCCATGGCGATCGCGCTCGGAAAACCCGCCGCCGCCGCCGCGACACCGGCTTCTGCCGCGACGCTGGCTTCTGCGTCGACGCTGCCGCACGTGGAACCCGCGCGGGCTTCGGAACCGGCGCCGGTGGAACCCGCCGTGAAAGTCGAGGACGTGGCTTCGCCTGCGGTGCCCGCGGCTGTGGCAAGCGCCGCGCCGGTGCCCGTCCGGCACGCCGCCCTCGGCCACGCCGCGACGCGCCTGTCCGCGGTCAGCGTGCAGACGATCGACGGCAATCTCGTCGCGACGCTCGCGGGCAACGGCAGTTTCGCCTACGAGACCTTCGCGCTCGAGAATCCCCCGCGCTACGTCGTGGATCTCCCGGGTGTCCTCCTGGCGACGACGAAGAAGTCGCAGGACGTCCGGCATGCGGCCGTGAGCCGCGTGCGAGTCTCCCAGTTCAAGGGCGGAGGCGAGCCCGTCACGCGCGTCGTTTTCGACCTTGCATCTCCCGCGGAGCCCGCCGCGAAGAGCTCGGGCACGGCCTTGGCGCTTTCGTTTGGCGCCCGCGCGGCAGCCCTAGATTCGACGATCGCGGCACTCGCGCCGCCCCCCTCGGAAAGGTCCGTCGAAAAAGTCGCCGAGCCGAAACCCGCGCTCGTGCGAGCGGCGCCCGAGATGGTCGCGGCCGCGTCGCCGGTGCCGGCCGGGGGCTCCTACGAGAAGCATGAAGTCGACGATCCGAAGGAACCCGTCGTGCGCGAGGGACGCGCTCTCGACGTGACGACGTCTCCCGCGGCGTCGCCCACCCCGGTTCCGGCCGGCCCGGCCGCGGCCCCGGCTTCCCAGTCCGACACGCCGCGCCTCGTGCGGACCTCGCCCGAGTTCCACGAGGTCAAGGCTCCGCCCCCGGTCCCCGCCTCCGTCAAGGTCGCCGCCGCCGAACCGCGTCGCAAGAGGGCGCCCACCGCGGAAGACAAGGCCCTGATCGAGGCGGCCGAAGCCCTTCTCGTTCAGCAAGACGGTTCCTCGCGTCCCCGCGAAATCGCGAATCCCTACGAGGCCCGCACTCTCGGCTCCGGGGACAAGCAGTACACGGGCGAACCGATCACGCTGAACCTCAAGGACGCGGACATCAAGGACACGCTGCAGCGGTTCAGCGAGCTGACGCAGTTGAACATCGTGCTCGACCCGGACGTTCGCGGGACGGTCACCGTGAGCCTGCAGGACATTCCGTGGGACCAGGCCCTCGAGTTGATCCTCAAGATCAACCAACTCGGCTACGTGCTCGAGGGAAACATCATGCGCATCGCCTCCACGAGCAAGCTGACTCAGGAGGAGAACTCGCGGCTCCAGTTCATCCAGGCGCAGGACAAGAACCGCCCGCTCAGGACCGTGCTCCAGAAGATCTCATACGGAAACGCCCAGGAGATGGCGGCCACGGCGCGCAAGGTCATGTCGGCGCGCGGCGACATCTTCATCGACACGCGCTCGAATACGCTCGTCATCAAGGAGCTTCCGGACTACCTGCCGACCGTCCTCGACCTCATCAAGAACCTCGACACCGCGAACCCGCAGGTCATGATCGAGGCCCGGATCATCGAGGCGAATCGCACGTTCTCGAACTCGATTGGAATCGTGTGGGGGGCCAACGGGACCGCGGACGCCTCTCACGGCAACACGACCGGCCTCGTGTTCCCGAACTCGGGAACGGTCCTCGGGAACGTCTCGCTTCCCAGCGGCGCGCCCCAGGTCCTTCAGCTGAGCCTCGCGAACGTTCTCAACACGTTTTCGCTCGACGCCGCCATTCACGCGGCCGAATCCCGCGGCCTCGTCAAGGTCATCTCCACTCCGAAGATCCAGACGCAGACCGGCGAGCTGGCCTCCATCCAGTCGGGTTTCCAGCTCCCCGTCCAGACCACCGTCAATAACACGACGTCGGTCCTCTACATCAACGCGACGCTCCGCCTGGACGTCACCCCGCAGATCACGAATGAAGGCACCGTCATCATGGACGTCACGATCCAGAAGCGTGAGCCGGCGCCCGGCATCAACATCGCGTCAGGCCAGAACATCCCGCTCACGACGCGCGACGCCAAGACGCGGCTCATGGTGCGCGACGGCGGCACGGCCGTGATCGGCGGCATCTTCAAGATCACCACGAACGACGCACAGTCGATGATCCCGGGCCTCTGGAAGATTCCGATCCTGGGCAACCTGTTCCGGAGCCGGGACCAGACCGAGACCACGGACGAGCTCATGATTTTCATCACGCCGCGGATCATTCGGTGAGGAGCGAACTGATGAAGAAGCGCTTTTTCATTCTCGCCGCCATCCTCGCCGCCGTCACGGTCGCCGCGCTCCCCGGCTGCTCGACGAACACGCAGGGCGACAGCGCCTCGCCGGTTTTTCTCGTCGGAAGCTTCACGGCGCCACCTCTCAACGCTTGCGTGAACTCATTGCTCCCGCTCCCGTTCACACTCCCGACGACGACCGTCCAGGTTCGACTCAAAAACCCGGCCGTGACTTCGCTCCAGTTTCTGGACGTGCAGGTCGAGAAATACACGATCGTCTGGAGGCGCATCGACGGCGGGACGAAGGCCTCGCCGACGCAGGACTTTGCCGGCGGTTTCCTCGTGCCGCCGAACGGATCGACCACGCTTTCCGACTATCCGTATATGTCATTCAGCAACCGTACGCAGCCGCCGCTCGACCAGCTCCTTCCGTTCAATGGCGGGATCGACAAAGAGACGGGCCGTACGGAGATTCACGAGACCGGAAGCGTCACGTGGTACGGCCACACGCTTTCGGGGCAGCCTGTCGTCTCGAACGTGGCGACTTTCGAAATGACCTTCATCTACTGCGCGTCCCCCGCGGGACGCATCGAGCCAACGCGTGCCCAGTGACGAGGTGACATCCATGCGACGTTTCCAGATTCCGTGCGCCGCGTTGGTGGCGGGCCTTGCCGTCCTCCTGAGCGGCTGCTCCGGCGAGACGCCGACAGCGCCGTCATCGAACGGCGGAGCCGGCAACGGCAGCGGCACCGGCGGCCCATGCACGGTGCTCGTCTCGATGTCGGCCACGACGCAGTATCCCGTCGTCGGGTCGGGTGTCATCGTGAGGGCCACGGTCACGCGGTCAGGCGTTCCGGTTCCGGACGGCGGCTCCGTGCAGTACACGACCGATCTCGGCCTTTTCCTTGAGAACGGCCTCCAGACGATCTCGAAGACGACCAGCGGCGGAGTCGCCGACGTGACCGTGTTCTCCTCGAACGCCGGCACGGCGCACGTCAAGGCGGTCTTCGACTGCGCGAACGCGCAGATCAATCTGCAATTCGGCGGCGTTCCGGACACGGGTCCGTTCATCTCGTCGCTCTCGCCGACGACCGGTTCGTGCGCGGGCGGCGACGTGGTCACGATCCTGGGCGGCCGCTTCGGAAGCGGCAACGTCGACGTCTTCTTCGGGGGCGTGAGGGGCTTGGTCAAGAGTGCCACGAACACGCAGATCACCGTGACGACGCCGGCTCACGCGCTGAAGGATCCGAAGGTGCCGGAAATCGTGAACGTCGTCGTGGTCGTGAACGGATTGACGTCCCCGCCATTCCCGTTCACCTACGCGTGCATCCCCCCCGAGCTGAAGATATTCCTTTCGTCGATCAGCCCGACCGCCGGCTCTCCGGCGGGTGGGGACATCGTCCAGATTTTCGGCGGCCACTTCGGCACGAACATCGCCACGACGCAGGTCACGTTCTGCGGCGCGCCGGCGCAGATCACCGCGCAGACGGACCAGCAGATCACCGTGACGACGCCCCGGCACGCGCTGGCGAACCCGGCCATCTCCGAGACGTGCGACGTCTCGGTCCGGCGCGACATCGGCCTCGTTTCCGAGAATTCCGCGACGCTCCCGCAAGCGTTCACGTATCGCGGCAACGGGTCCGGCGGCACCTGCAACACGGACCCGACCTTCTTCATCGCGAGCCTCACGCCGAACAGCGGCCCGCCCGACGGCGGCACGGCCATCACCCTGACGGGCAGCGGCTTCGGCTCGACCGCGTCCCTCATGCGCGTGGACTTCGGCGGCACGCCGGCGACGATTGTCTCCATCTCGGACACGACAATCGTGGTTTCGACGCCGCGGCGCACGCTCGCGAGCCCGAACGTGCCCGAAACCGTCGACGTCACCGTGACGGACCTCGGCAGCCCGGTTCAGCGCTGCGCGCGCGTCGTGAGCGGCTTCGTGTACACGGCGGCGGCCCTCGACCCGGTCATCTACTCCGTCTCGCCGCGCACCGGCCCGAACGACGCCACGACACGGGTCTCGATCTTTGGCACCGGATTCCAGTTCCCAATGCAGGTCTTCCTGACCGGCGGCACCTGCGGAGCGCAGCGCGTCGAAGCCGCGGTTTCCGACATCTCACTGAACACAATCGTCTTCAAGACGCCGGTCGCCGTGGGCGGAAACGTCTGCCTCTCGAGCCAGCTCGTCGACATCGTGATCCTGAACCCGTCGACCGGGAAGACCGCGACGTGCTCGGCCTGCTTCAAGTACTACTCCTGTCCGACGATCACGTCGATTTCCCCCGGCTTCGGCCCATACACGGGCGGCACTACGGTCGTGATCACCGGCCACAACTTCGAGGAGCCGGCAGCCGTCGACGGCGGCGGCACGGCGTGGTCGACGGTCTCCGTGTCGTCCCAGGAGATCATCGCGATCACCCCGCCACTCCTCGTGTCCGGATGCGCGGACATCTCCAAGGCGGTCCACGTGATCGGCACCTCACTTTCCTCGAACTGCCCAAACCCCGACGGACCCATCTTCACGTACTACGTCAAGACCATAAGCCCGTTCATCACGAGCATCTCGCCGTCGAGCGTTCCCGAAGCTGGTGGAGTCCCGGTCGTGATCACCGGCGGCAACTTCATCGATCCCAACATGCGCGTGGCCGTCAAGATTACCCCGCCCGTAAATGTCTTCCCGACGGCGAGGACGCCGACGCAGATCACGTTCACCGCGCCGCCCTTCGCGGGCAGTTTCACCCAGGGCGCGTGTACCGTCGGTACGACCCCGGGTTCGCGAAACCTCCCCACGCTCGTCGGTCTGGACGTCCTCAACGTGACCACAACGTGCTTCTCCGCCGACGACCAGATCACGTACATCCCCGCCGACACGACCTGCAGGCTCCAGCCGCTCGCGATCACAGCGACCCCTCTTCCGAATGGAACGACTGGAACGGCGTATAACTCCACGCTTGCCGCCACCGGTGGCGCGCCGCCGTACACCTGGGCGTTGGCCTCAGGCGCTCTTCCGACCGGGCTCAACCTCGGCGCTGGGGGAGTGATCTCGGGCAGTCCGACAGCAGCGGGCACTTTCACCTTCACGGCAAGGGTGACGGACTCGATCGGCGGAACAGCGACCGCGGTTCTCACGATCACAGTCGTCGGCCCGCCACTCTTGATCGCGACGACCACCCTACCAAATGGAACGCTTACTCCCCCGCTTACGCCCTACAGCTTCACGTTCGTCGCGACAGGTGGTACGCCAGGCTACACTTGGGCGATCACGTCCGGCGCCCTTCCGCCCGGGCTTGGCACCCTCAGCGCCGGGGGAGTGATCTCGGGCACTCCGACGACAGCGGGCACCTTCACCTTCGCGGTAAAGGTTACAGACGCCACCACACCCACGGCCCAAACCGCGACCGCGGCCGTAACGATCACGATCACCCCTTAGTTCCGGCCTTGGTTCCCGGGGCCGGGTACGGGCCGCCTTCGGGCGGCCCGTACTGTCTCGAAGCCGGATGCCGTAGACTTCGGAGTCGAGCAAACGAACATGGCGTTCTTCGGCGGTCCCTCCACCCCGGTCTCACGTCTCGAGGAGCTCAAGAGGCTCCTTCAGAAGGACCCGACGTCCCGCCAGTTCCTGGCGCTCGCGGAGGAGTACCGCCGCCACGGGAAATATCGCGACGCCGTCATCATTCTCGAGCGCGGGCTCCAGCTGCACTCCACCTCGGTGGCGGCGCACGTCGCCCTCGGACGGACCTATCAGCAGCTGGACCGGCTCGAGGACGCCATCCGCGCGTTCACGAGCGCACTCAGGCTCGATCGCGAGAACCTGGTCGCGATCCGCCAGCTGGCCGAGGTCTACCTCGCGAAGGGCGACAAGGTCGAAGCGATCAAGAAGCTGAAGCTGTATCGCGGCCTCCAGCCCGGCGACCGCGACGTGACGGTGACCATCCAGAAGCTCGAGGAGGAGATGTCCGCCGCGGTGGCCGAGCGACCCCGGTCGGGCGTCCATCCTGCGTTGTCCGAGCTTCCGGAGGCTCCGCGTCCGTCGCCGTATGCGAGCGGCGTCCGCCGGGTCGCCGTGATTTCCCCGCTGGACCGCCCCCCGACGCCGCCCCCGACGACGCCGTTCTTCGTGCCTCCGTCGGTCGAGGACCGCCTCGTGGAGACGTCTCCCGCGCTGTCGCCGTTCACGGCGCCGATCGCGACGATCCGTGAGGAGCTGGTCGCGGAGATCGCCCCCTTCGCGCTCGACGAGGCCGCGCAGGAAGCCGACGTCCCCGAAGAAGAGGCGACCGCTCCCTTCACCTTCCCGGTGGACCTCTACCGGACGGAAGCCTATGCGAGGCCTTCCGCGCCCGTCGAGACGGCTGCTCCGTTCGATATTCTGGGCGAATCTCGCGAAGCGCCTCCAGCGGGTCTTGCCGCGCCTTTCGCGCCGGTCGTGCCGCTCGTCACGGAGACCCTCGGGGACCTCTATCGCGCGCAGGGCCACATGGCGGACGCCCGCGAGACGTACCGGACGCTCGCGGAGGCCGCCGCCGACGAGGAACGCGCGCGCGCGCTGCGCGAGAAGGCCGCCGCGCTCCCGCGGGGCGAGAGGACCGACTATCCCCGCCTCCGGCGCCTCGCGCGACAGTTCCCGAAACGGATGGAGGTCACCGTGGACGATTTGCACGGGCTCATCTCGAGTCTCGTCGAGAGAACGGAGGGCATCCGCGCCGCGACGCTCTCCGATCTCGAGGGGCTTCCGGTGGTGATGGCCGGGGCCTCGTCGCGCGATGCCGCGATGGAGATTCTCGTCGCGGAGCTCAGCTCCTTCCTGAAGAACGTCCGGCGGACGACGTCCGAGACCGGCGCGGGCGAGCTCGAGTCCTTCGCGGTCGCCGGCCCGCAGGGCGCGGCGGTCGTCTCGCGTGTGAACGCCGACTACTCTCTCATCCTGCAGGTCGACCCCGATGCGGCGCTCGGCGAGATCCGCTGGGAGGCGGCGCGCACGGCGCGCGCTCTCCGTCCGGCGGTCCGCTGAACGGCATGAGCGGGCGCTCGAAAGGAATCGAAAGGGCACGATGAACGTCAAGGAGATCAAGGAACTCGTCGAACTGGTGTCGCGCCGGGGCCTCGCCGGCCTCGAGATCGAGCGGGCGGGCTTCCGCCTCCGCATCGAGGGAGCCCCCGCGCACCGCGGAGCGCCCGTCTTTGCGCGGGCCGTGGCCGACCCGGTCGCCACCGAGGCGCCCGCGCTGCCCCCGGCCGGGCCGGTGGCGGCCGTCGCCCCGCACGTGCCTCCCGGGCCGCCCGGCTCCGGAGAACACGAGGGCTTCCACGTCGTCACCGCGCCGATCGTCGGCACCTTTTACCGCGCCGCGAATCCCGACGCCGAGCCGTTCGTGAAGGTCGGGGACGTCGTGGAAAAGGGCAAGACCCTCTGTATCGTCGAGGCCATGAAGCTCATGAACGAGATCGAGGCGGACGTCTCGGGCACGGTGGTCTCCATCTACCCGCAGAATGCCCAGCCGGTCGAGTTCGGGGAAAAGCTCTTCGCGATCCAGCCGCGCTGACGGGAAACACGTGTTCCAGAAGATCCTCGTTGCCAACCGTGGAGAGATCGCGCTGCGCGTCATCGCGGCGTGCAAAGAGCTGTCGATTGCCACCGTGGCGGTCCACTCGGAAGCGGACCGCGACTCGCTTCACGTGCGCGCCGCGGACGAATCGGTGTGCATCGGTCCCGCGGCGCCGTCGGGCTCGTACCTCAACATCACCTCGCTCGTCGCCGCCGCGGAGATCACGGGCGCCGATGCCGTGCATCCCGGCTACGGTTTCCTCGCGGAGAACGCCCACTTCGCGGAGATCCTCGAGGAAGTCGGATTGAAGTGGATCGGTCCTTCGCCGGATGCGATTCGGCGAATGGGCGACAAGGCCGTCGCGAAAGCGACCGTCAAGAAGGTGGGCGTGCCGACGATCCCCGGCAGCCCGGGGCCTCTCGACTCGATCGAGGACGCGATGAACTTCGCGGAGGGCGTCGGCTACCCGGTCCTCCTGAAGGCGGTGGCGGGAGGTGGGGGACGTGGCATGCGCGTCGCGCGGTCCGACAAGGAGCTCGCGGCCGCGTTCGACCTCGCGACCTCCGAGGCCGAGCGCGCATTCGGCAACGGAAGCGTCTACCTCGAGAAGTACCTCGCGGAGCCGCGGCACATCGAGTTCCAGATCTTCGGCGACCGGGCCGGTCGCATCGTGCATCTCGGCGAGCGCGAGTGTTCTCTTCAACGGCGGCATCAGAAGGTTCTCGAGGAATCGCCTTCGCGGGCCCTCAGCGACGCCCTTCGCGCGAAGATGGGGGCCGCCGCGGTCGCCGTCGCGAAGGCCGTGGACTACGTCGGAGCCGGGACGGTGGAATTCCTGCTGGACGACGACGGCTCTTTCTACTTCATGGAAATGAATACCCGGATCCAGGTGGAACACCCGGTGACGGAGATGGTGACCGGCTTTGACCTCGTGAAGGAGCAGATCCGCGTTGCGGCGGGGGAGCCGCTCTCGTTCGGGCCGACGCCCCCCGGCGACGGGTTGGGGTGGCGGCCGCAGGGGCACGCGATCGAGTTCCGGATCAACGCCGAGGATCCGGTCACGTTCGCGCCTTCTCCCGGGACGATCACGACGCTTCACCTGCCAGGGGGGCCGGGAGTGCGCGTGGACACGGCGGCCTACTCCGGCTGGAAGATCCCTCCATACTATGACTCGCTCATCGCGAAGCTCATCGTGCACGGCCGCGACCGCGAGGAGGCTCTCAGCCGCGGCCGGCGCGCGCTGGAACTCTTCATCGTGGAGGGCGTCAAGACTACGATCCCGCTCCACTTGAGGCTTCTCGACGACCCGGACGTGCGCCGTGGCCGCGTCTCCACGAAGTGGCTCGAGCGGTGGCTGAAGAACGTTCCGCCCCGCTGACGGATCGGGCCGGGGGAGCCGCGACCGGGACGCCGGGTCGCGTCTACCTCGTCGGGTTCATGGGGAGTGGCAAAACGACGAGCGGGCGCCTCCTGGCGAGCCGCTGGGGAGTGCCGTTCGTGGACCTGGACCTGGCCTTCGAGTCGATGTCCGGAAAGACGATCCGCGAGACCTTCGAGACGCACGGGGAGGCCTATTTCCGCCAGAGGGAGGCCGAGCTGCTGCGCGGCACGGCGACGCTCGCGGACGCGGTGGTCGCCCTCGGGGGGGGGACCTTCACGTTCCCCGATAACGTCCGGTTCGTGAAGGAACACGGCATTTCGGTCTTCCTCGACCCGCCGTTCGAGGTTCTCGCGGCGCGCCTTGCAGCCAAAGCTGCGGATCGTCCCCTCTTCGGTTCGCTCGAGTCGGCCCGATTGCTCTGGGAAGCGCGGCGCGCGTTCTATAAAATGGCAGACCGGATCTTGGACGTGGATCACGAATCGACTCCCGGCGACGTTGCCGGCAGGCTGGCCCTCCTGCTCGACCCGCGCATCGCCGGGGGGCGCTGACGTGCGTTACCTCATCCTGTCCGACCTGCACGCGAACGACGAGGCCCTGACCGCCGTATTGCGTCGCGTGAAGCGCAAGACATTCGACCGGATCGTGTGTCTCGGTGATTTCGTCGGCTATGCCGCGGACCCGAACAAGGTGCTGGACCGCTTCCGGAAGCTCCGGAAGACGACGATCTCGGTTCGCGGAAATCACGACAAGGTCGTGTCGGGTGTCGAGGAGGGAGCTCTGTTCAATCCGCCGGCGCTCGAGGCGGCGCGCTGGACGATAGACCGGCTCTCGAAGCAGAACATGGACTTTCTGAAGAAGCTTCCGCTCGGACCGGAGGTCGTGGACGGGCTCTTCGTCGCGTGTCACGGCTCGCCCCTCGACGAGGACGCGTACATCTTCTCGGACTTCGACGCCTCGCTGAACTTCGTGCAGCTCCACCGGTTCGCCGAGGGCATCGACCTGTGCTTTTTCGGCCACAGCCACATTCCGTCGATCTTCACGCTGGAACCGGGAGGGATCCGCGTCGAGGCGGTGCGCGAGGCGCGCTACAAGCTGAGGCTCGAGCCCGGGAAGCGTTACCTCGTGAATCCCGGTTCGGTGGGCCAGCCGCGGGACCGGAATCCGCGCGCCGCGTATGCCATTTACGACGCGAGCGCCCGCGTCGTCCACTTCGACCGCGTGCCGTACGACGTGGGCGCCGCGCGCCGCAAGATCCTGCGCGCGGGTCTGCCGGCCGTGCTGGGCGACCGGCTCGTCGTCGGGCTCTGAGCTCCGGCGGGCGTTCGATGTCGCGCCGCGGCCGTCACGCGTTCGCCGTTTCCCTCGCCGCCCTCACCCTCTCCGGCTGCTTTTCGTTCGGCCCCGAGAAGGGCACCCCGAGGGGCACCTATCGGGAACGCCTCGGCGGATTCGCCGGACTCCTCCGCATGGAGGATCGCCGCGCCTACGATCCCCTCCTCGCGGGGCGCGCGGCGGTCTCACCCGATCCCTGGCTGCGCGCGAAGACGGCGCTCGCTGTCGGGCGGCTCCGGGATCCCGCCGCCGCGCTCTACCTGCCGGTCCTCCTCGAGGACCCGGACGCGGGCGTGCGGCGCGCGGCCGCGTTCGGGTCGGGGGTCTCCGGGGACGCGCGCCTCGTTCGGTTCCTCGCCGTGGCCCTCGGCGATTCCGACTCGGAATCGGCGGCGAACGCGGCCGAAGCGCTCGGGAAGATCGGCGGGAAGGACGCGACGGACGCCCTCGTCGCGGCTCTCGTGCGGAAGGGCGGCCCCCGTCCCGCCGTGGCGATCGCGCTGTTCCGCAAGCCGGAAGAGAAGACGGTCGCTGCGCTTCTCACTGCTTTCGGAGAACAGAATTCTGCTCCCGAGCTCAGGCGAGCGGTTGTCTACGCCTTGTCGCGAAAACCGCAACGGGCAGCGGCGCCCGCGCTTCGCGCGGTGCTTAGAAAGGGGGATGACGATCCCACCGTCGTTTCCTGGGCGGCCCGCGCGGCGGGGTTGCTCGAGGACGAGGAGAGCGCTCCGGACCTCGCCACGCTCGCCCGGAGCTCGAACGTGTCGATTGCCGTGCAGGCCTTGGGTGCGCTGCATTCACTTTCTAAGAAAGGCGCGATCTCCCGGAGCGACGAGCTGACTCGCAGGGCGCGGGAGGTTGCTCTTCTCCGAGCAAACGATCCCCTTCCCGGGGTGGCGGTCGCCGCCCTCCGACTGCTCGGCTCACTTCCCGATGCGCCTGCGGCTCGTGCGACCCTCGAAGAGAATCTGCTTCGAAAAGGGTGGAGAGGGCAGACGGCTCTCGTCTCTCTGACGCGTCTCGACGCGGCCCGGGCGCCAGAAGCCGCGGCGGCCCGGATCGACGCGGCGCTCGTCGCCGGCACTCTCGAGCTGCGCCTCGGCGCCGCCGAATCGCTGGAATTCTTCGAAGGTGACGGGCCGCCAGAGCCGGTCGTGACGGCGGCGCTCGCCGACCGGTCCGCACGGGTGCGCGCCGCCTCCCTCTCTTCCCTTTCGAAGAAGAAATCTTCCCGTCTTTCCGCGCGGCTTCTCGCCGGGCTGATCGACCGCGACCCGGCGGTGCGCGACACGGCGCTCGAAGCGGCCGCGCCGCTCCTGGAGCAGGGAGGCGCTGACCTGAGACGCGCCTGGACGGCGGCTTTCGACCGCGTGTTCGAGTCCGGGGAGCCGGACTTCAAGGTCGGCGCGCTCGACGCCGCGGCCGCGCGGGGCGAGGCCGGGCGCGCCTTCGTGGCGGCGCACGCGGACGACGCCGACGCGGTCGTTCGCGAGAAGGCGCGCCGGCTGCTCGTCGAGAAGTACGGAGCAGCGGCCGACTCGTTCCGGCCGATCCCGGCCGCGACACGGCTTTCGCGCGAGGATTACGACCGCCTCTCACGCGCGGCGAACGAATCGGTGTTCGAGGCGGAGATCGTGACGTCCAACGGGGCGATTCGCATGGAGCTCCTCGCCGAGGAAGCCCCGATGACGGTCGAGAATTTCCGTGCGCTCGCCGCGAGGCGCTTCTTCGACGGACTCCTGATCCATCGCGTCGTGCCCGACTTCGTCGTTCAAACCGGCGACCCGCGCGGGGACGGAAGCGGGGGGCCGGGCCACGCGATTCGCGACGAAATCAACGGGGCGCGCTACGCCCGGGGGAGTGTGGGGATGGCGCTCTCGGGGCCGGACACGAGCGGATCCCAGTGGTTCGTCGCGCTTTCACCGCAGCTTCACCTCGACGGCGGATACACGGTCTTCGGCCGCGTCCTCGAAGGGATGGAGGTCCTCGACCGCACCGAGCAGGACGACCGGCTCGTTTCCGTGCGCGTGAAAGAGAGCGCGCGCGCGAATCGGCCGCCGGGGGCGACGCCGTGAAGATCTTCGTTGGACAGCCCCTCGTCGAGCCCTCCACGAGGGATCTCCTCGCGGAACACGAGGTCCTCACGGGCGCCGGTGGTTTGCCGGTTTCCGAATGGCCGCTCCTCGCGGAGGCCGAGGCGCTCCTGCCGACACCCGTCGAACGCGTCACGGAGGCCGTGCTCGCCGCCGCGCCGCGCGTCCGGATCGTCGCGAGCCACTCGGTCGGCGTCGACCACGTCGACCTCGCCGCGTGTCGCGCCCGCGGGATCCTCGTGACGAACACGCCGGACGTCCTCACGGACGCGACGGCGGACCTCGCGTGGGCCCTGATCCTCGCGGTGGCGCGGCGGCTGCACGAGGGCGAGGCGCTCGCGCGTTCGGGGACGTGGGACGGATGGAAGCCGCAGGAGCTCCTCGGCGTCTCGCTCTCGGGGCGCACGCTCGGGATCTACGGCATGGGCCGCATCGGCCGCGCCGTCGCGCGCCGCGGCGAGGCGTTCGGGATGCACGTCGTGGCGTTCGGTAGGGGCCAGAATGAAGAAGACTTCGAAGTGTTTCTTTCGAAAGTGGATGTCCTGTCGATACACGTTCCACTCACCGACGAGACACGCGGGCGGTTCGGAGAGAGAGAGTTTCTGAGAATGAAAAAGGGGGCGATCCTCGTGAATACGGCACGCGGCCCGATCGTGGACGAAGAGGCCCTCGTCGGGGCCCTTTCCTCGAGGCATCTCTTCGGCGCGGGACTCGACGTCTTCGAGAAGGAGCCTGCGATCCATCCCGGGCTGGTCTCCCTGCCGAATGTCGTCCTTCTCCCGCACCTCGGTTCCGCGACGCGCGAGACGCGCCTCGCGATGGCACGTCTCGCATGCGGGGAGATCGCGCGCTTCGCGCGCGGCGAACCGCCGCTCCACCCCGTTCCCTGAAATCCTCTTCGAACGTCACCCGATGGCGATGTCTCTCGTCGTGAGCGAGCTGGCGGCTAGTGCCAAGGGTGTGATTGCGGCTGCCGTCGCCGAGATGAGGAACGCGGTGATGAACGGCCATGCCGGCAGATGCATCTTCAGAAGCGCGCCGAGCAGCAGCCGGAGATCGTCGGAGACGGCCACGGTCGCGAGGAGCGAAAGTCCCGTCGAGAAGACCAGCGCGAGCACGCCGCCGGTCGAGAGGGCGACCGTGACGGCATTGGGGGCGTCGTAGCGCGGGAAGACTCCGCCGAGTCCGACGTGGAGCGCGGGGATCGCGAGGCCTCCCACGAGAGCGGCGAGGAGCGCGACGGCGGACGTCGCGCCCGTGGGCCGGAGGACGAGGAGGCTCGCTCCGGTCAGGGCGAGGGCGATCCCCGTGGCGGGAAGGGCGCGGACGGCCCAGCGTGCGAGGAGCTGCCGCCGCGGGTCGAGGGGCAGCGCCCGGAGGACGAGCGCGGCGCGGCCGTCCAACGAGACTGAAGGGTATGCGAAGCGCAGCGAGAGGGCCGAGACGAGAAACAAGGACAGCCCCGTTTGAAGCCCGGCCACGAGGTCTCTCGCGGAAGCGTCCGCGCCCGGCAAGAGCCGCACGTTCATCAGGTCGAGCAGAAACACGGCGGCCAGCGACCCGAGCTGCGCGGGCGTGGAGGCATCGCGGAGAAGGCTCGCCGCTTCCGCGCGGAGGAGCACGGTGGCGAGCGAGCGGGCTTCGGGGCCCCGGTGCTTCTCGCCAGCCGCTCGCGCGACTCCGGGCCGCGCATCGCGGAACACGTGCAGGTGCAGGCGCCAGAGCGCCCTGGGCACGAGGAGGAATGCGGCGAGGCCGGAAAGGAAGAGCGCGGCGCCGGGCAGGAGTCCTCCGGCGTCTCCGAAGAGTCCGCGGGTCGCGGCGCGAGCGGCCCACGCCGCGGGGTTGAGGCCGGGCGGGGAGAGAGGCGCGGTTCCCAGCCGGGTCACGACGGAAGCGCTTCGAGGGGATCGAGGAGTCTTTCCGGCCGGGCGGCGCGAAAGCCGAGGAGCGCCACCGCGAGGCCCGTGGCGGAGAGAAAGGCCGCGAGCAGACGCGCGCGCCTCGGGGGTACGACGCGCACGAAGAGAAGTGCCGCGGCGATCCCCGCCGCGCCCGCGAGAAGGATCACGCCCGCGAGGGGAAGCACGCCGGAAAAGAACGTGAGAATGGGCCGCCCGCCCGCGCCGGCCGCGACGAGGAGCGCGGGCGCCGCGAGAAGGAGCGTCGGCGCGGAGGCGAGGACGAGCGTCAGGAGGGCCTGCCGGAGCACGAGGCGGCGGTGGGGGAACGGGAGCGTGGAAAGCGCGGCGAGCTCCTCGGAGAGGAAGAGCGTACCGATGGCCGTCGTGAGGGAGCCAAGAAATCCGAGGATGAGGGCGGCCGCGAAGGCTCCGGCGAGGAGGCGCTCGAGGAGGAACGCGGGCCGGATCTCGCGCAGTTCGCCGAGCGCGGCACGCGAAGCCCGAAGGGCGCCTTCTAGGCCGGCCATCTCGAGGCCGAGGAACATGAGAAGCGCGAAGAGTCCCGCCATCGCGGCGAGGCGCCCGCGGGCGTCGCCCGCGAGGAGAACCCTTCCAGAGGCGCGAAGGGTATTCGCGCGGAAGACCCGGTTCACGGCCGCGGCGTTCCGCCCGCGAGGTCGAAGAAGATCTCCGACAGCGTGCCCGTGCGGCCGGTTTTCGTCACGAGACTCCGCGGTGTCCCGCGTGCGACGAGTCGCCCGTCGACGAGGAGGCCGGCAACGGTCGCGATTTCCTCGGCGAGCGCGAGCTGATGGGTCGTGAGAAGGACGGCGGCGCCCGCGGCCGCAGCGGCCGCGAGGCGTTCCGTCAGGCCGCGCTGGGCGAGCGGATCGAGGCCGACCATCGGCTCGTCGAGGACGAGAACGTCCGGGTCGTGCAGGAAGGCCTGCGCGAGGGCCACGCGCTGCCGGGTACCGTGGGAGAGGGTCTCGTTGCGCTGGCTCGAAAACTCCGTCAGGTCGAACGCGGCGAGCTCCACATCGATCCGGTCTTCCAGTTCCGGCCCGCGCCGGGCGAACACGGCTCCCACGAAGCGCAGGGTCTCGCGCGGCGTCCACTTCGGCCAGAGATAAGGACGGTCGGGCACGAAACCGAGCCGCGCTTTCGCGGCGACGGGATCGCGCGCGACGTCGATTCCCGCGAGGAAGGTCCGGCCGGAGGTGGGAGCGAGGAGGCCGGTGAGGAGGCCGATCGCCGTCGTCTTGCCGGCGCCGTTGGGCCCGACGAGGGCGAAAAGGGTTCCGGCGGGAATCTCGAGGGAGAGGTCCGAAAGGGCCGTCTTGTCGCCGTAGCGCTTTGTCGCTCGCTCGAACAGGATCGACGGGGCCGCGGGGAGATCAGGTGTGACGGTCAGGCGTAGAGCCCCCGGACCTGCATGGCGTGTGCGACGCGCTGGATCGCGACCATGTAGGCGGCGATGCGGTACGAGACCTTGTGGGCGGCGGCCATGTCGCGCACGTCGCCGAAGGACTGCACCATCATCTCCTCGAGGCGCTCGTTGACTTCCTGCTCGCGCCAGAAGAAGCCCATCCGGTCCTGGACCCACTCGAAGTAGGACACCGTGACACCTCCCCCGTTGGCGAGGATGTCGGGAATGACGATGACGCCCTTCTTCTCGAGGATCTCGTCGGCGTCGTGCGTGGTGGGCCCGTTCGCGCCCTCGAGAATGATCTTTGCCTTGATGTCCTTGGCGTTTTCGGCGGTGATCTGGTTCTCGAGCGCGGCCGGCACGAGGATGTCGCAATCGATCGTGAGGAGATCGTCGGCGTCGAGGGGGATGCTCCCGGAGAAGCCGACGATGGTTTTCTTCTTCGCGACGAATTCGAGGAGGGCCGGAACGTCGAGGCCCTGTTTATTCTGGATGGCACCGTTCACGTCGGACACGGCGATGGTCTTCGCGCCCTGCAAGAAGAACATCTTCGCGGAGATCGACCCGACGTTGCCGAAGCCCTGGACGGCCACACGCGCGTCCTTCAGCGGCACCCCGTGGGCCTTGCCGGCCTCGCGGCCCGCGATCATGACCCCGCGGCCGGTCGCTTCGAGCCGTCCACGCGACCCACCGATCGTGATGGGCTTGCCGGTGACGATGCTCGTGACGGTGTGGCGCATGTGCATGGAGTAGGTATCCATGATCCACGCCATCGTCTGGGAGTCCGTGCCGACGTCGGGGGCCGGGACGTCCTTCTCGGGCCCGAGGACATCCATGAGCTCGGCGGTATAGCGGCGCGTTATGCGCTCGAGCTCGCCGCGCGAGAGCTTGCGCGGGTCGCAGATGACCCCGCCCTTGCCCCCGCCGAACGGAATGTTCATGACGGCGCACTTCCACGTCATCCAGGAAGCGAGCGCGCGCACCTCGTCGAGAGACACCCCCGGGTCGTAGCGGATTCCGCCCTTTGCGGGCCCGCGGGCGATGTTGTGATGAACGCGGTAGCCGATGAATAGCTCGATCCGGCCGTCGTCCATGGTGACGGGAATCGCCACTTTGACTTCCTTGATGGGCTCGCGGAGCACTTTGCAGAGCCCGGGATCGAGCTTCAGGAGACGGGCCGCCTGGTCGAAGCGAGACGCCATCTCTTCGAACGGATTGATGTTGTGCCCGGAGCCCCGGGCGGGATGGTGCAGGACGCCCGATGTGGATTCATGTCTGAAAGTCACGGAATTCTCCTTCATGGGGACATTGTCCGACTGAGTATTCTAGGCGCTCCTAAGGGGGTTGATATGACACGATCTCATCATGGCGTCTTCCGAAACCCGTGATGACGCGGAGCTGGTGAGGCTCGTTCTCGCGGGCGAGACCGAGCTGTTCGCCGTCCTCGTGGACCGCTACCGATCCCGCCTCTCGCGGTACGTGGAGCGCTTCACGTATGACGTCGAGGATGCCCGCGACGTCACCCAGGACGTCTTCATCAAAGTATATGGCGCCCTCGATTCGTTCGACCCGCATTTCAAGTTTTCGACGTGGCTCTTTCGAATCGCCGGGAACGCCGCGATCGACCATCTGAGGCGGCGGCGCGTGCGCACTCTGCCGCTCGAGCGGCCGCCCGGCGAGGATGGAAAGGCGCGTTCCGTGGATCCCCCCGAAACTCGCCCGAATCCCCACGAAGAGCTGACCCGCCAACGGCTCCGCACCGCCCTCGCCGAGGCGATCAACCGGCTTCCCGATGACTACCGCGAGCTCATCAGCCTCCGCCACTACGGCGAGATGCCCTATGAGGAGATCGCGGAACTCAAGGGGATGCCCCTCGGCACCGTCAAGAACAGGTTGTTCCGGGCGCGGCAGGCATTACGAGATCTTTTGCCAAGAGACATCGTATAGAGGGGTCAGGATGAACGAGAGCGCCGCCCACGCCTGGGACGTCCAGCCCCCTTCGAAGGAGGAGTTGGAGGGGGATCGTCGCCTGGAACTCATTTTGGATGAATGTGTTATGGCTTCGCCGACGCCTCCCTGGGAGGCCGGCCTGATCGTCCGGGTAATGGCTGCGCGGCCCTTCGCCTGCTGGGAAGTCCGGCGGGCTCGGGCCTGGCGGGCGCCCGCCCTGGCGGCCGGGGGGCTCCTGGCCGCCAGCCTGGCCGTTTTTCTCGCCCCTCTCTGGTCGTTCGGGCCCCAGACGGCGCTCGAAATGTGGGCGCGGGTGATGGCCGCCGGCACGACGGCCGGCCTGCCGGCACTTCTCGCCGCAATACCCGCCCTCGCCGACGCCCTCGGGGCGGTGCTGTCCGGCACGCCGGGCACTCGCCCGGCTCTCGCGGGAGCCCTCCTCGCCTCGGGCGCCACGTTTGCCATTCTCGCGCGGCGGCTGTCCCGGCGTCCGTCGCGTCTCGCACGCGCGTTCGTCGGCACGCCTCGCGGCTGACGCGGGACTCCGAGTGAGCCGCTTGACCCGCTTGACCGGAAGTCGGGCGATTCTGGTTCTGCTTCTGATCCTCGCTCCGGCAGTCGCTTCACGCGCGAAGGCCGAGGAGGTCTCCCAGTCCATTCCGAAGGGCACGTCCCGCGCGGGAGATATCGTGGTTCTCGGAAAGAAGATTTTCTTAGAAGGTGATTTGGGCGGGAGCCTCGTGCTCGTCGGTAATGGCGATGCGCTGATCAGCGGGCGAGTTCGACGGGATCTGATTCTCCTCGGCGCCGACGCGACGATCCGCCGAGGCGCCCGCATCGACGGCGACGTGCTCTCGGTCGGCGGCTCTCTCACCTTCGAAGAAAATTCCGGTGGTCTCTCTTCGGACCCGACTTCGGCGCACGACCACCCGCAGGTTGGCGGACACGTCCGGACGATCTCGGCGCTCGAGGCGGCGGTCGCGTCCGAGCTCGAAACCTCGCCGCTGACCTCCGGCAAGTCCTCGCCCCTGGTCCTTTCGTTTCGGCTCTTCCTCCTCTTCGCCTGGCTCATCGTTTCCTTCGGCCTTCTCTTTCTCGCGCCCCGTCGGCTTCTCCGGGCCGCGGACGGCGTGCCGGGCTGCTTCGCGTTCCTGGCCGCGCTCGGCGCGACCGCTGTTCTGACCGTGTTCTTTCTCGCGGCTTTCGCGCTGTCCGTCCTCCCGGCCCGGCCCGCGCTCGCCGTCGGCGCCGCTCTCCTCGCGGTGCTCGCGGCCGCCAAGATCTTCGGTCTTGCGGTCGTCTTCGTCGCGCTCGGGCGGCGGATTACGAAGGGCGCCCCGCGCGGAAGCCTCCTGTTCGGCGATCCGGCGGCGCTCGCCGCCGGCCTCCTTCTCCTCGGACTCCTGTCGCTCCTTCCGGTCTTCGGCCCTCTCCTCTGGGGCCTCTCGTCTCTCGCCGGGATCGGCGTGGCGCTCGCCGCCGCCCTCTCTCGCGAGCCGCACCTCGTGCTCGCCGCCTCCTGATAGGCTCGGGCCGAGAGCCCTCGCGAAGGGCCGCGAAGGAGAAGATGACTCGATGACACCGGCAACGATTGGCGTCGTGGGCGCCGGACAGATGGGAGCGGGCATCGCGCACGTGGCGGCGCTCGCCGGGAAAAGGGTCGTGCTCGTCGACATGACGCCCGACCTCGCGGGAAGGGGCCTGAAGACGATCGAGAAGAACCTCGCGCGCCAGGTCGACAAAGGCAGGGTCGCGGCGGGCGATTGCAACGCCGCGCTCGCGCGTGTCACCGCAACGGCCGATCTCTCGCGGCTCGCCGAGGCCGGCTTCGTCGTCGAGGCGATCGTCGAGAACGAAGCCATCAAGAGGGACCTGTTCGCGCGGCTCGACGCCCTCGTCCCGCCCGCGACGATCCTCGCGACGAATACGTCGTCAATTTCGATCACGCGGCTCGCGGCGGGCACGAAGAGGCCCGACCGGTTCATCGGCATGCACTTCATGAACCCCGTGCCCGTCATGGCGCTCGTCGAGGTGATCCGCGGGATCGCGACCTCGGATGAGACGACGGAGGCCGTGCTCGCTCTCGCGAAAGACCTGGGAAAAACCCCGCTCTTGTGCCGCGACTTTCCCGGCTTCGTCGCGAACCGCATCCTCATGCCGATGCTGAACGAGGCGTTCTTCGCGGTGCACGAGGGGGTCGCAACGCCCGAAGCGGTGGACGGCATCATGAAGCTCGGGATGAACCACCCGATGGGTCCGCTGACGCTCGCCGACTTCATCGGCCTCGACACGTGCCTCGCGATCCTGCGGGTCCTGCATGGGGGGCTCGGCGACGACAAATACCGCCCCTGCCCGCTCCTCGTGCAGATGGTCGACGCGGGCTGGCACGGCCGGAAGACGGGGCGCGGTTTCTACCGCTATGACGGCCCGGGAGGCGAGAAGCTCTCGTGATCTGCCAGGTCTGCGGGGCCTCGAACGAACTCGAACGCGAGTACTGCGTGAAGTGCCAGAGCAGGCTCCTCGTCGTCTCGGGAGCCTCCGAAGCGTACGAAGAGGGGACGCAGCAGGAAGAGGGCGTCTCGATGGACGAGCACCTCCTCGAACGCGTCAGCGTTCTCGAGGAAATCGTCAAGCGAAGCGCCGAGACGCTCAAGATGCTGCTCGACGCCCTGAATCGCCAGGAGAAGAACGGCTTCGTCGCCCAGACGGGGCTCCTCGCTCTCAAGGACCTGCTCGAGCGGAAGGGCCTCCTCGTCGAGGAAGAGCTGCTCGACCTCTGGGAGACGCGCGTCGACCATCACATGACCGCGATGGAGAAGCGCGAGCGTTTCCTCGAGCGCAAGGAGAGGATGCTGGGCGGCTTTTCGGGAGACCGGCGGGAGCGCTTCAAGGGACTGCTCTCCGACGCGGAGTTCGCGTTCTACGCGCTCGACCCGGACAAGGCGGTCAAGGTGCTCGAGGAGGCCTACCGGCTCGACAAAGGGAACGCCGATCTCGCGTTCTTTCTCGGCGAGACCTATTTCAACGAGGGCGAGACGGATCGCGCCGCCTCGATGCTGCGGGCGGTTCTCGCGAAGGAGCCGAAGCACTTCGACGCGCTCGTATACACGGGTGTCCTCGAGAACGAGGCCGGCCGCACCGACCGCGCGCTCGAGGTCCTCAAGGAGGCGGTCGCGGTCAAGCCGGACGCCTTCCTGCCTTACTTCACGCTCGGCGCGCTCTTCGCTCTCAAGGGCCAGCTCGCCCGGGCGGAGACGTTCCTCAAGAAAGCCGTCACGATCGACGAAAACGCGCAGGCGTACTCGCTCCTCGGCACGATCGCATACGAGCGCGGCCGCCTCACGGAGGCGACCGAGGCGTTTCAGAAGGCCGCGCGTCTCGATCCCGACGACGAGGACGCCCTCTATCAGCTCGGCCTCTGCTATCTCGACCGCGGATGGACGCAGAAGGCGGCCGAGCGGTTTCAGTCGGCGCTCGAGCTGAATCCCAACCGCATCGAGTACCAGGAGGCGTCGAAGCTCCTCGCGCCCTCGGGCGCGCGGGCGCTGCCGAAGGTCGTCGGGGAGGCGGCCCTGCTCGCGCGCAAGGCGGAGGCGGCCGCGCCGCGCGACCCGCAGAAGGCGATGGCGCTATATGGGCGCGCGCTGAAGCTCGACCCGGAGAACCCGACGCTCCTCATCGCATACGCGCTCCTGTGCTCGGCCGTCGGTCGGACGTCGGAAGCGGTCGCCACGACGCGCCGCGTCCTCTCCCGCGCGCCGGGCGAGATGGTCGCGGCGGCGGCGTACACGACACTCCTCGAGGCCCTGAAGGCCGAGGGGAAGTTTCGCGAAGGCAGCCGCGTCGCCGAGGAAATGCTCGGCGTCGTGAAGTCCAATTACGCGCGTTCGATCGCGTATTTTCAGCGAGCGTCGACCCTCGCGGAGATGGGGGAGGACCTCGACGCGGCCCTTGAGCTCGCCGATCTCTCGCTCAAGCTCTCGCCGAAGGAGATGCGCCAGTTCCCTCTCGCCGCCAAGGGGTGGGTCCACTACAAGCGCCGCGAATACGATCGCGCGGTCGAGTGTCTGCGCCGCGCCACGGACCTGGGCGAGACGCCCACGGGACTCACGCACCTCGGCCTCGCGTATCTCGCGGTGGGCGACGCGCGCGCCGCGCGTCAGGCATTCGGGCGCGCCAAGAGGCGGGACACACGTGTGTCCGCGGGCCGCGGCCTCGAGGCCAAGATGCTCGAGCAGATCCGGCGGAACCTCCAGCTCACCGAAAAGCTGGCGAACCGGGGCCGATCGCGGGCCCGGGAGCGCCACTAGGCCCTCCCCGGAGTGCGGGCGTTAGCGCGCCCTGGGGAGTTTCGGCTTGACAGTCCGGTTTCTCCGCCGGTATTGTCAAAACATACCGACTGTTCGGGATTTTGCCGCTCGCGCGGCATTGGAGGAGGACGACATGGTGAATCGCATGAGGTTCTCGAGGGCGCGCGCGTGGCTCGTGCCCGTCGCCGTACTGGTTCTGACGCTCGCGTCGTTCCCCGCCGCCGCACAGACGGCGACGGCGTCGCTCGACGTCGTGGCCGTGGACGGGAGTGGCGGACCGCTTCCCGGCGTGACCGTCGAGGTGAAGCGCCCGGACACCGGCTTTTCCCGCGCGGGTGTCACGGGCACGGGCGGCCTCGCGTCGTTCGCGGCGCTTCCGCCCGGCACGTACGACGTGGCGGTGAAGCTTCAGGGCTTCGAGACCGTCGAGCAGAAGGGCGTCGTCCTCCTCGTCGGCCAGAGCGCGCGCGTGAGCGCGACGCTCCAGGGCAAGCGGACCGAGAGCATCAGCGTCGTCGCGACGGCGCCGCTCGTGGACGTCTACAAGACGGACTCCTCGACGAACATCACGCCGCAGCAGATCCAGGACCTCCCGACGCCGGACCGCGACTTCCAGAGGCTCGCGTTCGTGGCGCCCGGCGTCGAGCGCGAGCGCGGCGCCTTCCGCTTCGTTTCCGGCGGCCCGGTCATCGGCGGGGGCGGCAACGCGAGCCAGGCGACGATCCTCGTGGACGGCGTCGACTTCACGGACCCGGCGCTCGGCCTTGCGAAGACGAAGTTCTCGCAGGACGCGATCTCGGAGTTCCGCGTCATCAACAACCGCTTCGACGCTGAGATCGGCGGCTCCTCGGGCGGCGCGCTCTCGATCCTGACGAAATCCGGAACGAACACGTTCGCGGGCTCGCTCTTCGGCTTCTACCGCGGCGACGCGCTGCGCGCCAAGGGCGCGCTCGAGCAGGACTCCTCGATCAGCTACGAGCGTGACCAGTTCGGCGGCACGATCGGTGGCCCGATCGTCAAGGACAAGACGCACTTCTTCGCCTCCTTCGAGCAGATCAACTCCACGACGCCGATCCTCTTCCGGCCGCAGGGCGCCTTCAAGGCGCTCGCGGCGGACGTCAAGCACCCGTTCCACCAGACGCTCGCCTACGGCGGCCTCGACGAGACGCTCACGGACTCGAACCAGCTCACGGCGAAGGTCGAGTACGAGCGCTATCGTGAGAACAACTTCCGTGTCGGCGGCGTCGCGGACGTCTCGAACGGACAGGAGCTGAACCGCGACAACCTGAACGTCACGGTCGGGGACACGGCGGTCCTCGGCTCGACGACCGTCAACGAGTTCCGCGCCCAGTACGGCACGCGCAAGTACGACGAGCCGCCGAACTCGACGGCGCCCGGGGAGTGGTACACGGGAGGGACGACGCTCCAGACGGGCGGCAGCATTTACGGCGACCTCCTCGGCGACGGCAACCAGTGGGAGTTGCGCAACACGCTGAACCTCCACTTCGGCGGGAAGACGGGCACGCACGACGTCAAGGTCGGCGCGGCGTTCCAGCGCGTCGTCGACCGGTCGCGGATCGACACGTACTCCCCGGGGCTCTTCTACTACCTGACGGACACGAAGGCCTATCTTTACGCGTACCTTTACGGCGTCGGCTCGGCTGACGTCACGGCGAACACGAACCGGGTCGCGGCTTTCGTCCAGGACGACTGGCGCCCCATCACGAACCTCTCGATCAGCCTCGGCGTCCGGTACGACCTCGACACGAACGGTAACAACCCCGACTTCCAGCAGCCGGTCCTCGGGATCAACGGCCGCAAGGTCGACTCGACGAACATCCAGCCGCGCCTCGGCTTCTCATACGACATCAACGGCAAGGGCGCTTTCGTCGCGCGCGGTGGCGTCGGCCTCTTCACCGGCCGCTACCTCATGGTCCCGCTCTTCACCGAGCTCCAGCAGAACGGGATCACGGGCCGCCTCACGTACACGAACGCGAACGGCGCGCTCCTCGGCTACCCGCAGTTCACGCTCGACCCGAACAACCCGCAGAACACCGGCATCCGGTCCAAGCCCGCGATCGTGGTCCTCGCGCCGGACCTCAAGGCCCCGCAGTCCACGCAGGCGACGCTCGGCCTCACGTCGAAGCTCGGGTCGACGGGCCTGTTTTTCGACGTCGAGGGCGTCTACATGAAGGGCCGCGACGAGATCGCGGTCCGCGACGTGAACTGGAGCGGCAACGCGACGCACACCCGCCCGATCACGGCGTACGACCAGGTCAACATGTACACGAACGACGGCCGTTCGGAGTACAAGGCGATCGTCTTCGCGCTGAACGGCAACCTCCGGGGCGGACACGTCATCTCCGCGTCCGTCACGTTCGCGAGCAAGCACAACATCAACGACGACTTCAGCCCCGAGTTCCCGACGGGCTACCCGAGCGACCCGGCGAACATGGAGGCCGAGTACGGCCGCGCCCGCTCGTACGAGCGCATGCGGATCGTCGTCTCGGGCGTCGCCCGGCTCCCGTGGCAGATCGCGGTCGCGCCCGTCTTCGAGTATGGCAGCGGGCAGCCCTGGACGCAGCGCCTCGGCTACGACTACAACGTTGACGGCAAGACGGGCGACCGCCTCGCCGGCGTCGATCGCATGGGCCAGGATGGCCCGCGCTACAGCAGCCTGAACCTCCGCATTTCCAAGGCGTTCAACTTCTCGGGCTTCGGGTTCGAGATCCTCGCCGAGGCCTTCAACCTCCTCAACACGGTCAACTACGACGTGACCTCGATCGATAACGCGCAGTTCCTCTCCGGGCCGACGGTCACGAACCCGGCGGCCGCCTACAAGGCGAACCTGAACTACGGCAACTACTCGGCGACGCTGCCGTCGCGTGAATTCCAGCTCGGTGTGAGAGTTTCGTTCTGAGCGCTCGCGTCGCCATCGTGACCGGAGGCGCGGCTGGCATCGGCCGCGCCACGGCCCTCCGCTTCGCCCGGGGCGGCTACGCCGTGTCCGCGTGGGACGTCGACGAGGCCGGCGCCGCGGCGCTCGTCCCCGCGCTCCAGGCGGCCGGCGCGCCCGACGCCGAGGGCCGGAAGGTGGACGTCACCGACTCCGCGGCGGTCGAGAAGGCAGTCGCGGAGGTCGTCGCCCGCTTCGGCCGCGTCGACGCCCTCGTGAACAACGCGGGCATCGTGCGCGACTCCCAGCTCGTCAAGTGGAAGGAGGGCGCCGTCGCCTCGACGATGACGGACGCCGACTTCGACAAGGTCATCGCCGTCAACCTCAAGGGCGTCTTCACGTGCACGCGCGCCGTGGCCCCGCACATGATCAAGCAGGGAAGCGGCGTCGTCCTGAATGCGTCGTCCGTCGTCGGCCTCTACGGCAATTTCGGCCAGACGAACTACGCCGCCACGAAGGCCGGCGTCATCTCGTTCACCCAGACCTGGGCCCGCGAGCTCGGGAAGTTCGGCATTCGCGTGAACGCGGTCGCGCCGGGCTTCGTCGCGACGGACATCATCAAGGCGATGCCGGAGAAGGTCATCGCGGGGATGGTCGCGAAGACCCCCGTCGGCCGGATGGGCAAGCCCGAGGACATCGCGGAAGCCTACTTCTGGTTGGCGTCCGACGCGGCCTCGTTCGTCCACGGCGCGACGCTCTCCGTCGACGGCGGTCTGGTGCTCGGGACATGAACCGCTCGGCCCGGATCGCCTCCACCGGCTCGTACGTGCCGGAGATCGAGGTGTCGAACGACGCCCTGAGGGCGCGCTTCAACGCGACCGCTCCGGAGTTCGTCGACAAGATGGAGGCGGGCAGCGGGATCAGGACCCGCTGGTACGCGCCGCCCGACTGGGCGACGTCCGACCTCGCCGTCCGCGCGGCCCGGAAGGCGCTCGACGCGGCGGGGAAGACGCCGCTCGACGTGGACCTCATCCTCCTCGGCACCGACTCGCCGGACTTCATCACGCCCGCCACGTCGGTCGTCGTCCAGCACAAGCTCGGCGCGAAAAACGCAGGGACGTTCGACGTCGGCTGCGCGTGCGCGTCGTTCCCGACCTGCCTCGCGACGGCCGCGGGCCTCATCGCGACGAACAACGGCCTGAAGACGGTCGTCGCGATCGGGGCATACATGATGCACAAGCTCACGGACCCGAACGACCCGATGATCTTCTTCTTCGGGGACGGCGCGGGCGCGGCCGTGCTCGAGCCGTCCGAGAAGCCCGGCTTCGTAGCGTCGGGCTTCCGGGCCGACGGCTCGTACAACCGCAACTGGGCGATCTTCTCCGGCGGCACGGACGAGCCGGCCTCGGTCGAGTCCGTCAAGGCCGGCCGCACGTCCGTCAAGCTCGTCGAGCGCTACCCGCCCGAGCTCAACAACGAGGGCTGGCCGAAGCTCGTTCGCCAGATGGCGGCCGACGGCGGCTTCGCCGTTTCCGACATCGACATGCTCCTCCTGACACAGGTGCGTCGTCCGACGATCGAGATCGTCATGAAGGACCTCGGACTGCCGATGGAGAAGACGCACATGGTGATGGACAAGTGGGGCTATACGGGCTCGGCGAGCGTCGCGATGGCGCTCGACGACGCGCGCGCCCTCGGGAAGATCAAGCAGGGAGATCTCGTCGTCTTCGTGGCGTCCGGCGTCGGCTACAACATGGCGGGCGCCGCCTTCCGGATGGTCTAGGCTCCGGGGCACCGTGCCGCGCGCCGCGAAGATCGTCCTCGCCCTCGTCGCCGTCCTCCTCCTCCTCGGAGCTGCGGCGGGGGTGATTTTCTGGAGACGGCCGCTCGCGACCCTCGCTTGGCTCGGCCGCCGGCGGCTCTCCGCGGCCGGCTTCGAGAAACATTTCCAGACCTCGGCCGTGGGACCGCAGTGCGTCTTCTCGGGGGGCGGCGGCGGCGCGGTCGTCCTCGTGCACGGGGCCGGCGACCAGGCGGGCGGATGGGCGAAGATCGCGCCGCGCCTCGCGAAGAGCTTCGCGGTCGTCGCCGTGGACCTCGCCGGGCACGGCGAGAGCGCGCCGGCGGAGGGGCCTCTGCCCTTTGCGACGCTCCTCGCGGGCTTTGACGGCGCGATGAAGGAGCTCCCGCGGGGGAAAGTCACGCTCGTCGGAAACTCGCTCGGCGCGTGGGTCGCCACCGTGTGGGCGAAGGACCACCCCGACAGGGTCCAGCACCTCGTCCTCGTGAACGGCGGGCCGCTCCTCGGCGACCGGCCCGACCTCACTCTCCATCCCAAGAACCGCGCGGAGGCGGACAGGACGCTCGCGGCGCTGCGCGACCCGTCGGCCCCGATGGTCCCGGACTTCGTCGTCGACGACATCATCCGCGTAGCCGCGACGGGCCCGATGGGCCGCCTCGCCGCCGAGCCGAAGAACCTGAACGCGTACCTCCTCGACGGCAGGCTCGGCGGCTTCGACGTGCCCGTGGATCTCCTCTGGGGCGCGTCGGACAAGCTCGTCTCGGTTGACTACGCCAGGCGCCTCGCCGCGCAGCTCCCGGCCGCACGACTCACGACGATCGACCGGTGCGGCCACGCCCCGCAGGTCGAGTGCTCCGAGCGGTTCGCCGAGGCTCTGATGAAGGTTCTCAAGGATCCCCTGCCGGCGCCGACGGTCTCGGGGCCGCCGGTCGCCGCGCCCGCCCCCGCGGCGGCCTCGACGCCATGATCGCCGGCGACGTCCTCGGCGAGCGCGCGCGCCTCTCGCCGGAGAAGACCGCGCTCGTCGAGGTCGCGACCGGAAGGCGGTTCACATATGCGGAGCTGGACGCGCGCGGTCGGGCGGCGGCCCGCGCCCTGACCGAAGGCCTCGGCCTGAAGAAGGGCGACCGCCTAGCCCTCCTCGCCGGCAACCGCGTCGAGTTCCTTGACGTCTTTTTCGCCTGCGGCAAGTCGGGCGTCGTCCTCGTCCCGCTCAACACGCGGCAGACGGCGGGGGAGCTGCAGGGAATCCTCGAGGATGCCGAGCCGAAAGCTCTCGTCTACGACCGGGCACACGAAGAGACCGCGGAAGAATTGCTTAGAAGGGTAAGAGGTTGCGAAGGCGTGCCGCTCGACGCACCGGCGGCACCCGGGCGCGGGCGTTCTCTCACCTTCAAAGAAATCTTTCTTGGTCTTCCAGCGGCGCTCGCAGGCGCCGCTGCAGAATCCCCCGGTCCCGAGGATCTCTACTGCCTCCTCTACACCTCCGGCACCACCGGCAGGCCGAAGGGCGTGATGGTGCCGCACCGGATGGTCGCGTGGAACGCGGTGAACACGGTCGTCTCGTGGCAGCTGCGCGAGGACGACGTGTCGCCCATCTACACGCCGCTCTACCACGCGGGCGGGCTGGGCGCGTTCCTGACGCCGATCTTCGCGGTCGGGGGGACGATCGTCCTCTTCGCGGGCTTCGACCCGGCGGAGATCCTCGCGACGATTGCGAAGGAGCGCTGCACGGTCGTCCTCGGCGTCCCGACGATCTTCCGCATGCTCCAGGAGCATCCGGCCTTCGCGACGGCCGACTTCTCGAGCGTTCGCTACTTCATCAGCGGCGGCGCGCCGCTCCCCATGGACGTCATCGAGACGTGGCAGAAGCGCGGCGCGGCCTTCAAGCAGGGCTACGGCCTCACGGAGGTCGGCGTGAACTGCTTCGCGATGAGCATCGCAGACTCGGTGAGGAAAGCCGGCTCGATCGGCCGGCCGATGATGTTCACCGGGGCGAAACTCACGGACGAGGACGGGCGCGAGGTCCCGGTCGGCGAGGTCGGGGAGCTCCTCTTGCGCGGCCCGCACGTCTGCAAGGGCTACTACCGGAACCCCGAGGCCACGGCGGCCGCGCTCGACGCCGGGGGCTGGTTCCACACCGGCGACCTCGCGAAGAAGGACGCCGACGGCTTCTTCACGATCGCCGGGCGCAAGAAGGACATGCTCATCTCGGGAGGCGTGAACGTCTACCCGGCCGAGATCGAAGGCGTCCTCTTTCAGCACCCGGGCGTGAAGGACGTCGCGGTCGTCGGCGTGCCGGACGAGAAGTGGGGCGAGGTCGGCGTCGCGTTCGTCGTGAGAAGAGAAGAGAAAGAGATTTCTTTGAAGGTAAGAGAGGCGGAGAAGGCGGAAATGGCCGCCTTCGTCGAGCAGCGCCTCGCGAAGTACAAGGTCCCTCGGGATTTCGTCTTCGTGGAGAACCTGCCGCGGACGCCCTACGGGAAGGTCGTAAAGGGAGAGCTCCGTTCGTCTTACCTTTCTAAGAAATCCCCTTCGGGCGAATCGAAATGAGGTCGGCGGCGCAAGTGGTGTTGGCCCACCGCGTCGACGGGGACGGTCCCCCGCTCCTCCTCCTCAACGGCGGAATGATGTCGATAGCCGCGTGGGAGCCGATCGTGCGGCGCCTTGCGGTGCGGCACCGCGTGATCCGCTGCGACTTCCGGGGCCAGCTCCTCTCGCCCGGCGAGCCGCGCGCGTCCATGGAGGACCATGCGGACGACGTCGCGGCGCTCCTCGACGCCCTCGGGGAAACGCGCGTGGACGTCGTCGCGGCGTCCTACGGCGCTTACGTCGGCCTCCTCCTGGCGGCGCGCCATCCGGAGCTCGTGGGCTCGGTCCTCGCGGCGACCGTGACGGACGTCGCGAAGGCCGGGGACGCCGGTCTCGGCGAACCCGGCGCGCGCCTCGCGGCCGCCGTGGTCGCCGCTGCGCGGGGCGGCGACCGGACGGAGGTCTATGACGCGATCGTTCACCTTGCCTACACGCCCGAGTGGCAGGCCGCCCACGCGGAGGAGATCGCGGCCCGCCGCGCGCAGGTTGGGCTCCTGCCGGACGCGTGGTTCACGGGGCTCGAGAGCCTCCTGACCGCGCTCGAGAAGGTCGACCTCAGGCCCGTCCTCCCGAAGATCGCCTGCCCGGTCCTCGTCGTTGCCGCGGGCCGGGACGCCGCGATGCCCCGCGAGCGGACGGAGGCCGTGGCGGCCGCGATTCCCGGCGCGAGCCTCGTCGTCGTGCCGGGTTCGGGTCACGCGCTGATTGTCGAGCGGGAGGACGAGTTCGTCCTTCTCGCCGAGCGCTTCCTCGAGCGCGTGCGCCGCGCCGCGGACCCGGCGTGAGCGCCGGCCCGCCCGCCCCCTCGCCCGACCGCGAGGGCCGGCTCGTCCATGAGGGGCACGGCTACCACTGGGAGCTCTGGGGCTCGGGGACGCGCGAGACCGTCTGCCTCTTCAACGGCCTCGCAATGTCGACGAAGAGCTGGCTCTCGTTCCTCCCCGAGCTGATGGGGGACCGCGACGTCCTCCTTTACGACTACCTCGGGCAGGGCGCCTCGGACGACGCGGCGCTGCCCGGCGCGCCAATCTCGGCGTTCGGCGACGCGCTCGCGGCGATTCTCGACGCGGCCGGGATCGCGAACGTGCATGCGGTCGGCGTCTCGTATGGCGGGTTCGTCGCGGCCGAGTTCGCCCGCCGCCACCCGTCGCGCGTCCGCACGCTGACGCTCTCGGGGATCCTCCTCACGAAAGAAACGCTCTTCTCGATGTACCAGGATCTCTCGCTGCGCTTCTACGCGGACGGCCCGGCGCTCTTCGACCTGTATACGCGATACCTTTACGAGAAGATCTTCGGCGAGGAGTTCGTCGCGCGCGTGGGCGAGAAGCTCGAGACGATGCGCAGGGGTTTCCGCGACCGGTACGCGGGCCGCATCGAGGCGCTCGTGAGGCTCACCGAGGCCCAGGACCCGTTCTTCGCGGCGCTCGAGGAGAACGGGGCGAGCTTCGCCGCGATCCCGTGTCCCGTCCTCGTCCTCGCAGGCGCCGAGGACCGCGCGATTCCGGTCTCGCAGCAGCGGAAGATCCAGTCCGTGATCCCCCATGCCGACTACGAGGAGATCGCGGGGGCGGGCCACGTCGTCTACCTCGAGAAGCCCGAGGTTTTCTGGCCGCGGCTCAGGCGCTTCCTGGACGGCGCGAAGGGAGCCTAGGAGGCCTGGCGGCGGGCCCGGGCGAGCGACGGCGGCGCCGCCGCCGCGAGCCGGTGCTCCCTCAGCATCCCGTGGCGGAGAATCTCGGCGATCTCGCCCATGACGAGGTCGCTGCCCTTCCCGAACTGCTCCGGGACGCCGAAGAGGATCTCGACAGCGTAGTACTGGAGGAAGACGCGGCTCGCGAGCATCACGGCGGTCGTGACGGGCACGCCGGGGCGGATCTCGCCCGAGAGCGTCTCGCCGTGCATGACGATGAAGCGCTCGAAGCGCGAGGCCATCTCCGAGTAGAACTTCCGGATGTGGTTGCCGGAGAGCTCGACGACGTCGACATAGATGAGGGCGACGTGGCGCCGCCACAGGTGGACGCTCGCGCGCGCGGCGGCGGCGAGCTCCTCGAGGTTGTCCGGGAACGTCCCCGAGGCGAGCGCCTTGTTGAACGGGAAATCCGGGCTCTCGATCGCCTTCCAGTACTGGCCGAGGACCGTCTGGAAGATCGTCTCCTTGTCGGGGAAGTGGTGGTAGACGTTCCCCGTGGAGACGCCGGCCGCCTCGGCGATCTCGCGGATGCTCGTGCCGCGGTAGCCCTGGCTCGAGAACAGCTCCAACGACGCCTCGAGAATGGCCGTCCGGCTCTTCTCCGATCTCTTGTCCTGCTCCACCCCGGGGAGTGTAGCGCCGCCGGTCAGCGCGCGGCGGATGCCGGGACCGCTGGAGCCTGAGCCAGAAGGGCCCGCAGCCGTGGGAACGCGCCAGCGATGTCTTCCATCGAAACCGCGCCCGCCGAGAGGCGGAACCAGCCCGTGTCGCCCGCGAGGCCGAAAGCCTGGAAGGGCACGACTCCCAGGCCCGCTCCGAGGAGGAGGCGCCGCACATCTTCGTTCGTCTTCACGGAGACGCCATTCACGGTGCGGCCGAAGAGGTCGAACTTCGCCGAAAGGTAGATCGCGCCCTGCGGCTCGATCGCGTCGACGGGGAAGCCGTCCCTTTTCATCGCCATCACGCCGTTGAAAAGGGCCTCGAGGCGCTCGGCGAGCTTCCGCCGCACGGACGCGCGATAGGCGCGGACGGCTCGGGGGTCGTCGAGGAAAGCCGCGACACCCACCTGCTCCGCCTTCGGCGCCCAGGCGCCGATGTGCCCGAGGATGTCGGACATGCGCTTTCGGATGGCGGGCGGCATGACTCCCCAGCCCACGCGCATTCCGGTCGCGCAGAAAGCCTTCGAGATCGCGTCGAGGAAGATCACGTACGGGGCGCTTTCCTTCACGACCTCCACGGGCGTGTGGTGCTCGGCCCTGCCGAACGTGAGCGTCCAGTAGACCTGGTCGTACACGAAGTAGAGCGGTTTGCCGCCCGCTCTTTCGCGCCGCCGGTTCTCCTCTACGACCAGCTCCGTGATCGCGGTGAGGGCGTCTCTGGAAATGACGGTTCCGGTCGGGTTGAGCGGCGAGTTGAGGATGAGGAGCCGCGCCGAAGAGAGGTGGGGGCGCAGCTGGTCGGGCGTCGGGAAGAAATTCGACGCCGCCGTGACGGGCACCGGGATCCCGTGCGCGCCCGACAGATAGGCGTAGTGGTTGTTGTTCCAGGTCGGGACGGGATAGATCGCCGTGTCACCGGGATCCACGAGCGTGCGGTAGGCACCGTAGAGAAGCGGGCGGGCCCCCGCCGCGATGACGACGGAACCGACGGGATACTTCAGTCCGAGGTCCCGCTCATACAGGCGCACGACGGCTTCACGGAGCGGCAGGATGCCCTCCGCGGGCGGGTAATTCGTCTGCCCGGCCGCGAGGGCCGCGCGCGTGGCGTCGAGGAGCTCCTTCGGGATCGGGAAATACTTCGGATCGAAGTCGCCGATCGTGAGGTTGCACACGGGCTGACCCTTCGCCTGCATCGCGCGGATCTCGCCGGCGATGCGCAGAATTTCCGAACCGACAACGCCGCGAGCGAGCGCCGAAAGCCCGGCATCGCTCTTTTCAGGCGACTGGAAAAAACGGGTCACATCCATCGCCGCGGCAGTCTATTATTTTTCGGTTCCGTAAATGGAGGTTCCCATGCGGCGCTCGACCATCCTCGCGGGAGGCCGCGCGGGGGACTCGAGCCTCTATGTGAGCTTGATCGTTCTGGTGACAGACGGATATCGGTCTACTTGAACGGTTGCGCTCGCTTCATAGTTGGCCGGAGGAAGGCCTTCGGCGGATACATTGAATTCGAATGGCGGGGGACGGTCGCCCGGGCGAATCGTCTCGCGTCGAGATTTCTCTGTAAACCTGAAGCAGTCGGTTTTCTCGTCGCTCCGTTCCCGATCGAAAGGCATGTAGTTGTGAGGGTTTTCGACGAAACCCTTCGGCAACACGATGCGTAGGACAAACGCCGGCACGGTCTCCTGTCCGACATTTGCGAGCGACACCACCAAGCGGTCCTCCATCCTGCCTCCGCCTGGCGTACGACCAACGTTCTTCTTCAGCTCCATCTCAACTTCCAGCGGCCCCTCGGCCTTTGGCAAAAGGTGACCCCATCCCGGAAGGATGCCCTTGAGGTCGGTGAGTATTTCGTCCGCCTTCGCAAAGTGCACGGGGTTGAGTTGAAGGTGTTCGCGCATCCCTTCTAGGGCGACGCCCTCCTCGACATAAGCCCGCACCTCGATCGGCCGCTTCCCGACATGCTTGAGGAATGCCGCGATTCCGATTTCCTGCTCAACGAAGACCGAAGCACGGTCGAATGCCGGCATCTCCGGCACGGCGACACGCCCGCGTCGGTGCATGACCGTGACGAGCGCGACGCACTTGTCGAGCCTCATGAAGATGTTGCCGGTTAGACCCTCGAGCGTGCTCTCGTCCTGTGCGAAGTAGCCAGTCAGGTTATCGGTGGCGTTGATCAGTTCGCAGATCTTGGAGCCAAGCGCCCTCTCTTCCGCTGTCCGTTGACCGCAACTCACGAAGACGATGCCACGTGGTTTCATGCTCTTCGACTCCCTCAGCGCTTGTCCTTAGGCGGGCACGGGTCATTCCCGTAGCTGTCGCTTTCGCGGATCTTGCCGTCGCGTCCGTGCGTGATGACCTCCGAACCGTCGCGACGTCCCATGTCGTGCGCCCTTCTGGACGCTTCGCTCTGCGTCGGGTGGACTGAAGATGCCCTATCCGTTCCCGGTCTCTTGACAGCCCAGTCGGCGCCGCTCGGAACTATGTGGATCTCTTTTCTGGCCATATGGCCTCCCTTCCCACGAGAATCATAACACTTGACATAAAGAAATACAGGAAGATATAACGTACCTATGGAAATTGCAGCGGCTATTCGCCAACTCAGGGAACGGCAGGGGCTCACCCAAGAAGCGTTTGCCCGTTCCATCCGGTTCGCATACCCCACTGTGAACCGCTGGGAGAACGGCAAGGCCGCCCCGGACGGGTCCTCTCTTCGCGAGCTTCTTCGTCACGCGGAGCGGCTAGGCGCGGGGTTCGAAGACGTTGCCGCCGCCCTTTCTGCGGCTTCAAGCAGCGAGTCCGCCTCACCGGCGGGTGCGGCGCGAAGGCGCGGCCGCAAGCTCTCCGAGCCCGACTATGACGCGCTTCCTTCTCCAACCACGGGGAAGCTCGACCTCAAGGCGATGGAGGGGATGCTCTGGAAGGCCGCCTGCTCGATTCGGGGCGAGAAAGACGCTCCAAAGTTCAAGGACTACATCCTCCCCCTCATGTTTCTGAAGCGCCTCTCCGACGTCTTCGAGGACGAGATCGCGAGGCTGACCGCGGAATACGGCGACGAGAAAACGGCTCGCGAGGTCGTCGAGGCGGACCATACGGTCGTTCGCTTCTACATTCCGCAGGAGGGGTTATGGCCGGTTCTCAGCGGCCGGCGTGCGTTCGAATGGAAGGAAGGCCGCGAGCCAAAGACCGTCGGTGAGAGAGTCACGAGCACCCTGCGTCTCGTGGCACGTCTGAACGCCCGACTCCAGGGAGTCATCGACATCGTGGACTTCAATGAAACCCGAAACGGTGAGCGCGAAATCAGCGACCAGGCGCTTTCCCGGGTCATCGAGCTTCTGAGCGAGGCGCGTTACCGACTCGGCTTGAGCGACGTCGAGCCGGATTTCCTCGGCAGGGCCTACGAATACCTCCTCCGGAAGTTCGCTGAGGGACAGGGTCAGAGTGCGGGAGAGTTCTTCACGCCTAAGGAAGTCGGCTGGCTGATCGCTCACCTGGTCGACCCGCGGCAGGGTGAAGAGGTCTATGACTTCGCCTGCGGTTCCGCCGGCCTCCTCGTCAAGTGCGAGCTGCTTCTCGCCCAACGCGAGAAGGAGGTCCGTCGGCCGCTGAAGCTTTACGGGCAGGAACTCACCGGCCCTAGCTTCGCCATCGCGAACATGAACATGGTCCTCCACGACATGGAGGGCGAAATCGTCCGCGGCAACACGATGACGAACCCGAAATTCGTCGACGGCTCAGGCCTGGAACGTTTCGACATCGTCGTGGCAAACCCGATGTGGAACCAGGACAACATCGACGTCACCACCTACGAGAACGATCCCTATGCCCGCTTCGAGGCCGGCTTCGCACCGGCGGGCACGGCCGACTGGGCGTGGCTCCAGCATGCGATGGCATCGCTGAAAGAGAACGGCCGCGCGGCCGTCGTACTGGACACGGGGGCCGTGAGCAGGGGAAGCGGCAGCCAGGGCGAGAACCGGGAGAAGACGATCCGGAAGACGTTCGTCGACCGGGACTGGATCGAGTCCGTGATCCTGCTCCCCGAGAACCTCTTCTACAACACGACAGCCGCTGGAATCATAGTGGTGCTCAGGCGAGAGAAGGCCCCGAACCGGAAGGGCCGCGTCACCCTCATCAACGCGAGCACGCAGTTCATCAAGGGCCGGCCGAAGAACGAGCTCACGGACGAGGGGATTCAGAGAGTCGCGGATGCCTTCCGGGAGGGAGTAGACGTCGAGAAGCTGGCGAAAGTCGTTACTCTCGATGAGATCCGTAAGAAGGACTTCAATCTCACTCCGTCGGCCTACGTGCAAACGGGCAGCCCGGCCGAGCATCGCGAAATCCAGCCAATCCTCGACGAGCTGGCAGCTTTGGACGAGAAGGCACGCGTACTGGACGGGGAACTCGCCACGATCTTCGCGGGGCTCGGCTTCCGATGGGGCTCGAAATGAAAGGCCAGACCTCCCTCGCGAAGCGCCCCGCGATCGACGCCCGAATCCTCATGATTCGCGGCACCAGGGTCATGCTCGACGCTGATCTCGCGGAGCTCTATGGCGTGACGACGAAGCGCCTGAATGAGCAGGTCAAGCGCAACCGAGAGCGTTTTCCCGAGGATTTCATGTTTGCGCTGACGGCCGAAGAGAAGGCCGAGGTGGTCGCAAACTGCGACCACCTCTCCCGCCTCAAGTTCTCCCCCACGCTGCCATACGCGTTCTCGGAGCACGGGACGATCATGCTCGCGAGCGTTCTGAACAGTTCGGTCGCCGTCAATACGAGCGTTCAAGTCGTCCGCGCATTCGTGCGCCTCCGAGAGATGGCGGGTCTCCATAAGGACCTGGCGAAGAAGCTCGACGAGCTCGAGAAGCGCTACGACAAACAGTTCGCAATGGTCTTCGAGGCGATCCGGGGGCTCATGCAGCCTTCATCGGCAACGCGGCGTCGGATCGGGTTTGGTCTGCGGGATCAGGAGAAACAATGAAACAGATTTCCGTCAAGTGAGCGCCGCATTTAGCTTCGAGAACCTTCCGGATGGCTGGCGGCCGAACACCCTCGGCGGGCTGTTCGACGTACAGCAGGGAAAGGCGCTTTCGCCCGAGGCTCGTGGCGGGGTTTCGCGCCGCCCGTTTCTTCGTACTCGAAACGTGCTTTGGGGAAGGCTCGATCTGGCGGACGTCGACACCATGAGCTTCGATGAAGGCGAAGCCTCGCGGCTGACCCTCCAAGATCGGGACCTTCTGGTCTGCGAGGGTGGAGAGATCGGCCGCACAGCCATCTGGCGGGACGAGCTGCCCGGATGCCTCTATCAGAACCATATCCACCGGCTACGTCGGAAGACCGATGAAGTCGATCCTCTTTTCGTCATGTACTGGCTTCAGGCCGCGTTCCTTCAGCTCGGACTCTACGAGGGGATCGGAAATAGGACGACCATCCCGAATCTCTCCGGCGCGCGGCTGAAGAGCCTACCGGTCCCCGTCCCACGCGTACGAGAACAGAACGCTGTCGCTGCGATTCTTTCGAAGCTCCACGAAGCCGTTGAAACCATGGCAGGCCGCGTCACGGCATTGAAGGATCTGAAGGCCGCGACGATGGCTAGGCTCTTCCTTTGCGGGCTTCATGGCGAAACCACAACCGACACAGAACTCGGGCCGATCCCGCGCTCATGGGGGGTTGTCACACTCGGCGAGCTCTGCCCAGGCCCGATTGGGACGATTCAGACGGGCCCCTTCGGGAGTCAACTACATTCTTCGGACTACGTCGAAAGCGGTATCCCGATCGTAAACCCCACTCACATCGCGAACGGCCGCATCGCTCAAACCCGGATTCCTAGGGTTACAGACGCTGACGCGTCGCGCCTGGTTCGCCACCGACTCCAAGTGGGAGACATCCTGTTCAGCCGGCGCGGCGATGTTGGGAGGCACGCCTACGTCGGTGAGCGCGAAGAGGGATGGCTCGTTGGAACGGGCTGCCTGCTCGTTCGTCCAGCGCCGGGAGCGGTAAACCCGAAGTTCCTTTCATATGCCCTGGATCATGGAGAAGTCCAAGCGTTTCTAAAGACACACGCCGCCGGCACGATCATGCCAAACATAAACACTAGGATTCTCTCGTCGGTACCGATCCCGGTTCCGGCACCACCTGATCAAGGGCCGATCGCCGATGCGCTCTCTCGTCTTGACGCGAGCGTTGAAAGCGCCGAACACCGCTTGTCCCTCCTAGGTAACATTTTCTTAACCAGTCTTCAATCATTGACCACTGGTGTGCTCCGCGTGCCGCCGCCTCTCGGCTCAATGGAGGTGCCTCGTGTCTAGACTGGGCGCCGAGAGGGAGGCCGTACAGGACCCGATTCTTCTTTATGCGGAAGAGATCGGGTGGGCGATCTTGGACCCCTCCAACGCCATCACTGAGCGTGGCGGTGAGAGCGGAATGTTCCTCCTCAAGACGCTTCGGGCGAAGCTGCTCGAGCTGAACCCCGGAGTCGTCACCCCAGCGAACGTCGACGAAATCATCCGAAAGCTCGAAAGCCTGCGTACGAGCATCGAGGGCAACTTCGAGGCGCTGGCCTGGCTTCGCGGGGAGAGGACGGTCTTCGTCGAGTCCCAGAAGCAGCAGCGGAATGTGACGCTCATCGACTTCGAGCACCCGTCAAACAACCTCTTCCATGTCACGAAGGAGTGGCGCTACACGAACGGGCAGCACGGAAACCGCGCGGATGTGATGTTTGTGGTGAACGGGATTCCGGTTGCGCTGGTGGAGACGAAGGCCGCCGCCAAGAAAGACGCCCTCGACATCGGCCTCCGTCAGGTCCGGCGATACCACCGGGAGACGCCCGAGCTCGTGGTTCCGGTGCAGGTCTTCAACATCACACAGATCCTCGACTTCGCCTACGGAGTGACCTGGAGCCTCGACGCGAAGGCGCTCTTCAACTGGAAGGACGAGGAGAAGGCGAACTTCGAACGGAAAGTGAAGCGCTTCTTCAGCCGGGAGCGCTTCCTCAAGGTGCTGAGCGACTGGGTCATCTTCTACAGGCGCGACGACGAGCTCAAGAAGATCATCCTTCGCCAGCATCAGACCCGTGCAGTGGAGCGAGTCGTCGAACGTGCGCTCGATCCCGAGAAGTCGCATGGGCTCGTCTGGCACACGCAGGGATCCGGGAAGACGTTCACCATGATGGCCGCAGCCGAGCAGCTACTCCGTCACCCCGCCTTCCGGAACGAGAAGCCAACAGTCCTGATGCTCGTCGACCGGACCGAGCTCGAAGGCCAGCTCTTCAGGGAACTGAGCGGGTACGGCCTGGACTTTCAGGAGGCCCGATCGAAGGCGCATCTGAAGCAATTGCTGGAGAGCGGGTTCCGGGGCCTCATCGTCTCGATGATCCACAAATTCGACGGCGTCCCCAGCGGTCTTTCGGATCGCGACAACATTTTCGTGCTCGTCGATGAAGCACATCGGAGCACGGGCGGTGATTTCGGGAACTACCTCGTGGCCGCGCTTCCCAACGCTACGTTCCTCGGCTTCACGGGAACCCCGATCGACCGTACCGCCCACGGAGCTGGGACGTTCAAAACGTTTGGCGTTGACGATGCGCCGCGCGGCTACCTCGACAAGTACTCGATCGCGGAGTCGATCGAGGACGGGACAACCCTGCCGCTCCACTACACGCTCGCACCCAATGAGCTGCGCGTTCCGAAGGAGGAACTGGAGAGCCAGTTTCTGAGCCTCAAGGACGCGGAGGGGATCAGCGACATCGAGGAACTAAATCGGATCCTCGACCGGGCCGTGAGCCTCAAGACGTTCCTCAAGGCCGACAATCGCGTCGACAAGGTGGCCCAATTTGTCGCGCAGCACTTCAAGGAGAGCGTCGAACCGAAGGGCTATAAGGCTTTTCTCGTCGGGGTGGACCGGGAAGCCTGCGCCCTCTACAAGAAGGCCCTCGATCGTTACCTGCCCCCTGAACAGTCGGCCGTCGTGTTCTCTTCGGGCCACAACGACGAAGAGCTTCTCACGCAGTTTCACCTCGACGGAGCCGCTGAAAAGCGGCTCCGCCAGAGCTTCGTTCGGTCGGACAAGCTCCCGAAGATCCTCATCGTGACGGAGAAGCTCTTGACCGGCTTTGATGCGCCGGTTCTCTACTGCCTTTACCTCGACAAGCCGATGCGCGATCACACGCTGCTCCAGGCGATCGCCCGCGTCAACAGACCTTACGAGGACGCCCAGGGGAGCCGCAAACCGTGTGGCTTCGTCGTGGATTTCGTCGGCATCTTCGCGAATCTCGAGAAGGCCCTCTCGTTCGATTCTGACGAGGTCGCGAGCGTCATCCAGAACGTCGACATCCTCTGCCAAACGTTCGAGCGCCTGATGAAGGGCCCGGCGGTGGCGTATCTCGAGCTGACGCGCGGCGCGCCTGACGACAAGCTCGTCGAGCGGGCAGTCGAGTTCTTCGTGGATCCAGCTCGTCGTGACGCCTTCAATCACTTCTTCACCGAAGTTCACAACCTCCACAGCATCTTGTCGCCGGACCCGTTCCTCAGGCCCTTCCTGGGAGAGCACGTGGCGCTCGCCAAGCTGAGCGCCCTCGTACAGCAGGCTTTCGCGCCGCACACCGGCCCTGTTCGCGACCTGGCGGACCAGACCGAAACGATCGTCCGAGAGAGCGTCTCGGCCTTCGGATTCACGGGAACACTTCCGCTCGTCCGTATCGACGAAGAGGCTTTGGCCGCGCTGAAGCGCGACGGGAAGGACAAGTCGGTTACCCGTGTCATCAACCTGGGTCGCAGCCTCACCACGACGATCGCTGCTCAATCAGCTCAGCAGCCGTTCTTGATTCCGCTGGGAGATCGGGCAGAATCGATTCTGGCGGCATTGGCCGATCGCCGCGAGACCACCGAGGCGGCGCTCGAGGAGTTGGAGAAGCTCGTTCGGGAGTATCTGGATGTCCAGGCCGAGCGCCAGAGCCTCGGGCTTTCCCCTGGCTCGTTCTCCCTCTATCAGGCGCTGAAGCTGTCTGACATCGAGCAAGCGCAACTTAAGCCTCTCGCCGAGCGGTTGGATGTTGTCTTTTCAAAGTTCCCGGAATTCGGAGACAGCGCCGAACAACTTCGAGCTCTGAAGGCGGCGCTCTATAAGGACCTGATGCCTGCGGTCGGAACGGAACGTATGGTGAAGGTGGCGGACGCCGTCATGAGGGCCCGAGGGTGAGGCGCAGGGGGCGTTCCGCAGGAAACAACCGCCCACTCGCCATCCGGCGTCGACAGGAATTCAAAAAGCGGGTCTGGTCGTGGGCAACAAGGGTCGGGGTCCAGCCACGTCGGGTTCAGATCCAGGCGATGCGAAAGAAGTGGGCGTCCTGCTCGACGACGGGAACCCTCACGTTCAGCCAGAGCCTTTTCGACCAGCCAAGGCGTTTCCGCGAGTACGTCGTCGCCCATGAGGTCCTGCACCTGAGCGTGCCGAACCACGGAAGGCTCTTCAGGAGTCTGATGTCGGCATTCATCCCAGGCTGGGAAGTGGTCGCGAAGGGTCGCGTCTCGGGGGCGTGCGCGGCGCGCCCGACCCGGCGGCAAATCTAATCCTGGCAGAAGGCAACCCGGCGTTTATGAAGCTGAACGTCGTCCTCAACGGCAGGGGCTGACCGGAGAGATCGTTAGCTCCTGACCCAGCGGGGGAGTGGCCACACGGCCGCTCCCCCCAATCAGGTCTCGAGCATCCTCTCGAAACTCGGCGTGCGCGAACGAAACGCGGGCGGTGCTGAAAGCGATCGAGTCCGGCCTCGTTTGACGCGGCCCCTGCTATCCTCGCCGGCTCTATGCGCTGGTCCCAGTCGTTTCTCGTGACCCT
>DAIOUV010000010.1:78468-82170 GCA_036759345.1 Acidobacteriota bacterium | reverse complement strand
CCGCGGCCGCGCCCCGGATAACCCCCGCGGCGTCTTCGACCACGGCGATCCCCCCTCCACCCGCCGCGACGACCACGAAGCCGGCGTCGAGCAGACTCTTCACCGCGCCGAGCTGAAGGATCGCGGTCGGCGCTGGCGAGGCGACGACGCGCCGCCATCCCCGCCCTGCGTCCTCGACCAGGTCCCACCCGTCCGCCGCGCGGTGGAACTCCGCCTGTTCCTTAGACAGGAACGATCCGATGGGTTTGTTCGGCTTCTCGAACGCGGGATCGGCGCGGTCCACGAGACAGAGCGTGACCACCGTGGCCGCAGCCTTCTCGATGCCGAGACGCCGGAACTCATTGAAGAGCGCGAGCTGGATGTGGTAGCCGAGCGCCCCCTGCGTGTCCGCCACGCAGGAGTCGAGCGGCACCGTGTGGAGCTCTCTCGACGCGAGCTCGGACCGGCGCAGGATGAAGCCCACCTGCGGGCCGTTTCCGTGCGTGATCACGAGCCTGAGGTCCGGGTCCCGGAGGAGCGGCGCGATGTGGCGGCACGTTTCGGAGCACGCCTGGTACTGGTCCGGGACGCGCTGGTGCTCCTTGTCCGTGATGAGCGAGTTCCCGCCAATGGCGATGACGGCCGTCCTGATCACGTGAGCCTCCTTCCTCCGGCACGCCGAGGATGTCAGTCCCGTGCCCAGGCCGACAAGCGCCGGAGCATATTCCATATCCTCGGACGGTCATGAGCCCCGACCGGCCCTGAGATTCGGACGCCAACAGACTGGCCGCCTGTCATCCGTCGAATCCTGAGCCATCTCGCCTTCGACATCTGGGGACGGACCGACTACGAGGAGCGCTGCCTCGACCGGATCGCCGACCAGTACGGAGGGCGTCTGGATCATCCGATGGCTTAGGAAGCCCGCGAACCGCGACGAAACCGCTGGTCTGTGCGCACCAACCGGCATCGCAATTCCCATTGCGCCCCTACAGTTTGCGGGGTTTATGTCAACAAAAGATGGAGCCGAAGCCCAGACTTGAACTGGGGACCTACTGATTACGAATCAGTTGCTCTACCAACTGAGCTACTTCGGCTCGCTTCCGAAGGAAACGGGAGTGTAGAGAGGGGCGGGAGCCGCGTCAAATTTGGGGGAAGTCGGCCGCCTCAGCGCGCCGAAACCTCGACCTCGATCTCGGACGGATTCTTGGCGGTCTTGTCCGTTTTCTTCTCGGAAAGCGCGTCCGTGCGCTCGTCCTTCGCCTTCTGCTCGCCGGCGAACCCGTCGGCCACGCTCCCCACGGCGTTCCCCGCGACGCTTCCCACGGGGGCGAAGACGAGTCCGCGCACGAACTCGAGGAGCGCGGGCTGGACGGCGCGGGCGTCGAGCGCCCGCACCGCGGTGACGCGGCCCTCCGCGTCGAGCGTGACGCGGAACGACGAGGCCGGAGCCGACGCCGCCGAGGGCCGGCTTTCGGGAGCACGGCGCAGCATCCATCGCCGCGCGCCTCCGCCCCGAATCGCGACCGACCAGGACCGGACTTCCGCGGACCGCATCGCCCGAACGGTGGGAGCCGGAGCCGCGGGGCTTGCGGGAGCAATGCCTCCGGCCGCCTGCGGAGCCGCGGCGGAGAGCACGGGCTCGTTCGAAGCAGCGACCGACGCGACGACCGCGGCCGGCTTCGCCTCGAGGATCGAGGCCGGGGCCGAGGACGGTTCGGACGCCGGAGCGGACAGCGCGGCCGCGCCCCGGTCCCGCGCCTTCTCCTTCGATGCGATCTTCGCGGCAACGCGCTCGCTGGGCGCCGAGGCCGCCTTCTTCGCGCGCGCACCTTCCTGGAAAAACACGTCGACCGGTCCGTCGGCCCGCTGCGCGATGGTCGGGGCGATCCGCTTCGGCGCCGGATTCATCACGGTGATCGCGACGGCCACGACCCCCAGGACCACCATCGCGCCGATCGCCATCCCGGGCGGCGGGTAGAAACCGAACCGATGGAAGATCGATCCGCCGCGCGCGGTCTTCTCGGACACGTCCGAGTTCACGCGGGTCGAGAGGGCGAAGGGCGGCGCGGGCGCGGGGAGGGCGCGTGCCTCCGCCACGAGGCCGGCCAGCTCTTCCTTCCGCCGTCGGGCGGCGGGGTCGTTCGCGAGGACGGTTTCGAGATCGCGCGTCTCCTCCGGCGAGAGGTCGCCGTCGAGAGCACGGGAAATCAGGAGGTCGAGCTCCTCGCCTTCGAGGCGGGGGACGGACGGACGGGCGCTCACGAGAGTTTCTCCTTGAGGTTTTCCTTGAGAAGCGCGCGGCCGCGCGCGAGACGGCTGCGCACGGTTCCGATCGGAACTCCGAGCACTTCGGCGACTTCTTCGTACGAAAGCCCCTCGAGGTCGCGCAGGATCACGGCGGCGCGGAATTCCTCGGGCAGCGCGCGGATCGCCCCGCGAAGGCGCACGCGGCGCTCCTTGAGGACGGCGTTTTCCTCGGGGCTGGCGGCGGGGTCGGCCGCGTCGTCCAGGCTCGCGAAGGGGTCGTCTTCGCGGGAACGGCCCGGGACGAACATCGCGCGCAGCCGCCCGAGCGTTCCCATGCGGGCGCGCGCGCGGTTCAGCGCGATCGCGTAGAGCCACGTCTTCAGGCTCGACTCGCCACGAAATTTCCCGAGCCCGTGGTAGGCGCGCAGGAACGTCTCCTGCACGACGTCTTCCGCATCCGCGGGGCCGACGAGGCGCGCCGCGAGAGAGAAGACCATCGCCCCGTAGTAGCGCACGATCTGCTCGAACCCGAGGACGTCGCCCGAGAGAAACCGGCTGAGGGCGATCTCGTCTCCGGGCCAGTCGCGCTCGCCCGGATGGTGGTGCGCCGAGGCCGCCATGGGTGTCACGGCGACCATTCTCACATGCGATTCCTCGCCTCGAGAGGCGTCGAAGGCGAGAATCCGGGCAGGCATCTCATCGGTCTCCTCACCGGTTCGACCCCGAAGACGGCTGGAAGTTCCCGGCGGGCCGATTTCAATTTGACTTTGGCTTCCCGAGCATGATGAAATTCCTTAGTTTCGTTTTCACCATCTCCCGAACCCGCTTCCCGCCTGAACGACGCGAGAAGCCCTACCAGATCGCATCAGTTGCGAAGGATTCTCATTCCATGAAGCTCTACGTCGGAAACCTCTCCTACTCCGTCAACGACAACTCGCTCCGTTCCATCTTCGAGGCGTACGGTGCCGTCGAGTCGGCCCGCGTCATCTCGGACCGCGACACCGGCCAGTCCAAGGGATTCGGCTTCGTCGAGATGTCCGATGCCGACGGGCAGAAGGCCATGGGCGCCCTGAACGGCCAGGAGCTCGAGGGCCGCGCCCTTCGCGTCAACGAGGCGCGCCCGCAGGAGCCCCGCACGGGCGGCGGCGGCGGTAGCCGTGACCGCTATTGAAAGTCACCTTCAACTATTAATCCTCTTGACCAATTGATCCGACGTCTCTAAGGTCGCTCGAACATGTCGAACCGCCCCACCCCCGTCTGCCTGAACGCGACCGGTGACGTCAAGGTCGCTGCGGTTCGAATTCGCATGTCCATGTGTTCGATGTCCGGCGCTCCCCTGCGGGAGACGGACGGCGGCTTCGCGAGGTCGAGGACACAACCGACCTAGACCCCGCGAATCCAGGCGAACCGGGAGCACACGCTCATCGGATTCCCCAACCGGCCCTCTCACGCGAGAGGGCCGGTTTTTTTTGTGCC
>DAIOUV010000010.1:24516-78368 GCA_036759345.1 Acidobacteriota bacterium | reverse complement strand
TCATCGGATTCCCCAACCGGCCCTCTCACGCGAGAGGGCCGGTTTTTTTTGTGCCCGAAAGACCGGAGACGAACGAAAAGGAGAAGCCCATGTCGACCACCACCGAACCGAAACCCCGCTACCACCCCGGGACCCTCGCCGTGCACGCCGCGCAGGAGACCGCCGACTCCGCCACGAACGCGCGGGCCGTGCCGATCTACGCGACGACGTCGTACGTCTTCAACGGGCCGGAGCACGCCGCGAACCTCTTCGGCCTGCGCGAATTCGGAAACATCTACACGCGCATCATGAACCCCACGAACGACGTCTTCGAGCGCCGCCTCGCGGCGCTCGAAGGGGGCGTCGCGGCGGTCGCGACGGCATCCGGTCAGGCCGCCCAGACACTCGCCATCCTGAACCTCGCGCAGGCGGGCGACTCCCTTGTCTCGTCGTCGGCCCTATACGGGGGGACGTTCACGCTCTTCCAGCACACGCTGCCCCGCCTCGGCATCCGGACGAAGTTCGTGGACGCGAACGACCCGCGCAAGGTCGCCGCCGCGATCGACGACACGACGCGCGCCGTCTACGTCGAGACGATCGGCAATCCCAACCTCGACGTGCCCGACTTTACGGCCCTCGCGAAGGTCGCCCACGACGCGGGCGTGCCGCTTGTCGTCGACAACACGTTCGCGACACCGCTCCTCTGCCGCCCGATCGAGCATGGAGCGGACGTCGTCCTCCACTCGGCCACGAAGTGGATCGGCGGCCACGGGACGGCCATCGGCGGCGCGGTCGTGGACGGCGGGAAGTTCGACTGGGGAACGAATCCCCGCTTCAAGGCCTTCTTCAAGGACCCCGAGCCTGCGTACCACGGCCTCTCGTTCGCGGACGCCTTCGGCGCGGCGGCCTTCGCGATCCGCCTCCGCGTCGTCCTCCTGCGCGACGTCGGCGCGTCGCTGTCGCCCTTCAACTCGTTCCTGTTCCTCCAGGGTCTCGAATCGCTCCATCTCCGCATCCAGCGCCACAGCGAGAACGCGCTCACGGTCGCGCGCTTCCTCGAGGCGCATCCCGCCGTCTCGTGGGTGCGGTACCCCGGTCTGCCCTCGCATCCGGCGCACGAGCCCGCGACCCGTTATCTCGAAGGCGGCTTCGGCGGCGTCCTGACGTTCGGCGTGAAGGGCGGCGAAGAAGAGGCAAAGAAGTTGATCGCGAGCCTGAAGCTCTTCTCCCTCGTCGCGAACGTGGGCGACGCCAAGAGCCTCGTCATCCACCCGTGGTCCACGACACACCAACAGCTCACGGCCGAAGATCGCCTGCGCGCCGGGGTGACGGCCGATCTCATCCGCCTCTCCGTCGGCATCGAGGACGCGCGCGACCTGATAGCGGACCTCGGCCTCGCCCTCGACGTCGCGCTCGGAAAGGCGGTGCGAACGTGACCGCCGCCCGCTTCCACGTCACGCCTCGTTTCGCGCTCGAGTCCGGGGAAATCCTGCGGGACGTGCGCCAGGCGTACGTCCTCGAGGGCGCGCTGAACGCGCGCCGCGACAACCTCGTCCTCGTGTTCCACTCGCTCACGGGGTCGCCCGAGACTCTCGGCGGATGGAAAGGAAGTGTCATCGGACCGGGCAAGGCGATCGACACGAACAAGTGGGCCGTGCTTTGCCCCAACCTGTTGGGCTCGTGCTATGGCACGACTTTCGAAAGAATTCCTAGAAAGGGTCGGATCGCCGGCGCGCACCCCACGATCACGACGCGCGACCAGGCATTTCTCGCAGAAGTTCTTCTTTCCGAACTTCGTGTCGAACGAGCTGCACTCGTCACGGGAGGTTCCCTTGGGGGGATGGTTACTCTCGAATGGGTGGCTTCCTTTCCGGAGCGCACCTCGCGCGCGGTCGTCTTCGCGGCGCCCGCGGCGCACTCCGCGTGGGCGATCGGCTGGAATCACGTCCAGCGTCAGGCGATCGAGGCCGCGGGCCCCGCCGCGGGCCTCGCCGTCGCGCGCATGGTCGGGATGCTGACGTACCGGTCGCCGGCGGAGCTCGAGAGCCGGTTCGCGCGCCTTCCAGGGGTAGGAGAGACGTTCGCGGTGCAGTCGTACCTCACGCATCACGGCGCCAAACTGGTTGTGCGCTTCGACGCGGAGAGCTACCTCGCGCTTCTGGGGGCGATGGACGCGCACGACGTCGGCCGCGGCCGCGGCGGTCACGCTGCCGCGCTTTCGGTGTTTCGCGGACGGCTCACCGGAGTCGGCATCACGAACGACGCTCTCTACCCCGAGGAAGACGTGCGCCGGTGGGCACTGGCCGCGGGGGCCGAATCGCGCACGCTCGTCTCCGCGCACGGCCACGACGCGTTTCTGCTGGAACATGGGTCCGTGGGAACGGTGCTCCGGGAAGCCCTGGAGGCGAGCGAGGCGCTCGCCGGAGAGACGGGAGAGAGAGCGCTCAGTCCGCTCAGTCCTGAGGCGGCGGAGGAGGAAGAGGGACGGGCGTCTTCTTCTTCGGCGGCCGCGCCGTGATGAGAAGGCCCGTGCCCGACATGCCGGTCTTGCCCGCGGTCGCGAGATCGCCGCTCTCGACCGCAGGCCCAAGCCGGTAGGGTGCGGGCTCGCCGATCGTGAGGATTTCGTCATCGTCCAGCTTCAGGACGGGACGCGCTTTCGGCTCGGGCTTTTCTCCGCCCGTGGGGCGCGGGTCGGAATAGCCGAAGACGTCGATCGCCTCCTTGAGGCCGATGAGCTTCGGCGGCGCCGCCAGCGACGCGCCGGAAATGATGAACGGCACCGCGCTCTTCGAAATCGTCCTGCCTCCGCTCACGATTTCGAGGAACGCGCTGCTCGAAAGGCCGGGCGGCACGATGAAAGCCGAAACGCCGTCGGCTTCCTTCACGACCCCCACCCGCTTCCCGCCGATCAGCAGCTGCGCGCCCGCGGGCACGCCCGCCTTGACGACGACCCGCCCGCCCACGGCTCCCACTTTCGGCTCGAACTCCAGGCGCTCCTCACCGCGCGCGGGGATGCCCGAAAGGACGAGGACCGCGGCGGCGCAAACGAGAAGGCGTCTCACGCCCTCACTCTACGCCCCGGCGGCGGGAGCCGCAAACGGGCCGTGAGAGGATAGGAACCCGTGGCGGCTTTCCCGCTGGCCCTGGTGATGGGCTTTCTCGCCGGGTTCATCGGCGCGATTCCGCCCGGCCCGCTCAATGTCACATGCCTGAGAAAGAGCCTTCAGGGCGAGAAACGGGACGCCTACCGCGTCGCCTTCGGCGGCGCGACCGTGGACACGTTCATCTGCGCTCTCATCGGGCTCGGCCTCGGCTGGATCCTCGAGAAGGTCGTGACGAACCCGTGGGTGCGCGGGACTCTAGCCATTTTCCTCGTGGGATATGGCGTGAAGCTCCTCCTCGTGGACGCGCGGCGCGATGCGGAGCGGACGGACCCGGGAACGTCGCGCCTTCAATTCACGCCTCGCCCGGCCGACACGCGCGAGGGATTCTCTCGGTTTCCCGTGCTGACGGGCCTCCTGCAGGGGGCGGCGAACCCGGCACTCTTCGTGAACTGGACGATCTTCATCTCCTTCCTCGTCGGACACCGGCTATTCGTGCCGACGGCGGCCGGGGCCGGCGGCTTCGCGCTCGGAGTGGGCCTCGGCGTCTTCTCGTGGTTCGTGCTCCTCATCGAGCTGGTCGAGCGCTGGCGTTCCCGCGCGGGCGCGTGGGTGTCCCGTTCGACGATCGTCGCCGGCGTGCTGCTCGTCGTTTTCGGCCTCTACTTCACGTGGCGTTCTTTCAACATCCCATGAGGCGCGCGTGATCGGCGGCTCCCGCGTCCGGGGAATCCGGCTCTCCACGCGCCTCGGCCTGACGTGGGCCGGCATTCTCGTGCTCGCCGCGATCTTGCAGACGCTCGTCTACTTCCGGACCCGCGACGAGACGCTCAACGAGGCGGACGGCTCCTACCAGGCAATCGCGAAGGCCATCGAAGTCGCCACGACGCAGATCGGCCCCGAGGGCTGGAAAGACCCGAAGGTGCTCGAGGACTACACGGCGGCGCTCCGCGCCCGGGGCCTCCAGAACATCAAGGTCGCGGACGAATCGGGACGGCCCCTGACCGACGCCGCGCCCCCGGGAACCGCAGCCCGGCGTCCGAGGAAAACGCCGAGCCCGAAGGACATCGTGATCTCCGGCGTCATCGGCTCGGGACCCACGAACCGGAACCTCGTGGTGCCGATCGTCATCGACGGCCACCTCCGCGGGCACGTGGAGATCGCCTACAACCTCGAGAACATCCGCGCCCAGCTCGCGGACAACTTCCGGAAGCGCCTCTTCGCGCTCCTCGGCGTCTTCGCGCTCGGCCTCGCGGTCATGCTCGTCCTCACGCGCAACGCGACGCGTCCCCTCGACGCGCTCGCCGACGGCGCGGCCCGGGTGGCCGAAGGGCGGCTCGACGTGACCGTGCCGGTCGACCGCGACGACGAGATCGGGCGGCTGGCCTCCACCTTCAACTACATGACGGAGAAGCTGCGGGAGAGACAGGAGCTCGAGGTGCGCCTCGCGGGCGCCGAGAAGCGGGCCGAGATCGGCCACCTCGCTTCCGGCCTCGCACACGAGATCAAGAACCCCCTGAACGCCCTGTCCCTCGGGCTCGACGTCCTGAGGCGCCGTCACCGCCCAAGCGACGAGGCCGCCGCGGCCGAGTACGGCGCGCGCATCGAGGCGCTTCGCGAGGAGATCGACCGCCTCGCTATCCTCATCAACAACTTCCTCGCATACGGGCGGCCCCTCACCCTCGCGTTCGCGCCGACGGACCTCGCCGCTCTCGTGCGTCACACGCTCTCGGACCTCGCCGAGACGGCGGTGCAGGCCCACGTCACGATCGAGGAAGACATTCCGGACGCGGTGCCGCTCCTCCGGGCGGACCCAAACCTCCTCAAGTCCTCGATCTGGAACCTCGTGCAGAACGGCATTCAGGCGATGGAACGGCACGGCGGCCTCCTCAGCGTTCGTCTCTCCGCCGAGAGCGGGATCGAGGAGTCCGGCCGGCGCCTCGTCCTCTCCGTCGAAGACGGGGGACCCGGGATTCCCGAGGCCGACCTCCCGCGCCTCTTCGACCCCTATTTCTCGAACAAGGAGGGGGGCGTGGGCCTCGGCCTCGCGATGGTCAAGCGGATCGTCGAGGAGCACGGGGGAAGGGTCACGGCGGGCCCTCGCGGCGACGGACGCCCCGGGGCCCTTTTCCGCGTCTCCCTGCCCGCGGGCGGCTGACGGGCCTCGGGGGTAATCTCTCTCCGTGAGCATCGTGAACACCCAAGAGCCGAAGGCCACCCTCCTCGTCGTCGACGACGAGAAGCATCAGCGCGAGTCGCTCGCCTTGATCCTCGAAGACGAGGGATACAAGGTCACCGCCGCCGCGGACGGGCGCGAGGCGCTCGCGAAGGCGGCCGAGATCCGGCCCGAAGTCGTTCTCACCGACCTCAAGATGCCGGGCCTCACCGGCATGGACGTGGTGAAGAGCCTGAGCTCTCTGGCCGACGGGCCGCTCGCGCCGAAGGTCATTCTCGTGACGGCGCACGGCTCGGTCGAGCGCGCGCGCGAGGCGCACCGTCTCGGTGCGTTCGACTACATGTCGAAGCCCGTCGTCGCCGACGAGCTGCTCTTCCGCGTGGAGCGCGCCGTCGAGGCGTTCCGGCTCGCCGAGAAGAATCTCCGCCTCGAGCGGCGCCTGAAGAACGACGGGCTCGAGGCCATCGTCGGCGAGAGCGCGCCGATGCGCGACATGTTCCGGCTCGTGGAGAAGATCGCCCCGACCAATTCCACGATCCTGATCCGCGGCGAATCCGGCACGGGCAAAGAGCTCGTCGCCCGCGCGATTCACGCGCGCTCGCTTCGCTCCGCCAAACCCTTCTTCGCGCTGAACTGCGCGGCCATTCCGGAGAACCTCCTCGAAAGCGAACTCTTCGGCCATGAGAGGGGCTCGTTCACGGGTGCTGACGCGAGAAAGATCGGGCTCGTCGAGGCGGCCAGCGGCTCGACCCTGTTTCTCGACGAGATCGGGGATCTCACCCTGCCGCTTCAGGGAAAGATCCTGCGCGCGCTGCAGGAAAAAGAGGTCAAGCGCGTGGGCGGCACGGAGACGATCCCCGTGGACGTGCGCATCGTCGCGGCCACGAACCGCGACCTCGAGGGGATGATGAAGACGGGCCATTTCCGCGAGGACCTCTTCTATCGCCTCAATGTGATTCCCGTCGACCTGCCGCCGCTCCGAGAGCGCGCCTCCGACATCAAGGCCCTCGTGAGCCGCTTCCTCGACAAGGCGAACGCGTCGCATGGCACGGCCGTGACCACGGTCTCTCCCGAGGCGATGGAGCTTCTCGTGCGGCATCCGTGGCCCGGCAACGTGCGCCAGCTGGAGAGCCTCGTCGAGCGCGCGGTGCTCCTCTGCGAAGGAAACACGATCCGGCCGGAGGACCTCCCCGCGGACGTGCGCCTCCGCACCGCGCCCTCCGCGCGGCCGTACGGTTTCGACATCCCCATAGAGGGAATCGACATCGAGGAATTCGAGCGCCAGCTCATCGTCCAGGCGATGGAGAAATCCGGCTGGGTCATCGCGCGGGCGGCCCGCCTCCTCGGCCTGACGTACCGCACGCTCCAGTACCGTCTCGAGAAGTTCGGGCTCAAGAAGCCGGCCTGAGGCGACCTCAATCATTCCATTTGGACGTCCCCCGTCGACTGAATGGGGCAGATGCGCACGCGCGGCCCGCGAAAAGCTCCCTGAGACGGGACGTAAGCGTCTTAAGGACAGCGTTTTCGCCCCAAAGTGCGGTGTGGTGTCTTCCGCCAAACCCGGCACGGCTCATGCACGTACAACGAGCGATGTTTGCCCTCGTCCTCCTTCTGGCACTGCTCGTCGCTCCCGAGGACGTCCAAAAGCCCGGGGCCGCGCCTCCCTCCGTGGCGGCGAAGTCCGCGTCGACGGTAGCGGCGGTAGCCTCGAAGACGATCGTGGGCGAGATCGTGTGGGTCGACTTCCCCTCGCGCCTCGTCCTGGTGCGCGAGTCGGTGAAGTCCACGTTGGTCAAGGGCAAGCCCGCGACCCGCGAGACGATCGCCATTGCCGTCGCGCCCGACGTGCCCGTCATCCGGGGAAAGCAGCCTTCCACGTTCGCCGAGCTGAAGCCGAAAGACCACGTCGTCGCGCGCTATCGGCCGACGGCCGACGGTGCGAAGGCCGTCTCGCTGCGCGTCGCCGACGCGACGACCGGCGCGCCGCCCGTTCCCGCGGGAACGCCCGGCGACGCGAACTGAGGCCCCGGCGCCTCGTCTCCGGATACACTCCCGGCATGGAATTTCCGGCAGGATTCGCCGCGCCCAACGCCCGGTTCCGGACTCCGAAGGGCGGCTCCCTCTCGACGAGCGACGTCGTCGCGGCGGGAAACGATCTTCCCGTCCTCCTCGCGTTCTTCAAGACGAGCTGCCCCGTCTGCCGGCTGGCCTGGCCATACCTGCAGCGCCTTCACGAAGCTTACGGCGGGAAATCCGTGCACGTCGTGGGGGTCTCGCAGGACGATGCGGCGTCGAGCCGCGCGTACTACGCGGCGAACGGCGGCGCGACGTTCGACCTCCTGCTCGATCCCGAGCCCACGTTCGTTGCGTCGAATGCGTTCGACGTCGAATCGGTACCGCTCATCGTCCTTCTCGCGCCGGACGGAACGATCGAAGACACGTTCGCGGGCTGGTCGAAAAAGCGGATGGAGACGCTCGGCGCGCGGTTCGCGTCGAAGTCCATCCCGCTCGTGCCCGTGATCCCGCCGGCCGATCCGGTGCGCGAGTTCTCGCCCGGGTGACTGGGCCGCAACCGCTGACGGTTCGTCGGCACTCCATCCCGTAAGCTTCAGCAAGGGAGTCTCATGACCGAACGTCCAACGACCCTCGGTGAGCTGATCGCGGAAGGCTACGGACCGAAGACCGTCAAGGACGAGGTGCGGGACAACCTCATCGCGAAGCTGAAGAAGGGCGAGAACGTCTTTCCCGGCATTCTCGGCTACGAGAAAACGGTCCTGCCCGCGCTCCAGAACGCGATCCTCGCGCGCCACGACATCATTCTCCTCGGCTTGCGCGGCCAGGCGAAGACGCGCCTCCTGCGCGCGCTCGTCAACCTCCTCGACGAGGAGATTCCCGTGATCGCGGGCTCGGAGCTGAACGAATCGCCGTTCGCGCCGTTCTCCGCTTACGGCCGCCGCATGGCCGCGAGCGCCGGAAACGACCTGCCCGTCGCCTGGCTGCCGCGCGCGGCGCGCTACCGCGAGAAGCTCGCGACGCCGGACGTCACGATCGCCGACCTCATCGGCGACATCGATCCCGTGAAGGCCGCCACGCTCAAGAAGACGTTCGCCGACGAGGACGTCATCCACTACGGGATCGTGCCGCGCACGAACCGCGGCATTTTCGCGATCAACGAGCTGCCGGACCTGCAGCCGCGCATCCAGGTCGGCCTTCTCAACATCCTCGAGGAGCGCGACCTGCAGATCCGCGGCTTTCCGCTGCGCATCCCGCTCGACATCCTGATGGTCTTCTCGGCGAATCCGGAGGACTACACGAACCGCGGCAACATCATCACGCCGCTGAAGGACCGCATCGCGTCGCAGATCCTCACGCATTACCCCGTCGACACGAAGACGGCCTCGGCCATCACGGACCAGGAAGCCTGGACGGACCGCGAGGCGACGGGACTGACGGTGCTCCTCGGCGACGAGGTGAAGCTCCTCATCGAGGAGATCGCCTTCGTGGCGCGCAAGAGCGAGCTCGTGGATCAGTCCTCGGGCGTATCCGCGCGCCTCTCGATCGCGGCGCGCGAGCTGCTCGTGTCGAATCTCGAGCGGCGGGCGCTGAAGACGGGCGAGGCCGTCGTCGCGCCGCGCCTCGTGGACCTCTTCGCGGCGCTGCCCGCGATCACGGGCAAGGTCGAAATGGTGTTCGAGGGCGAACAGCAGGGTGCCGAGATCGTGGCCAAGAAGCTCATCGGCGACGCCGTGAAATCCCTATTCGAATCGAGGTTCCCGCCCGTCGAGGGCCCGCGCGCGCGCGCCGAGAGCCGGCGCCGGCCCCGGAACGGCGAGCTGGACGACGACGACGTGAGCGGCCCGACGACACTCGAGCGCGCGGAGGGCCGGCGCACGGCGTCTGCCGTGGCCGCGCCCGCTCCCGGCCCCTACGACGACATCGTCTCGACCTTCACGGACGAGAGGAAGATCGTCCTCTCCGACGATACGCCGTTTTCCGAGCACCTCAAGACTCTGGAGTCCGTGAAGGGCCTGTCGGACTTCGTCCTCAAGCACGCTAAGCCGCGCGACCACTACGAGCGCGCGTTCCTCATGGAGCTCGTCCTCGAAGGGCTCGTCCAGCACCTCCGGATCGCGCGCGAAGACCTCGATTCGACTGTCACCTACGCGGAGCTCGCGAAGTTCAACCTGATGCGCAGCCGGGGGTAGGCGCCGCCGCGGGCGCAGGGCTGAAGCACTGCTGGCGCGTGATCCATAGCAAGGGAGGCCGCTTCATCGGGCGAGAAGGGTGCGCGGGTCGTCCGTGCCGTTGTCGATGGTGCTCGCGTAGGCGGCAAAGGCGCCGCCGGACGTCGCCGTCGTGAGGACGAGCGTCGCGTTCGTGACGTTCGATCCTCTCGAGAGCGTGCGGGCGACCCCCGGAATCTGCGTCATCTCCAGAGGCAGCAGCGGCACGGTCTGCGAGCCGAGGCTCGCGCCGCTCGCATCGAGCAGGGCGAGGGAGACGGTCACGGGACTCGACGTCGCGTTCGCGAGGATCAGGTTCGTGCGGAAGGATGCGTCGTCGGAAACGGCCACGATCGTCCTCTGGGAGCCGCTCGTCACGAGGTCGGCGGAGGCGAGCGCCGGGACACTCTGGCCGAAAGTGCCCGCCCCGCCCGGATTGGGCGTCGACGTCTGGCCGACGACGTTGAGCGACGTCGTGCCGGCGCTGATCAGGATCGCGCCGTAGTCCGGGCTCGTAACGCCGAACACGGAGCCGAGCACGTCCGGGTAGGTCACGGAAGCCCCGGCGGCGAGGTTGAGCGTCGAGGTCGCTCCCGTCGTTCCGTCCTTGTCGTGGCCGAGGAACTTCAGGGTCAGGCCGGCGGACGCCGTGCCGGTGTTCGCGATCGTCAGCGTCGTCGTGTAGAAGGCGCCTCCCACGCCGGGCCCGTGCGCCGAGGAAGGCAGGATCCACGCCGTCGTCGGAGCCGACCCCGCGAGGTTCCACCCGACATCCGCGAGCGCCTGGCCCGTGATGAGGAGGCTGTGAACGCCAGCCCTGTAGTAGGGCTCGAGGGCCTCGTAGGGGCTCAGAGAGCTGTCCCAGTGGGAGACCGAGGAGCCGTCCAGCCACGGGTTGGGCGCGTACATGCGCACCCGGCCGCCGGACGCGACGCCCGACGAGAAGAGGCTCGACTTCGCCTCGACTTGCGGACCCGTCCAGACGAGGTTCCCCGAATCCGTCGAGGACGCCGCGCGCTGCGCGTCCGTCATGGCGGGCCACGCGAGACCCGTGGAGAGGTCGAAGAGTCTCTCCTCGAAGGCGTCGGGAAACGGACCGGACGTGTCCGCGAGTTCGCCGCCGTTCTGATCGACGAGGCACACGAACCCGAGACCATGCGCGATCTCGTGGTTCACGACGGCGACGAAGTCGATCTGGTTGGCTCTGGCGGCTCCGTCCAGTCCGAGATACCACGAAGCAGGAAACGAGCAGGCGGACGTGCCGATCTTCCCGCTGAACGTCGTCACCATCTCCGGCATGGTCGTCTGGACCTGGCCGGAAAACTCGTTGGCGAGCGCCCCGACGTACCAGACTCCCTGCTGCGGGAAAGTCGGGTCGTCGCGAAAGACCTCCTGCGGGCCGGTCTGGGCGAGGACCGCGTCGGTCGCCGTGCAGGTGATCGAGGAGTCCGTCGCGAACGAGGCCTGCACGCGGATGGGGAGGGAGCTGTTGACGCGGCTGCTCCAGAGTGAAAGTCCGTACTGAAGGGCCGCCATCCGCTGCGCGCCGAGCGTCGTCGCCGTGTTTCCGCCGACCGGCGACACGGGAGTCGGATCGTTCAGTCCCGTCCCGGCCGCGTCGACGTTGACGATCTGGAACGTCGCCTGGCCGAATGCCGGAACGGCACCGAGGAGGAGCGCGAGCGGGAGGAACGCGAGACGCTCACTTCTCACTCGGAACCTCGCCTTGACCCGCCGCGGCGGGATCCTGTCTTGCGGGGAGCGCGCTTGCGGACTTGCACGTGGTCGTGATCGCGCCCGCCGCGTCCCGGTGCGCGACCACGGCCATCTGGTACCGGCCCTTGAGGTCGACCCTCACCGCGCCGCTCGCGAGGCGCATGCCGGCGAGCGGGGCGCTGCTGACGGCCGGATGCGGCGCGGCGGACGCCGGTGGAGCGGCCGCGATCATCCCCGTTCGGGGATCGATCGCGATCCTCTGGGCGGGCGGCGTCCGTGACGTGCCGGAAGAAACGTCGTCCGGATCGGACGCGTGAATGGGGAGGCCGGCGGCGATCAACAGGAGTCCGAGGAGAGTAGTGAGAATCTTCATGACTACCTTTTATGCCGAGCGCTCGGTCTCGGGCAGACCGTCAAGAGCAGAATCCATGCCCGGATTTGGCGTCATCGCAGGGAGAAAGGCGCGAATTACGCTCGCATCTAGCCTGCCGGCTGAGTCCTATCCTCCACCGAGACGCCCTTCTTCCCCTCGGACTTGACGCGGTGCATCTGCGCGTCCGCCCGCCCGAGAAGCACGTCGATGTCGTCCTCGGTGGGACCGAAGCAGATCGCGCCGACGCTCAGCGAGACCACCTCGCCCTCCCCCGCTTCGAGCAGCCGGGAGCTCAGCTCGGTCAGCAGGCGCCGCCCGGCTTCCGCGTCCGTGCGGGGAAGCAGGATGGCGAACTCGTCGTCACCGATCCGGGCGACGAAGTCCGTTTCCCGCAGCCAGTCGAGTATCAGCCGGGCGATCCGCCGGAGAACGGCGTCGCCCGCCGCATGGCCGTGCCTGTCGCTGATGGCCTTGAAGTCGTCGAGATCCACGTAAGCGAGAGTCATCGCGCTGCCATCGCGCCGGCTACGTTCGATCTCCAGCTCCAGCCGGTCGAAGAATGCGCGCCGGCTCGCGACGCCCGTCAGCTCGTCCGTCCGGGACCGTGCCTGATCCCGGTCGAGAGCCTCCTTCAAGGTCCCGAAGGCGAACGCGCACAGGAGGAAGAGGCCGAGCTCCACGTCGGTGTTCCAGACGGCGATCAGCCTCGGAACGGACGTCCCGGCTCCGAGCGCGAGAGCCAGCCGGACACCGGCGCACAGGAATGCGCCCGCGACGCCCGCTCGGCGGCTCACGAACCAGGTCAGCAGGAAGATCGGCCCGGTGTAGAAGATGGAGACCGAGATCTGCTCTCCGGTCACGAGGTCGATCCACGCCACCAGGGCGACCAGGCAGACGAAGAGGACCATATGACGCCGCGGCGACAGCCGACTCAGGGCCGACCAGATCCCGGCGAGGAGATTCAGCCGCCCCGAGCCGCGGCGTCCCACGTCTCCCGGGCGCCGCGTGGCGCTCGCGACCGTTCGATACTTCAATGCGCTTACCTCGCCGCCGGCGGTTGCCGCCCGGAGGCCTGGTCCTGACGAATTCTCACGTCGTCTTCGGACGTCAGATCGTCACCGTCACGCTCGACGACGGGACCGCGCTGCCCGCGCAAGTCGTCGGCGCCGACCCGATCTTCGACATCGCGTTCCTCAGGATCCCGCCGCCCGCGACCGGGTTGCTGCCCGTGACTCGCCTGGGCGACTCGGATGCGCTGCGGGTCGGCGACGAGGTCTACGCGATCGGAAATCCGTTCGGCCTCGAGCAGACCCTGACGCGCGGGATCGTCTCGGCCGTGAACCGGGTCCTTCCGGGCGCCCAGTGGTCCCTGAAGGAGCCCTTGATCCAGACCGACGCGGCGATCAACCCTGGCAACTCGGGCGGGCCGCTCGTCAACCGCTGCGGCGACATCGTGGGCCTCACGACGGCCATCATCCCGGACGCCCAGAGCATCGGATTCGCGGTCCCGGCGAGCCTCATCAAGGCGGCGAGCGCGGATCTTCTTCAGAACGGGCGCGTGATCCGGCCCTGGGTGGGCGTACAGGGACTGCTGGTGTCGCCCGCCCTGCGCGATCTCCTCCGTGCGCCTCTTGCGGAGGGCCTCCTCGTGGAAATCGTCGAGCCCGAGAGCCCGGCCGCCGGCGCGGGTGTGCGTGGGGGCGACCTCGACGTCGTCATCGGCGGCGATCCCCTCCTCGTCGGCGGCGACGTCATCACGGCGATCAACGGAACGCCCGTCGGCACCGCGAAGGTTCTGACGGTCGCCCTCTCCAGCCTCCGCGTCGGCGAGCGCGTCGCGCTGTCGCTCTCCCGCAACGGAGAGACGCGCACGCTCGACCTCCTCGTCGGGGAACGCCCCACCCCGCACCCCGACCTCCTGGAAAGCGCGCTCGAATCCACCCCGGCTTCGGGGGTGACCCGGCCGTCCGCCGGGAGTTCCCGATTCGTGCCCGGAGGTCGTCAGGGCTTCTGACGGCCGTTCAGGCGCGGCGGCGTAGCCTCTCGAGCACCGGGAACGCGACCGCCGGAAGGGTCGCGAGACGGGCGAGGCCCGTCGTCGCGCGGACTTCGCCGGTGTCCGTGATGAGCGCGCCCTCGACGCCCGGCGACCTGTCGAGGAGGTCGAAGCCCGCGTCGGGGCCGAGGAGCATCGCGAGCGTCGTGAAGCGCCCGGCCTCGAAGGCCGTCCGCGCGACGGCCGTGGCCGACGCGACGCCGCGCGCGGGCCAGCCCGTCGTCGCGTCGAAGATGTGGTGGTAACGCACGCCGTCCTTCACGAAGCCGCGCTCGTAGTCGCCGGACGTCGCGACGCCCGCGTCCCCGCGAAGGTTCAGCGCGAACGCGACCTTGCCCTCGCGGCGCGGGTGCGCGACCCCCACGCGCCATGGGCGGCCGTCGCCGCGGCTCCCCACGGTACGGACGTCGCCCGCGAACTCGACGATGGCGGACGAGACCCCGGCCTCGCGGAGCACGTCGGCCACACGGTCCACGGCGTACTCTTTGCCGACGCCGCCGAGGTCGATCTCCATGCCGGGCTTCCTCAGGAAGACCGTCCCGTCTCGCCGCGCGACCGACGCCCCGGAGACGAGCGGCAGCAGCGCCGCGACCTCCTCCGGAGACGGCACGCGCTGCGCCTTGAAGTCCCAGGCCTTCCGGAGGACGCCCACGGTCGGGTCGAAACGCCCGCCGGACTCCTTCCAGAGGTCGAGCGCCGCGCCGACGAGGAAGTCCGTCTCGGCGTCCACGGCGACGGGCGTGCGCCCGGCGTCGCGGTTGATCGCCGAGACGACGCTCGTCTCGCGGAAGCGCGAGAACTTCACCTCGACACGAAGGGCCTCGTCTTCGACAGCCCGCGCGAGCGCCTCGGCGGCCGCGCGGCCGCGGCGATCCACGAACCGCACGACGGCCCGCCCGCCCATGAGGGCGAAGCGTGTCGTGTAGAGGGCGGGGCCGTCGCCGTCGCTCAGTAGCGCCACGTGAACCCGACGGAAATCGTCGTGACGTCGAGGTCCGCGGCCGAAATCGTCGCGGAGCCCGCGGGTGTTGTCCTCGTCGCGGCCTTCGAGACCGTGATCGAGTCCTTGCCGACCTGCGACTGGACCGTGAATCCTAGATTCACGTCGACCGACTCGCTCATCTTGTGCTTGACGGCGAGGCCGCCGAGGATGCTCGAGAACGCCGCGAGCCGGTAATCCGACGACATGAACTCCTGCTTCGCCGCGAACGTGTTCCCCCAGAACGAAGCGGCCGACTGCGTGTAGAGGCGCACGCTCGGCGAGACGAGCCAGTCTTCGTTCAGACGGTGGTCGTACTGAAGCTCGAGCGTGTGCGCCTTCAAGGACCAGTCGTCCCAGTAATAGCGGTACGTCGCCTTGAGCGCGCCGCCCCAGAGGAAGTAGTGGCCGTACTTGCTCACGATGGCCCAGCGCTGGCGGGTGTCGGGACGGTGTTCCGGAATCTCGACGAAGCTGGCGGGCGTCCCGACGGGGACGATCTTGTAGGGGTCATCGAGATAGCCCGACTGCTTCATGAGCGAGGCCGAGACGTCGAGGAGGTCGCGCTCGCCGAGGATCCACGTTCCGCCGAGCGCGAAGCCCTGCTGCTTCTTCGGCAGCTCGAGTTTGTTCGTGACGGGGGCGACGATATCGCTCGAGAAGTCCACGCCGCCGTGCAGCGTGCCTCGCCCACCCGCGAACGTCCATGCGTCCGAAAAGCCGACGCTCCGGGCCGTGTAGTCGTTCTCTTTCGCGTACGACACGTCGATCGATGGCAGGTTCGACCCGATCTTCCGGCCCCAGGCGAGGCCGACCGACTTGCGCCGGTCGTTGTACGAGGCGAGCGGAAGGCTGCCGCCGGCGATCGTGTGGCCCGAGGCGGACGTCGTCACGTCGACGGACGGATAGCCGCCCGTCGGCGACGCGCCCGAGATCGAGTCGTAGGCGAGAAGGAGGTCGAGGGTCCCCCACGCGTCGCCGAGATCCTGGTGGACGTTGACGACCGGGTCGATGACCTGCGTCCGGCCGCCCGACTCCTTGTAGTAAAGGAGCCGCGCGTCGATCTGCGACTGCGCATGGGCCCCGTGCGCCGCGAGCGCCCCGGCGCCAACTGCGAGGAGCGGGAGAGACGGACGGCGGGAGGCCTTGCGGGCGCGGCGCTGTGCGCGGCGAAGGGCCCGGCGAAGGGCGCGCTCAGTTGCAGCCACAGCCGCCTCCCGCCGCGCCGCCGTTGCCGGCCGCCCCTTCCTTGCTCGCGTGGATGTGCTCGCGCAGGACCTGCGTGATCGTGTCGCCGTCGAGACTCATCATCGGGTCGGCGAGGTAGCCGCGCTGCCAGGCCTTGACGCCGCCCGTCGCCTGGACCGAAGGGGCCACGCGGACGCCCGAGTCCCCGCCGAGCGCCCCGCCCGCGAGAAGGGTCACGACCGCCGCTTCCACCTTCGCATGCACGGCCGCACCGCCGCCCTCGAAGCGCGCCGCGATGCGGCCCTGCCGGTCGAGGACGAATGTCGTCGGCATCGCGACGACGTTGAAGGCCTCGCCGGCCTGCCCCGAAGCGTCCCTGAGGATCGTGAAGCCCACGGGCACGGCGTTCAGGAACGCGATGATCGCGTCGTCGTTCGCGTCGAGCGTGAGGCCAAGGACGCGCAGTCCCTGTTTTTCGTATTTCCTCTGGAGAGCGTCCATCGCCGGGAAGCTCGTCCGGCATGGCACGCACCAGGGCGCCCAGAAGTCGAGGACGACGACGCTCCCCTTGAGCGACTCGAGCGAGAACGAAGCGTCGTTCATCTGCCTCAACCTCACGGCGGGCGCCGGATCGGCACCTCGGGCCGGAGCGGCGAACACAGTCAGGGCGAGAACGACGACGGAAAGTCGTTTCAAGGCGATATCTCCTCTCTGGTTCACGCGCCGATGCAAGAGCAATACCCTGAGAGAACGTCTCAGAATTCGGACGGAGGCGAGTCGAACTTCAGCGGTAGCGTCACAGAAACGGAAGGCCCGCCGCCGACCGCGCGCGACTACCGCTTCACCGGCCCGAGGTACTTGTCGAGCCAGTCGAGGCTCTCGCGGATGAAATCCTTGCGGGGCGGCGCGTGGCCGGACTCGTAGATGACATGCTTCTTGTCCTTCGCGGGCGTCCCGAGGAGGCGGAAGAGCGGAAGCTGTGACGACTCGACAGGGAAGAAGTGGTCGTACCGGCCGTTCAGCATCAGCACCGGTATCTTCACTCGGCCCACGAAGTTGATCTGGTCAGCCTCGGGAAGCGCCCGCTGGAACTCGAGCCCCCCGGATTCAAGAATCGCGGTCTTGAAACGGTTCTCCACCGCGAGGACGATTGGCGCGACGGCGCTCCCCCAGCTCAGGCCGAGGTACGCCAGGTTTCCGCGGTCGATGTCCTTCCGCGCCTCGAGGTAGTCGATCGACCGGCCCAAGTCCTTCGACCATGCGACGTTGTGGTCGCGCCAGAAGGCGGTCGGCTCGGGATAGTCCGATCTCAGGTCGTCCCGCCGCTCGAAGGTGCTCTTGTAGATCGGGGCCATCAGTGCCCGGCCGCTCTTCGGGATGAAGTCCGCGTACGGCGAGAGCGTGAACTTGTCCGCGTGCATCGCGCCCGAGCCGGGAAAGTAGACGACCGTCTGGTATGGCGGGGTCCCGTTCTTCGGCAGATACAGGTGGGCAATGACGCGCTCGCCGCCGTACGCCGCGTCGAAGCTGATCTTCTCCCGCGTCCAGTCTTCGGTCGTCTCCGTCTCTTCGACGCGGGCGTTCAGCTCTCTCCTGTCGTAGGCGTAGAGCCCCTTGTAGGCGCGGAAGACCTCGTCTGAGACCGGCTTCTCCTTCGAGAAGTCACGCGTGGCGGGCTCGATCCTCGCGAGCGCGACCGTTGGCGGTGGCGCGGCGAGCTTCACACACCGGAACCCGTAGTTCGACCGGCGATCCCACGGCGACTGCGCGTCCTGATCGATGAACATGTACGTCGGCTCGCCGAAGCCTCCGCCGAGAACGAACCTCTTGCCGCGCCCGCTCTGGTTCCAGCACCACTCCTTGACGTTGCCCGCCATGTCCGTCGTCCCGAAGCCGCTGACGGCGCCGTCGCCTCCGACCGGAACCGTCCCGGCACCCGAGAAGTTGCTGCCCGGAACGATGAGCAGGCTGGCCTGCGTCTGCGCGGCCCAATTCCAGTGGTAGATGGTGGGAAGGCTCTTCCCTGCGAATGCGGCGTAAGCGGCGGCCTCATACCAGCTCACGCCCGCCACCGGATGCTTCTCCTGACCTTTCGCGAAGCTGCCCAGCTCCCAGGTCGCGGGACCGGGGCGCCCCGTCGTGTCGCGGAAGAAAGCCACCGGCTCCTCCCACGGCACGATGCGGCCGTTTCTGACGAAGGGTTGCTTCCAGAACTCGCGCTTCTGGTAGCCCCCGGTGTCGACGAACTTCTTGTATTCCTCGTTGGTGACTTCGTGGTGGTCGATCAGATAGTCGTCGAGCGGGATCTCGGGAAGCTGATCGAGCCCGGGGATCGCGAGACCGATTGTTCCACCCGGCACGCGCACCATGTCGGCCGGAACGCTCCCCTCCGGATCCAGCCGGAACGCGAGGTTCGGCGGGATCTTGTGGACGATCGTCCACGTCGGCGCGATCTGGTATGCGGCGGCGAAACCGGGCTTTGTGACCCGCCAGACGTAGTAGTTCTTCGGCACGCGGATCTTCGCCAGCGGCGTGCGTCCGAGCTTCTCCCAGCTGCGCGAATCGCCCCTGTAAGGCCGGTACGACACGTCGGCGCCGGACGGAACGCTTTCGACCGCGACTTCTATCGTCGCCTGGGTCCAGAGCTTCTCCAACGTCGGGTCCTGCGGAAGCACGAGACGAGCCTGCCGGACCAGCGCGGCCGCCTTCGCAAAGTCCTCTTCGGCCACGAGCCGTGCGATCTCGGGCGTGGCGGTCTCACGAGCCCAGCGCGTGCGAGACAAGCGCTGCCAGAACCACCCGGCCACGAGAACGGCTACGACGACCGCGGCGGCGAACAGCACGCGGGCCCTCCGCGAAAGCCCCGCTGGTTGCGCCGGAGCCATCGACGCCTGCAGCGTCTTCAGCCCGGCGTGGACCTCTTCCGCGCTCGCGTAGCGGCGCTCGGGATCCTTCTCGAGAAGCTTGCGAATGATCGCCTTGAGCGCCTCCGGAAGGAGCTTCTCGCCGAAGTCCCGCGGCGCGGCGTGCAGGATCGCGTCGGCGACGGCAACGATGGTGCTCCCCTGGAACGGTAGCCGTCCCGTGACCATCTCATAAAGGACGACGCCGAACGAGAAGAGGTCGCTGCGCCGGTCGACCGCCTTTCCGAGAAGCTGCTCGGGCGACATGTAGGAGAGCGTCCCCAGGGTCGTCCCTTCGCGCGTCAGCTCCGGCGCCGCTTCGCCGGACGCGGGTCCGGTCGCGAGGCGCTTCGCGAGCCCGAAGTCGAGGATCTTCACCTGTCCTCGGGACGTGAGCGCGATGTTTCCGCTCTTGATGTCGCGGTGGAGGATGCCCGCGCGGTGCGCCTCGGCGAGCCCATCGGCAATCTGCAGGCCGATCGCGATCGCCTCTTCCGCGGGAAGAGGCCCGTGTGCGAGCGACGCATGGAGGGTCTTCCCCTCCACGAGCTCCATCACGATGAAGGTCTTGCCGCCCGCCTCGGCGAGGTCGTAGACCGTGCAGATGTTCGCGTGATTGAGAACCGACGCGGCCATGGCCTCCCGGCGGAATCGCTCGCGCCGTTCCGAATCACGGGCGAAATCCCCCGGGAGCACCTTGATCGCCACCATGCGCCCGAGCCGCGTGTCACGCGCCCGGTAGACCTCGCCGAACCCTCCGGCGCCGAGGAGCTCGAGCACCTCGAAGTGATCGAGCGTCGTCCCGGAGTCGATCGAAGAAGCGGGCGCCCCGCGCGGACCCGCGCCCGGTGAGGGCGTCGCGGCCGTCATCTCCCGCGACAGATCGGAGCTTTCGCCCGGGTCTTTGCCGGTGCCTCCCGGCTTTTTCGAGTCATCACCCCCGGCGGTCATCAGGGGAGAGCATACCGGGCGGCTGTAGACTTCCCGTCATGCCAATGAACAGACGTGACCTCCTCGGCGCGGCCGCCGCCACGGCCGCCGTGTCGTCTCTCCCCCGCTTCGCCTTCGCCGCCGACGACCGCGCGAAGGTCTACGCCGAGATCGAGAAGCGCCACGGCGAGGCCGTCCAACGCCTGCAGGACTGGGTGAAGAACCCGTCCATCGCCGCCGAGAACCGCGGCATGGAGCAGGGCTGTGCGCAAATGATCGCGCTCGCGAAGGACGCGGGCTTCCAGCAGGCGACGAAAATGCCGACCTCCGGCCACCCCGGCGTCTTCGCGACGCTCGACGCGGGCGCGCCGCGCACCGTCGGCCTCTACTTCATGTACGACGTGAAGCAGGCCGACCCCGCCGAGTGGTCCTCGCCGCCGTTCGAGGCGCGTCTCGTGGACAAGCCGGGCTTCGGCAAGGCAATCGTCGGCCGCGGCGCCGTCAACCAGAAGGGCCCGGAGTCCGCGTTCCTCGCGGCTCTCCACGCCTTCAAGGGCGCGGGCGCAAAGCTGCCCGTCAACCTCGTCCTCGTCGCCGAGGGTGAAGAGGAGATCGGCTCGCCGCACATCCGCGAGATCGTGCAGAAGCCCGAGGTCCTCGCGGCGCTCGGGAAGACGATGGGCGTCTTCATGCCGTCGGCGAGCCAGGACCCGGACGGCTCCCTCACGGTCTCCCTCGGCGCCAAGGGCGTCATCGAGCTCAAGCTCGTCTCGAGCGGCGCGAAGTGGGGCCGCGGCCCGTCGAAGGACGTCCACTCCGCGAACCGCGCGCGCCTCGACAGCCCCGCCTTCCACCTCGTGCAGGCCCTCGCGACGCTCGTGAACGCGGACGGCGACCCCGCCATCGACGGCCTCGCGGCGCTCGCCAAGCCCCCGACGCCCGCGCAGGCCGCGCTGCTCGACGCCGCCGCGAAGCGCCTCGACGAGGCGACTGCGAAAAAGATGCTCGGCGCCCAGCGCTGGGCCCACGACGATTCGTGGCGCGCTTCGCTCGAGCGCCTCTGCTTCTCGCCGACGGTGAACATCCAGGGCCTCGTTGGCGGCTACATGGGCCCCGGCGGCAAGACGATGCTCCCGAACAAGGCGGTCGCGAAGCTCGACCTGCGCCTCGTTCCCGACATGACGTTCGACGGCGCGATCGCGGCGCTCAAGGCGCACCTCCAAAAGCGCGGCTTCGGCGACATCGAGGTCAACGTCTCGGGCGGCTACGGCCCGACGGAGACGTCCGCCGACGCGCCGCTCATCCGCGCGCAGATGGCCGTCCTGAAGCGCGGCGGCCTCGACCCGTTACTGTGGGTGCGGAACGCGGGCTCGTACCCGGGTTACGTCTTCACGGGCGAGCCGCTCAAGCTGGCCTCCGGGCACCACGGCCTCGGCCACGGCAGCGGCGCGCACGCGCCCGATGAGTACTACGTCATCGAGTCGACGAATCCGAAGGTCTCGGGCTACGACGGCGCGGTGCGCTCGTTCGTCGACTACCTCTACGAGCTGGCTGTGGTGGTCTGAGGGGCGGGGGACGCGGGAGGTACGTAGAATCCCTGCGCATGTCCGCGCGCCTACGCCGCCTCCTTCCCGAGATCCTCGTCTGCCTCGCGTTCCTCGGCCTGACCGTCCTCATGACGTGGCCGTGGGTTCTTCACCTGCGCGATTACTGCTCGGACCCCGGCGATCCCTACCTGAACTCGTGGATCATGTGGTGGGACTTCCACCAGACGTTCCACGACCCTCTCCACCTGTTCCACGGGAACATTTTCTTTCCCCTGAAGTACAGCCTCGCCTTCAGCGAGCACAACTACGGCATCGCGCTGCTGTTCTTCCCGCTCTACGCGCTCGGCATCCGCCCGCTCACCGTGCAGGGGCTCGCGACTCTCCTCGGCTTCGCGTCCTCCGGATACGGAGCGTTCCGGCTCGGCCGCACGCTCACGGGCTCGAGCGGCGCAGCGTGGGTGACGGGGATCGCCTTCGCGTTCGTGCCGTACCGCTTCGGCGAGATGCCCCACGTCAACTACCTCTTCTCGGGCTGGATTCCCCTGCTCCTCGAGGCCCTCGTCCTTTTCCTCCGCGAGCGGAGCCGAAAGCGCGCCGCGTGGCTCGGCGTCTCGTTCTTCATGAACGGGCTCTCCGTCATCCACTGGTTCGTCCTCACGTTGATTCCCCTCGCGGCGACGGGCCTCATCCTCGCCTTCCGCCATGGCGCCGAGCGCGATCGCGCCGGCCTGAGGCGCGGCGCCCTCGCTCTTGCAATCGCCGGAATCGCGCTTTTGCCCTTCCTGCTTCCCTACCAGAGGGCGGCGAAGGTCTATGGCTTCACCCGAAGCCCCGACGAAACGATGGCGTATTCCGCCCACCTGAAGGACTGGTTGAGCGCGGACTCGTGGAACCGCACCTGGCGAGGCCTCGGCGCGCCTCCGGCGGCCGAGCGCGGCCTCTTCCCCGGCCTTCTCCTGCTCCTTCTCCCGCTCGCCTCTCTCGGGTCGCGCGCGGCCGCTAGGGCAGCCTCCGCTCCCCGCGCTCCGGACGTTCTCATCGTGGGCGCGCTCTGGGCCGTCCTCGGGTTCCTGGGATCGCTCGGCATGAATGCGCCCTTTCATCGCGTCCTCTACGAGACGCTGTTCTTCTTTCGCAGCATCCGCGTGCCGGCGCGCTGGGCGATGGTCGCCTACCTCGGACTCGCGCTTCTGGCGGGAGCCGGAGCCCTCGCGCTCTCCGAGGCGTGGAACCGGCGGAGGCCGGGCGCGTCGCGCGCGACACTCGTCTTCGTCCTCGCCAGCCTCGGCCTCCTCTTCGAAGACCGCGCGGCACCGCTCGAACTTTACCGCGGCGAGGCAGATCCTGACGAGGCCACGCTCTTCCTCGCGAAGATGCCCATGAAGGGCGGCCTCGTCGAGTTCCCGGGAGGCACCGAGGACCATGGCAACTACCGCGCCATTCTCCGCGCCGCGGACCACCGCAAGCCGCTCGTCACGGCCATCTCCGGCTTCCGAGGACCGGTCGTCCGGTTGATTGAGAGGAAGGAGCAGGAAACTCCGATCCCCGGCGATCTTCTCGATTATCTCGAAGAAATCCCGACGTCGTACATTCTCGTCCACGACTCGTGGCTCTTCCCCGAGTCGCGTGACGTCCACCGTGACTGGCTCGCGCGGGGAATGGCCGCCGGGCGCCTGCGCTTCATAAAGCGTTTCGACGGCCGCATGCGAAACGAGCTCTATGCCGTCGTCAGGAACGAGCCGGAGACGAAGGCGCTCGAACCGCTTCCGTGGAAGCCGGCCGTCGGTCCTATGCCGGCGCAGGCGCTCTATCGCAAGGACGCGACGCTCACCGGTTCGATCGACGAGCCCGTCGAGAACGCCACCATAACCGGCCCGCTCAGGGTCCAGGGCTGGGCCCGCATCCCCGAAGAGGACCTTCACGTCACCGTGACGATCGACGGGGGGGAACGGCCCTTCGTGACGGGAGCGCGCGTGCCGCGCCCGGACGTCGCGGCCGCCGTCCCGTCCCTCGGCAACTGCGCGACCGCGGGCTACGAGGCCGTCTACGCCTTCGCGCCCGGAGACGACGGGGTCCACGTGCTCGATGTCCTTTTCCGGTCCTCCAACGGGCGCGAGCACCGTTACCCGCCGCGCACGTTCACGTGGAAAGCCGGAAAGTAGAATCGCCGCGCATGTCCGAGCGCCTGTGCCGTCTTCTCCCCGAAATTCTCGTGTGCCTCGCGTTCGTCGGCCTGACCGCCGTCATGACGTGGCCGTGGGTTCTCCATCTGCGCGAACCACGACGGGGGGCTCCGTCAGCCTTCGCCTCATCCCTCCCTCCCTGATCATCGCTACGCGGGCACCCGTCCGGCCCTCCGATTCTCACTCCTCCAGGGTGATCGCGAACACGCTGATCCCCGCGGGCGAGATCCTCTCTTCGCCGACGGCCCGGATCGCGAGAATCGGAATGCGGGGCTTCGAGACGGCAAACGTCGAGACCACGAGGACGTCCGCGTCCGTCGTCTTTCCCCAGTAGACCCTCGAGGGATCGACGGCGCCTCCGCGCCGTTCGAGCGCGTACTCGAAGGCATCCACGTCGAGCCGGACGGGAATCCTCTCGATCGAAGCGTCCGCGTACCTGACCTCCAGGAACGAGAGGATCGGCGCATCGTTTCGACGGTCCGTCACGCCGGCAGTCACGATCGCATGAATCCTCGAGCACGGGATCCCTGGGACCGGGATCTCGGTCGGAGAGGCGGCGCGGCACGTCGTCACGACGTTCGGTTTCCCCGCAGGGGAGAGGTGGAAGAGGCTCCGTGCCGAGTTCAGGCTCCCGCTGTCGAGCCTCGGGTAGTGGTCCCAGGAGTTCTCCGGAGCGTTCACCAGGAACGGGTCGAGATCGTAGCGGGCGTTTGCGGCGGAGCCGAAAGCGACGCGGTGCCATCGCCGAAGGTCGCCGCGGATCAGGAACTGCTTGTTCACGGGATCGGAGTCCGGACGCCAGCCCGGGATCCACGCGGCGGCCAGCTGACCGTTCGAGAGGGACCAGAGCGACTCAGGATGAGGTTCGAGGACCTCCCAGCTCCAGGAGTGGACTCGCGAGCCATATGCGAAGAGCACCTGGGTGGCCGTCGCCAGGAGGACCGAGCCCAAGAACGCGAATCGAACTCGTCCGAGGCGGCTCCAGTTCTGCCAGATGGGGATGAGAAGAAGAGGAAGGAACGGGGCGGCCTCCGTCATGAGGCGCGGGCCGACGCTCTGGCCGCCCCACCACTTGTCATAGCCCGATGCCAGGCCGAGGGTGCCGGCCACCGAGAGCATGGCCACGAGCCACCACCTTCGGGTCGAGGGATCCCGGCGGACCAGCACGGCGGCGAGGGGAAGAAAGAGCAGATAGGGAAAGAAGACGAGAACGCCGCGGCTCGGGCTGATGAGGTTCCCGGCCAGCCCCTCGAGGATCGTATGTCCCCACATCCCGGCCTGAGAGTTCATGAGGGCATAGCCGCCGAGCGGATGGCCGTAAATCGACCGGAGACAGAAGCCGGTGATCACGATCACCGCGCCCGCGGCGGCACCGAACGCGATGCCGTCCCGCCGGCGGCGCAGAAGGAGGGCGAGCCCCACGCATCCGATCGCGATCAGGGCGCTCGGGCGGCAGAGGAACGCTCCCCCCATCGCGAATCCCGCTCCGATCACGCTCGGGAGGGAAGCGTCCTCCGGCAGGAGAAGAGCGAGGGCGAGGCAGAAGAAGAAGACCTCGCCCGTCGTCGAGAAGAGCGACTGCCCCACGCAGGTGAACGCGGTCGTGCCGAATGCGAACACGGCAAACGTCGCAATCGCGACGTGCTCTCCGAATCGGCGCCTCACGCCGGAGAGGAGAAGGAGCGCCGAGGCGACGGCCAGCAGCGCGGCCAAGTGCTTCTCGGAGCGGTCGAGGAACGGCTCGGTGACGACCCCGCGCGAGGCGGCCAGAGCCATCGCCGCGTAGGGGACCGAGAGGATTCCGGTTCCGAGCGGAAAGCTCGGCAGGATGCGATCCCCGATCCGGAGGGCCGAATAATGGAGAGGCTCGTTGCGGAACGCCGGGATGCTCGAGAGCTCGATCGTGTGTCGGCGAAGCAGCAGAGGTCCGAGCTCCCGCGTCGCCATGTTGTCCCCCGACGACAGGAGCGCTCCGTTCCCAAGGAGGAGTCCATAGAGGGGAAGCGCGAGCAGCAGCACGGCGTCCAGGCGGTTGAGACGATTGCCTCGCGCGTCGGGGGCTCCGAAGAGGCCTCTCTCGGCGAGCCACACGTACGACGCGAAGACTACCGCGGTCAGCAGGAGAGGGTGCCACCGGCTCGGCCCGCCGAAGAGGCTCTGGGGATCGAGGAAGAGCGGTGAGGCTACGACCGCGAGCGCGCCGAAGGCCAGCGCGTTCTTCAGGCGATGCGCCGTCCGCACTTCGTTCTCGGTCGGCAGCGCCTGAGACCTCAGCGCTGCAGGCAGGCGCCGGAGCCAGCCGCCCTTTCTGAGGCCTCGAACGATGGCGAGGGCCATGGCGAGAAGAAGCGGGCGCTCAAAGCCGCTCACGCGCAGCCGCGCTCCGAGCACGTTGAGCTCGAGGCGGCCTCCCAAGAGCGTGAGGAGAACGGTACCCAGCACAAGACCAGTTGCGAAGTCGAGCAACCGCTTTCCGATCGGGAGGCTGGGCTCTCTCCGCGCCTGAAGGGAATTCATGAGAAGGAGTGTACCGGGGGATGTCCCGGATCATGTTGAAAGTGGGATCAAGGAAGAAGTCGAGCATCTGGCCGACCCGCGGGGCAAGAAACGGCCGTCGCCGCGTGAGATCATGAAACCGCCGTCCCGACTCTCATCTTCAATACGGATCGGGACAATCCCTCTGTTTCAGTCGTTCTATTCTGGGGACGCGAGAATTCTACGGTAAAGTTATGGCGTACATCGACAATGCCACAAATGCCAAGGAGCAGGGTGCCGAACTGCGCGGCATGAAAGTTCCTAAGGCATGAGCAAGGCTCGGATTATCGGTCCTTTCCTCGTCGGCCTTCTCATCCTGCCGGGCGCCTGGCTTCCGGAGGGTGCTCTGCCCGTCCGCGCCCATCTCCTCGTGGCGGGCGCCGTGATCTGGGCCCTCGGCGCAACGGCCGCTCGGGTCGCTGGGGTTCTTCTACCGGAGGCGGGGTGGCTCGCCAGGGCCGTCATTGCCTTCGAGGTCGCGGTGGCGGTCGTCGTCGTCCCCGCGACATGGCTCGGCCACTTCGGGCACCTCTCGCCGCGGGCTCTTCTCTTCTGGGTCGTCGTGGCGTTCCTTCTTACACGTCTCTTCGCGGCCCCCGCCCCGGCTTCCGGCGTGGCGTCCCCCGTCGGCATCGGCGCGATTCCATCCCGTCTCGAGAAGGGCGAGCGCTTCCTCCTCGCCATCGCTGTTTGGGCCTTCCTCACCCTCCTGGCGGCAACGGTGATCCGGTACAGATACGCGGCGCCCGGCGAGATTCACTTTGACGACTCCTCCTACCACCTCTCGGCGGTCGCCGCGTGGCGGAGCTTCGGCGATCTCCGGATGATGAAGTTTCCCGTCGGCGACACGGCGATGACGTTCTTTCCGGTCGCGGGCGAGCTCTTCTCGTTCTTCCTGCTGTCCCTCGTTTCGCCGAGTGACTTCCTCGCCCGCTGGTCGGAGCTTCCGTTCGCCGTCTTTTCTCTCGTAGGCGTGGCCGCGCTGGCGGTCCAGCTCGGTCTCGGCCGCCGCTCGGCTCTCCTGGCCGCGCTCTTCTTCGGCCTGACCAGACGGTTCTTCGTGAACGGGCCGCTCATGCTGAGCGCCGGGACGGACTTGGCAACCGCCTTCCACGTCCTGGCGACAATACTGGCTGCCCTCCTCCTGGTGGAGCGCCCTGGCTGGCGCCGGGCGATCGTCGCGGGCCTCCCGCTCGGGCTCCTCATCGGCACGAAGTACACCGGCGTGCTCTTCTCGGCGCCGCTCGGGATCCTGCTCCTCTCGTGCCTCGCCGCCGGAGCATGGCGGGAGAAGCCGGCCCGGTGGGGCCGAGCGTTGACGCTCCTGGCGCTGCTCTCGGCAGTCGCGCTTGTCGTCGGCGGCTACACGTATCTCCGCAACGCCGTGACGGCAGGGAACCCGCTCTTCCCTGCCCCCGTGAAGCTTCTCGGCCATGATCTGTTTCCGGGCTGGCCGAGCGTCAATCCCGAAGCGTGGAAGGCAGACCCCGTCCATGCCCTCGAGCCGTGGGGCTTTCTCTGGAAACGAATCGACCTCTTTGGCCCGATCTTCCGCGTCACGCTCCTCCCGGCGGCGCTCCTGGCGCCGCTCGTCGCGATCGTGCTGGCGCTGCGACGTCGCGAACGGCTCGTGACGGCGATCCTCATGGCGCTTCCTATCGCTCTCTACGTCGAGTTCGTGTTTCTGATGAACGACCACCGCGAGAACCGGTATTTCGCGGCGGCGCCGGCCCTCGCCTCCGTGGCGCTCTTCTGGCTCCTGGCGCGGGCCGGCAAGGGAGCGCAAAACGCCGTGCACGTCGCGGGGGCGGCGGCCGTCATCGCGTGTGTCTTTGCGACGACCCCGGCGGACACCCTGAGCTCCGGACCGGTTTGGATCGGCGCCGCGGCTCTCGCCGGCGCGGCGGCCACGCTTGCCGCCGGGCTCCTCGGTCGCCGACCGATTCCGGCGGCTCGCCTCGCACTCGCTGCCTTCGCGATTTTCCTGCTCTTCGGGCCTCTTCCGTTGATGATCAAGCGATTCGAGTCGGATCGCTACTCCGAGAAGCCCGTGGCGGCCGAGGTGGACCGAAGGACACAGGGGAAGGGAGCTGTCATCGCGTACGCGGGATGGAACCAGCCCTATCCCTACTTCGGCTCGCACCTGCAGAACCGGGTCGAGTTCGTCCCGACCACGAGCCGCGGGCCCAGCCCCTATTACACCTGGAGGGGCGATGCCAAGATAAGGCCTTCCGGCGGCTCGCTCGTCGAGTGGCTCCGGAACCTGCGGAGCGCGGGTGTGGGGTATGTCGTGGCAGAGGGGCCGCCGTCGGGAAGCCTCGAGGCGACGTGGGTCGCTCTCTTCCGCGACGCGATCGTGCCGCTCGCCTTCGATGGCTGGGCGGTCCTCTCTCAGGTGCGGGAGGGATCGGAAGCGAAGCCTCCTCGCCTGGCTCTTCTGGCCGAGTCAGACGCGGCCGGCTCGTTCCTCGACAAACGCACGGGCCTCGGGCGAGACGCGGCGGCTGCGGGAAAGCCGGCGTTCGTGATCCCGGCGGCTGGCGGAGGATTCCTCTTCCCTCCGACAGGGCACCAATTCCAGTGGCTTCGGATCGAGCTTGCCTCGGGGCCTGCCCCGCCGGAGCCGGTAGCCGTTCGTATCAACGGACAGGAGGTCGGGCGCCTTCCTCCAGCATCCTCGGCGGGGAAGATCCGTTTCGGAATCCCGGCGGGAGCCTGGAGCGAGGACGGAAACGCCATCGAGCTCTCTCCGGTTGGGGTAGGGAAACGGCCCGATGCACGGGCCCGGATCGGCGCGACGGAGATCGAGACCAGGACCCCGCTCTCGGCGGAGAGCTCTGGTTTCTGGGCCGGCAGTCGGGCTGTTCTCCGCGCGGGAACGGAGAAGGTGGTGCGGTCGGGGTCCGGTTACCATCTCGCACTCCTTTCGCCGGAGCTGGACCGGATCGTCCACGTCCGATCGTTCGACACTTGCGGATCGCACGAGGCCTCCGACGAGCTTTCGACGTTCGTCGAGGGGCTCGCGCCCGGCACCGTCGTTCTCGGCGCCGTCTCGGACGACGGGTCGAGGTCGCTCTCGGCACGAGCTGTCGCGGCCCTGGAATCGCTGGGCTGCGCCGTCGACCTGCGCGACCGCTTTCGGCAGGGCCACGCATTCATCGGCGTGAAGGGGGCGGCGAAGGGGACCGTTCCCGAGTGGAGCGGGCTGTCGCCTTCTCGCGTCGTCGCGGGACCGGAGCTCGTTCGCGTGGCGGCCCTCGAGCTTTTCTCCGGCGCGGGGCCGGAAGCGAAAGCGCTCGACCCGCTGCCGTGGACTCCGGCGGGCCGCCCGCTCGCGCCCCACGCGCTCTACCGCGTGGACGCGTCCCTGGTCGGGTCGATCGACGTCCCGGCCGAGAACGCCGTCGTGACGGGCCTCCTCAGGGTCTCAGGCTGGGCGCGGATTCCCGGCGAGGACCTCCACGTGACGATCACGCTCGACGGCGAGGAGCGATCGGCCGCGCGCGACGCGCGCGTGCCGCGCCCCGACGTTCAGGCAGCGGTTCCATCCCTGGGAGACTGCCGCTCCGCGGGCTACGACGCGACGTACGCGTTCGAGCCCGGGGACGAGGGCCCGCACGAGATCCAGGTGCTGTTCCGGGCGTCCGACGGCCGGCAGCGCCACTATCCACCGCGGAGATTCACCTGGAAACGTTGAAGCGCGTCGCGACGGCAGCGCTCATCGGCGCCTGGTCGCAACGGCGGTCCAAGGCCTTCGGATTCGGCATCGCGGCGTGTCTCTCGGGCGCCCTTCTTTTTGAAGACCGCGTGGCGCCGCTGTCTCTCCATCGCGGAGAGCCGGATCCGGATCCCCTCACGCGGTTCCTCAAGGAGACGCCGATGGCGGGCGGCCTGTGGGAGATGCCCGACGCCTTCAACGAGACGAACGCGCACCACGTGCTGCGCGCGGCGGACCACTGGAAGCCGCTCGTGAACGGCTACTCCGGTTTCCAGACCCCGCTCACCTAGAACCTGCATGACCTCCTCGTGGAGGGGAAGACGAAGGAACTGCTGGACGCGCTCGAAGCCGTGCCGGTCTCCTACGTGACGGTGAGACCGAGGCGCATGACCGAAGAGCAGCGCATTACCGCCGCGAAGCTCGTCGCCGCGGGCCTGGCGTCGCATCGGCTCCTCGATGTCCGCCATTTCCGCCCCGACGACGAGCTGTACGCGGTCGTGAAGACCGAGCCGCGCGCCGACGTAGAGGTTCGCCGTACCGCACCTCGGAGATTGCGGGGCCGCCGGCTACGAGCACGTCTTCGCCTTCCAGCCCGGCGACGAGGGCGAGCACGAACTCTCCGTGGTCTTCCGCGGCCCGGCCGACCGCGTGCGCCACTACCCGTGGCGGAAGTTCACCTGGAAGAAGGGGCCCTGAGGAGCCACACGGTCACCGCGTCGGCCCGCGCGACGAGTGTCGCGCCGCGCCGCTCCGAGGGCCCACCGTCCGCGAAGAGCACGACCGCGTCCTCGCGCCCGTCGCGCGCGTAGCCGCGGCCGAACATCGGCCGCCACTTTTCGTCGATCGCGAAGGGAAGGCTCCCGCGGTCGAGCTCGAGGACCACTCCGGCGGCGAGAATCCAAGGCGCGTCGCCTTCCATGGTGATGAGCGGCCGCTTCACGCCCGCGGTCCGGAGCGCCTGCTGCAGGTTCTCGGAAATCGTCTTCACGGACGGAATCGTCCCGGGCGGCATCGGCTGCGCCAACACGAGGCCCCGGACGTTCGCATCCGTGGCGAGCAGCGAGACTAGGACGGCCGCGGAGACCGCGAGACCCGTCCGGTGGCGATCGGCCGGAAGTTCGCCTTCGCCCGAGGCCGACGCCGCGAGGGCCAGCGCGAAGAGGCCCGCACCGATCCCCCTTCCGTCGCTCGTCGACGGGACGAGGACTGTCGCGAAGGACAGCGGCAGCGCCCCGAGCAGGCGGGTCACCGAATCCGCGATCTCCCCGAACGGATGCGCTTCGTGATGAGCGCGGAAGAAGTCGAGGACGAGCCTCAGGTTCCCCGGCGAATCCTGAAGCTGCTCGACGAGCGGAGGCGCCCAGAAGACGGCGAAGATACCGGCCGTCCACGCGACCGCGCGTGGCGAAACGCGAGCGCCCGGCTAGCGCGTGCGAAGCCAGAGGAAGAGCGCCACGCCGAGGAGCGCCAGGAGAAGACTCAGCCAGAGGGCGCGGCGGCCCGGGAAAAGCCGATGGCTTTGGGCTCGCCCTTCGTCGCTCCAGAGAAGCTCCCGGAGAACACCGGCACGCGAAAGCTCCCGCTCCTCGAGCTTGCGGAGATAGAAGCTCTCTCCGTCGGCGTCAGCCGCTCGTCCGAAAAGGCGCTCGTACGCGAGGCCGACGAAGCCGCGATCGTCCCGGGAAGCTCCCTCGTGCAGCACCTTCGCGGCGCGGGCGGCCTCGCCCGGCGCCGATTCTCCCGGCAGGAGCGCGAGGTGCGGGGCCTTCGCGGCCGGTGGAGTCGGGTACTTTCGACTCGAGAGCAGCTCCCGGATGAGCAGCCAATGTCCGTCGGGATGGCCCTCGACGAGGGGGATGTGATGCCGGAAAGCCGCCTCGTCGGCCTCGAAGCCCATGATGGTCTCGAAGCCGAAGGCGACGACGTCCGCGGGAGCACGTCCCTCGAGCCGCGAGGTCCCTGCCCTCACCAATTCGAAAAAATCCCCCGTCCGCGGCGACTCGCCGAGTCGCATGAAGATCTCGGACGCCGCGAACCACGGGACCTCGGGCACGAACGGGCGATAGAGATCCAGAAAGCCGCGGGAGGTCGTGACGGTGTCGAGGAGAGCGGCACGGTCCTCGAATCCCTTCTCGAGGATCGAGACCTGAAACGCGCGTCCCGCGTCGTCGAGCGTGCTCCCGAGGAGGGCCTGATACGCCTCGGCGACGAACGTGGAGGCGTCCGCGCCCGAAAGCCTCTCCACGAGCCGGAGAAGGTGAGGCCTCAGCGAACCGGCACCGCCGCGGATACTGGCGGCGTCATCCTCCGGGCTCACCGAGCCGAGCCGCCGGAGCAGCGACGCGAAGAGAGGGAGATCCCATCCCCGGGGGCGGACAGAAGCCGCGGCGCCCTCGCCCGCCTTCCGCGCCGTGACACAGTGGTAGTGGCCCTCGGCCCCCCACGAATCGACGACGGCAAAGGGCGTTCCTTCGAGCAGCGCGGAGACATCTTCCGGCGAGAACTTCACGCCGTTGTACGTGTCGGGGCCGCCCTCCGCGTGCTTCCACCACCAGCGCCCGTCCACCTGAAAGCGGAACACGCCTCCCGGCTTAAGGACGCGCGCGGCTTCTTCCACGTAGCGGCGGATCGGCGTGCGGTCGGGGATGTGCTGGAACACGATGAAAGAGAAGACGAAGTCGAGGGATTCATTCGCGAAATGCGCAAGGGAACCGTCCGTGAGCGCTGTCTTCACGTTCGGCGCGTCCGCCGCATACTCCTTCGACTTCTCGATCATGACGGGCGAAATGTCCACGCCGTGTGCGACCGCGACGCGCTCGGCGAGGGGAACGAGAAGCCGGCCGACGCCGCACCCGATCTCGAGGATCTCCGCGGACGGATCGAGGACAACGCCGTCGAGAACGATCGCGTCGAGATCCTGGGCGCCCGAGGCCCGGAACGTCTCCTCGGAGCCCGCGTGTCCTGTCGCGATGTGGAGCTTGTGATCCTCCTCGGCTCGCCGATCCCAGTCGCCGCGCATGCGGGAGATGACGTCTCCGGACGGCGGCTCCTGCATCGCGACAGAAGATAGCATCGGGGGGGACCCGGCGACCTGCCGTAGCATGACGGCGTGGACTACCGGTATGGCGAACTACCTCTCGACCTTCTCCAGTCGCTGCTGACGTACGAAGAGCTGCTGAAGCTTTTCCTCGACCTCGTCTCGCGTCTCGGCGGCGACGTGGAGCAGGCGATGCAGTGGATGCGGGAGCTGCAGCGCCGCGGCATCATCGGAGAGAACATCGACCTCGAGGCGTTCCGCGCCGCGCTCGAGAAGCAGGGCATCGTGGGCCGGGACGGCGACGGCAATCTGACGCTCATGGGTGCTGGCGAGCGCCGCATCCGCCGGAATGCGCTCGAGGAGATCTTCTCGTCGCTTCAGAAGGCGGGGCCGGGCCTGCACTCCATCCCGCGCGCGGGCACGGGCGCCGAGACGCTGCCCGAAACACGCCCCTATGAGTTCGGCGACGACATCGCGCGCCTTGACGGCATGCGGACCGTCGCGAACGCGGCTCGCCGGGATCCCGACGCGCTCGCGCTCACCCCCGACGACTTCGAGGTCTTCGACGTGGAGCACCAGAGCGCGTGCGCGACCGCGATCGCGATCGACATCTCCCACTCGATGATCCTCTACGGCGAAGACCGCTTCACACCGGCCAAGAAGGTCGCCCTCGCCCTCACGGAGCTCATCCTCCAGAAATACCCGAAGGACACGATCGACATCGTGCTCTTCGGCGACGAGGCGAAGCCCGTCCCTCTCGAGGCGCTGAGCAAGGCTCAGGTCGGGCCGTTCCACACGAACACGAAGGCCGGGCTCGGCGTGGCGCGCCAGCTCCTCATGCGGCGCCGCTCGCGCAACCGGCAGATCTTCATGATCACGGACGGGAAGCCCTCGTGCATCCACGAGGGCGGGCGCCTCTACAAGAATCCGTTCGGCCTGGACCTCAAGATCGTGAACCGGACGCTCGAGGAGGCCGAAAAGCTTCGCCGCGACGACATCCAGCTCACGACCTTCATGATCGCGACGGACCCCGCGCTCGTGGACTTCGTCGACACGCTCACGAAGGTCGCGCGCGGCCGGGCCTACTACGCCTCGCCCACGGACCTCGCGTCCTTCGTGTTCCGGGACTACATCCGGAACCGGAAGAAACTGTTCCGGTGACGGGCGCCGTCGCGATCGCAGCCGTCGCAGGGATTTTTCTGCTGGGAACCGCGGGATTCGTCCTCACGACGCGACTGGTCGCCAGACGGAGAGGGCGCTTTTTCTTAGAAGGGTTAGGGGGCGTGGTGCGTATTGGAACGCCGTGCCGCGTCGTGGATCGCCGCGGACACGCGCTCCTCCCCGGGACGGTGGCGCTCACGCCGGCCGGCCTCGTGTGGCAGGCGCTGTGGGGACGCTCGGGCTCTTACTCATTCGAAGAAATACAGCGTCTCGAGACAGACGAAAGGACACAGGTGCAGAGAAGGTTCCTCCGAAGCAAGGTCCTCCGCGTCACGCCTGTCCGCGGCGAGGCCATGGAGTTCGTCGTCTCCCCCGGCCACGCGTGGGAGTGGCGGCAGGCCTTGGGAGAATGGGCCGCCAACTGCGGCCGGATCGCGGGCGCGCCCTCGGCACGCTGAGGATCACTCCGGGAGGAACGGCACCGCCCGTGCGGCGAGGCGCGCCGGTAGGCGCTTCTTCACGAGGCGGCGGATCTCGTCCGCCTCTGTCCGCAGCGTGAGGTGCGTCAGGACGACTACCTCGTTCTCGAAGAGGTCCGCCCGCTCGGCGATCTCGTCGAGGTGGAGATGCTTCCATTCCTTCGAGCGCTCGCGGTCGCGTTCCTCGACGAACGAGCATTCGAGAAGCAGGATTTTCGCCGTGAAAAAGGAGCGCGGCGCGCGGGAGAAGATCCCTTCGCCCGTATCGCCCGAGCAGGCGACGAGCGGAATCGAGACCTTCCCCGCCACCGCTTCGCCCCGCGCAACGGCGTCACGGATTTCCTCGGAGGAATGTCCGGCGAGCTCGGGACGCAGGCGGTTCCGGATCTCGGAAGCGACGAACGCGAGGGTCGGGACGCGGTGGTCGGCCTCGAAGGCCTCCACCTCGAGATCGCGCCGGAGGCTGACGCGCGTGCCCGGCTCCATCGCCTCGATGCGCGCGTCGTACCGCACGCCCTCGAGGTCCTCGTGAAGCGCGAGGATCTTCGTCCAGGCGGGCACGCCCGCCGGATGCATATGCGCGATTCCACCCGGCAGCCGCAGGAGCCGCCGCTGCGAGCACCAGTACGCGAGGCCCGCGCCGTGGTCGAGATGCGGGTGCGAGAGAAAGACGTTCGGCACCGCGACGAGCTCGGTGGGCGCGCGCCCCAGGTCGAACGCGAGATGCAGCGTCGGCAGATGGAACCACGTCTCGCGCCCCGCCACCGAGACACCCCGGACGGGCAGGCCCGCCCACGTGGCCTCGATGCGCCGCTCCCGAGCGTCGGGACTCACGGGCGGAGGATACGCCGCCACGCCGCCGTCCTATAATTCCGGCCTCACCCTGGAAAGTGCGGAGGGGACCCATGGCCCTGTTCAACCACGCCACGAAGGAGTTGACGGCCAAGATCGTCTACTACGGACCCGGTCTCTGCGGAAAGACGAGCAACCTCAAGATCCTCCACCAGCGCCTCGAGCGCGGAGCCGGCAAGCTCCTGTCGCTCTCGACGGCGCAGGACCGGACGATCTATTTCGACCTTCTGCCCATCGAGCTCGGGAACATCAAGGGCTACACGGTTCGTTTTCAGGTGTGCACCGTTCCCGGACAGGTCTTCTACAACGAGACCCGCAAGATCGTGCTGCGCGGCGTGGACGGTCTCGTGTTCGTCGTCGACTCGCAGTGGTCGATGCTGTCTCACAACCTCGAGTGCTTCCAGAATCTCAAGGAGAACCTCCACGAGGAGAAGATTTTGCTCGAGACCCTGCCGGTCGTCATCCAGTACAACAAGCGCGATCTTCCGAGCGCGCTCTCCGTGGAGGCGCTACAGGACTCGCTCGGCTTCCATTCGTATCCGTATGTCGAAACCGTCGCCTCCGAGGGTTCGGGCGTGATCGAGACGTTCAAGCTCGTCTCGAAGCTCACCTTCGTGGACCTGCTTCGCCGTCTCCAGCGCGGCTGGCAGCCGCCTCTCGAGACGCCCGCGGCGGAACAGTCCGCCGCCGCGGCCATTCCGGAGGTGGCGCACGTGCTCGCCGCCGCCGGAAGCGCGGGTGCGTCCGATCAGAACGAAGAGCCACTCGAAGAGCCACTCGAAGAACACAGCGAGGCCCGGGACGTCCCGTCCGCCGAAGAGGAGCCGCCCGCGGCCGCGCAGGCTCCCCCGGAGACCACCCTCGCGCCGGCCGTCCTCCTGGCGGCCCTCTCCGCTCCGCCTCCCGCGCCGGCGGCCCCCGAGCCGCCGCCGGCGCCTCCGATCACGCACGCGCCGCCGCCGCCCGCGAGATCCTCGACCGTCGACGAGAAGCTCAATGCCGTCCTGGCCAAGGCGCGGAAGTCGGCCGGGCGCGTGTCCGGATCGTTCCGCCGTCTGGACGCTCCCGACGTGAACATGCAGGAGATCTCCGCGCGCGAAGTCGCCGAACGCCGGCTGGAGGAAGCGATCGCGGCCCTCCGCGCGGAGCTCTCCGGCGAGATGGCCCGGCTCCGCGGCGAGCTCACCGCCGCCCGCGCCGTCGCCTCGAACGCGGAGTCCGCCGCGGCCGCAGCGAACGATCGCGCGCGCCGCCTCGAGGATGCCCTCCGCCAGGCTTTCCGCGGTCTCGCCGACTGACGGCCCTCAGGGCAGGCGCTTCAGCGACGCTCCCGAGGCGAGCCTCTTCGAGAGCGCGAGGCGCAAGCCCAACGTCTGCTGCTCGGAAAGACCCACGAATTCACCGCCGGCCCGGTAGATCAGCAGACGGCCGCCTTTGTCGTCGGCGGCGAAGCCCCCCGCATGGCAGCGCGTGACCCGCACGAGCCCCGAAAACGAGACGCCGCCGAAGATCGCGTTCAGATCGTAGGTCGAACCCGGGCGCAGCGTCGAGGCGACCTCGAAGAGCAGTCCCGTTTCCGAGAGGTTCAGGATCTCCACGGGGATTGTCGACTTGAGCTGCCCGCGCGTTCCTTTCGCGACGAGAATGCGGGGCGTGCGCCTCTTGTCGTTGTCCACGTTCCTCCCGTGCTCCGGACCGACGAGTTTACGACGGAGGGCTCCCGTCAACGCGTCAGCTCGTGAGCGTGTCCAGGAAGCGGGGATCCTCGCGCCAGCCCGGCCGGGCCGCGACGAGGAGCTCGAGATAAAATCGTCCACCGAGCGCCCGTTCGAGCTCGAGCCGGGCCGCCGTGCCGGCCTCGCGCAGAAGCCGTCCGCCCGCCCCGAGCACGATGCCCTTGTGAGAGTCGCGGTCCACGACGACCGTCGCCTTGATCACCGTGAGGTCCTTCGCCTCGTCCCGCCTGATTTCTTCCACGAAGACCCCGAGGCCGTAGGGGATCTCCTCCCGGGTCCTCTCGAGGAACTTCTCGCGAATGAGCTCCGCGGCGCGCGTCTTCGTGTCGGAGTTCGTGACCGCCGTCGCAGGGAAGAGATTCTCTCCCTCGGGGAGGTGGCGCCTCAGAACGGGCACGAGCAGGTCGAGCCCCTCCCCCGTGAGCGCCGAAACGGGGACGATGTCCTCGAAGATCCCTGCCTGCGAAATCGCCGCCATCCGCGGAAGAAGCGCGGCCTTCGAGACCTGGTCGATCTTGTTCAGGACGGCGATCCGGGGTCCTTCCGCGCGCGCAAGGAGGTCCAGCGCGAAGCGGTCTCCGCCGCCGGACGGCACCGAGACGTCCACGACAAGGAGCCGGACGTCCTCCTCGCGGAGCGCCTCGAGCGCCTCGTTCATCATGGCCTTGTTCAGGCGATGGAGCGGCTTGTGAAGGCCCGGCGTGTCGACGAACACGATCTGGCCCTCGGCATCGGTGCGAATCCCGAGCAGTCGGCGCCGCGTCGTCTGCGGCTTGTCGGAGACGATGGCGACTTTCGTCCCCACGAGGGCGTTCACGAGCGTGGACTTTCCGGCGTTGGGGCGGCCGACGACGGCCACCGTCCCGGCACGATGGACGGGCGCGCTCACGATTCCGGCCCCTTTGTCTTTTCGTCCGCCTTCTCGGGGGAGTCCTCCCGCCGGATGCGCACACGATGAATCCGGCGGCGGTCCGCCTCCTCCACGAGGAAGAGGAGGCCCGCCTCGTGCGCCGTCTCGCCCGCCTTCGGGATGCGCCCGAGCCGCTCCGAGACGAGGCCGGCCACGGTGTCGTATTCGTCGGAGGGAAACGTCACGCCGAAGAGAGTCGCGATCTCCGGAACGCGGACGCGCCCCGCCACCGAGTACGAACCGTCCTCCTGCGCGACGATCGGAGGCTGCTCGTCCTCGTGCTCGTCCGCGATCTCGCCCACGAGCTCCTCGACGAGATCCTCGAGCGTCGCGAGACCCGTCACGGCGCCGTATTCGTCCACGACGATCGCGAGCGGCTGCCGGCGGCGGCGGAAGTCGGACAGGAGCGTCGCGACCGTCTGGGTTTCCGGCGCGAAGAACACCTGGCGCGCGAGCGGGCGCGCGGTGGCCGGAGGGTTCGGGCGGCGCAGGACGGTGAAGATGTCCTTGACGTGGACGACGCCCACCGGCTTGTCCACGCTGCCCTCCACGAGCGGAATCCGCGTGAACTTCGTACGCACGAAGAGGTCCGCGATCTCGTCGAGCGGCGCGTCGGCCTCGGCGAACACGATGTCGGGCCGTGACGTCATGACCTCGCCCACCGTGCGGTCCCCGAAGTCCACGGCGCGCGTCACGAGCTCCTCTTCGTGCTCCTCGAGAATGCCCTCCTCGCGGGCGACGTCGAGCAGCGCCCGCATGTCCGCATCCTTCTCGGCCTCCTCCTTCTCCGGAGCGCCCGCGGGGCCGCCCTCGGCTTCGTCTTCCTCGCGCTCGAGAAGGCGCGAGAGCAAAGGCGTCAGGGGCGCGGCGAGGAAGTCGACGGCGGGCGTGAGCCACGCGAACCCCGCGAGGTCCTCGTCCCCGCCCCGGCGGGCGACCCAGCGGATGACGAGGCTCTCGGCGAGGATCCAGCCGAGAAGGATCACGACGGCCGAGAGAAGCCACGGTTCGCCCACGCCGAGCGCCGCAAGGGCCGACCCGAGGCAGAGGAGGCCGCCGAGCACCGCCCCTTGGGCCGTCAGGCGCACGGCGATGCGGGAGACACGGACGTGCTCCGCCGCGAGGAGGGTGCCGAAGCGCCCGGGACTCGCCTCGAGGAGCGACTTGCGGCGAAGGACCGAGAGGCTCTCGAGCGCTTGGCCGAAACCGGAAAAGACGACGTAGACGCCCGCGAAAAAGGTGGCAAGGAGAAGCGCGACGCCGGCCCCCCCGACGAGGACGCCGGTCACGGCACGCCGTCCGGGCCTTCGCCGAAGGCCGTGAGAAGGATCCGCCGCTGCCGCCGGAACATCGTGCCGTTGTCCTCCTCGTGATCGTAGCCGAGAAGGTGGAGAAGACCATGCGCGAGGAGAATCTGCACCTCGCGGGCGAGCGTGTGGCCACGCCGCCGGGCCTGCCGCGCCGCGTACGGCACGTCGATGACGATGTCGCCGAGGAAGTCTCTCTCACCGGAGGAGAAAGACAGCACGTCGGTCGGAAGATCCGTCCCCAGCCACTCCCGGTTCAGTCTACGCATGTGGGCGTCGCCGCAGAGAAGGATGGAGAGAGAGACGCGCGTCGCGCGCGCTTCGACGAGAAGACTGCGGATCCAGGCTTCGACGCGGGCGCCCGGCGGCGCGCCCCGGACGGTCGTGAGGATCTCGATGGCCGGGCCGATGCGCACGTCGCCCGTCTTACCCTTCAAAGGAAAACTCCCTGACGAAAGCCGGAACGTTACTTGCCAGCCGGAGCGAAAGACCTGCCGTTCCCGTTTCCGCTGCCGTTCGCGGCGGCCGTGGCGGCGTCCTCGGCCTTCTTCTTCTCGAAGATCTCGTAGGCGTTCACGACGGACTGGACAATGCGGTGGCGCACGACGTCACGGTGGTCGAAGCGCACGAATTTTACGCCCTCGACGTCCGTGAGAACGCGATCGGCTTCCTTCAGGCCGGAGATCTTCCCTTGCGGCAGGTCGATCTGCGTGACGTCGCCCGTGACGACGGCGCGGCTGCCGAACCCGAGGCGCGTGAGGAACATCTTCATCTGTTCGGAGGTCGTGTTCTGGGCTTCGTCGAGGATGACGAACGCGTCGTTGAGCGTGCGGCCGCGCATGAAGGCGAGCGGCGCGACCTCGATGATGTTGCGCTCGAGCATCCGGCCGACCTTTTCGTAGCCGAGGATGTCGTAGAGCGCGTCGTGCAGCGGACGGAGATACGGGTTCACCTTCTCGGCGAGGTCGCCCGGCAAAAAGCCGAGTTTTTCGCCCGCCTCGACCGCGGGGCGGCAGAGGACGATGCGCTTGACCTTCATCTCGAGCAGCGCGGCCGCGGCCATCGCGACGGCCAGATAGGTCTTGCCGGTGCCCGCGGGCCCGATTGCGAACACGATGTCGTGTTCGAGAACCGCCTGCAGGTACTCCTGCTGGCGCACGTTCCGCGGAGAGACGACCTGGCGGAGAGCCGGTCCGACCGAGCGATTCTCGAAGAAGTCGACGAGCGAGGTGGACGGCTCTTCCTTCAGGATGCGGATTGCGGCGTCCAGATCGGCCTTCTTCGGCTTGTAGCCGCGCTCGATGAGCTTCGAGAAGTCCGACAGGAGCCGCGCCGCGAGCGCCGTGCTCTCCGGGTCGCCCGAGACCGAAACCTCACGGCCGCGCGCGGCGATCTCGACGCCGAAGGCATCCTCGAGGAGCCGAAGGTTTTCGTCGTGGACACCGAAGAGCGCGCCGAGTCCCGCCTCGGGAAGCGTGAGCGGGATGGAGTCAGGTCGGATGTGAGTGCGCGCCTCCGGAACCCATGATACCAAGAAAAAGGGGCGGCACGTCAATGCCGCCCGATCGATCCTTACGCGGGCCTTCCTACTTGGAGTTCTTCCTCACGAACTCGACCATCTCGTCGCCATGGACGTTGTTCACGCGGCGCTCCATCGTGTCCGACGCGCTCGCGACGATTTTGTGGTGGACGGCGACAACCGTCTTGCCGCTCTTGTCCACGATCTTCCAGTCGTAGACGATCGTGCCCGAGCCAACGGCCCCTCCGACCCAGCCGCCCCATGCGGCGGCCTTCTTGGGGTAGTGCCACTCGGTGACCTGGCCCTTCAGGACGTAGTCGCCCGAGCCGCCGGTCACGAACTTCGTGCCCTGCTTTCGCGGTGGCGTCGACCGCGGAGTTGCCTCTACAATCGCCTCGCCAGCGGAACCACAACCATTACGAGGAGGATGTCCGACCATGTATACGATTACCCGCCGCTACGCCCTGCTGTCGCTCGCCTCGCTCTTCGCACTCGCCGTCAGCGTTCCCGCCGCGGCCAGCTCCAAGAAGTTCACCGAGTCGGACGATGCGAAGGAGCGCGACGAGCCCCATGAGTACCTGAAGAGCTACGACAAGCTGACGAAGGGGAAGGAGGCCGACTGGGTCTACTTCACCGAAGGCGTCGACCTCAAGTCGTTCAAGACCGTCTCGCTGAAGACATGGGGCACCACGAACAAGCACTCGCGCAGCAAGCACGCGGCCGAGTCGGGCCCCGAGTACCTGGAGCAGTGGATCAAGAGGTCCAAGAAGCTCGGCTGGGACGTCGTGAAGGACGGTGGCGACCTGCGGATCGAGGGGAATGTCTTCAATGCCTGGGAGCCGAGCGGCGGCGCCCGCGTGTGGGGCGGCTGGGCGGCTAATCCCGGCGTGGGGATGGAGCTCGTCGCCAAGGACAAGTCGGGCAAGACGGTCTTCGAGATCCGCCACAAGGCGAAGGGCTCCACGCTGGAGGATGCCGTCGAGAACGGCCTCGAGAACATCGTCAAGACGCTCGAGGTCGGGAAGTAAGGTAACCGGGGCGGGTGCGTTCGGCTTCGGCCCAATCGCACCCGCCCAGAAACGCTCGCCGTCCCTACGCCCAATCGCGCGGATGCCGAAGCACCTCGAGCAGCTTCGCCTCGTCGCTACCCGGATCGGGATGATGGCCGTAGACCCATCGGCGAACCGGCCCTCCGACTCAGGCCGCTTCGCTCGCGGAATCCTTGAGTATCCGCCCGTCGTGTACCTCGATGACGCGGCCTGCTCTTCGCGCGAGGCTCATGTCGTGCGTGATGACGATGAGCGTGCCTCCGGCGTTCCAGAGGTCCGTGAAGAGGCCCATGATGTCGCCGCCGGACGTCGAGTCGAGGTTTCCGGTGGGCTCGTCGGCGAGCAGCAGGTCCGGATTCATCGCGAGGGCCCGCGCGACCGCCACCCTCTGCATCTGGCCGCCCGAGAGCTCCGTGGGCTTGTGCTCGAGGCGGTCCCCAAGCCCCACCTTCGCGAGCAGGTCCGCGGCCCGCACGCGCCGTTCCTTCGGGGAGACGCCGCCGAAGAGCATCGGCATCTCGACGTTCTCCTGGGACGAGATCTGGGGCAGGAGATTGAACGACTGGAACACGAAACCGACGCGCCGGTTGCGGACGTCCGCGAGCTGGTCGCGCGTAAGCCCCGCCACGGCCTCGCTTCCCAACCGGTAGACGCCGCTCGTGGGCGTGTCGAGACACCCGATGAGGTTCATGAGGGTCGACTTGCCGGAGCCCGACGGCCCGACGATCGCGACGAACTCGCCCCTCTTGACCGTGAAGCTCACGCCCTTCAGGGCCTCGACCTTCACCTTTCCGGTGTCGTAGACCTTCCGAATGTCCTCCATGACGATGATGTCGTCCACGGGGGGTGCGAGGGTCCGTGTGTCGCGAGGCATGCGGTCTCCTTGTTCCTTCACTCGTATCGAAGCGTCGCGGCGGGGTCGATCGCGGCGGCCCGGCGCGCGGGGAAATAGCCGGCCAGGAGCCCGATCGCGCCCAGGATGCCCGCCGTGCCCGCCGCGATCAGCGGCGACAGCGTGGGCCTCCCGAGGAACGCGAGGACGCGGTTCGAGCCGTCCGGGATCATCCCGAGGCCCGTGACGATGAGGATCGCGATCAGGAGGCCCGCCGTGCCCCCGACGAGCGTGTAGACGAGGCCCTCGAGGACGAACGGCCACGTGATCCAGCGTGCCTTCGCGCCGAGAGCCATCTTCACGCCGATCTCGCGCGTTCTCTCCTTGACCACGGCGTACATGATGTTCGCGACGCCGATGCCGCCGACGAGAAGCGTCATCGCTCCGATGAGGCCGAGGAAGATCTGGATGCCGATGGACATCTTCCGGCCGTTCACCGTGTTCTTCACGATGTTCCAGGTGGAAAGCGCCCGCTCGTCCGTCGGGTCGTAGCCGTACTTCGCGCCGAGGATCTCGTTCAGGCGCTTGAGCGCGCCTTCCATCTCGTCCGGCGTCCGCGACTGGATGACGAGAACGTTCAGCCGGTCACGCCCGAAAATCGCCTTGAACGTCGTCCAGGGGACAACACCGTGGCTTTGGTCCGGGCCGCCATAGACGCCCATCTGCGTCTTGTGCTGCATGACGCCAATGACCGTGAACGGCGAGTTGTTGACGAGCAGCGTCTTCCCGACCGGATCTTCCTTCCCGAAGATGTCCTTCGCCATCTCGTCACCGAGGAAGATGACCCGCCGCTTCTCCGCCTCGTCCGCCTCCGTGAAGAAGCGCCCTCCCGCAAGCGGATAGTGCTTGCGCACTTCGCCGTAAATCGTGTTCGTGCCGATGACGCGGCCGTTCACGGTCTTGCGCCCGTACGTGAGAACCGTGCGCCACGAGACGACCTCGCCGACGACGGCCGTGAGCTCGAGCATGCAGTCGGCCATGAAAGCGACATCGTCCGTGGTGAGGCGAATCGGACGGCCCGGAGGCATCCCCTTCCACGGCTTCGACGTCTCGTTCGGCCACATGACGGCGAGGTTCTCGCCCGTCGAGCGGCGGTTGCGGTCCATCTGCCGTTTCAACCCCTCGCCGAAGGAAAGGAGGAGGAGGATCGCGACGGTGCCCCACGCGATCGCGGCGATCGTTAGAAGGGCCCGCTTCTTCGCGAGCCGGGAAGACTGCGCGAAGAGCGTCAGGACGACGGGAAGGGTCCGGCCTCCTTTCACAGCTTCATCGCCACGACCGGATCCAGCCGCGACGCCTCACGCGCCGGAAACCACCCGGCCAGGAGACCGATGACCCCGAGGATCCCGATCGTGATCGCCGCGACGCCGGTCGAGACTTCCGGCACGCCCACGGAGTCCGTGAGGCCGAACCTCGGGAACACGGCGCAGATCCCGATCGACACCGCGAACCCGACGAGACCGCCGATGGCCGTCACGAGCAGCGTCTCGAAGAGGAACTGCCCGAGGATGAACCTCTGCTTCGCCCCGAGCGCCATCTTGATCCCGATCTCCCGCGTCCTCTCCTCGACGACGACGTTCATGATGTTCGAAACGCCGATGCCTCCGACGACGAGCGTGAGCGAGCCCACGATCCCCAGGAAGCCCGTGGACGCGAGCATGAAGGTGTCGAAGAACTTGAACTGGCCCGTCGTGTCCCAAACGGAAAGAGCTTCCTTGTCCTTCGGGTCGAACTTCTTGCGCTTGCCTAGGATCTCGAGGATCCGGGCCGTGAGGGGCTCGGTTTCGAACGCGGACGTCGCCTGGTAGATGACGTTGTTGACGTACTTCTCGCCCGTGAGCGCGAGATACGTCGAGCCCGGCATGTACGCCTTGTCGTTGTCGCGGCCGCTGTAGCTCGAATCCTGCGTCTTCGTCCTCAGGACGCCGATCACGAGAAACGGCGAGTTGCCGAGCATGATCGTCCTGCCGACGGCCGTCTCCTTGCCGAACACGTTCTCGGCGAGCTTGTCGCCGAGGAAGAGCACGCGCCGCTGCTCCTTCATGTCCACGGGATCGACGAAGCGGCCTCCTTCCTGAGGGACGAGGTTCCGCATCCGGCCGAACTCCGGCGAGACGGCGGAGACGTCGACGGGCCACGTCTTGAGATCGGGGTGGAGCTTCATCGAGTTCGCGTATTCGCTCGAAACGCCCGAGAGCCCCTCGGCCTCCCGCCGGATAGCGTCCACGTCCTCTTCCATGAGGCGGATGCGACCCCCTTTCCGAGGCCTTGGTATGGAACGGACGTGAGCCCCGGCCACGCGATGCAGATCCGGTCCCCGAGCCCCGCCGCGTTCTTGACGAGCTGCTTCTTGAGGCCCGTGCCGAACGCGAGGAGGAGCGTCACCGCGACCGTTCCCCACACGATCCCGAACACCGTGAGGAACGTCCGCAGCTTCTGGCTGCGCACGTCGCGGAGGAGCTGGCGGAAGACTTCCTTCAATGTTGCCATTTCGCTATCTCGTCAGGGTTTGCAAAGTTTCTTGGAAGGTGAAGAGAAAATCAGGAAATCTCTTTCGGCGGCCTCTGAATCACCTTGTCGCCCTTCGAGAGACCGCTCACGACCTCGACGTTCATCCCGTCCGAGATGCCGAGCTTCACCTCGATCTTCTTCGTCTCGACCTTGCTGCCCTTTGCCTTCTCGTCCGGAATCTCGACCGATGTCTTCTTGCCGCCGTCCTCGAAGAGGACGAGGCGTTCCGGAATCGTGACGATGTCCTTCTTCTCGCGAATGATGAGATCCGCGTTCGCGGAGTACCCGGCCCTGAGCGTCGGGCCGCCTTCCTTGCGCTCGAGCTCGATCTCCACGTCGAAGAGCGTCGCGCCTTCCTTCTGCTGCGCCTGCGGAGCGATGCGGGAAACCTTCCCCGTGACGACGTCCGTCGGGAGCGCGCCGACCTTGATGCGCGCGGCGAGCCCCACGTGGAGCTTACCGACGTCGATCTCGTCCACGGTGCCCTTGAAGATCAGCTCGCCCATGTCGGCGACCGTGGCCAGTTCCGTGCCCGGCTGGTAGGACGTCAGGGGGACGACCGGGTCGCCGGGATTCGCGGCTCGCGTCCGTCGCCTGCGATGACTCTACGCGGCGGTCCACCTCCGTGAGCTCGAGGGGCGTCGGGTCGGGCCCGATCTCGAACAGGGGGTCGCCCGCCTTCACGCGGTCGCCGACCTCGACCCGGCAGACCTTCACGATGCCGGAGATCTTGGATTTGACGGAGAACTTCTGGCGAGGCTGGATCTGGCCGACGGCCACGGCCTTTTCGGTGATCGACCCGAGCTGCGCGTCGATGAGCTTCAAGCCGCCATCGGCCTTCTTGCCGCCCCGGCTGTAGGCGTAGATGCCGGTCGCGGCTCCCGCGACAACGACCAGCGCGAGGAGAGTTTTCAACAGCTTTCCCATTGTCCAGCCTCCCGGGCGGCGCCCGATTTCAGAAGGATTACGCCGATACGGCGCGAAGGTTCCTCCGCCCCCGGGCGGAGGCGAGAACCCGGGGGCGCAAATCCACGTATTGAAGGAAAGGAGATACCCCTCTCATGCCGAAATCGCTGTTCTCGCGCGTCGCCCTGACCGCGGCCGCCCTCGCCCTCCTCGTCCCGGCCGCTCCCCTGCCGGCCCAGATGCCCCCGCTCATCTCCCGCGACATCCTGTTCGGAAACCCCGAAAGGTCGAGCCCGAAGCTGTCTCCGGACGGCCAGCGCCTCGCCTGGATCGCGCCCGACAAGAAGAACGTCCTCCAGGTCTGGGTGAAGACCGCGGGCAAGGACGACGACAAGATGGTCACGGCCGACAAGAAGCGCGGCATCCGCCAGTACTTCTGGGCCCAGGACAACAACACGCTGCTCTACCAGCAGGACAACGACGGGGACGAGAACTTCCACGTCTACGGCGTGGACCTCGCCTCGGGCAACGTCCGCGACTACACGCCCTACCAGGGCGTGCGCGCCGGCGTCGCCGACCTCAACCCGGACTTCCCCGACGAAGTCCTGATCGAGGCGAACATCCGCAACCGCCAGCTCATGGACGTGCATCGCCTGAGCCTGAAGACCGGCGCCCTGACGCTGGACACCGAGAACCCGGGCGACGTCGGGGGCTGGGGCACGGACGCGAAGTTCCGGGTCCGCGCCGCGCAGGCGCAGACACCGGACGGCGGCACCGAGATCCGCGTGCGCGACGACGTCAAGGCACCGTGGAAGACGCTTCTCAAGGTCGGACCTGACGAGATCCTCGAATTCGAGGACTTTTCGCTCGACGGCAAGTCCGCGTTCCTCAGGAGCTCCATCGGCAGCGACACGGCGCGGCTCGTCGAACGCAATCTCGCGACGGGCGCCGAAAAGGTGCTTGCCGTTTCGCCCGACGTCGACGCCGGTCCGGCCGTGATCCATCCGAAGCGGCACACCGTCCAGGCGGTGGGCTTCGCGCCCGGGCGCCTCTCCTGGAAAGTGCTCGATTCCTCCGTGCGGGCCGACTTCGACGGCATCGGCAAGCTGAACCCGGGCGACTTCGTCCTCGTCAACCGCACCGAAAAGGATGACCGCTGGCTCGTCGCGTTCACCTCCGACCGCGGCCCCGTTTCGTGGTGGGCCTGGGACCGCGCGGCCAAGAAGGGGACGCTCCTCTTCACGGCGCAGCCCAAGCTCGAGGGCCTCGCCCTCGCCGAGATGAAGCCCGTCGTCGTCAAGGCTCGTGACGGTCTGAATCTGAACTCCTACCTCACCCTCCCCGTCGGCGTGCCGCCGAAGAATCTCCCGATGGTCCTGTTCGTCCATGGCGGGCCCTGGGCCCGCGACACGTGGGGCTACAACGGCTACGCGCAGTGGTTCGCGAACCGCGGCTATGCCGTCCTGCAGCCCAACTACCGCGGCTCGACCGGCTACGGCAAAAAGTTCCTGTACGCGGGAAACCGGCAGTGGGGCCTCAAGATGCACGACGACCTGATCGACGCCGCGAAGTGGGCCATCGCGCAGGGCTATGCGGACCCGAAGAAGATCGCCGTTTTCGGCGGCTCATACGGGGGCTACGCCGCGCTCGCCGCGGCCACGTTCACGCCGGACACCTTTGCGTGCAACGTGGACATCGTCGGCCCGTCCAACCTCAAGACGCTCATCGCCTCGATCCCGCCCTATTGGAAGCCTCTGCGCGCGACGTTCGACGTGCGCATGGGAAACGTGGACGATCCCAAGGACGCCGAGCTGATCCGGAACGCCTCGCCGCTCTTCAAGGCCGACAAGATCGTCCGCCCGCTCCTCATCGGGCAGGGCGCGAACGACCCGCGCGTGAACGTGAAGGAGTCGGAGCAGATCGTCGACGCGATCGAGAAGAACAAGGGCAACGTCACGTACGTCCTCTACTCCGACGAAGGCCATGGCTTCGCGCGGCCGGAGAACCGCATTGACTTCAACGCCCGATCAGAGAAATTCCTCGCGGGCTGCCTCGCCGGCCGCTTCGAGCCGATGGAGGGGGAAAAGATTCCCGGTTCGACAGCGGTCGTGAAGGTCGTCGGGAGGTAACCGGCTTTCGACCGGAGGCCCCCGGGCGACCGGGGGCCTTTTCGCGTCAGTTCGTGATCGGAGAAGCCGCGGTCGCGCCTTCCTGCGTGTACGACGTCTGAAGGCACGCCCTTCCCGACGTGGGGTGCTGGTAAAGATACAGGTAGTCGAACGACCCGCCGTCGCGCAGTTTCAGCTCCGGCGGCCGGAACGCGCCCGTGCGGAAGGAGCGCACGAAGTCGGTGTCGAAGGGCCGCGTTTCCGAGCAGCCGCCGCGGAACTCGCGGATGTTCTCGGTCGGCGCCAGAACGCGCAGTCTCAGGCCCTGCGCGAGGAGCGTCGTCTGCTCGGCCGTGAGAGGAAACGTGCACGCGCCCGCGCGCAGCGTGCCGAACATCCGGCATTTCACGCCGGAGACGAGAATGCCCTGTTTCGCGAGGAGGGCGGTCACGTCGCGCGCCAGGTCGCCACGCGCCCAGAGGTTCCAGGCGAAACGGCAGCCTCCCGCTGCGAGGGAAGCCGCCAGAAGGGCGGCGAGGGGCTTCAGGCGCCGGGCGTCCACGCCGTAATCCTACCCGCGAGCGCCGAGGCGGCGATCACGTAGGGGCTGCCGAGGTAGACGCGTCCCGGGCCGCTCCGGCCGGGGAAGTTGCGGTTGATCGCGCTCACGGTGACCTGGTCCGCCCGCGTCGAGACGCCCGGCCCCGCGTTGATGCAGGCCCCGCAGCCCGGCTCGATCAGGCGTGCTCCGGCGCGCGTGAAAAGGTCGAGATACCCCTTCTCCCGGCACCACTCTCTCACGTCCCGGCTCCCGAACTGGATGTAGAAGTCGACGCCCGGCGCCACGCGCTTTCCCTTCGCGAGGCCGTCGGCGAGCACCGTGGCGAGCATCTCCATGTCGTCGCGCTTGCCGGCCGTGCACGACCCGCCATACGCGATGTCGATCGGGACGGGGGCCGGGAGATCCGAGATTCGAACGCCGTTTCCGGGATCGCCGGGCAGCGCGACGAGCGGGGCCAGCGCGCCCACCTCGAGCCTCAGCTCGGACTCGAAAACGGCGTCCGGATCCGATGCGAGGCCGCGGCACAGCGCACGCGCCTCGTCGAGCGGAATGCCGCGGCGCTCGGAAAGGAAGCGCGCCGTCGTTTCGTCGGGCGCCACGAGGCCCGCGAACGCCCCCGCCTCCGCCGCCATGTTCGTGAGCGTCGCGCGCTCGTCCACGGAAAAGGCGGCGACTGTCTCGCCCGCGTACTCGAGGACCTTGCCGAGCATGCCGCCGCCCTTCACGTACGGATGCGCGAGGAGCGCGAGCATGACGTCCTTCGCCGTCACGCCGAAGGGCCGCGCGCCGTCGAGGATGACGCGGACCGTGGCGGGCACCTTCACCCGCACGTCGCCCGACAGCCACGCGCAGGCGACCTCCGTCGTGCCGATGCCGAAGGCCAGGCAGCCGAGCGCGCCGGCCTGCGTCGTGTGCGAATCCGATCCGACGACGACCTGACCGGGAAGCGCATGACGCTCGAAAACGAGGGAGTGGCAGATGCCCTCGCCCGCGCCGTAAAGCCGGATACCCTGCGCCGCAGCGAATTCCTCCTGGCGCGTCGCGAGGGAGTCCGCGAGCGCGAGGAGGCCACGCTCCCTGCGCTCCTCCGGCATCACCTCTCCGAGAAGCGAGAGGTGATCGCGGAACAGAAGGACCGAGCCTGGGTCCGAGACGCGGGCGTCTTTTCCGAGCTCCTCCTCGAAGCACGCGGCCGCCATCGGCGTGACGTACTCGTGGGAAAACCTCAGATCGGCCCGCGCAAAGCACGCGTCTCCCGGCGCCACGGCCGGCACGCCGGCCGTCCCGAGGACCGGATCCCGGACGGCGTGCCGCGCAAGGATCTTCTCGGCGAGCGTCATGCCGCGCGGCCGCGTGGTGACGGGCGGGGGCGCCGCGCGGCCCGCGAGGCGCGCGCGCGTATACGGAAGAAACCCGCCGGCCTCGATCACGGCGCGCGTGATCGCGTCCTCGCCCTCCGTGAAGAACGAGAGCGGGATCTCTTCGCCGCGGCGGACGCGCTCGAGGACACCGAAGTCCGTCGTGAGAAGCATCCCGAGGTTGATCGCGTTCTGGCGGTAGATGCGCTCGAAGCTCTCGGCGATGAGGAGGCGGATGCCCGCGGCGCGCTCCGCGTAAGGCGCCTGCTCCCGGGAAGATCCCTTCCCCCGGCGGCGGCCGGCCACGGAAACCGCGAACCCGCCCTGCCGGACGGCGTCCTCGCCGACCGGCTGCACGCGCGCCTCGCCGTCCCGGCACGTGAGACCGAGGTACGCGAACCGCCCGAGAGCCGCATCGTGGTGAAAACACGTCCAGCCGGGCGTCATCTCGTCGGTCGAAACGTCGTCCCTCAGTCTCTGCGCGGGGTCGTTCGCGTCCCAGACGAGGTCTTCCCCGAAGAGCTGCCGGCGCATCAGCTCCGCGCTCTCCGTCAGATAGAGGATGCGACCGGGGAAAGAGACGAGAGACACGAAGGCGGGCGTCACGTCGGCCACGCTTTTGATCTTAGTCTCGGCCGTTAGTTGACTGGCTCGTCCTCATCCGCTGCCAATGTCGGGTCGTCCGCCTCCGCGAGTCGCGGAGCCTTTGGCCCTTCCACCGAAAGAAGAGGCGGGCCCGACTCGAGCACCCAGCGCTCGAAGAGATCCTCGGGCAGCTCCCTCAGGAAGCGGCTCGGCTCGGTCACGACGACGATGCCGAAACGGTCGAACGAGGCGAGGGGGTGGACGAGGAGGAGCTCGTCCTTCGCGCGGGTCGCCGCGACGTAGAAGAGGCGCCGCTCCTCCTCCAGGCCTTCGGAAGTTCTCGCCGCCCGGACGTTCGGGAAACGATCCTCGATGAGCCCGAGGACGAACACGGCGCGCCATTCGAGCCCCTTCGCCTGATGGATCGAGGACAGGACGAGCCGCTCGTCTTCCGCGTCGCCGGCGATCACGGTCTCGCCGGTGGGCTCGCCGAAGAGCGTAACTTCCTCGAGGAAGGTCTCGACACCGTCGTACGGCAGCGCGAACTGCGCGAGGGCCTCGAGGTCGTCGAGCCGGGCCTGGTGGTTCTCGAACTTCGTCTTAGCGACGTCCGCGTATCCGCCTTCGTCCACGATGTAACGGATCGCCTCGGCGGGTGCCGAGAGGAGCGAGGGCCGCCGCAGCGATTCGAGCGTGGATGCGAGCTTTTTCAGCGCGCCCTGCGCCCCGGCGGGAGCCTTTCGGAGGTCGAGGCGCAGGAAGGAGCCCACGGGATCCGGCATGTCTGAGACGGCGGTCCAGAGAGTCGCCGCGGTGCGCTCCCCCACCTTCGGCAGCAGCTTCAGGATGCGCTTGAAGGCCGTCTCTTCCTTCGGGTTCACGAGGAGGCGTAGATAGGCGAGCACGTCTTTCACGTGCTGCTGCTCGAAGAAACGCATGCCCGAACGGATCTCGTACGGAATGCCGCGGCGCGTCAGCTCGATCTGGAGCTCCAGCGCCTGATGGTGTGCCCGGTAGAGGACCGCGATTTCCGCGAGGGGCGTCCCTTCGTCGCGCAGCTCGAGGACCCGCTGGGCCACGAACTCGGCCTGCTGGGAGACGTCCGACGTGCCGACGACGGCCACGGGCACGCCCGACGGCCGCGTCGCGCGGAGAGACTTCTCGAAACGTCGCTTGTTCTGCGCGATGGACGCGTCCGCGAGGCGAAGGATCTCGGGCGTCGAGCGGTAGTTCGTCTCGAGGGAGAAAATCCGCGTCCCCGGATGCCGGGCGGGAAAGCCAAGAAGCGCCTCGAAGTCCGCCCCGCGAAAAGAGTAGATGGACTGCGCGTCGTCGCCAACGACCATCACGTTCGGCGCGTTCGCGTCCTGCACGACGAGGTCGACGAGACCGGCCTGGAGGTGGTTGACGTCCTGGTACTCGTCCACGAGGACGTGCCGGAACCGCGCGCCGAGGCTCTTCCGGATCTCGGGGCGCTCGAGCATGAGCCTCTTCCAGTTCAGGAGGAGGTCGTCGTAGTCCATCCCGTTCGCGGCGACCTTGCGCTCGAGATAACGGTGGACGACGGTGCGGATCGCGTCGAGCTGCGGGAGGAAGTGCGGGTGCTCGGCCGCGATCACGTCGTCGAGAGGCCTTCCCGTGTTCACGCAGAGCGACACGATGGCCCGCAGCAGATCGCCCTTCGGGAAGCGCCGCTCCGTGACGGGAACGCCGATATCGGAGGTCGCGGACTCCAGAAGGTCTTTCGTGTCTTCCGAGTCGAGGATCGTGAAGTTGGCCTTATAGCCGAGGAGCTCGGCGTGGGGGCGCAGCAGGCGCGCGGCCACGGAATGGAACGTCCCCGCCGTCGCGCGGTTCAGATCGGCGCCGATCAGCGCCTCGACGCGGCGCTTCATCTCGCGCGCGGCGCGGTTCGTGAACGTGAGAAGGAGGAGCGACGCGGGGTCGGCACCGTCCTCGATGAGGCGTGAGACGCGATACACGAGCGTGCGCGTCTTGCCCGAACCCGCACCCGCGACAACGAGCGTCGGCCCGTCGGACGCGAACACGACCGCCTTCTGCTCCTCGTTCAGCTCCCGCGCGTAGTCGACGCGATAGCTCTTCGTCGGCACGGCGCGCCGGAGGACGTATTTCCGCGGGGCGGGGGCGTCATCGCTCATGGCGCCGCGGAGATTACCCCGGTCCGCCGAAGCGCTTGTCCTCGCGCTCGCGCGCTCTTGGGTCGCACGGGAACCCGAACGTCGCGTCGAAGTCGCAGCCCTTCGTGCGCTCGCCCTTCCGGAGCGATTGCGGCCTCGTGAAGCGTTCCGGCCAGACGAGACCGAGGAAGTCCTTCGCATAGGAGCCGAACTCGGCGACCGCGGGAAGGAAAGGCGCAAGACCGAAGAGCGCGTCGCGGAACGCCGGCGACACGAGGGCGGCCGCGCGCGTCCGCGTCTGCACCGCCCTCTCATCCGAGAACGCGCCAAAGCCCGTCGCGATCGAACCATTCGAGCCCGCGAACACGACGCACGCCTCCGGCGGCGCGATCCTCTCGCAACCCGGCACGCCGTCGAAGCGCGCGAGGACGAGGCGGCGGGACAATTCCTCCCCATCCGGCAGCCGCCGGATGGATTCCGTCGAATCCCGGCCCGAGGGATCCTGCGTCGAGGAGAAGACGAAGCGGCCGCCTGGGGCCTTCACGAGGAGACGCGTCGCGTCACCGGCTTGCGTTCTCTCGAAGAGGATCGAGATCTCCGATCCGCCGCCGAAAGCGAAATGCCAGCGCGAAGGTCCCGCGGCCTTCGCCGCGTGCGCGGCGAAAAGCAGGGCGGCGGCACCGGCGGCCCTCAGCGCACGAGCGCGGCCCAGACCCGTCCCTCGATGAACGTCTTCACCATCCAGCGGTCGAGCTTTTCGTGCGCGGCCTCGGCCTCGAGGATCTCTAGCGCTCGGTCGCGCGACACCGCTCTCTTGTACGGGCGGTCGGACGCCGTCAGCGCGTCGTAGATGTCGCACACCGTGAGCGCGCGGGCGGCGGGCGGAATGTCCGACGGCCCGATCCCGCGCGGGTACCCCGTCCCGTCGAGCTTCTCGTGGTGCGCGTATGCAATCTGCGGCACGCGCGCGAGGTCGGGCGTCCACGGGATCGTCGAGAGAAAGCGCCACGTGTGGGTCACGTGGCTCTCGATGTCGAGGCGCTCCTCCGGCGAGAGGCTCCCCTGTGCGATCGAGAGGCGGTGGAGCCCGTCGGCCTCGATCTTCTTGGCCTTGACGAGAACGCGCTCGGGA
>DAIOUV010000010.1:6172-24416 GCA_036759345.1 Acidobacteriota bacterium | reverse complement strand
GCGGTGGAGCCCGTCGGCCTCGATCTTCTTGGCCTTGACGAGAACGCGCTCGGGAATCGAGATCTTCCCGAAGTCGTGGAGGAGGGCCGCGGTAAAGATCTCGCGCATCTCCTCTCGCGAGAAGGACACGGACGCGTACGGTCCCTCCGCGGCACGGTCGACGAGCCCCGCCATCTCGACGGTGAGCATCGCGACGCGGTTGCTGTGTCCCGCGGTAGTCGGATCGCGCTGCTCGACCGCGATGATCGCCGCCTGTGCGAAGTCTTCGAAGAGCTTCCGGATGGAAGCCGTGAGGTGGTTCGCCTTCAGGCAGACGGCCGCTTGCGTCGCGAGAGAGAGAAGCAACGGAACGAGGTCGACCGGATACGCTTCGTACGTCTCCGGCGCGCGCCCGCGCCGGTTCATGAGCTGGAGGACGCCGACGAGCTCGCCCCGATGGTCTTTCATCGGCACGACGAGCATGGCGCGGGTCCGAAAGCCGGTCGACTCATCGAAGGCGTGGTTGTGCCGGTAGGGAGCGCTCTCGGGAAGCGTATAGGCGTCCTCGAGGACGAGAGGCTCCCCGTGCACGGCGACCCAGCCCGCGAGGCTCGCCTCGTCCACGGGGACCGTGCGCTCGGAAAAGGCGAACGTGACCGCGTCATTCTGCGCAAGCTTGAAGCGGAGGCGCCGGCCTTCGGGCGATTCCTCCATGAGGTACAGGCTGCCCGCCTCCGAGGAGGAGAACCGCCGCGATTCCGTCAGGATCGTCTCGAGCAGTTTCTCGAGGTCCCGCTCCGCGGAAAGCGCGATGCCGATCCGGTTCAGGGCGGCGATCCGTTCCTCGGCCTGACGGAGGCGCTCCTCGAGAAGAGCAAGGGCCTTCGCGCTCACCGCACCGCCTCCTGCCTTCCGCGACGGGCGTCGTCCGGAAACGGGACGACCCGGTCCGGCGGGAAGGTGACGCGGAACCGGCTGCCGCGCTCACGCCCTTCGCTTTCCGCGACGATCGTTCCGCCGTGCGCGAACACGATGGCACGTGCGATCGCGAGTCCGATCCCCAGACCGCCGAAGCGCCAGCTCGACGAGGTTTCTTCCTGCCGGAAACGGTCAAACACGAGCGGAAGGAATTCCGGGTCGATGCCGTGTCCCTCGTCTTCGACCGCGATTTCCAGGCCTCCGCCCGGGGCATGGTGCCCGATCACGCGCACGGTCCCCCCGGAGGGCGTGAACTTGACGCCGTTCGCCAGGAGATTCCAGAGCACCTGCTTGAGGCGTGCCGCGTCGCCCTCCACGCCCGGCAACGCCGGATCAAGCGCGCAGCAAATCGTGACGCCCTTGCGCCGCGCGCCCGGACTCACCGCGTCCAGCGCGGCCGCGAGGATCTCGGGAATCGCCACCGGGCCGCGCCGGAGCTCCAGACCGAAGTTGTCGATCCGCGAGAGGTCGATCAGGTCGGCCAGCATCCGGCTCAGTGTATCGGCCTGACCCAGGATGGCCTCCAGCGCCCGGCGCGCTTCCGCGTCGTCGCGATGGGAGTCGAGCAGGACCTCGGCCCAGCCCACGATTCCGGTCAGGGGCGTCCGGATTTCGTGGGACAGGTTCGCGAGAAAGTCGTCCTTCAGCCGGTTGCTCTTCTGCAGCTCTTCGATGAGGCGCGCATTGCCGAGCGCGATGGCGGACTGCTCGGCGAGGAGCGCGAGCGTTTCCCCGTCTTCCGGCGTGAAGGCGTTGCGTTCGATCGCCAGCACCTCGAGGACGCCGAGCCGATGGTCGCCGACCCGAATCGGGACGGCCATCAGGGAATGCGCGTCCGCGTTCTCGACCGCGGACCGCGCGCGTGCCCGCGCGCCCGCATCCCATCCGGCGGCAAGCTCGTCGAAGCCCTCCACCTGGGTGAAGACGACATGGTTCTCGAGGAAGGCCCGCCCGGCGCACCTCAGGCGCGAAAGGGGATGCGGCGACGTCCCAGCGGTGCGCTGCGTCATGGCGCCGAGGCCGTCCGCGGCCGCGACGGACAGACTCGTGCCGTCGGCGTCGCACACCCAGGCCACGCAGCCGTCCGCAACCGGGAACGCGCGCGTCGTTTCCTCAACGATCGAGGTGAGGACGTCCGGCGCGTGGAGACGAAAATTGAGGAGCTGCGTCGCCCGCGTGACCGTCTCGAGAACCCGCGTGCGGTTTTCGAGCGTGCCGACGAGCTCCGACAGCCGGAGCGCGAGGGCGGCGCGTTCCGCGAACGCGCGGATAGTGCGGGCGTCCGCGTCCGAGAAGGCATTCGGGCGCTCCGACTGCAGGTCGAAAACACCGACGACACACTCGTCGAGGATCAAGGGAACGACGAGCTCCGAGCGCGCGTCGGGCCAGCCCGTCACGTAATCCGGCTCGCTCTCCACCTCGGGCACGTTCACGATGCGCCCGGTCCGCGCGGCGCGCGGAATGAGACCGGGCGCGCCGAGGGGAATCACGGAGACGGCGTCGACCGGCGACCACCACTGGCCGCGCCGACCGATCTGGACGAGCACGCCGCGGTCGTGATCGGCGAGGAAGAGCGAGCACGCCTCATGGCCGAAGTACTGCGCGAGGGCGTCGAGGATCTGATCGAGGAGAACGCGGCGATCGGCCGTGCGCGTCAGGAGCGCGTGGGAGGCATCGGCCAGGCTTCGAGCCTCGCGCATCGCCTCCGCCACGGCGTTGGCCGAGCGGCGCTGCTCGAGCGCGACGCCCACGAAGTCCGCGAGAGACTGGAGCGTCTCCACGTCGTCGAACTCGATCCGGCGCGACGTGTCCCGGCTCGCGACGCTCATCACCCCGATCGTCTTCCCCGCCGATCGCATCGGAAAGACTCCGAACGAACGGGCTCCGAGCCGCCGGAATCGTTCCTTCGACGGCCCCTCCGGTTCCTCCTCGACATCGTTCACGATGAGAGGTTGCCCCGACTCGAGGACGCGGAACGAGACGGTCGGCCGTTTCGGCGTCAGGGGAATGCGATCGGAGAAATCGCTCGGATCGGTGCCGCCGTAGCCCCCGAGGCCGATGACCGCGTCCCCTTCCGGCGAGATGAGCGTGAAGACGCCGATGGGAAAGAGCAGCGTGTCGCGGAGGCCGGAAAGGGCCGTCTCGACGACGTCGTTCACCGTCGTCGACCGCTGGACAGCGGAGGCGAGATCGAAGAGCACCGAGAGGCGATCGCGCTCCCTTCCGAGCTCTTCGACGAGCTCGGTCTGCTTGAGAGCCGCGGACAAGTGATGAACCGCCGATTCGAGAAACGCGACGTCGTCCGGCGCCCACGCGCGACACGCCCGCACCGTGGCCGCCGCGACGAAGCCGCGCTGTGCCCCGTCGATTCCGATGGGAACGGCGAGGACCGATTTCGTTCCGAGGCCGCGCAGCGCCTCTCCGATCTCGCCCAAATCGGGCGAGGCCGCCACGTCCTCGACCACCATGGGCTCGAACTGCCTCAGCTTCGACGAGACCACGGACTCGGAAATGGGGATCGTCACCGGCACGGACTCGACGCCGTCGGCGGCCCACGACGTCCGCGGAACGAGACTCTCGCCGGGAGGGCCCGAACCGAAGAGGAACAGCGTGAGGCGATCGACCTCGAGGATGCGGCCGATCTGCGCGACCGACCAGTCCAGAAACTCCTGGAGTTGAACGCCCTCGACGAGCGCGAGGGCGAACTCCGAGAGAAACCGGTCGCGAATGACGCCCGGATCCATGACGCCGTGGTCGTCCCGAGTCACTGGAAACTCAGTTTATCCTCCTGGCATGAACTTCGGCTTCTCGGATCAGGACCTTTTTCTCCCGAACCGTCTCCTCGACCTCGACGCCCTCTTCCTCGAGCGGCTCTCGCGGGAGCACCCGCCCCTTGCGGCGCGCTTCGCGCGGTACCGGGCGCACGAGCCGTTCGCTCCGGCGGACCAGTCGGCTCTCCTGGCCGAGGCCGGCCGGTCGCTCGCTGAATTCCTCGCGGAGCTTTTCGGCGTTTCCGCCGAGCGCGACGCCGCTCGCGCGCACGCGCACGATGAAGCCGTCCTCTTCAAGTTCCGGTTTTCCGTCCTCCAGAAGCGCACGGCCAGGAACTTCCCCGATGCCGCGTCGGTCGCGTCCCTCGACTCCGCCACCGCCGAGGCGCGCGGACGCGCTCTCCTCGACGTTTTCTCGGCCGGCCTCGACACCGCCGATGAGGAAAAGTGCGTCGCTCGGACGGGATGGGATCTCTTCGACCTCGCGGGCTCTCTCGCGTTCCCCCGTTCCAAGGACGCGTCGTACACGCAGGAGGCCGCGCGCGAGCGCGTTGCACTCCTGCGCGCGCGGGCGGCCGGGATGCCCCTTCCGGTCCCCACGGACGATGCCGCGCTCGTCAAGGAATGGGCGGAGGCCTTCGACGGGTACGTCGCGCTCCTGCGCTTCGCCGCGAAGCATCGCGCGCGCACGAAGTCCTGGGCGTCCTTCGTGATCGCAAAGCCGATGAAGTTCGACGCGCTCGTCGCGACGGAGCGCTCCCGGCCGGATCTGCCCGAGGCGCGCTTCGGCCTGCCATCGCACGCGCGGGCGCGCGATGGGTTCACGTTGACGGACCCCCGCAAGACGCCGCGCGCGGTCACCGGCGAGGTTCATTACTGCATCCTCTGCCACGAGCGTGAGAAAGACTCGTGCTCGACCGGCTTCACACAGAAGGACGGCAGTATTCGGGCGAACCAGCTCGGCGTGCCGCTCACCGGCTGCCCGCTCGACGAGAAGATCTCGGAGATGCACATGCTGCGGCGCGAGGGAGATTCCCTCGGCGCGCTCGCGCTCGTCTGCATCGACAACCCCATGGTTCCCGGCACAGGCCACCGCATCTGCAACGACTGCATGAAGGCCTGCATCTTCCAGACGCAGGATCCCGTCGACATCCCGCAGGCGGAGACGGGCGTCCTCACGGACGTCCTCGCTATGCCCTGGGGATTCGAGATCTGGTCGCTGCTCACGCGCTGGAACCCGCTCAATGCGTCCCGCCCGTATGCACTCCCCTATAACGGCAAGAACGTCCTCGTCGTGGGGCTTGGCCCCGCCGGCTACACCCTCACCCATCATCTTCTGAACGAGGGCTTCGCCGTCGTCGCGATCGACGGCCTGAAGGTCGAGCCGCTCCCCGAGGAGCTCGCCGGCACGGACGCATGCGCGCCGAAGCTGATCCGCGATGCGAAGACGCTCTTCCGCCGTCTCGACGAGCGCACCCTGACGGGCTTCGGCGGCGTCTCCGAGTACGGCATCACCGTACGGTGGGACAAAAACTTCCTCGACATGCTGTACCTGAACCTCGCACGGCGAAGGACGCTGCGCATCTACGGCGGCACGCGCTTCGGCGGCACGCTAACGCACGAGCAGGCCTTCGATCTCGGATTCGACCACGTCGCGATCGCGGCGGGCGCCGGGAAGCCGACGCTCATCGCGATGAAGAACAACCTCATCCGCGGCGTGAGGAAGGCCTCCGACTTTCTCATGGCGCTCCAGCTCACGGGCGCCTTCAAGAAAAACGCGCTCGCGAACCTGCACATCGACCTGCCGATCCTCGTCATCGGCGGAGGCCTGACGGCGATAGACACCGCCACCGAATCGCAGGCCTATTACCCGCTCCACGTCGAGAAGACCCTCCACCGATTCGCGGCGCTCGCCCGCACGAAGGGAGAGGCCGCGATTCTCGCCGGGCTCTCCGCCGAGGAACGCGGGCTGCTCGTCCGCCAACTCGGGCACGGGCAGGCCGTCCGCGCGGAGCGCGCGCGCGCCGAGCGCGCCGGCGAGACGCCGGACTTCGCGCGACTCGTGGAGCTCTGGGGCGGTTCGCACATCGCCTACCGGCGCTCGATGGAGGAGTCACCCGCCTACCGCCTGAACCACGAGGAGATCATCAAGGCGCTCGAGGAGGGCATCGGCTTCATCGAGAATGTCGATCCCGTGGAGGCGATCCCCGACGAGTTCGGCGCGCTCCGGGCCGTCGTCTTCAGGCGGAAGGACGGATCCACCGTCGAGCTTCCCTGCCGTACGCTCCTCGTCGCCGCCGGCACCTCGCCGAACATCACGTACGGCCGGGAGCGGCCCGGCAGCATCCCGCTCGACGCGCGGAAAAAGTTCTTTCGGCCGCACGTCGCCGAGAAGGACGGCGCGCGCTTCCGCCTCGTTCCGAAGGACGACGGCAAGGGAGCGTTCTTCACAGGCACCGAGTACGCGGGCAAGTTCCTCTCGTACTTCGGCGACAACCATCCCGTCTACGCCGGCTCGGTGGTGAAGGCGATGGCCTCGGCCCGCGACGGCGCGCCCAGGATCCGCGAGCTCTTCGCGGACGCTCTCGACGCCCTCGACACGGCGGCCGGCGCGCAGGCGGCCCGCGACGCCGCGTGGCATTCGTTCCGCGCGACGCTCGACGACCTTCTCGTGCCCTGCGTCGTCCGCGTCGACCGGCTCACGCCGACGATCGTGGAAATCGTCGTCAGGGCCCCGATGGCCGCGCGGAACTTCCAGCCCGGGCAGTTCTACCGGTTCCAGAACTACGAGGCCGAAGCCGCGCGGCTGCCGGGCCCGGCCGGCGCTCCCTCCGCTCCGGCTCTCATCGAGCCCTGTGCCCTCACGGGAGCGTGGGTCGACAAGGAGAAGGGTCTCCTGTCGATGATCACCCTCGAGCTCGGCGTGTCTAGCCGGCTGTGCGCGTTGCTCCAGGAAGGCGAGAGGGTCGTCGTCATGGGTCCTACCGGCGCTCCAACCGAGCTCCCCGAAAACGAGACGGTCCTCCTGTGCGGCGGCGGGCTCGGGAACGCCGTCCTCTTCTCGATCGGGAAGGCCGCCCGGGAGCGCGGCAACCGGGTTCTCTACTTCGCCGGCTACAAGAAGGCAGAGGACTTCTACAAGCGCGAGCAGATCGAGGCCGCGGCCGACGTCGTCGTCTGGGCCGTGGACGCCCCTCCGATCATTCCGGCGACGCGCCCGTCGGATTTGGCGTTTCTCGGCAACATCGTGCAGGCCATGCTCGCGTATGCCGACGGCCGCCTCGGGAAGACCTCGATTCCCATCGCCGCGGCGTCGCGCCTGATCGCGATCGGCTCGGACCGCATGATGGCCGCCGTCACCGCCGCGCGCCATGGCGTCCTCAAGCCACATCTTTCCGCCCTGCACGTGGGCATCGGATCGATCAACTCGCCGATGCAGTGCATGATGAAAGAGGTCTGCGCCCAGTGCCTTCAGCGCCATGTGGACCCCGTCACGAAGAAGGAGTCGTTCGTCTTCTCGTGCTTCAACCAGGACCAGAAGCTCGACGAGATGGATTGGGAGAATCTGCGCGCGCGTCTTTCCCAGAACACGCTCGAGGAGAAGCTCTCGAATCAGTGGCTCGAGAATTCCCTCGGGCAGGACGACGTGCGGCGGGTGTGAGGCGTCAGGGCATCAGGGCGTCGTCAGCAGCGGGCTGAAGACGAGGTAGGGGTTCACGACGAGGGCGCGGCCGGCGGCATCCTCGTCCCGGAAGATCGCGAAGTGGAGGTGCGGCCCGCCGATGACGTGTCCGGTCGAGCCCACGTCCCCGAGACGCTGTCCCCTCACGACGTGATCACCGGGCTTCAGCCCCTCCTCGTGGCGCGCGAGGTGCGCGTAAAAGAAGGTGTACTTCCCCGTCGCGTCCCGGAGATAGACCACCTTGCCGCCGCGCTTGTCGCGGCCCAGGCGTTCGATGAACCCGTCCGCGACGGCCACGACGGGTGTCCCGCGCGGAGCGGGCAGGTCGATCGCGTGATGTTTCTTGTGCTTGCCGCGCTTCGCGAGAAACGTGTCGCGGTACTTGGCCCGGTCGAACGCCTCGAGCGGCAGCGGGAAGTCGGTCGTGAAGAGCTCGGCGAGCTCGTTCTCGGGGACCGACACGGGATGGCTATTCGTCTTGCGCACGATGAAGCCGGTGACCGTCTTCGCGAGGTTTTGCCAGAACGCGAGCTGGGCCGGACTGGGGGAACCCTTCATCTCCTGGTCGACGGGAGCGAGGGCGCCCCCGTCCTCGGAGTCCTCCGCGTCGTCCGGATCGTCGGGATCCTCTTCGGGCGCCTCGCTGCGCCTGGCCGCGATCGCGGACGGCTTTCCCGACCGCGCGAGCCAGGCGAGATCCGCGGCATCCGCCGAGAGATAGCAGCGGCCGTCCTCCGGGTCCCGCGCCGGGCAAGCCTGCGCGAGCGCGGGACGGCCGCCGGACGGCGGCTCGACCGACGCGTCCCCGAAGGAGGCGTCCAGCCGGGCCTCGGCGATCATGGTGAAAGGAGCCGCCGGAGCCACCTTCGACACGTCGACCGCGGCGCCGAGCGCTCCCTCCAGGGCGACCGCGAGGAGAAGAATCAGGAGACTCGCTCCAAATACTTGTCGTCACGGGTGTCGATCTTGACGACCGTGCCCGCCTCAACGAACTGCGGCACCTGGACGACGAGCCCGGTCTCGAGCTTGGCGGGCTTGTACGAAGCCGACGCGGTCGCGCCCTTCATCCCGGGCTCCACTTCGACGATCCGGAGATTCACGGTCGTCGGGAGCTCCACGGACACGGGGTTGCCGTCATAGAAGTCGATCTCTATGACGGTCTCGGGCAGGAGGTACTTCATCGACTCGCCCACGACCTCGTCGTCGAGACGGATCTGGTCGAAGGTCTCCTGGTTCATGAAGTGGTGCCCTTGGCCGTCCGAGTAGAGATACTGCATCTGGTGCGTGTCGAGAGAGGCCTTTTCGACCTTGTCCTCGGACCGGAACCGGTGCTCGTTCATGGTGCCAGACTTCAGGTTTCGGAGCTTCGCCTGGACGAAGCCCCGGAGATTCCCGGGCGTCTTGTGGAGGACGCTGTGAGCCCGATGTAGCTCGCCGTTGTAAACGATGATCATTCCGGCCCGAATTTCAGTTGCGGAAATCATTGATTCTCCAGGATTTCGTGGATTCCGCCGACGCGCTTTGGCAGGGGCGAGAGACGCCACCCCCCCACCCGGTCCACTTGGCGGACGCCGGAGCCTAACCCACCCATCGCCCGAAAGACAAGCGGCCCGGGCCGAAAGGCCCGGGCCGGAAAAGAACCGGAAAATCCCGCTTCAGCGCTTCGTGATGATGAAGTGCGATCTGCGGTTCGAGGCGTAGGCCGTTTCGTTATGGCCCGTATTGAAAGGATGCTCTTCACCGACTGTCGTGACTCTCAGGCGGGCCGGATCGATGCCGAGCTTGACGAAGTAGTCAAACGTCGCCTTGGAGCGCTTCTTGCCGAGCACGAGGTTGTACTTGTTGGTGCCGCGGATGTCGCAGTGACCTTCGATCGTGACCTGCGTATCGGGATGATTGTTGATCCACTCGGCCCCGCGTTGGAGCCGGTCGTGGTACTCGGGTTTGATGACGAACTTGTCGAAGTCGAAGAAAATGTCCTCGAGATAGCCGCCCTTCTGCGTAAGCGCCACCATCTCCTCGGCCGCCGCGGGCGGGGGCGGGGGCGGTTCCGGCATCGGGGCGGGAACCGGCGTCGGGGCCGGCGCCGGCGGGGGCGGCGGCGGGTCGACGACGAACTTCACACGCGACGTCTCGGCGCGCTTGCCGCCGCGCATGACGAAGGCGTCGGCCACGTGCGGACCTTCGCCCACTTCCGTGAAGGTCGTGCAGAGCGGCTTGGCGTCGACCGCGATCATCCGGCTCTGGCCGCCGTCGAGCGTCACTTCATACGCCTTCGGGGGGAAGTTGCAGTAATCGCCGCCCACGGGGGTTACGCACACTTCGACGGGCGTGCCGAGAGGCACGTGCGAGCCGTCGGCCGGCTTCGTGATCTTGAACCCGCCGCCCGTCGTGCACGTGCACGCGGCCATGAAAAGCGCGGCGAAGAGCGCGACGCCCGCGCCCGCGCGCCTCGAAATCGATTTCGGAAGGGAAACTGAGATCACATCGTCCTCCTAAGTCTTTCGGCCGGTCACGGGTTCTCGACGCCGCGGTGATGGGGTTCGATGCGGGGAACCAGGCCGCTGTCGCCCTGCACGAGCGCGGGCTTCGGGAAAGAGAACATCGACGCGAGCCGCGCAGCGAACTCGGGCGTGAAGATTCCCTGAACGGCGCGTTCGAAGTCCTCTCCGTTCAGCGGAACGTAGAGCGCGGAGGAACCCGAGAGGCCGCCGTTCGTTCCGCCGTTGAAGAGGTACGTCGAGAGGTTCACGCGGGGGAGGGCCGCGCCGAAGTTCGCGTTCATGAACTGGATGAGGTCGTCCGCGAGAAGCGCGTATCCGATCGGCGTGAGGTGGAAGCCGTCGTAGGAAAACGCCCCGCCCGTCAGGTACGCGGCGTTGATCGTCGCGCCGCCGATGTCGAAACCGGCCTTCAGGCGCAGGAGGAAGTCGTTCACGTCGTAATACTTGTAGCCCGAAGCCGTCGCGGCCGCCTGGATGGCCGCGTTGTACTGGACTCCGCGCGACTTCAGGAACGCGACGTCAGCCGCGTAAATGAGGGCGCCCGGGTGGGTCGCGTCGATGGCCGCCGCGGGCAGGGGGTTGTTGCACTTCGGGAGCGTCGGCGCCACCGCGCACGGAATGCCATAGCCGTAAGGCAGATAGGCCGCGGCATTCAGCGTGACGATCGTGTTCGCGGGGATCGGACAGGCCGGAGCGCCCCCAAGGCATCCCTTCGGCCCAAGGAGGGGGATCGGTTTCCCCGCGGGATCGAGAACGAGCTTGCCGCCGCTCGTCAGGAAGGGCGGGAGCGTCGTTGTGAACGGAATGCTCGTGACGTCCGCGACGCCGAAGACGATTCCTTTCGGCTGCTTGGTTTTCAGCGTCGTGAGGGCGGTGTTGATGTCGGCCGTGAAGGCCGCGATCGGCGTGACCGTCACGCCGTCGATGACGGTGCCGCTCAGGACGGCGCCGAGGTAGTCGTTGCCCACGTTCTCGAGGAAGACGAACGTCGGGTTGAGCGCGACGGCCTGAGCGATGGGCGAGCCGATGTGGAGCGCCGAGTTCCGGAGGACGAGGTCGATGAACGAGCGGCAGGACCCGGGGCTGGCCTCGGGGCCCGTGGTGGCGCGCACCATGTCGCCGATCGCGCAGCCGGGAATCGAGAGGTTGTTGTAGGGGCGCGGCAGCGAGAGATTCGCGGGCGTGCCGTTTCCGGCCTCGGCCCCGAACGACGGCGCCAGCGACGTGAGGACCATGCAGTTGCCGAGGCCGGGGTCGTTGATGATGGGCTGCTGGAAGTCGGCGACACCCGCCGTGCGGGCGATGATCGCGGGCGGCGAATCCACCTGGACGCGCTTCGTGAGGCAGCCCGCGGAGAAGCCGGCTCCCTCGGAGTCGCCGACCCATGCGATGCGCGTGAGGTCGACCTGGGCCGCCGCGGGAAGGGCGACGGCAGCCGCGAGGACGGCAGCGGAGACGAGGCGGAGGAAAGCAGTGGGAGTCTTCATGTTCTTCTGTGCTCCCTTAGAAGGTCGACTTGATCGTGACGCTCGGCAGGATCGCGAACGTCTGGTACGTGGCGCTGAAGTTGTCCTTGCTCGTCGTGATCGTCCGCTCGTGGAACCAGAGGAAGAGGCTCGAGAACTGGAACTGGAAGTGCTCCGAGAGGGCTAACCCGGCCCCGATCGTGCCGCCCGTGCGGTTGGCGTCCGGCAGGAACGGCCCGGCGTCGGCGTTGGGCTGCGGCGTCTGGTCGTAGACGAAACCGCCCGCGACCCAGCTCGAGCCCATCTTGTACGTCAGGCCCGCGCGGAACGCCCACGTGTTCTGCCAGTTGTGCGTAAGGACCGTGTCGGGAAGGGTGTCGATCTGGAGGACGGTCTGGTCGAAGACCTTCCACGTCGTGTAGTACCCGTCTGCCTCGAGCGTCAGCTTCGGCGTGACCTCGTAGGCGATGCCGAACATCGTGACGGAGGGGAACTGGAGAGTCGTCCGGGCCTGGGCCCCCTTGCCGAAGGGAAGCTCCTGTGCCACGGCGGCGTCGAACTGCGAGTTCCCCGAGGGAATCTGTCCGAACGCGGCCGGACCGTGGAGGTCGACGTCCATGTGCGAGTGGTAGGAGATGCCGAATCGCACGCGCTCGCAGGGCTTGACGAGGAGGCCCGCGGCGAAGCCGACCTTGGCCGGCTCTCCGTCGGACACGACGCTCACGTGGGCAACGTCCACGACGCGCTGGGTGAACGGGTTGACGGCGGCGATGTTCTGGCTGAGCCTCACGTCCGTGAAGCGGACCTCGGGGCCGGCTCCGATCGCGATCGCGTCCGAGAGCTTCACGGCGAGCTGGGCCGACACCGCGATCTGGCGCAGGTCGGAGCGCTGGCTGATGAAACGGCCACGAAACGCGTCCTGGTTCTGCCAGGGCACACCGAGGCCGTTCGGCGTCCAGAAGCCCACCGAGAGCTTCACGCCGTCGCTCAGCGGCAGCACGCCGTACCCGTGGCCGATTCCGTAGAGCGACTTGCTCATGCTCGCCGAGTAGCCGGCGCCCGGGTACGGGCTCTGACCGTCGAGCCGGGCCGTGGGCCTGAGGATCGCGAAGCCGCCAACCTCCAGGGTGAAGCGATCGATGAAGGCGTTTCCGGCGGGGTTGTAGAACATCGCCGAAGGGTCGTCTGCCGTGGCGGCGAAAGCCCCCGCCACCGCGTTACCTTTCGAGCTCTGCTCGAAGAGCGCGAAACCCGCGCTCTCGACACGGCCGGCAGATCCGGCGGCCACAAGGCCGACGAGCACGACGGTCGCCAGCCGGTTATGAATCGATTTGAACACCGGTTCCTCCTTCTCGTCACAGTGAGAGGCAAAGCTGAATATAGATCCTCTGACAGATATTACGGATTTTTTTTCCGGATGACCGAAGAGTCAAGTGCTATTCGCAAAAGGGCTAGGCGACCGGGGCACGCAGCACGGGAGCGAAATTTCCGGGCCGCGAGGCCTCGCGCGCGGCGGCCGCCTCGTCGAGCCGGCGGACCGGCGTGGTGTGCGGAGCGGACGTCACGAGCTCGGGAGAGGTCTCGCACTCCTTCGCGATCGCGATCATCGCGTCCGCGAACGCGTCGAGCTCGTCCTTGCCCTCGGACTCGGTGGGCTCGATCATGAGCGCGCCGGGCACGATGTGCGGAAACGACATCGTGGGCGGGTGGAACCCGAAGTCCATGAGCCTCTTGGCGATGTCGATGTTGTGCACCCCGGCCGCCGCCTGGCGGCGGTCCGAGAAGACGACTTCGTGGTAGCTCGGCGCGTCGTACTTCAGGTGGTAGAACGGCTCGAGCCGCTTGCGGAGGTAGTTCGCGTTCAGAACGGCGTTCTCGGCCACCTCGTGGATCGAGTTCCCGCACGACAGGATGTACGTCAGGGCGCGCACGAGAACCCCGAAGTTCCCGTAGAACGCGCGCATTTTTCCGATCGAATCGGGCCGGTCGAAATCCAGCCGGAACCCGCCGCCGGCGCGCTCCACGGTCGGGACGGGCAGGAAGGGCACGAGAGACGCGCCCACGCCGACCGGGCCCGCTCCCGGCCCGCCGCCGCCGTGCGGTGTCGAGAACGTCTTGTGCAGGTTCATGTGCATGACGTCCACGCCCATGTCGGCCGGCCTCACCTTCCCCACGAAGGCGTTGAAGTTCGCGCCGTCGAGGTAGAGATACGCGCCCTTGGCGTGGACCCGCTTCGCGATTTCGAGAATGTTCTCCTCGAAAACGCCGAGCGTGTTGGGGACCGTGATCATGAGCGCCGCGACGTCGTCCGTGAGCTTGGCGTCGAGCGCCGCGAGATCGAGGGTCCCGCGCGGCGACGACGCGAGCTCGATCACCGAGTAGCCGGCGAAGTGCGCCGTCGCCGGGTTCGTCCCGTGCGCCGAATCGGGCACGAGAACGTGCTTGCGCGCGTTGCCCGCCTTCACGTGCGCGGCGCGGATCATCAGCGCGCCCGTGAGCTCGCCGTTCGCGCCGGCCGACGGCTGGAGGGTGACGCGCGAGAACCCGGTGAGCACCTTCAGCGCCTCCTCGAGGCGGTAGAGGAGCTCGAGATTGCCCTGCGACAGGTGCTCGGGCGCGTACGGATGCGTGTCGTTGAAGCCCGCGAGACGCGCGATCTCCTCGTTGATCCGCGGGTTGTGCTTCATTGTGCACGAGCCGAGTGAATAGAGCGCGGTGTCGATCGCGAAGTTCATCTGCGAGAGGCGCGTGAAGTGCCTCACGACGTCGGTTTCGGAAGCCTCTACCTCGCCCGCGACTCCCGGCCGATGCGCCTTCCCATAGAGCGCGGCCGGATCGGCCTCGGGCACGTCGAGCGGCGGAAGGAGGACGCCGACGCGCCCCGTGCGCGGGGCGTCGAAGAGCGAGCCGAAATGCCGCCTCTGGTCGAGGCGGGCGTCCGCGCGGAGGGGAGGTTGGGCGGACGGCAGCGTGCCGTGATCGCTCATGAGAAGGACCTCAGCGTGTCGAGAAAGGCGTCGAGCCCGCTCCGCGGCGTCCGCTCGGTCACCGCGACGAGGAGGAGGTCCCGGCGCTCAGCGGCCGCGGGTTCGAGGCGCGCGTAGGGGACGCCCGCGAGGATCTTCCGCTCCTCGGCGCGGCGGAGGACCTCGTCGACCGGGACGCCACAACGGAGGGCGAACTCGTTGAAGGTCTTGCCGGAGAACGCGACGGAGAACGGACCGGGGATCGCCTCGACCCCCGCCTTCAGATATTCGGCCTTCGACAGGCACTGGACCGCCGTCTCGCGGAGGCCCTGCTTGCCGAGCACGGAGAGCGTCATCGTGGCCGCGAGGGCGAACAGCCCCTGATTCGTGCAGATGTTCGACGTGGCCCTCTCGCGCCGGATGTGCTGCTCGCGAGTTGCGAGCGTCAGGCAGAAGCCGGGCTTGCCGTCTGCATCCGTCGTGCGTCCGGCGAGGCGGCCGGGAATCTGGCGCTTCCCGGCATCGCGGCACGCGAGAAATCCGACGAGCGGTCCGCCGAACGAGGGCGCGAGGCCGAACGAGGCCGCTTCTCCGCAGGCGATGTCGATCTCCGAGGCGCCCGGCGCCTCGAGCACCGCGAGGGAGAACATCTCGTTCACGACGCCGATCGCGAGGGCCCCGTGCGCGTGGGCGGCGTCGGCGGCGACCTTCCAGCTCTCGACGACGCCGAACACGTTCGGAGACTGCACAGAGACGGCGAACGTCGCGTCGTCCACGGCGGCCGCGAGCGCTCCGGCATCCGTCGTGCCGTCGGCGGCGAGGGGAACCTCGACGATCGTGAACGGGAAGTTCACGAGATACGTGCGGAGGCATTGCCGGTACTCGGGGTGAAGGCCGGCGGACACGACGACCTTCGTCTTCTTTTTCGTGAGGCGCTCGGCCATGAGGACCGCTTCGACGAACGCCGAAGCGCCCTCGTACATCGACGCGTTCGCGACGTCCATTCCCGTCAGCAGAGCCATGTGCGTCTGGAACTCGTAGATGGCCGTGAGCGTCCCCTGCGAGACCTCGGGCTGGTACGGGGTGTACGACGTCAGGAACTCGCCGCGCAGGAGCAGCTGCGAGACGAAGGCGGGCGCGTGGTGGCTGTAGAGGCCGGCTCCCAGAAACGACGTCCAGTCACCGAGGTGCGCGTTCTTCGCCGCCATCCGGCCCATGTCCCGCCGCACTTCGATCTCGGAGGCCGGGGGGGGAAGGCCGGGAGGCTCCTTCCGGTAAACGGCGCGGGGCACCGTCGCGAAGAGATCGTCGATGGACGCCGCGCCCACCGCCGCGAGAAGGGACTCCCGCTCGGCGGGGCTGTTCGGGATGTAACGCATTCCGTCGGTCAGGCCTTGGCTTCCTCTTCCACGAACTTTTCGTAGTCAGCCGCATTGAAGAGCGTGTCCATTTCGGCGTCCGACGAGAGCTTGATTTTCACGAGCCAGCCGTCCCCGTGAGGATCCTCGTTCACGGCTCCGGGCTCGTCCGCGAGGACCTTGTTCACTTCGAGGATCTCGCCCGCGACGGGCAGGAAGAGCTCCGAGACCGCCTTGACGGACTCGATCGTGCCGAATTCCTGGCCCGCGTCGAAGATCTCGCCGACGTCGGGCATGTCGACGAAAACGACCTCTCCGAGCTCTTTCTGCGCATGGTCGCTGATTCCTATCGTCCCTACGTCGCCGTCGATGCGGATCCACTCGTGGCTCCGTGAGTACTTGCGGTCGTCCGGATAAACGCTCATGTCCCTCTCCTGAGATCTCAGGTCTTGCGCTTGTAGAACGGGGTCGGCACGACGCGCGCCGCCACGGAACGGCCGCGCACGTCGATCGAGAGAGTCGTACCCGGGGTGACGAGGCCGGCGGGGACGTACGCGAGGCCGATGGGCTTCCCCACCGTCGGCGTCTGCGTACCCGAGGTCACGACGCCGACGGGGCCCGAGGCAGCGTCGACCGAAACCGGGTACCCGTGCCGGGCGATGCCGCGCCCGGTCACCTCGAAACCCACGAGGCGGCGGGTGATGCCCGCCTCTTTCTGCTTCGCGAGCGCTTCGCGGCCGGTGAAGTCGCCCTTTTTCATCTTCACGATCCAGCCGAGATTCGCCTCCCACGGCGTCGTCGTGTCGTCGATGTCGTTGCCGTAGAGCGCGAGCGTGGCCTCGAGGCGCAGCGTGTCGCGCGCTCCGAGCCCCGCGGGAATGACGCCGTGCGGCCGGCCCGCCTCGAGGATCGCATCCCAGACGGCGCCCGCGCAATCGGAATGCACGTAGACCTCGAAGCCGTCCTCTCCGGTGTAGCCCGTGCGCGAGACGAGCGCCGTCACGCCCGCGACACAGCCGGTCGCGAAGCGGTAGTAGCCCACGTCCGCGAGCTTCACGTCCGTCAACGGTTGGAGGACGCGCTCGGCGAGGGGCCCCTGGAGCGCGAGCTGCGCCCAGACCGCCGACTCGTCCTCGACCGCCGCGCCCGGAGACTCCTGCTGCTTCGCCCACGCGACGTCCTTCGGCGTGTTCGACGCGTTCACGACGAGGAGATAGTCGTCGGCAGCGATCCGATACGTGAGGAGATCATCGACGAACGTGCCTTTCTCGGTGAGGAAGGCCGAGTACTGGATCTTGCCGTCGTCGAGCGCCGCCACGTCGTTACATGTCAGGCGCTGCACGGTCTCGAATGCCTTCGGCCCGCGCACACGAATCTCGCCCATGTGCGACACGTCGAAGAGCCCCGCGCGTGTCCGCACGGCCCGGTGCTCGTCGGTCAGCCCGGAATACTCGACGGGCATGTCCCACCCGCCGAACGGCACCATCTTTCCGCCGAGAGCCCGGTGTCTCTCCCACAGGGGCGTACGCTTGAGCGACGGGGGGGGGGTGGTCATCGCCGCGCGGGACGATACGGTACCCTCCCCGCCCCGTCAACAGAACGGATGCATCGGGACGTCAACCACACACTCAAGGAACAGGCCATCCACGGGCGCGTCTTCCAGAACATCGAGGAGGTCCGGGTCGCCCTCATTCAGCCGCTCGCTGCGTGAGACAATGTTTCCTGGCCCCTGCGTAAGTCCCGCTTCCCGGCGAACCGAACCTTGGAGAAGGAGGACCCGATGATTGCTCCCGCGATTCTCATCCTCGGTTTGACGCTGGCCGCGACACAGAAGCCCGCACAGGTCCAGAAGGCGATGCACGCCGTCGAGTGGACGGACCCGGCTGGCGACGTCAAGCCCCACAACACGAGCAGCGGAGAGGTCCCGGGACTCGACGTCGTCAAGCTCGCCCTGACCAGTGACGGGACCAAGTTGACCATCACCGCAACCCTGAAGAGTCCGATGAGCGGCGATTTCGCCTCGGATGTCGTGGATGTCTACCTCGACACCGACAACAACCCGAAGACGGGCTACGCGACGTTCTGGAGCAACAAGCCGGGCTTCGAGCTCCTGGCGAAGCTCGCGGCCTGCGTCCGCTACGAAGACGGCGGCAGCGCGTGTTCGGGCGCTCTGAAGGGTGCGAAGGTGAAGGGGTACTACGCGACGGCGACGCTCGATCGGTTCACGACCGACGGCGTGAACCCGGAGAAGGTGATCGGCGCCTTCGACGCGCCCGGGGGGCCGTTCCAGGGAGCGGTCCTGTCGGCCAGCCTGAGCTACAAGGACCTCGGGGTGAAGCCCGGCCAGGCGATTCGCATCGTGGCCCGGGAGACCGATGGTCCCTCCGACGAGACGGCGGACTTCCCGGAAGTCATTCTGACGCTGAAGTGACCGCCTCGTTGTCTGACAAGGAGGACTCGAGCCGTCATCCCAGAACGAGCCTCGCGTGGGTGAAGCCACCGGGCTCGATGAACGACGCCACCACCCTCGCCGCCACTCG
>DAIOUV010000010.1:0-6072 GCA_036759345.1 Acidobacteriota bacterium | reverse complement strand
CCTCTTCGAGACCGCGGGCCTCGACCCCGCGCTCCTGCCCTCGCTCGGCCTCGTGGCTCGGACCGTCCTCCAGGGAGCGGCGCTGCTCACGGCGGGCGAGCGGGGAGAGGAAGCCTTCCTTCTCGCCGAGGGCCGGCTCCGCGTGTCGCTCGAGATCGCGGGCGCGGGCGAGGAAGCCCTCGCGATTCTCCGTCGCGGCGACATCGCGGGCGAGATGGCGCTCGTGGACGACGCGCCCCGGTTGGCTGACATCTATGCGCACGGCGGCCCCGCCGTCGTCTACGTCCTGACGCGGGCGGTCTTTCAGGAACTCCTGGCATCGGGCGCGCCCAAAGGCGCGCCGCTTCTGGCGGGGATCGCGCTCGTCCTCGCGAGGCGGCTCGAGGAGGCGATCAAGAAGGCCGCGGGCTTCCGCATCCTCGCGGGGCCCGTCTGACCCTCGCTCACATCTTCTTGAGCTTTTCCTTGATGTTCGCGCTCACCTCTCCAGCCGCGGGGCCGACGAGGACCCGAAGCGACTTCGACACGTAGCCCGGCGCGGTGAGCAGGACTTCGTAGACGGCCATCTCCGCGAACTGGAAATCTTTCTTCGACGCCGGACCCAGCACGCGCCCGTTCACCGAGACGAGCGCCTCGGGCGGCTCGACATTGAAGACGGCGTCGCGCATGGTCCTGTAGTTCGGGTGCTTGAGCTTTCCCTCGGGGAGCCAGGCGGGGCCCGTGGGGCCATCGGGCGTCCCCTTTTCGAGGCTGCGATCGATCGTGACCTTGTCGTCGGTGGCCGTCGATTGCACGATGAGGTCCACGAGCAGGTCGTGGTAGCCCGGGGCGCAGATGCGAAGGCGATGGGTGCCCTCGAGGTTGAACGCGAGGAGCGAGCCGCCGCCTCCGTCATCCCAGTCGTCACCGATGCCGATGTACCGCTCGTCGAGATAGACGCGAGCCTGGCTCGGCGAGACGTTGAGCTTGAGAAACCGGCGGACCGTGACCGTGAGGTCGGCGGGTTTCTGCGCGGACGCTTTCGGTGCCGTGGGAACGGCGATGGCCGCCGCGGTTGCTTCCTGGGGCGCGGCCGTGGGCGTGACGCGGGCTTTCTTCGTGGGCGCGATGGTCGGCGAAGCGTCGCGGGCCGGCGTCTCGACGACCGCCACCGCCGGCCCGGCGGTCGAAGCACCGATCGCGTCGGACACCTTCGCGGCCGGCGGCGGCTGGGTCGGAAACGGTGCCGGGATGGAGGCGGCGGGCGCCGAGGTCGGAACGGGCGGAAGCTCGCCGACCTCTTTTTCACTCTTTTTCGAGAGCGCGAGCACGCCGAGCACGACGGCCGCGACCGCCAGAAGGCCGCCCCCCAGAACGAAAGGCGAGACACCCTTCTTTTTCGGGGGTGACGCCGCGGCGCCGGCCGCTTTCGCCACGGCCTCGCCCATGCGGCGGCCGGTCGTGATAGTGGGCGACTCGGAGTCCGGGTCGGGAGCGGCGACGGCGGGCATCGACGCCATCGTCGGCGCGGACGTGACCGCGTCCTCGGCCGACTTTCCGACCGGCATCGAGATGCGCATCGCGGCCGTGGGCGCATTCGACGCGAGGACGCCGGGGGGGGCGCCGGGGAGGAGCGGCGCCAGCGGCGCCACGGGCGGATGCGTGCCCGACGGGGGCCGCCCGCGTTTGACCTTGCTTTCCGAGAATCCCGCCGTGGAGCCGACCGGCGAAAAACCCAGCGCCCCGCGCAGGTCTTCGGCGAGCTCTCCTGCGTCGGCATAGCGATTCGCCCGGTCCTTCGCGAGGCACTTCCGGATGATTTCGCGCATGCCCTCGGGAACGTCGCTCGACACGAGGCTCGGATCCGGCGGCTCCTCGTGAAGAATCTGGTAGACGAGCGTCGTGAGGGTGTCGGCCGGGAAGGGCTTGCGCAGCGTCAGCGCCTGGTACAAGACGATGCCGAGGGAGAAGATGTCGGTTCGGGCGTCCAGCTTCTCGCCCTTGATCTGCTCGGGAGACATGTAGGCGGGCGAACCCACCATCTGACCGGTGGACGTGAGTTCCGTGTCGCCGGTCAGGAGCTTCCCGATCCCGAAGTCCGTGACTTTCGCCGAAAGCGTCGGCGAAAGCAGGATGTTCGCGGGCTTCACGTCGCGGTGCAGCACCCCGCGCTCGTGCGCGTGCGCGAGAGCCTCGGCCACTTCGGCCACGACGCGGATCCGGTCGCGCATCGGGAAGCCCGCGGGGTCGGCCAGGCGCTGCGAGAAGCTCCCCCCTGCACGAGCTCCATGGCGAGAAAGAGCGTGCCCTGATCCTCGCCGACGTCGAACACCGTCACGATGTGCGGGTGCTGGAGGCGGCCCGAGATCCGCGCCTCCTTCAGAAAGCGCGCCTTCGCTTCCTCCGCGCCGAAACTCTTCTCGGCCGTGTCGAAGCGGATCGTCTTCAGGGCGAGCTCGCGCTCGATCTGGGGGTCGCGCGCGAGGTACACGATGCCCATGGCGCCCCGGCCCAGCGTGCGCAGGATGACGTAGCGACCGATCTGTTCAGGGCTCAAGCGTGCGCGAACTCCGGGAGGATTCTACCCAAGCTTTCGCGGACCGCCATCGCCTTCGGGAGGAACGTCCCGGGGCCCTTCGTCCGTCTGGAGATCGGAAGGGGATCCGGGGTCCTTCGCGAACGCACGCTCACGGTTCGCGAGCTCTTTCCGGGCCTCCTCCGCGCGCGCCGCCGGCACCCCGACCTCGATCGGCGAGAGATCCTCGCTCTCGGTCGGCGTTTGATGAAAGCTCCGGTCCACGACGCGTGCCGGAATCCCCCGGCTCTCGAGGAATCCCGCGATGAGCGCGGCCTCCGACTCGTTCGCGGCGGGAGCGACGCCTTCCCAATGTTCTTCGCTCGTCGTGTCTTCGGCCATGGCAGCCTCCCTTTCCTCGATTCTCGATGCTTCAGGGTACGACGCGGAGGATACCGGCGCGAACGGCGCCGGCCGGGAAGAAGCGTCCCACCACCGCGGCGGCCGCGTCTCCGCCCGCTCGGAGAGATGCGGCGAGGGCGTCCGCGCCGGCCGCCGGAAGCGCGAAAAGCAGGCCGCCGGACGTCTGGGCGTCCGCGAGGAGGAGAAGATCGGTCTCGGACACGCCCGGCGCGATCTCCAGGACTGGCCGCGCCGCCGCGAGGTTGCGGCGGGTGCCGTCGGGGGCGATCCCGGCGGCCGCGAGGCGGCGCGCGCCGGCGAGAAGCGGCACGGCTCTCGCCGAGATCTCCGCGGAGACGCCGCCACCGCCCAGCATCTCCCTGAGGTGTCCGAGAAGCCCGTACCCCGTCACGTCCGTACAGGCCGAGATCGTGAAGGCGTCGGCCGCGCGCGCGGCCGAGCGGTTCAGCCGCGTCATCGAGGCGATTGCGGCGCGCTCCTCTTCCTCCGACGGCCCGGAGCTCTTCTTGAGGGCGGAGAAGAACGAGCTTTCCTTGAGGACCTGGGCTCTCATCGCCGACGTCAAAATTCCCGTGCCCACCGCCTTCGTGAGGACGAGGGCGTCTCCCGGCCGCGCGCCCACGTTGCGCCGGAGGCGCGAGAGCCGGACGCGTCCCGTGACGGCCATCCCGTAGAACGGCACGTCGAAATCCGTGGAGTGGCCCCCGAGCACGGGGACGCCCGCGTCGCGCGCCACCTCGGCGCCCCCGCGCAGGATCTCGCCGAGCACTTCGAGCGGAAGGGCCTTCACCGGGAAGCCCACGAGGTTGAGGGCGAAGAGCGCCTCTCCTCCCATCGCATAGACGTCCGAAAGGGCGTTCGCGGCCGCGACGCGCCCGAAATCGAAGGGAGAGTCCACGACCGGAGTGAAGAAGTCCGTCGTCGAGAGCAGCGTCTCGGGATCCGGGTCGTCGGCCCCGCCGAGGCGAAACACGGCCGCGTCGTCGGACGATTCGAATCCGACGAGAGCACGCGGGTCGTGAAACCGCGGCAACGCACCCAGCAGCTTCACCAGGTCAGACTGACCCAGCTTGCAGGCTCAACCGGCCGACGACGCGAACGTCAGGATCGACGGATGAGGCTTACTTGCCTTCACCATGGGTCGAGTCTACTCACTCGATCACACGGCCGCGTCCGAAGAACCTACACGTCGCCGGCCGTGAACGCGTCGCCGAGCTGCCGGAGGACCATGTTTGTCGCGACCCCGGCCAGCGCGCCCACTATGACGCGCCCCCGATAACGGCCAACGAGAAACCCGACCGCCACGGCACCGAAGAGGCACTGGAGAGGATGGCGCTGGACGGTCTCCAGAGCCGCCCTCTTCCAGTCGATGTCCTTCGGGAAGAAGTTGTCGAAGGGCTCTCCAGGCCGGCCGACCGGGCCGTCCGGCGAGGCGCCGTGGGGCGCTGGAGGGCGAACCGCGGCATCTTCCATCAGTCGTCTCTCCTGCGGTGGAGAAGGAGGCCGAGCGCGAAGCCCACGCCGAGCGCGAGCGCGACCGACTTGCCGGGGTTGTCGCGCACGTAGCTCTTCACGCCCGACTGGACGTCTTCCCAGTCCGTGTTGGCGATCTTGTCCTTCAAGGCGCCCGCGCGTGTCTTCACGCTCTCGGCGACCTCGCCCACGCGCTCGCGCAGGCGGCCTGCTTTGTCGCCCATCGACTCGCGGGCCGCGTCAATCTTCTGTTCGACGGCTTTTGCGGCGTCTTCGACCGTGCTGTTTGCCATGATCCGACCTCCTCGGGCCCGCGATCTTGTCACAGCCGGCACGCCAGGGGAAGGTACGATGGGTGTGAAATGCGTTCCAGGGCGGCGCCGGCGCGCCAAGCCGGCAGGCAGCTCCACGAGGTCCCCCTCCTTGCGCGCGCCGTGCTCGTGGGGACCGCGCGGCGATTCCTCGACGCGCGCGGCTTCGACCTCGCGGCGAGCCTCGCGTACTCGGCGCTCCTCACGCTCGTTCCCCTCGTGGCGTGCGTTACGCTCCTCACCTCGGCGTTCTTCGGGGAGTCGGGGACCGGCCTGTACCGCCTGCTTCGCTTCCTGCCGGGGGCGGGGCGCGACTTCGTGACGGATCTGCAGGCCTTCAGCGTGAAGGCGACCTCCGTGTCGGGCACCGCGACGTTCTTCTTTCTTGCGACGTCGCTCAACACGTTTTTCCAGGTCGAGAGCGCCGCGCAGGCCCTCTGGGGCTCCACACTGACTCCGCGCCGGCCGCTCCGCCGGCTGGGCACGGCCCTCTCGGTCATGATTCTCGGGCCCATCGCGCTCGGCGTCCTGACGTCGATTCTTCTCGAGAGCGGCGCGCCGCTCGGTGATTTCCGGCCCCTCGGGTCGCTCATGACGTTCGGCCTGCTCACCTACCTCTACCGGAAGCTCCCGGGCTCGTACGTGCGGTGGGCACCGGCGGCGATCGCGGCCTTCCTCGTGAGCGCCTCGCTCACTCTGCTGCGCGTCGGCTTCGCCCGCGGCGTCGCGCACCTCACGTCTCTCAATCAGACCTACGGCTCGCTTTCGGCGATCGTCATCTTCGTGATCGCGATCGGCATCATGACGACGTTCTTTCTCGGGGGAGTCTCCCTGGCCCACGCGATCCAGTACCGGGACGAGTTCCTCGACCACGACACCCCGCGGGAGCGCACGGAGGAAGGAGGCCGGCTCTACGTGGCCTCGCGTCTTCTGCTCGTCCTCGCCGGCGCGTGGCAGAACGACCGCGCGACGCGTTCTCTGGCCGCCCTCGCGGCCAAGGTCGTCCGGCCGGACGAGGAGATCGCGCAGCTCGTGGCTGCGCTCCGTGAGGCGGGGCTCCTCGTCGCCTCGGCGGACGGAAACCTCGCCCTTTCGCGGGCACCCGAGACGATCTCCCTCTATGCCGTCTCCCGCGCCATCGGCGAGTCCGCCCCGCGCGCCGTCCCTGCGGGCCACGACGCGGCCGCCACCATGCTTCATCGCGTCTTTTCGAAGGCCAACCGAGAGGAACGGGCCGTGCTGCAGGGCGCGAGCCTGAGGGACCTCCTTCCAGGCCAGGGCCTGGAGGACGATCCCTACGTGAAGGGCCTCCTCCACCACCGATGAGAAAGCTCGTCGTCGTCACGACTGAGCCCGCCCATCGACGAAGTT
>DAIOUV010000009.1:37131-82511 GCA_036759345.1 Acidobacteriota bacterium | reverse complement strand
CGGGCATGGGCTCGTCGAAGGTCATCGTCGCGATCAACAAGGATCCCGAGGCGCCGATCTTCAAGGTCGCGACCTACGGCATCGTGGGTGACCTCTTCCAGATCGTCCCCGCGATGACGGAAGCCGCGAAGAAGCTGAAGGCGTAGGTCTTCCGCCGCTTGGAGCGTCAAAGGGAGAGCCCGGGCTGGCTCTCCCTTCTAGTTCTCGGTGAGCGTCGCCTCGAAGACGGCGTACTGCGGGCCGCAACCGTTCGTGTAGAACACTCGGACGATGTCGGTGCCGGGCTTGATCCCCGGGATGTAATAGAAGACGCCTGGGGACGAACGCCTGAACTGGCTGCCGCTGTCGTTCCTCACGTAGACCGGGGCGAGCAGCGACACGTCCGCGCCCGGGGGGAGCGTGGCCGTGACGAATAAGAGGGCTGAACCCGCGACCACGGTGACGTTGCTCGGACTCAGGATGGGCGTGAAGGGCTGCGTGTCGACGAGCACCGTCAGGCTGCGGGTGGCGGTCTTCGTGCCCACGAGCGCGAGCGCCGTCAGCTTGAACGTCGTCGTGGTCAGGAATGAGGCGCCGACGGACCCATTCGCGAGGTACGGGAAATTCGCAGGAACCTGGTCGATCGTGACGGAACGCGCGTTCTGCGTCGTCCACGACAGAACGACGTTCGCGGGAGTGCAGCCACGTGTTGGCTGGGCCGTGAAGGACGTGATGACGGGCGAGCCGGGCACGAGGACGGTGGCCGTGAACGTCGCGGTCGCCGTTCCGCAGGGTCCCGTCGACGTGAGCCGAACGATGTCGACCCCGGCAGTCGTCCCCGCGGTATACGTCCACGCCGAGCCGTTCAGGACGAACGCCGACCCCGTGGATTCCTGCTGGTCGAAGCTCACCGTCACCGTGTTCGTCGTGAAGGGGATGACGCCCTGGGCGGTCGCAAGAGTCAGGTTGTTGCTCGTCGAGAGCGTGGCCGCGGACGGCGTCGGCGTGGGCGTCGCCGTGGGAAGCTGAAGCGTGACGCGCTGCGGCGCCGTCGCGGTCGCGCCCGACGCGCCGATGGCCGTAAGGATGATGTCCCCCGTCGAGAAGACGTTGAAGGTCGTCGAGCCGTTCGCCGGGAGGCTTCCGGCGGCGCCCGAGATGATGACGTGGTCCGCCCCCGTCGTCGTCCACGTGGCCGTGACGGTCAGCGGCGGGCAGCCCGACGAGGGAGAGATCGTGAAGTTCGCGATGACGGGCGCCGTCGAGAAGGCGCCGCGCGACACGGACAGCGACAGGTTGCTGCCGTCGCTCGTCAGGTTGTCGTTCTTGATGGCGTAGGGGAGGCCCGCGCCAGTGAGCATGTGGAAGCGCAGCGAGAGCTTGGATTTCTCGGCCGTGCCGGGAAGGAGCGCCGCGAGCGACTGCTGCCCGACACCGCCTGGAACGGTGAAAATCTGGCCGACGCCGGCGGGCGAGCCGGCGTCGAAGGCCGCGACCTCGACGGTACAGCCCTGCGCCGACAGCGGGGTGCACAGGACGCCGACGTTCGTGCGCGCGCGGCCGGCGTCCGTGGAGGACGACGCGTCGACGCCACCGCCCCAGGCCTCGTCGCCCGGGATGAGAAAATCGGAGACGGGGAAGGCCGTCGACACCGTGCCGTAGCGGCCGGCCGGCGTGTCGTTGTACGTCTCGGACCAGGCGTTGACGGAGGCGTCGCTGCGCACGTGGTAGAAGAACGCGCCCATGCCGTCGACGGCCGCGGGCGCCGCGACGACGGCGACGCCGCGCGTGGACACCGTAAACGGGACGCTCGCCAGCGTGGCGCCGCCGAGAAGGAAGTCGATGGATCCGGAGGCCGCGCCGACGCTCGAAACGTAGATGTTCGTGTCGAACCGCGCGTTCGTTCCGATGCCCTTCGCGGCCGGCCCGCCCCACAGGTCCGTCCCGGCAGGGGCGGCGGCCTGGAGCGCGCGTGCGGCGATCAGCGCGAACACGATCGAAGCGATCCCGAGGGGCCTTCGGAGGTGCGTCATCGGGCTTCTCCCGGCGCGGAGGGCGCATTGAAACGATAGATTTACCACGGCTTATCCTACAACATGCTGCGTTATCCTACACTGTGATGACAGTCACGCCGGCGCAGGCCACCTACTTCGGCTTTCCCGGAACCCTCCTCTTCGCGCTCCTCCTGCTCTCGGCCCTTGCCCTATTCGCGTACACCGCCTCGCGCAGGGTCCAGCTCCTCCTCCTGGGCGCGGGCGACCGCGAGAACCGTCTCGAGCGGCCGCTCGCGCGGCTCTGGCACATGGTCGAGTACGGCTTCCTGCAGCGGAAGATGTTCCGCGACGCGTACGCGGGCCTCTACCACGCGCTGATCTTCGGCGGCTTCCTTGTGCTCACGCTGCGCACGCTGATGCTCGTCGTCGAGGGTCTCTTCCCCGGGGCCGGCTTGCCGTTCCTGCCCGCGGGTTTCTGGGAGGGCTACCTCCTCGTCAAGGATGTCGTCCTCGTGACGACGTTCGCGGGCGTCGTCCTCGCCCTCGCGCGCCGCCACGTCGCGCGAAAAGAGCGCCTCGACCCGTCGTTCGACGCGGATCTCATCCTCTGCCTCATCGGCTTCCTCATGGTGACCGACCTCGCCGCCGGCGCCGCGAAGATGGCGCTCGACGCCAGGGCGGCGGCGGCAAGCGCCGCCCTCGCTCGAAGCGCGCTGTGGGAACCCGTCACTTATTTCCTTTCTAAGCAAATATCTTTTCTTTCCCCTTCTCTTCTCCAAGCAAAATACTTCGGCGCCTGGTGGGCCCACCTCGTCGCGATCTTCGTCTTCGCGAACTACCTGCCGTTCGCGAAGCACTTCCACGTGATCACAGCACTCCCGAATCTGTTTTTCGCGAAGCTCGATCCGGCCGGAAAGATGCTCACGTTCGACATCGAGAAGGCCGCCGAGGCCGAGAGGTTCGGGGTGTCGAAGGTCGAGGACTTCACCTGGAAGCAGAAGCTGGACATGTTCACGTGCACCGAGTGCGGGCGCTGCCGCGAGGTGTGTCCGACGCACCTCACCGGAAAGCCGCTTTCGCCCAAGGGCTTCATGGTGGACCTGCGCAACGCGCTCTACACGGACGCGGAAGCGCTGATCGACGCCGACGCGGGCCGCGGCGACGGTTCGGCCGAGACGCAGCTCGCCGGGCGGAGGCCGCTCATCGGCGGCTGGATCGACGAAGAGACGATCTGGGCCTGCACGACGTGCCGCTACTGCGAGCACGCGTGCCCCGTGGGCATCACGTATGTGGACAAGATCACCGACTTGCGCCGCCATCTCGTCCTCGAGAAGAGCGAGTTCCCCAAGGAAGCGCAGACCGCCTTCAACGGCATGGAGCGCCAGGGCAACCCGTGGAACCTCGCAGCCGGCGACCGCGACGCATGGACGAAGGATCTGCCGTTCCCCGTCCTGACGATGGCTGAGGTCGCCGAGGCGAAAGTGGGCGGCGGCGTCGAGGTGCTCTTCTGGGTCGGCTGCGCGGGCTCCTACGAGGAGCGCGGCAAGCGCGTGTCGCGCTCGCTCGCGAAGCTGCTCCACGAGGCGGGTGTCACGTACGCGATCCTCGGCAAGGAGGAGACGTGCACGGGCGACGCGGCGCGCCGCCTCGGGAACGAATACCTCTTCCAGACGCTCGCGCAGCAGAACGTCGAGACGATGAAGGGCTACGGCGTGACGAAGATCGTCACGAACTGCCCGCACTGCTTCAACACGCTCGCGAACGAGTATCCCGACTTTGGCGGAAAATTCGAGGTCATGCACGGGACCGAGCTCGTGGCCCGGCTCGTTCGCGAGGGGCGGATCCAGCTCGTCCACGGGGCGCCGATGTCGCTGTCGTTCCACGATCCCTGCTACCTCGGGCGTCACAACGGCGTGTACGACGCGCCGCGCGAGCTCCTGAACGCGATTCCGGGGATCGCGATCAAGGAGCTGCCGCGCAGCCGCGAGAACGGCATGTGCTGCGGCGCGGGAGGCGGGCGGATGTGGCTGGACGAGACGATCGGCGCGCGCGTGAACCAGGCCCGGTTCGCCGAGATCGAGGCGAACGGAACCGACGCCGTCGGCGTGTCGTGCCCCTTCTGCATGGTGATGCTCGGCAACGCAAAGACCGAGCTGGCCGGAAAGACCGAGGCGTTCGATGTGCTCGAGCTGGCCGCTCAGGCGCTGCCCGTTCATCCCGGCTGAGCCGGAATTCGCGCGAGGGGTGTAACCTTTCCTCCTATGGCGGACGAGCCGAAACCCCCGGCGGGCGGGTTGACCCCGGCCGGCGGCGTGCGCCCGGCGTCGCGCATCGTCGGGCCGGTGGCGCCGCCCGTTTACACCGCGGGCGCAAAGCCGGGCTCGGCCCGCATCGTCGCGAAGACGGCCGAGCCCCTCGTGACCGAGGGCATGAAGGCCCGCCAGCGCGACATCGAGAAGAAACGCCGCGACGTGGCGACGCTCCGGGCCGTCGAGGACGAGGTGGTGGCCGAGCGTTGGGGACGCGGCCGCACGTGGATCTTCCGGTTCGTGGGCGTCCTCGTCGCGCTCGGCGTCTACGCGAAGATGCAATCGTCGTACGGCGACAAGTGGCCGCTCCTCGCGGTGTGGATCTTCCTCGCGGTCCTTTTGGGAGTGGCCGTGTCGTGGCTGCTCTGGTACCTCGATTACTCGGGCTGACCCCCCGGGGAAACGGCTCTCGCGACTTCAGTCGTGGTCGAAAATCCCCTTCGGTTTCGAAGGGTCCTTCTGCGCCTTCTCGAGCGCCTCCCGGAACGTCTTGTCGAGGATCGCGCTCTTGTGCTTCTCGCGCTCGACGGTCGCGGCGAACAGGTCTTCGGCACGCTCCTTGCGGCGCGTGTTCTCCCGCGCTGCCTCCTCGAGCGAGCCGAGTTTCGTCTTCGAGACCGCGGACTCGTGCGACAGGACGGCGCCGGTCTCGGAATCGACTTTCAGCGTGGACCCGCAGTCGGGGCACTGGACGAGGAGATGGTCGCTCATGGCGGGCCGAATTATCCTCCCACGGTGAATTCCTCCGAAGGAGAAGACTGGAAGGCGCGGCTGAAGCGGCTGGGCATCGCCCGCAAGAGGCGCCCGGGGAAGACGAAGAAGGATCTTCGAAAGGTCGAAAACGGCCGGGCAGGCGAAGACCTCGCCTGCTCTTTACTCGAAGAAAATGGTCTTCTCGTCCTGGAGCGAAATGTTCGCTTCAGGGACGGGGAGATCGACCTCATTGCCCTCGACGGCGCGACGCTTGTCTTCGTCGAGGTGAAGTGGCGGCGGAACGACGCGCGTGGGGCGCCCGCCGAAGCCGTCACGCCGAAGAAGAGAGAGCGCGTGATCCGCGCCGCGCGCCGCTGGCTGGCGGAGAACCCCGGGCGGGCCGCCGCCGTCCGCTTCGACGTGGTGGCGATTCGGGACGAGCCTCCTCAGGTCGACTGGATCCGCGGCGCCTTCGACGCGAGCCGAACGTGACGCCCGCAGCGGCCGAACCGAGTCCGCGTTTCAGCCCTTGCGGCCGGCCTTGGCCTTGGTCTTCGGCGCTGGCTTCTCCTCTTCCTTCTGGTCGCCGATGACGGACTTGACGGGACAGAACGAGAAGATGGGACACTTCTTGCAGCCGATGGCGAGGGCGATAGGGCAGAGAATCATGACGGAACTCCTCGGGCCAGGGGACGCGCCCGAGGGCCAGCGTACACCCGTGCTCGGCGCCGCGATCGACGAAAGAAACGGGGCCCGGCGAATGCCGGGCCGCGGTTTTCGACATTGGAGCGGGACACGAGGGTCGAACTCGCGACATCTACCTTGGCAAGGTAGCGCTCTACCACTGAGCTAGTCCCGCTCAGGAGCACGGGAATATAAGGGACGGGCCGTGGCCCGTCAAGCCGCGGCGCGAACGATGACGACGGGGCAGGGCGCCGCGCAGACGACGCGGAGCGCCACGCTGCCGAACATGAGCCGCGAGACGCCCGCGCGGCCCGGCGTGCCGAGAACGACGAGTTCCGCCAACGCGCGCGCCGCCGCCTCGACGAGCGCGAGGTGCGGCGTGCCGTCGAGGAGCTCGATCCGCGCCGTGACGCGGGAGGCCTCGGCGCGGCGGCGCAGCGCTTCGAGCTTCTTCAGGCAGATCGTGCGGAGCGGAGCCACCTCAGAGATCGCGCAGTCGAGGAGGACGGCGGTGGGGATCACGTGCGCGATGACGAGCACTTTGGAGCGCAGCCGGGCCTCGTCGAGCGCGAGGAGGAACGCGTTCTCGGAAGCAGGGGAGAAGTCCGTTCCGAGAAAGACGGTTCCGGGCGTCACGAGGCCCTCCCGTTCGCTCCGTTCGCGAACGTCACGCCCGGGTAGGGCGAGACTTCTTTGCCACCTTGATCTTCACGGCTCTCCCGATCTTCACGACCTTCTTGGCCTGCCTGGCCTGCCTGGCGCGCGCCGGAGAGGAAACCTGCTCGGCGAGGAGGCGAAGGAGATCCGACACCGTGACGATGCCGGCGAGCGTGCCGTCGGGCTCGATCACGGGCAGGCAGCCGATGTTCCAGCCGCGCATGACGTTCGCGGCCTGACGCACCGGCATGTCCGGCGTCGCCTTCACCGCGTACGCGGTCATCATGGCGCCGATGGGGTGCGTGCGGCGGATCTCGTCGCGATCCCTTCCGCCGAGGTCCCGCGCGGAGACGACGCCCACGACCTCGCCGCCCTCCCCGGTGACGACGAGGTGGTGGATGCGCTTCCAACGCATCAGGTTCCAGGCGGCCTCCGCGTTCTCGGTATGAGCAACCGTCTGGACGCGCCGGGTCATGATTTCGTGGACTCGAATTGGAGCCTCCTCTCATACGATCGGGAACGGGCGCGCCGCACGCCATGAGCCACTTGAATCAGGCGGTGGCGAAGTCCGGAGCGGCCGCGCCGGCGCGAGGACTTATCATGGGTTTGGCTCGAGGAGGCCTTCGGTGCGGAAAGCGGTCGGCAGGGGGGAGATCGTCGGTCTTCCGGAGATCGACCGGGAACATCAGCTCCAGATCGCGCTCGTGGACGCCTTCGAGAAGGCCGCGGGCGCGAACGAGCGCGCCGAGGCCGGACGCATCCTCGAGCAGATGGCCGCCCTCTCCAAGATGCACTTCCTCGCCGAGGAGCTCGTCATGCAGCTCCACCAATACCCGGCCTACGAAGAGCACGCGAACGAGCACGCGAAACTCTTGAAGGAAATGCACGGGCTGCTGAAGCAGAACGCTGCCGGCACGCTCGACATCACGCTGGACCTCGCCGAGCGCCTCCGGCGCACGCTCGCGGACCACCTGCGCGGGACAGACTATGCCCTCTCGGCCTACATTCGGGAGGAGGGCATCGTCGAGACGGAGCCGGGGGCGCCGCCTTCCTGACGCGCCGCGACGATTGCGAGCGCCCTGCTGCCGGCGGCCGAGGGCGAGCGGGCGGGGTTGCGCCTCAGGCGGCCCCGTCCTCCAGCATTCGGAGGAGATAGCGCCCGTACTCGCTCTTCATCTTCTTCGCGAGGTTCGTGACGTCGGCCGTGGAGATCCAGCCCGCCTTGTGGGCGATTTCCTCGGGGCAGGCGATCTTCAGGCCCTGCCGCGCCTCGATGGCCTGGATGAAGTTCGACGCCATGAGGAGCGCCTCGTGAGTGCCGGTGTCGAGCCACGCCATGCCGCGGCCGAGGATCTCGACGTGCAGATCTCCGGATGCGAGGTAGACCCGGTTGACGTCGGTGATCTCGAACTCGCCGCGCGGTGAGGGCTCGAGATCGGCGGCGACGTCGAGGACCCGGTTGTCGTAGAAATAGAGGCCCGTGACCGCGTAATTCGAGCGCGGCGCCTTCGGCTTTTCCTCGAGGCCGATCGCCCGCCCGTTCGCGTCGAACTCCACGACGCCGTAGCGTTCGGGGTCGAGCACGCGGTAGGCGAACACCGTGGCTCCGGCCGCCCGGGCGGCCGCGCGCTGGAGCATCTCCGGCAGGCCGTGGCCGTAGAAGAGGTTGTCGCCGAGAGCCAGCGCGACGGAGTCCTCGCCCACGAACGAGCGCCCGATGACGAAGGCCTGCGCGAGGCCTTCGGGCCTCGGCTGCGCCGCGTAGGAAATCCGGACGCCGAACTGCGAGCCGTCGCCGAGGAGGCGCCGGAAGCCCGCCTCGTCCTCGGGGGTCGTGATGATGAGGATGTCGCGGAGGCCCGCCAGCATCAGCGTCGACAGGGGGTAATAGACCATGGGCTTGTCGTAGACGGGACAGAGCTGCTTCGAGACGGCGAGCGTGACGGGGTGGAGGCGCGTGCCCGAGCCGCCGGCGAGGATGATCCCCTTCACGCGGATACCTTCGCGGGCGCGGCGGGTACGGCAGGCGCGACGGGCGCCGCGAGCCCCAGGCGCTCGCGACCGTAATTCCCCGCTTGCACCGTTTCGCACCACGCCTGGTTCCCGAGGTACCACCGCACCGTTCGAAGAAGACCTTCTTCGAATGAGTAAGAGGGCTGCCACCCGAGCTCGCGGCGAATCTTGCTGGCGTCGATGGCGTATCTCCGGTCGTGCCCCGGCCGATCCTTCACGAAGGTCTTGAGCTCAGCGTATGCCGTCTTACCCTTCGAAGAAATCGTCGAATTCTCTTTGGCCGGCCGCTCCTCTTCCAGGGCCGCGCAAAGAGCATCCACGATCTGGAGGTTCGTGCGCTCGCTGTCCCCGCCGATGTTGTACTTGCTGCCGGGCGCGCCTTTCCGGAGGACGAACAGGATGCCGCGGCAGTGGTCGTCGACGTAGAGCCAGTCGCGCACGTTTCCGCCGTCGCCATAGATGGGAAGGGGCTTTCCCTCGAGCGCGGTCAGGATCATGAGCGGAATGAGCTTCTCGGGGAACTGGTACGGCCCGTAATTGTTCGAGCAGTTCGTCAGGAGCGTGGGCACGCGGAACGTTTCGTGCCAGGCGCGCACGAGGTGGTCTGCCGCGGCCTTCGACGCGGCGTACGGTGAATTCGGCGCGTAGGGCGTCTCCTCGGAGAAGAGCCCCGACTCCCCGAGCGTGCCGTAAACCTCGTCCGTGGAGATGTGAAGAAAGCGGAAGTGGTCCGCCTCGCCGGCGGGAAGCGTGGCGAGGTGGGCCCGCGACGCCTCGAGCAGCTCATACGTGCCGTTGATGTTCGTGCGGACGAAGGTGCCGGGGTCGTCGATCGAGCGGTCGACGTGCGTTTCGGCCGCGAAGTTCAGGAGCGCGCGCGGACGGTGGGTCGCCATGACCGCGCGCATGGCGTCCTTGTCGACGATGTCCGCTTCCACGAAGGTGAAGCGCGGGTTCTTCTCCACGTCCCGGAGGCTCGCGCGGTGCCCCGAGTACGTGAGCTTGTCGACGACGACGACGCGGTCGGGTGTTTCGGCGAGAGCCAACCGGACGAAGTTCGAGCCGATGAAGCCGGCTCCTCCGGTGACGACGATGGATTCCATGCGGGCGCAAGGATATCGGAGTCCGTCCGGACCTGCGCTATCGTCGCGCCGTTCGGGAGGGGGAAAAACGTGAGTGAAGCCGTACGGTTCCTGCTGGACGAATCCAGACTGCCGAAGGCCTGGTACAACATGAACGCGGACCTCCCGGTGCCGCGGACGCCGGTCCTGCACCCCGGAACAATGGAGCCGGTGACACCGGACTTCCTGTCCGTGCTCTTCCCGATGAATATCGTGATGCAGGAGGTCACGCCCGAGCGCTGGGTCGAGATCCCCGAGCCCGTGCGCGAGATCTACCGGCTATGGCGCCCTACCCCGATGTGCCGGGCCCTGAGGCTCGAGAAGGCGCTCTCAACCCCCGCCCACATCTACTACAAGAACGAGAGCGTGAGCCCGGTCGGCTCGCACAAGCCGAACACGGCCGTCCCGCAGGCCTTCTACAACAAGGAGGCCGGCACGAAGGCGCTGGCGACGGAGACGGGCGCCGGCCAGTGGGGGTCGGCCCTCGCGATGGCCTGTAGCTTCTTCGGGCTCGACCTCGAGATCTTCATGGTGAAGGTGTCGTACCAGCAGAAGCCCTACCGCCGATACATCATGGAGAACTTCGGCGCGCAGGTGTTCGCGAGCCCGACGGACCGCACTCAGTTCGGGCGGAAGTTTCTCGCCGAGTCGCCCGACTCGCCGGGGTCGCTCGGGATCGCAATCTCCGAGGCCGTCGAAGTGGCGGCGACGAGCGGCGGGGCGAAGAAGTACAGCCTCGGCTCGGTCCTCGGGCACGTCCTCATGCACCAGACCGTCATCGGCCTCGAGGCTCTCGAGCAGATGGAGATGGCGGGCGAATACCCGGACATCGTGATCGGCTGCGCGGGCGGCGGATCGAACTTCGCGGGCTTCGCGTTCCCCTTCATCCACCGCAACCTCACGGAAGGGAAGAAGACGCGGATCGTGGCCGTCGAGCCCGCGTCCTGCCCGACGCTGACGAAGGGGCGCTATACCTGGGACTACGGCGACGCGGCCGCGATGGCGCCGATCGTGAAGATGCACACGCTCGGACACACGTTCGTCCCGCCTGGGATCCATGCGGGCGGCCTCAGGTACCACGGGATGGCTCCCTTGGTGAGCGCGCTCGTCGCCCACGGCGACGTCGAGGCGCGCTCGGCCCAACAGCTCGAGACGTTCGACGCGGCAGTCCAGTTCTCGAAGGCGGAAGGGATCATCCCGGCTCCCGAGTCCGCGCACGCGATCCGTGCCGCGATCGACGAGGCGCTCCTTTGCCGGGAGACCGGCCAGAAGAAGGTCATCGCCTTCAACCTCTCGGGACACGGCCACTTCGACATGACGGCCTACGAGAGCTACCACCACGGGAAGCTCCAGGACTTCGAGTATCCCGACCATGCGGTCGAGGAGGCGATGACGCACCTTCCGAAGGTGCCCGGCGGCTGAGATAGAATTCCGCTTCACATTCCCCGAACAGTAAGGAGCTTCCATGAACAGAACCCTGCTGACGATTCTCGCGAGCGCCTCGCTGGCGGCGGCTCCGGCGTTCGCCCAGTTCGAGGGTCAGATCGACATGAAGATCACGGCCCAGGGCGGTGTCACGGGCACGGGCAAGGTGTTCGTGTCGAGGGCGGGCTCGCGCACCGAGATGGACATGGAAACGGCGCACATGCCGATCCACATGACCACCCTCATGAGGTTCGCGACGCCGGACGTCATGTATCTCATCAACGACAAGGCCATGACGTATAGCGAAGTGGACACGAAGAAGGCGCGCGAACAGGCCGCGAAAATGGCGGGTGACAAGGGCAAAGAGGCATATTTCGTCAAGGTCCTCGGCTCGGAAAACGTGCTCGGCTACTCCACGAAGCACGTCCTTCTCTCGCGGCCGGGCGACAAGTCGGAGATGGAGGCCTGGACGACGAAGGACCTCCTCGGACTGAGCTACGAGTCGATGAAGGGCCTCATGCGGCGCGGAGCCCAGGACGAAGGCTCGATGATGAAGGCCCTCAAGGACGCCCGGGCCGAGGGCTTCTTCGTGAAGATGGTGACGCGCGAAAGGGGCAAGACCGAGCCCCTGACGACGATGGAGCTCACGAAGGCCGAAAAGAAGTCGCTTCCGGCCTCGATGTTCGAGATGCCCGCCGGCTACGCAAAGCAGGAAGGGATGATGGGGGCGGCGATGGAGAACCTCACGCCTGAGCAGAAGAAGCAGATGGAAGAGATGATGAAGCAGAGGCAGCACCGGTAGCCCCTTCGGCCGCGCTGATCAGGCCGCCGCTTCGCGGTCCTTGAGCTGCAACGTGTAAAGGCGGGCGTAGAGCCCGTCCTTCGCGAGCAGCTCGGCATGCGTGCCGGACTCCTTCACCTCGCCATGCGAGAGCACGAGAATCCGGTCCGCGCGCACGATCGTCGAGAGCCGGTGCGCGACGACGATCGACGTGCGGCCCGCGAGGATACGGGCGACGGCGCGTTCGATCGTCTTCTCGGTCTCCGGATCGACGGAGGACGTGGCCTCGTCGAGGATGAGAATGCGCGGGTCCCGCGCAAGCGCGCGGGCGAAGGCGACGAGCTGCTTCTCGCCGACGGAGAGGCCGCCGCCGCGCTCGGAAAGCTTCGCGTCGAGGCCGCCCGGAATGCGCGCGAGGAGCGGCGCGAGGCCGACCTCGATACAGGCCTCCTCGATGCGCGCGCGCGGCATTCCTGGATCGAAGAAGGAGACGTTCTCCGCGATCGTCCCGGTGAAGAGGAACGTGTCCTGCAGGACGATGCCGAAGTGCTTGCGAAGACGCACGGGGTCGTAACGCCGGACGTCGGTGCCGTCGACGAGAACCTGGCCCGACGTCACGTCGTAGAAGCGAAGAAGGAGGTTCAGGATCGTGGACTTCCCGGCGCCCGTCGCGCCGACGAGCGCGACGGTGCGGCCGGGCGGCACGTGGAACGAGACGCCCTTCAGGATCTCCTCGCCCACCGTGTACGAGAAGCGCACGTCCTCGAAGGCGACGTCGCCGCGAAGGAGCCCCTTCGGGGCGACCGGATCGGCCGGCGCCGTGATCGCCGGCGATGCGTCGAGGAGCTGGAAGATCCGCTCGGACGAGGCCATGGCGGCCTGCAGGATGTTGTATTTCTCCGAGAGGTCCATGAGCGGGCGGTAGAAGCGCTTGCTGTACTGGAGGAACGCGACGACGGCGCCGAGCGTCATGCGGCCGCGGAGCACCTCGCCGCCGCCGTACCACACGATCGCCGCCATGCCGACCGCCGACAGGAAGTCGAGGGCCGGGTAGAAGACCGAGTAGTAGAAGATCGAGTCGAGGTTCGCCTGCCGGTGCGCGTCGTTCACCTCGGCGAAGCTCCGGCGCGAAACCGGTTCGTGGCGGAAGAGCTGCACGACGTTCATTCCCGAGATGTGCTCCTGGAGGAACGCGTTCACGCGGGCGATCTTCACGCGCACGTCGCGGTACGTGTCGCGCGCGCCCTTCCGGAACCAGTTCGTCACCCAGAGCATCGGCAGGAGGATCGCGAACGTGATCGCCGCGAGCGTCGCGTCGAGGGCGAAGAGGATCGCCACGATTCCCGCGAGGACCGCCACGTCGCCGAGGAGTGCGACGAAGCCTGACGTGAAGAGCTCGTTCAAAGCGTCGACGTCCGTCGTCAGGCGCGTCATGAGCCGACCCACGGGCGTGCGGTCGAAGACGGCGATGTCGGCGCGCTGGAGGTGAGAGAAGATCCGCGTCCTGAGGTCGAACATGACGCCCTGGCCCATCTGCGAGGTCCACGCGATCATGACCACCATGAAGACGAACGCGAGGGCGGCCATGAGGATCGAAAGCGCCGCGATCCACTCGATGCCGTGCCCCGCGCCGAGGTCGATGCCAAAGATGCGGAAAAAACTGTCTACGCCGCGCGCGGCCGGGCCGGCTCCCGTCCGTCCTTTCGTGAACAGGAGGTCGATCGCCGCCGCCATGAGCAGCGGCCCCGCGAGCTGGGCGACCGACTCGAGGAGCAGCACGACGACGGACCCGACCACGTAGCGCCGGTAGGGGCGCACGAGGGAGAAGAGCCGCTTCGCGAGGCGCGGCTCGAAGGCCTTCCCCATGACCTCTTCCTCGTGAGGAGTCTCGGCCATCAGGCGGCCTCCATCTCCTCGGCGAGGCGCTGGCGCTCGGCGATGGTCGCGTAGACGCCGCCCTTCACGAGCAGCTCCGCATGCGTGCCCATCTCCATGATCCGGCCGCCGTCGAGCACAGCCGCGACGTCGGCGTTCTGGAGCGTGGACAGGCGGTGCGAGACGAGAAAGACGGTCCGCCCGCCGGCCGCGGTCTTGAGAGTGTCGAGGATCTTCGCCTCCGTCTCCGTGTCGACGGACGAGAACGCGTCGTCGAGGACGAGGACGGGCGCGTCCGTCAGGAGCGCGCGCGCGAGCGCCGTGCGCTGCTTCTGCCCCCCGGAGAGCGTGATGCCGCGCTCGCCCACGAGAGTGTCGAGGCCCCTCGGGAACCGCGCGACGTCGGGCGCGAGCCCCGCGGCCTGAACGGCGCGCTCGATCTCCTCGCGCGTGGCTGAGGGACGCCCGAAGGCCACGTTGTTCGCGAGCGTGTCCGAAAAGAGAAACGTCTCCTGCGGCACGACGACGACGTTCCGCCGGAGGACGGGCAGCGGGATTTCCGTCAGATCGCGGCCGCCGATGAAGATCGTGCCCTTCGGCGGGTCGTCGAGCCTCAGGAGAAGATTCAGGAGAGTGGACTTGCCGGCGCCCGTGCGGCCCACGACCGCGACCGTCGTGCCGGGCGCGACGCGGAACGTGACGCCCGAGAGGATGGCCCGCTCTCCGTGCGCGAACGAGAGCGCCCGGAACTCCACGTCCGAGGAGAGGCGTTCGCCGCTGTCCGTCTCGGCGGGCTGCGGTGCGGCCTCCCAGATGTCCACCATGCGGTTCCACGAAGCCGACCCCCGCTGCCAGAGGTTCACGACCCACCCCAGCGCGGTCGCCGGCCAGATCAGCTCGATCATGTACAGGTTGAACTCCACGTACCGAGCGACCGTGAGCTTCCCCGCGAGGATGAAGCGTCCGCCGGCCCAGAGCGTGAGCGCGAAACCGACGCCGACGAGGAGCTGGAGCAGCGGGAAGTAGAGCGCGTTCAGGCGCGCTAACCCCAGGTTGCGGCGCTTGAATTCGCGGTTCTTCGCGTCGAATCTGGATTCCTCGCTGGCCTCGCGCGCGAACGCGCGCACGAGCCGGGCGCCGGAGAAGTTCTCCTGCGCCTCGGCGGATATCTCGGCGAAGAACTCCTGGATCTTCGTGAAGCGCCGGTGCGTGGCCTGGCCCATGACCTTCGTCGCCACGGCGACGATCGGCAGCACTGCGAGGGCGACGCCCGTCAGGGCGGGCGACACCATGAACATGAGCGCGAGCGCCACGCCGCCCACGAAAAACGTGTTCGCGGCCTGCATGATCCCGGGTCCGAGCAGCATGCGCACGGCCGAAAGGTCGTTGACAGCGCGGCTCATGAGGTCGCCCACGCGGTTCTTCCGATACCACGGCACGGGCAGGCGCAGCAGGTGCTCGAACAGGTCCTGCCGCATCTCGTACTCGATGTGGCGCGAGGCGCCGATGAGGATGCGCCGCGTGAGGAAGAGGGCGATCGCGTCGCCCACGGCGAGGAGGACGATGAGCGCCGCGAGGCGGAAGAGCCGCTCGCGGGTCACTCCCGCGCCGAGCTCCTCGATCGCCCGCCGCACGATGCCGGGCATCGCGAGGAAGAGGCCCGTCGAGGCGAGGATCGAGGCGAATCCGGCCAGGTACGCGCCGGGACGGCGACGGAAATAGCGGAGGAAGCGGGGGAGGTCTCTCATCTTAGGAGAAGCGGGGCGCGAGGAAACGGGGCCGTTCCCGGGGCGCCGGGTCGAAATATACAGGAGGATCCTGATACCGGCGCATCATGGACGCGCGCCACGCCCGGTCCCAAAAAAGGAGAGGGTATCTATGAGCGTTCCTCTCGTTCTGCTCGCCCTTGCCGCCCTCGGAATCGTCGCGACAATCGTCTTGATTCCGGTCCTGCGCGTCTACCGGGGGACGCGCCTCGTGGCGTGTCCCGAGACGAAGCGACCCGCCGCCGTGGAGGTCGACGCATTCCGCGCCGCTCTCGCCTCGTTCGGGGACGAGCCCGGGCGGCTGCGCCTCGCGGACTGCTCACGCTGGCCCGAAAAGGCGGGCTGCGGCCAGGAATGCCTCGGCGAGATCGAGCGCGATGGGGAGTCCTGCCTCGTGCGCAACATCGTGGCGGGCTGGTATCGCGGCCAGTCCTGCGTCTTCTGCGCGAAGCGCATTCCGGAGGTGACGTGGACCGAGCACCGCCCGGCGCTCCTCGCGCCGGACGGCATGACGGTTTCATGGAAGGACGTGAAACCCGAGAACCTGCCGGACGTCTTTTCGACGCACAAGCCGGTGTGCTGGGACTGCCACGTCGTGCAGAGCGTCGTGCGCGAGCGCCCGGACCTCGTGACCGTACGCCCGAAGAGAGAGCACCTCTACAGCTAGTTGAGCCAAGGCGCCTTCCGGCGGCCCACGCCGCCGCCCTCCTCAGCGCCCCGGAACGCCGAGCCAGCCTCGCGTGCCGTAGTCGGCGGCCAGGAGGAGAAACAGGAGCAGGAGGAAGAACACGCCGGAGAGGATGACGACCGGCACGAGCTTCGTGTTCCCCTTGACGTGCATGAAGTACAGGATGACGAGCGTCGACTTCACGACCGCGATCGCGAGCGCCACGAAAGTGTTCGCCGGGCCGAGGTCCAAGAAGGCAGCGCCGACGGTGAGCAACGTCAGCCCCATGAGCGCCGCGAAGACGCTGAAGTAGACGCGGACAGGCTGGACGTGCGCCGGCATCAATGCCTCCCGATGAGGTAGAGCAGCGGGAACAGGAAGATCCACACGAGGTCGACGAAGTGCCAGTAAAGGCCCGTCCCCTCGAGGAAGTTGTAGTTCCGGGGGGTGTACGCGCCCGACCAGGCTCTCTTCGCGACGTAGCCCACGAGGAGGATCCCGATGATCATGTGGAGCGCGTGCAGGCCCGTCAGCGCGAAATAGAGCACGAAGAACATCTGGACGTGGTTAGCCTCGGGCCCCTCGAAGTGGAAGGCCGGCCCCGGGACGTGGTGCTCCACGAACTTGTGGTGGTACTCGAAGCCCTTCACGACGAGAAAGACGGTCCCGAGCACCATCGTGAGGACGAGCAGCGCCGCCGCGAGCTTCCCCTTGTCCGTCTGGCCGCCGCGCACGGCGAGCGCCATCGTGAGCGAGCTCGCGATGAGGACCACGGTGTTGAAGCAGCCGAGCGCGATGTCCAGCTCGTGGCTACCCGCCCGGAAGGCCGCGGGGAAGCTCGTGCGGTAGACGCCGTACGCCGCGAAAAGCCCGCCGAAGAAGAGGATTTCCGTGACGAGGAAGGTCCACATCCCGAGCGTCGCGGTGTCCTTCTGCTGCTCGTAGCTGTCGAAGTGGTGGGCGAGGCCCGGCCGCTCACCGTGGCCCTCAGACACGGTTCACTTTCGGGGAAGGCGTGCGCTCCGGGTACGTGTAAGGCGGCGCCGTCACGATGGGCGGGGTCTCGAAGTTCAAAACTGGCGGAGGCGATGTCGTCTGCCATTCGAGACCCGTCGCGCCCCACGGATTCGCGGGCGCCTTAGGGCCGTACCGCAACGACCAGATGAAGTAGACGAGCGGCATGAGGTAGCCGAGCCCGAGCACGGTGGCCCCGGCCGACGACATCACGTTCAGCACCTGGAACTCGGGCGGGTAGGAATGGTAGCGCCGCGGCATGCCGAGGTAGCCGAGGATGAACTGAGGGAAAAAGGTGACGTTGAAACCGACGAAGACGACGATCGCCGAGAGCTTCGACCAGAACACGGGGTACATGCGGCCCGTGATCTTCGGCCACCAGAAGTGGAGGCCTCCGAGGTAGCCCATGATCGCGCCGCCGACCATGATGTAGTGGAAGTGGGCGATGATGAAGTACGTGTCATGCACGTGGGCGTCGATTCCGAGCGTCGCGAGCATGACGCCCGTGAGACCGCCGATCGTGAAGAGGCCGATGAAACCGAGCGCGTAGAGCATCGGCGTGTCCCACGAGATCGAGCCCTTGTAGAGCGTCGCCGTCCAGTTGAAGACCTTGATGGCGGAGGGGATCGCGACGAGCATCGAGAGGACCGAAAAGACGACGCCCGCGTAGATCGACTGGCCCGCCACGAACATGTGGTGCCCCCACACGAAGAAACCGAGGACCGCGATGCCGATCGACGCGAACGCGACGAACTTGTAGCCGAAGATCGGCTTGCGCGCGAACGTGGCCACGAGCTCGGAGACGACGCCCATGGCGGGCAGAATCATGATGTAGACGGCGGGGTGCGAGTAGAACCAGAAGAGGTGCTGGAAGAGCACCGGGTCGCCGCCGAGCTTCGGATCGAAGACGCCCACGTGGAAGACGCGCTCGGCCGCGATGAGAAGGATCGTGATCGCGATGACGGGCGTCCCGAGGACCTGGATGAGGCTCGTCGCGTAGTGGCCCCATACGAACAGCGGCAGCCTGAACCACGTCATGCCCGGCGCGCGCATGCGGTGGATGGTCACGATGAAGTTCAGCCCGGTCAGGATCGACGAGAAGCCGGCGATGAAGATGCCGACGCCCACCGTGAGGACGGACGTATTCACGTAGTTCGTCGAGAGCGGTGTGTAGAACGTCCATCCCGTGTCGACGCCGCCGTGGAGGAGCGCCCAGAACGCCAGAAGGGCGCCGATCGAGTAGAGGTACCACGAGAGCAGGTTGATCCGCGGGAACGCGAGATCCTTCGCGCCGATCATGAGCGGAATGAGGAAATTGCCGAGGACCGCGGGAATCCCCGGGATCAGGAAGAAGAAGATCATCAGCACGCCGTGCATCGTGAACAGGCGGTTGTAGATGTCCGGCTGGAAGAGGTCGCCCTCGGGCGTCACGAGCTCCATCCGGATGAGGACCGCCATGAGCCCGCCCAGCGCGAAGAAGATGCTGACCGAGACGAGGTAAAGGAGCGCGATGCGCTTGTGGTCGCGCGTGAGCAGCCATGACTTCAAGCCATAGGCGGCATTGAGGTAATGGGTGCGCGGGCTGCCGTCCGGCAGCGTGGACGGAGTCGTGGTCATTTCCCCGCCTCCGGCGCCGTCAGGGACGCGGCTTTGAGCGACTTGACGTAGTTCACGAGCTGGATGAGCTCCTCCTCGGAGATCTGCCCCTTGAAGGTCGGCATGACGGGCTGGTAGCCGTTGACGACCTTCGCGGCGGGATTCAGGATCGACTCGCGGATGTAGTCGTCGTTCACGACGGCCTTCGTGCCGTCATTGAGGGAGACCTGTGTTCCGAAGATGCCGGTGAGGATCGGCGCGCGCGCTGCGCTGTCCGGCCGGTGGCAGGTGTTGCACGACTTCGCGACGAACAGCTCGTCGCCTGACGCCACGCCCGCGGCCGACGGGCCCGTCTTCTCGCCCGCGAGCCAGGCTTCGTAGGCGCGCGGCTCCATCACGACGATCCTACCGACCATCTTCGAGTGCTCGACGCCGCAGTACTGGCCGCAAAAGAGATGGAACGTGCCCGTCCGGTTCGCCTTGAACCAGTACGTCGTGTAGCGGGAGGGGAGGACGTCCACGTGGATTCGGAACGCCGGCACGAAAAAGTCGTGGATGACGTCCTCGGAGATCATCTTCAGCTGCACGGCCCGGCCGACCGGGACGTGGAGCTCGTTGATCTCGCGGCGGCCGTCAGGATGCTGGATTTTCCACATCCACTGGCGGCCGGTGACCCAGTACTGGGCGGCGCCCGCCGGCGGGCGGTTCTGCTCGAAGAAGACCTTCGTGCCCCAGCCGAAGAGGACCAGGAGGAGGCCGAGCGGGATCACCGACCAGACGAGCTCGAGGGCGTGGGACTTCGGGTTCGTCTCGTAAATGTCGATCCCGACCTGGCCGGAGCTCTTACGGCGGTACTTCACCATGAAGACGAGGACGAGGATCGCGATGAGCGCGGAGAAGAAGACGAGCCCCGAGAGAGCGTAGAGCATGAGGTGGTCGACGGAGCGGGCGACGTCCGACGCCTGATCGGGAAGGACGGGGGAGCTCGGCATCATACGGGCGGCCTTTTCGCGCTCGCGCGTTCGCGCCGCAGCATGATCGTCACGAAGCCCACCAGGGCCACGAGCGTGAGCGCCGCGCCGCCGCGCACGAGGTTGCGCACGGCGACCGTGTAGCGGCCCGCCTTCGGGTCGTAGTGGTAGCAGAGAAGCAGGAGCTGGTCGACCACGTTACCGATCTTTTCCTCCGACGCCTCGATGAGCGCGAGGCGGAGATCCTTCGTCGGGTATTCGATCCCGAAGAAGTACTTCGCGATGCGGCCCTGCGGCGTCAGCAGCGTCACACCGGTCGCGTGCGCGAACTGCTTCTGTTCGGCGTCCCACACGTAACGGAAGCCGACGGCCTTCGTGAGCGCCGCGACCGAGGCGGCGTCGCCCGTCAGGAAGTGCCATCCTCCCGGGCCGCTCGTCCGGCCGTACTGCGCCATCACGGTGCGCTTCTTCTCGGACGCCATCTCGGGCGTCTCGCGCGGGTCGAAGCTGATCGAAAGGATCTCGTAGTCGGTTCCAGGCTCGAAGCGTAGGGCCCGCACGCTGCGCACGAGCCCGTCGGTCGTCATGCCGCAGAGCATCGGGCAGTTGAAATACACGAGCGACAGGACGACCGGCCGCTTGCCGAAGTACTGCGACAGGCGGACGTCCTTGCCGGCTTCGTCCTTGAAGACGAGGTCGAGCGGGATCGAATCGCCGAGCTTCTGGTCGAAGCCGACGTCCTTGACGGGCGGGGGCGGCAGCGGAGCCTCCGGCAGATGCGAATCCGCCATCCCGGTCGCGGCGAGGGGCGCGGCGGAACGCAGCAGGAGCGCCACGAGCGCCGCGACCGGAACCGGGAAGCGCCTCATTGGGGGGCCTCGACGGCGGGGGCTGAGGGTTGTGTCGGCGGCGGCATCGGGGGCGGCGCGGGGAGACCGCGGGAGAGGACGATCTCCATCGCGCGCAGGGCGGGCACGCGGGCGACGCCCTTCTCCTTATCGATCCAGGCCCACTTCGCGAGCTCGAGTTCTTCGGCGGCGCGGAAGGCGGTCATGTCGGCGGACGGGTTCGCCTGCAGGTTCGGCCCGGGCGGCACGCGCGTCTCGCGCGCCTCGGCGAGCGCGGCCGGAGCGGGGTCCTGCTTCAGGAGCGAGCCCTTGAAGAACGTCGCGATGCCCCACATGAGGCCGAGCACGACGAGCGTCACGACCGCGAGGCCGACGACGAAGCTCCGGATGCCGCGGAAGTCGATCTCATGGTCCACCGGCCCGCCGGTGCTTCCCGGAGCGCCGTGATCGTGCCGGTCAGTCATGGGCGTGCACCTCGAGCGCGACCGCGAGGCCGGGGTCGTTCACGGGAAGCAGCGAACGTCCGGCGAGCTGCCGCGCGAACGCCCAGAGCCAGATGCCGAACAGCGCGACGGGCGTCGTCAGGTCGAGCCAGTGGAGGCTCAGCTTCCCGGGATGGAAGGCGGGCGAGACCAGCCAGAACAGGTCCACCCACCGCATGAAGAGGAGGAGCCCGGCAATCCAGACGAGCTTCCCGAGATCGCGCTTGAAGTTGCGCGAGAGCAGGAAGACGAAGGGCACGGCAAAGTGGAAGAGCGCGAGCGCGAGCGACACGGCGCCCCATCCCCCCGTGAGCCGGTCGTGGAAGAAGCCGATTTCTTCCGGCAGGTTGCCCGACCAGATGATGAGGAACTGCGAGAGGGCGAAGTAGGCCCAGAGCATCGTGAACGCGAGAAGGAGCTTGCCGAGGTCGTGCACGTGGCGCGGCTGGAGGACTTCCTGCATCGGTCCGTTCCGTGCGAGGAAAAGGCAGACGACGAGGGTGAATGCGAGGCCCGAGAGCGCCTGGCCGCCGACCACGTACACGCCGTAGATCGCCGAGAACCAGTGCAGGTCGAGCGACATGAGGAGATCGACCGAGACGACGCTGACGAGCAGGCAGTAGAGCGCGAGCCCGGGCGCCGCGACGAGCTGCATCTTCCGCTCGAGGCCGGGCTCGGGCGCGTCGTCCTGTCTCTTCGACATGCGGCTCAGCGCCTGCGCGAAGACCGTCCAGAGGAGCAGGCAGACTGCGAGCCGGATCGCAACGCCGGTGGGGTTCATGTAAATCGCGCGGTGACGCAGGATCTCGTCGGCGGCGACGCGGCCGGGATCCGCCCACGGGTAGAGGTGCCGGAGCCCGAAGAAGAGCGGCACCGCGAAGAGCGCGACGAGAGGGATCGTGCGCGACGACGCCTCGAGGATGCGCCGGATGACGAGGCCCCAGGCACCGCCCGACATGTGGTGGAGCATCGAGATCGCGAGGCTTCCGAGGGCGACACCGAGGACGAGCGCGAACGCGACAAGGTAGGACCGGAAGAACTGGGCGGGATTCGACACGAAGCCCGCGAGCGACACGAGGGCGAAGAGAGCGCCGACGACGAGGCTGCGCCGCCCGAGGGCAGCGAGGTCGGCGGTGGGCGGAGAGACGCGGGATTCGGTCATTTGCTTTCGGAGGAAGAGAGCTTTTCTTCATCTTCCTTCAGAAGAAATTCTTTCGGCATGTGGTGGGAGGCCTGAAGCGTGCGTATCCAGGCGACGATCGCCCAGCGGTCCTCGGGCGGCACCTGCGCGGCGTAGCTCGACATCTGCCCGAAGCCGTTCGTCATGACGTCGAAGAAGTAGCCCGCGCGCTCGGCCCGGAGGCGGTCGATGTGGTAGGACATCGGCCGTTTGAAGCCGCGCTGCACGATCATGCCCTGCCCCTCGCCGGTGCGGCCGTGGCACGGCGAGCAGTAGATGTCGAAGCGCTCCCGTCCGCGGAGGACGAGCGCGCGCGTGATCGGCACCGGAATCTTCTCGACGAACTTTCCGTCCGGCCCCTGGCCGCGGGAAAGAGCCGCGTCCTCGCGGAGGAAGCCGCGGGCGACGGTGCCCTCGGGCAGGGCGCGGGCCGAGGCGCCGTCCGCGAAGAACGTGCTCTCGCGGAAAGGCTTGATCTTGGCCTGGTGGTGCATGTCGTTCCGGCAGCCGCTGAGGGCGAGCGCGAGGACGCTCACGACGGAAAGGACGGACAGCGAGAGAGTCCGGCGCATCAGTCCTCCACGTCCGAGACGTGGCTCGCGCCGAGCGTCTCCATGAAGCGGAAGGTCTCGCCGGCGCGAAAGCGCGGGTCGCGCGCGAGGATCATGAGGAAGAAGCGGTCGCGCGACGCGAGATGGAAGCGCGGCACCGAGAAGACGGGGTGGTACGGCATCGGCAGCCGGTTCAGGACGAGCATGCCGAGGACCGCCGCGAGCCCCGCGAAGAGAATCGTGCATTCGAACGTGATCGGGATGAACGACACCCAGCTGTTGTACGGGCGCCCGCCAATGTTGAGGGGGTAGGCGACAACCGAGGTCCAGTACTGCAGGCCAAACCCGAAAAGGGCGCCGACGATCCCGCCCAGGAGAACGAGCACAGGCACGCGCGACGGGCCGTGCCCGATCGCGTCGTTCAGCTCCTCGACCGGGTAGGGCGTGTAGGCCTCCATGACCTGATAGCCCTCCTTGCGGGACTCATGGACCGCGTGGAGCAGGTCTTCGGCATTCGCGAACTCGGCGATCACCCCGAAGAGGCGCGCCGGCAGCTCGCCGCCCGCGACGCGCGGCCCCGGCGTGCCGAACTCTGGCTTCCCGCCGCGTGGGAAGAGGCGTCCGAGGAAGCTCTTCACGCCCGCCCCCGCATGTCCTTCGTGTCCGCGGAAGCCGGGTCGACGCCTTTCGCGATCGTCCGCATCTCGAAGATCGAGATGACGGGCAGGAACCGGATGAAGAGGAACATGAGCGAGAAGAAGAGGCCGAGAGAACCGACGAAGAACGCCCAGTCCCACCGCGTCGGCGTGTACATGTCCCACGAGGAGGGGAGGAAGTCGCGATGAAGGCTCGTCACGACGATGACGAAGCGCTCGAGCCACATGCCGATGTTCACGACGATCGAGATCACGAAGAGCATCCCGACCGAGTTGCGCACCTTGCGAAGCCAGAGGAGCTGCGGGGTCAGGATATTGCACAGGATGAGCAGGAACCAGATCCGGCCGTATGGCCCGAGGATGCGGTTTCTCATCATGTACTGCTCGAACTGGTTGCCGCTGTACCAGGCCATGAACATCTCGATCGCGTAGCCGTAGGCAACGATGAGTCCCGTCGCGAGCATGATCTTGGCCATGTTCTGCAGGTGTCGCATCGTGATGAAGTCCTCGAGGCCGAACAGCTTGCGCAGCGGGATCGAAAGCGTCATGACCATCGCGAAGCCCGAATAAATCGCACCCGCGACGAAGTACGGCGGAAAGATCGTCGCGTGCCAGCCCGGGACGATCCCGACCGCAAAGTCGAAGCTCACGACCGTGTGGACGGATACGACGAGCGGGGTCGCGAGCCCGGCGAGGAGGAGCGACGCGACCTCGTAGTTGTGCCAGTGGCGGGCCGAGCCGCGCCAGCCCATCGCGAGCATCCCGTAGACGATCTTCCCGACGGGCGACTTCGAGCGGTCGCGGAGGGTCGCGAGGTCGGGAATGAGTCCGACGAACCAGAAGACGGCCGAGATCGTCGCGTAGGTCGAGACCGCGAAGACGTCCCACATGAGGGGGCTCCGGAACTGCGGCCAGAGGCCCATCGTGTTGGGGTATGGGAACAGCCAGTAGACGGCGAGCCACTGGCGGCCCGTGTGGAAGAGGACGAACATGCCGGCGGCGGCGACCGCGAACAGCGTCATCGCCTCGGCGAAGCGGTTGATCGACGTGCGCCACGTCTGACGGAGGAGGAGGAGGATCGCCGAGATGAGAGTCCCGGCGTGGCCGATGCCGATCCACCAGACGAAATTCACGATGGCGAGGCCCCAGCCGACCGGGATGTTGACGCCCCAGATCCCGACGCCCAGGACGAGGAGCTTCGCCATCGAGATGAGAAGCAGCTGCAGGGCGATGAACGAGACGCCGAAGGCGACGTACCACCACCTCGGCGTCTTGTTCAGGACGACGGCGCTGATCTTGTCGGTGACCGTCCCCGGCGTGTAGCCGGGGGCGATGACGGGGGGGCGGTCAGAAATCTGCATTCGGGTTCGTTAGCTTGGCGAGGTAGGTCGTGCGAGGCCGGGTGTTCAGCTCGCCGAGGAGCGGGTACTCGAGCGGCTCTTTGCGCAGCTTCGAGATTTTCGACGTCGGGTCGTTGATGTCGCCGAAGACGAGCGCTTCGGTTGGGCACACCAGCTGGCACGCCGTCACGACCTCGCCATCGCGGACGCGTCGGTTCTCCTTTTCCGCGTGCATTCGGGCGCGGTTCACGCGCTGGATGCAGTAGTTGCACTTCTCCATGACGCCGCGCTGACGAACCGTCACGTTCGGGTTCGCGAGGAGAGTGAGGACGGGGAGGCGCTTGTCCTTGTTGTAGTCGTAGAAGTTGAACCGCCGGACCTTGTACGGGCAGTTGTTCGAGCAGTACCGGGTCCCGATGCAGCGGTTGTAGGTCATCTCGTTGATACCTTCCTCGCTGTGGGTGGTCGCCGCGACGGGGCAGACGACTTCGCAGGGCGCCTGCTCGCAGTGCATGCACATGACAGGCTGGTTGTGCGCGGCCGGGTTCTCGGGCGCACCCTCGTAGTAGCGGTCAATCCGGATCCAGTGCATCTCGCGGCCGCGGCGGACCTGGTCCTTGCCGACGGTCGGGATGTTGTTCTCGGACTGGCAGGCGACGACGCACGCGTTGCAGCCCGTGCAGGACGAAAGGTTCACCGCGAGGCCCCAGGCGTGCTGGTCGTATTTGAACCCTTCGTACATGCTGATGGCCGGGACGTCCTCGACCCTGCGGGCGAACTGCGGGTCCTTGCGGTACTCCTCGAACGTTCCCGCGCGGACGAGGTGGCGCCCTTCCATGTTGAAGTGGTGCTGAGTCGTGGCGAGCTCGAAGGTCCCGCCGGCCTTCTCGACCGAGGCCGTCGCGAGCCAGAGGCCCGTGGCCGCGCGGAGGTGGTAGGCATTCACGCCGGTGCCGTTGCCGACGCGGCCCGCGCGCGTGCGGCCGTGGCCGAGATGCAGCGTCACGACGTCGTCGGGCTGGCCGGGCAGGATCCAGACGGGCGCGGTGAGCGCCGCGGCGCCCACGGTGATCCGGACGAGATCCTCGTTCTTCACGCCGAGTTTTTTCGCCGTCCCGGCGCTCATGTGCGCGGCGTTGTCCCAGGTCAGCTTCGTCAGCGGCTTCGGAACTTCCTGCAGCCACCCGTTGTTCGCGAAGCGGCCGTCGAAAAGGCCCGGGTCGGGCCGGAAGATGATTTCGATGCCGTCCGTCGCCGCCCCGGAGATCGCCGGGGGAGCCGGAACGCCCGCCCTTGGCCTGAGGACTTTCGCCGGCAGAGCACTTCCGGCGACGAATCCGTCGTGAAGCGACTTCCGGAAGAAGGCGTCGAAGCCCTCGGGATGCTGCTTCTGCCAGTGCGCTTTGACGAGGTCGAGGCCCTTCGCCGCGGGCTGTCCGAGGGCCGCGGAGAGCACTTCGAGCGCGGACTTTCCGCCGTACAGCGGTTCGATGAGAGGCTGGAGGATTGTCACGGTGCCGTCGAAGGCGCGCGCGTCGCCCCAGGCCTCGAGCTCGTGCGTCTCGTTCACGTGCCACGGACAGTACTGGCTCGTCTCGTCGTCATAGAGGCCCAGCCGCGCGCGGAACGCCACCTTCTGAAGCGCCTCGACGAAACCGAGGTCCGCCGGCGCGTCGAAGGCCGGATTGCCGCCCAGGATGAGGAGCGTGTCGACCTTGCCCGCCTTCATGTCGGTGACGAGCGACGCGAGCGACGCGAGCTGGTCGACGGGCTCGGCTTCGACCGGGTCCGTGACGAGGACCGTGGCGCCGAGGCTCCCGAGCGCGTCGTTGAGAAGGTGCGCGATCGCGTGGACCTTGGCGGGCGCGTGCTCGCCGGGAATCACGAGACCGCGACCGGCGTGCGCCTTGAGGTCGGCCGCGCAGGCTGAGGCCCACGGGAAGCGCGAATCCGCGGGGCTCTTATCACCCGCGGCGCCCACGGCGACCGCGGCGGACAGGGCTGCGGCCGCGGCGTGGAGCTCGGACGGCTTCAGGGAGATACGGTGGTCGGCGAGCGCCCCAGAGCTGGTGGGCGTCGTCTCGACCGCGTAGTAGCGGGGAGGCGCCCCGCCTCCCGTCGCCGCCTCGCGGCGGCGCCGGGCGAACGCGCGCGCGTTCGCGAGCGAGCCGGGGCCGAACGTGAACGGATCGGCGTCGAGGGACACGATGACGTCGGCCCTGCCGAAGTCGTACCGGATCTCGACGGACTGGCCGAACGCGAGGCGCGCTCCGGCCCGGACGGCGTCGCGCCCCGCGGGCTCCCACTGGTGCCAGCGCGCCTTCGGGAGGATAGCGAGCAGCTCCCCGATCTTCGCGGCCAGCGTCGGCGAGGTGACCGTGGGCGTGAGAAGGCGGAAGCCCTCGCCGCCGATCGCCCGGCTGGTCTGGACACGCGCCGAAAGCTCGTCGGCGAAGACCGGCCACGTGCGGATCTGGCCGAGCTTCGTGATCGTCTGCGAACGGTCGGGGTCGTAGATCGAGAGGATCGAGGCCTGCGCGAAGAGGTCCGTCGCGCCGAGGCTCGCGGGATGCTGCGGGTTCCCTTCCACCTTCGTGGGGCGGCCCATGTTGCTCTCGACGAGGATGCCGGTGGCGTAACCCCCGAGCGTGAAGCCGGTCGCGAAGAAGAGAGGGCGGCCCGGGACCAGTTCCTCGGGCTGTTTCACGTATGGAACGAGGCCCTCGCGTGGTTGTTTCACGCACGCGCTGAGACCCGCGAGGGAGAGCGAGGCGCCCGAGAGCTCGAGGAATCGGCGGCGGCTGACGCCGTTGTCGTCGCCGTCCCACTCGGAGGCGTGGCGGGGAAATTCGCGGCCGAGCATTTCGCTGAATTCCGGAGTCTCCGCGTATTCCTCGAGGCTGCGCCAGAAGTCGGGACCGTCGAGCTTTTTCATCGGTGACATGTGCTGCAGTTCGTGAGCGCGATCGTCGACCGGAGATGGTTCTGTTTCGCGAGCTCTTTCCCGAGCGTCTCCTGATCGGCGGCGACCCAGGCGAGATCGAAGATCTTGTCCTTCGGACGCAGAAACTTCTCGGGATTGCGGTGGCAGGCGATGCACCACTCCATCTGGAGGGACGGGAACTGCGCCGTGAGGTGCATCTTGTCGATGCGGCCGTGGCAGGAGGCGCAGCCGACGCCCTTCGCCACGTGGATGCTGTGGTCGAAGTACACGAAATCGGGAAGGTCGTACACCTTCCGCCAGTTCAGGGGCTTTCCGGTGCGAAAGCTCTCGCGCACGGGCTCGAGCATCGGGCTTTCGTTCCAGATGAGCTTGTGGCAGTTCATGCAGGTCGCCGTCGGCGGGATGCCGGCCGAGGCGCTCTTTTCGACGGAAGAATGACAGTAGCGGCAGTCGAGGCCGAGGCCCGCCACGTGATGCTCGTGGCCGAAGGGCACGGGCTGCTTCACCGTGACGCCCTGGTTCGTATTGTAGGCGGAGCGGTTCAGGATGGAGGCGGCCCATCCCGCGCCCGCGAGGATGAACACGGCGCCCCAGATCGAGAGGCGGGCGATCGCGTTAGTACTCCGATTGAAGATCTGTGACATATCGCTCTTGAGTCTCGTTCGAGGGCGGGAATTTACCAGATCTTCCGGTCTGTGGTCGTTACGACACCGATCCGCCCCGGGATTCCGCGCGCTCTAGAATCCTGCGTGCCTTCCCTCTTTCGCCGTGGCCGCGGGTTGGCCGCCCTCGTGTTTCTGGTGGTGCTTGCCCTGCGGGGCGCATCGCTCGTGTCTCTGTCGCGGACGCCGCTCGCCTCGTGGCACCTCTGGATGGAGACCGACGAGCACGCGTACGTCGAGTGGTCGGCGCGCCTCGCCGCCGGGAACTGGGCCGACGTGCCCGCGTATCGGGCGTACTTCAACTGGCAGCGCACGTTCGGCCCGCCCGAGACGTGGGAGCGCTGGTACCAGAAAAACGCCTACTACGCGGGGCCGCTCTACCCGTATGGACTCGCGGTCCTGCGGCTTTTCCTGGGGTCGCCGTTCCTGCCGGCGCGGCTCCTGCAGCTCTTCCTCGCGTGCGTCGCCTCGGCGTTCCTCGCGATGGCGGTGAAGAGACTCTTGGGTCCCGGGCGCGTCGCGTTCTGGTGTGCCCTGTCTCCGGGTGTCCTCTACGGCGTGTACGGCCCGCTCGTCTTCCATGATTTTTTTCTCTACCGCGACGGGCCGGTCGCGCATGTCTCGACGCTCCTCATCGCCTGGCCGCTGATCACGCGGGGGAGGTTCGAAGAGAACGAAGGAAAGAGTGAGATTTCTTCGAATGAGAAAGAGCGGGCGGCGGCGCGCAGCGGGTGGTCCGCGCTCCTTCTCGGGCTCCTCGGCGGCCTCGCCATGCTCCTCAAGCAGACGACGGCACCGCTCGCCCTCGCGTCTCTCTGTTCTCTTTATTCACTTTCTAAGAAATCCCTGAGCGGCGCGAAGCGCCGCCGCATCGCTTTTCTCGGCGCCCTCGGTCTCGCGCTTCCCCTTTCCGTCCTCTCCATCCGGAACGTTTCCGCCGGCGTTCCGCCACTCACGTTCGACACGCGCCAGGCGATCGGCCTCGCGTGGGGCAACGCTTTCGGGGCCGACGCGACGACGAACCCACCGCCGAGGATGGAGGAGATTCTCGAGGAAGCGGCCGGGTCCACCTCGAAGACCGCGCGGCTCGTCCTGGAGGGCTACCGCGAAGCGCCCCTCGAGCTTCCGAATCTCTTCCTGAAGAAGCTCGCGACGTTTTTCAACGTCTACGAGGTTCCCGACAACGCGAACTTCTACTTCTTTCGCGACCGGCTGGGAATTCTGAGAATGCTCCCCGTCTTCCCGTGTCTGCTCGGAGCTGGAGTCGTCGGGCTGTTCGCCGCGCTCAGGGGCGGCGTGCTTCGAAAGGAAGAAGGACTGCTGGTGTTCATCGCGATCCTCGCGCCGCTCGCAGCCTGCATGCTGGTCCAGACCACGTCCCGCTACCGCGCTGCCATGGCCGGGCCGCTCGCGCTGGGCTGCGGCCTCTTTCTTTTCTTCACAATCGAGGCAATACGCCATCGCCGTCTGCGAGAGGCGAGTCTTCTGGCGATGGCCGCGGGTGCGCTGTCTCTCGTGCCCCTTCTTCCTTCGACGATTCCCGCCGGCCGCCATCGCTTCTCGGACACCCTGGTCTACGCGACTCTTCTCGAGGGCGAAGGAGACCGGGCGGGAGCCGCACGCGAGGTGCAACGCTACCTCGAGGAGGGAACCGACGACTCTCTTCGGAGCGCGGGAATCGTGTCGCTCCGTCACTGGTACGAGACGGGTGACCGGAGCGGGACGCTCGTCGCTTCGGAGGGCATCGCGCCTCCGGAGCGGCGCGTCAAGGCACCCCTGAAATGAAACGGCGGGCCGTGCGGCCCGCCGTGAGGACTCGATTCCCCAGGGATCGGTCAGCGAGGACGGAAGCCGCCACCGCCGGGCCGGCCGCCGCGGAAGCCCCCGCCGCCGCCCGGACGCCGGTCCCGGTCGAAACGGGGCCGGTCGTCGCGCCCACCGTCGCCGTCGCCGGCCGCTACTGCGGTGAGGCCGAGGCGCTCGGCCTCCGCCGCGCTCTCCTCGGGGGTCAGCGCCTGGCGGCGCGAGAGCTTGATCTTCCCGTTCACGGGGTCGATCGCGATGATCTTGACCTTGATCTTGTCGCCCATCTTGACGACGTCGGTCGTCTCGCGGACGCGGCCCGGAGCGAGCTCCGAGATGTGGACGAGCCCGTCCATGCCGGGCAGGATCTGGACGAAGCACCCATAGGGCTCGATGCGCACGACGGTGCCGAGGTACTCGGTGCCGATCTCGGGCACGGTCGTGAGCTGACGGATCGCCTCGAGGCACTTCTCGGCGGTGCCGAGGTCGCTCGATGCCACGGTGACGGTGCCGTCGTCCTGCACGTCGATCTTGCAGGAGTACTCCTTCTGGAGCGCGCGGATCGTCTTGCCGCCGGAGCCGATGATGTCGCGGATCTTGTCCTCGGGGACCGTGATCGTGAGGAGGCGCGGCGCGAACGCCGAGAGCTCGGGGCGCGCGTTGTGCAGCGTCTGCTCCATCTTGTCGAGGATGAAGAGGCGGCCGTGCCGGGCCTGCTCGAGCGCCTGCTCGAAGATCTGCGGCGTGATGCCGCCGATCTTGATGTCCATCTGGAGGGCCGTGATGCCCTTGCGGGTGCCGGCGACCTTGAAGTCCATGTCGCCGTAGTGGTCTTCCTGGCCCGCGATGTCGGTCAGGACGGCGAAGGAGTCGCCCTCCTTCACGAGGCCCATCGCGACGCCCGCGACGGCGCCCTTGACGGGCACGCCGGCGTCCATGAGCGCGATCGAGCCGCCGCAGATCGTGGCCATCGACGATGAGCCGTTCGACTCGAGGATGTCGGACACGACGCGGATCGTGTACGGGAATTCCTTCTCGTCCGGGAGGACGGCCTGCAGCGAACGCCAGGCGAGGCGGCCGTGGCCGATCTCGCGGCGGCCGGGGGAGCCGAACCGCTTGACCTCGCCGACGGAGAACGGCGGGAAGTTGTAGTGGAGGAGGAACGCGCGCTCGGACTCGCCCTCGAGGCCCTCGATGAGCTGCGTGTCATCGGACGTGCCGAGCGTCACGGTGACGAGGGCCTGGGTCTCGCCGCGCGTGAAGAGCGACGAGCCGTGCGTGCGCGGGAGGACGCCGGCCTCGATCGTGATCGGCCGGATCTGGTCGAAGGCGCGGCCGTCGAGACGCGTCCTCTTGGAGACGATCGTCTCCCTGGTGAGCGTCTCGACGAGCTCACCGAGTGCGCGCTTGGCGAGCTTGCGCGCGTCGGGCTGGTCCTCGGGGATCAGCTCGACCCCGTACTTCTTGACTTCCTTGATCTTCGCGTACGACTCGATCTTTCCGACGTGGGTGAGGGCCTCCATCATCGGGCCCTCCCACTGCTTGCGGACGGCGGCGGCGAATTCCGCGGGCACCGGCGCGGGCGACTTGAAGGGCGCCTTGACGACGTTGCGGCGCGCGGCCATCGCGGCGATCGCCTCGACGATCTTCCGGACCTGCTCGTGGCCCTTCAGGATCGCTTCGAGCATCACGGCCTCGGAGACTTCCTTCGCGCCCGCCTCGACCATCGAGACGGCGTCGTGCGTGCCGACGACGACGAGGTCGAACTCGGATTCCTTGCGCTCTTTCGCGGTCGGGTTGATGACGAAGCGGTCGCCGATCTTTCCGACGCGAACCGCGCCGAGCACGTGCTGGAAGGGAATCGTGTTGATCGCGAGCGCGGCGGCCGCTCCGTTGATCGCGAGGATGTCCGGGTCGTTCTCGCCGTCGGCCGAAAGGACGAGGCCCACGACCTGGGTCTCGTGGTTGAAGCCCTCGGGAAAGAGCGGGCGGAAGGGCCGGTCGATCATCCGGCAGGTGAGGATTTCCTTCTCGGTGGGACGTCCCTCGCGCTTGAAGAAGCCGCCCGGGATGCGGCCCGCGGCGTACGCGTATTCCTTGTACTCGACGGTCAGGGGAAGGAAGTCGATGTCCTTCGCTTCCTTCGCGTAGCAGGCGGTCACGAGGACCACGGTGTCGCCGCACTTCACGACGGCAGCGCCGTCGGACTGCTTGGCGATCTTGCCGGTCTCGATCGTGAGCGGACGGCCATCGAGATCGACGGTCAGGGTGTCATGCATGGGACGATTCCTTTCGACGTGGCCCGGCCCGGCGCGCATGACGAACACGGGCCGCGGAATGCGGGCCGACGCCTGCCGCCGAAACGTGAGGGAAGAGAGACTACTTGCGCAGTCCGAGGCGTTCGATCAGGGCGCGGTACCGCTCCGTGTCGCGTCTCTTCACGTAATCGAGCAGGCGCCGCCGCCGGCCGACCATCTGGAGGAGCCCCCTCCGGGAATGATGGTCCTTGGCGTGGGCCTTGAAGTGCTCGGTCAGCTCGGAGATGCGCTTCGAGAGGAGGGCGACCTGGACCTCGGGGGATCCAGTGTCGCCTTCATGGCGCCGGTAGCTGGTGATCGTTTCCGCTTTCTTCGTGGTGAGCTGGGCCAATTTCTTTTTTTCCTTGTACGTCTCTAATTTTTCAGCCGACGGAGTCTACCGGGACGATTCCCGGGCGTCAAACGTCACTCCCCGAGGACGATTTTCGGGCGCGCGAGGGCGAGGACGCCCTTGCCGAGAGGCTCGAGGAGGCCGAGGGCGAGAAGCTCCCCGTCCGCGGTGAAACGGACCAACTTCGAGCCCATCGCGCCCATCGCCTCTTTCGGGACCCTGACGGGAACGGCGTGGCCGCTCTTCACCTTCGCGGCCTCGGCCGCGGCGAGAGGGATCTCCGGGAACGGGAGCGGGACGTCGGAGAGGGAGAGCCAGAAGGGCTTTTTTTGGCGGCCTTCGGGCCCCATGGCCTCGAGCTCTGGGAGCGTCCGCGCGTCCCCGATGCCGAAGGGCCCGATCGACATGCGCCGGAGCGACGCGAGATAAGCCCCGAAGCCGAGCGCCTTGCCGACGTCGTGCGCAAGCGAGCGGATGTACGTGCCCGAGGTGCAGGAGACGCGGAACCGCGCGACGTCGCCCTCGAGCGAAAGGACCGTGAACTCGCGCACGGTGACGGTCTTCGGGAGATCCGGCACGGGCTCGCCTTTTCGCGCCAGCTCGTAGAATTTCTTGCCGTTGATCCTCTTCGCCGAGAACGGCGGCGGCGACTGCTGGATCTCGCCGGTAAACGCGCGGCACGCCTCGTCGAGGAGCGCGCGGTCCGGACGGGGATCGGGATGCGGCTCGCCGGCGGGCGTCCCTTCCGTGTCGTAGGTGTCTGTCGCGATGCCGAAGCGCATCGTGCCCTCGTAGGTCTTCTCCCAGCCCGTAAGGAACGACTGGAGCCGCCCCGCGCGGCCGACGCAGAGGACGAGGAGGCCGGTCGCGGCGGGATCGAGCGTCCCCGTGTGGCCGATCCGGCGGGTCCCGAGGAGGCGCCTGACGACGTCGACCACGTCGTGGGACGTGATCTTCGCGGGCTTGTCGACGAGGAGAATCCCGGAGGGCCCGTCCGCGCGCGATGGGGAAGGCGTCACCCGGCCTCCGGAACGGCAGATGCGGCATCGACGGCAGCCACGGCCGCGACTGCTTCGGCCATCTCCGGGACGAGCGCGGCCTTCGCGGTGGCGAGCGTGCCGGGCACGCGGCAGCCCGAGGCGTTGCGATGCCCGCCCCCGGCGTGGCGCGCGGCGACGCTTCGGATGTCCACGACGCCCTTCGAGCGCAGGGAGCAGCGGATCTCGCCGCCGTCGCCCTCGCGGAGGAGCGCAGCGGCGCGGACGCCCTCGATGCCGCGGGCGCGATTCACGAGGCCCTCGGTGTCCGATTCCTTCGCGCCGCTCTCTTCGAAAAAGCGGCGGGGGAGCTCGACGGTGGCGACGGTGCCGCCGGCGTGGAGCTCGAGTGTCCCGAGGACGAGAGCCTCGAGTCTCAGCGAGGAGAGGGGCGCGGCCTCGAACAGGAACTCGTTCACCGGCCCCGGCTCGGCGCCCGCCGCCACGAGACGCGCCCCGAGCGCGAGCGCCTTCGGCGTGGTGTTGGAGTAGCGAAAAGAGCCCGTGTCCGAGACCAAAGATACCCAGAGGTTCGTCGCGATGTCGGCCGTGAGCGGCCAGCCGAGGAGATCGAGAAGGTCGGCCACCATCTCGCCCACGGCGGCGGCCGGAAGGTCGACGAGGTTCACCGTGCCGTAGCGCGTGTTGCCCGGATGGTGGTCCACGTTCACGACCGTGCCGGCGAGGAGGTTCGAAAAGCCGGCGCGATCCGCCTCAGGGCACTCCATCGTGAGGAGGGCGTCCCAGTCCGAGGGCCAGTCGGCGGGCAGGGCGTCCGCCACGGTGACGCGCGCGATCGCGGGCAGCTTCGAATACGCGGAGGACCAGGCGTCGCGCATCACGACGCGCGCTTCCTTGCCCCTTGCGTCGAGCGCGAGCGCGAGGCCCAGCGCCGAGCCGAGGGCGTCGCCGTCGGGATTGCGATGGCCCGTGATGAGGAAGCGCTTCCCCGTGGCGAGCCGCCTCGCGACCTCTTCGTAGGCGGCGTCGAGCGCCGGATCGCGCGGCGTGATGGCCATCATGCCGCGCCGGGGTCGCCGGGTTCGTCAGGCGGCTTCGGGATCGAGCGGAGGAGCTCCTCGACGCGCGCGCCGCGCTCGAGCGTGTGGTCCTCCGCGAAGTGGAGATCGGGGGCGTGCCTCAGCCCGCAATTTTTCCCGACGAGCGAGCGCAGGCGTCCCCGGGCATGGTTCAGGGAGTCCACCGTCTTCTTGAACTGATCCTTCGCGCCGAACACCGAAACGAAGACGCGCGCCGAGCGGAGGTCGTCGGACATGACGACGTCGGTGATCGTCGCGAACCCGATCGCGGGGTCGCGCAGGTCTTCCCGGAGGAGGCGCGCGAGCTCCGCCCGCACCACGTCTCCCACTTTCTTCGGCCGCCTGCCGGGCGCGCCGCCGGACCGTCTCTCTGTCGCCATGTGCGTCTCCTGTCCTCAGTCCGGGGCGCCGAAGGAACTTCCGGGCTCCCCGACGTCCCCGAATCCCACGAACTCGTGCCGTTCGCTCGCGATCTCGGCGCCATTCTCTTCCGCGTACGCCTCGACGAAATCGCGGACTCTCTGCAGCAGGGGTTCGAGGCCCTCCGTATCCGGCCCCACGGCGGCGATCCCGAGGCTCGCGCGCTGGAGGAGGTCCTGGTGCGCGACCTCCGCCGCCGAGATCTCGAAGTCGCCGCGCAACCGGGTCTTCAAGGGCCTCAGGAAAGAGCGTTTCTCCTTGAGGCCCCGGCACCCGGGAAGATGAAATTCGTAAACCGCGAGAGCGACGACCACGTGCTCCTCAGGTCAGCGATCCGGCGAGCTCCTCGATGATGAACGCCTCGATGACGTCCCCGATTTTCACGTCCTGATAGCCCGCGATCCCGATGCCGCACTCGAATCCCTGCTTGACCTCGGACGCGTCGTCCTTGAAACGGCGGAGCGATCCGACCTTGCCCTCGTAGATCACGCGGCTGTCGCGGATGAGCCGCACGGATGCCGACCGCGGGATGACGCCGTCCGTGACCATGCAGCCCGAGATCGTGCCGATCTTCGGCACCTTGAAGGTCTCGCGCACCTCGGCGTGGCCGCGGGTGACTTCCTTCTTGACGGTGTCGAGGAGGCCGGTCATGGCCTTCTTGATCTCGTCGGTGAGCGTGTAGATGACGGAGTAGAGGCGGATGTCGACGCCCTCGTGGTCGGCCAGTTCCTGGGCCTTCTTCTCGGGCTTCACGTTGAATCCGATGATGATGGCCTCGGAGGCCGAGGCGAGGAGTACGTCGTTCACCGAGATGGCGCCGACGCCGGAGTGGAGGACGCTGACCTTCACTTTCTCCGTCGAGAGCTTGCCGAGACTCTGGACGAGGACTTCCTCGGAACCGTGCACGTCGGCCTTCACGATGAGGGCGAGATCCTTCATCTCGCCTTCCTTCATCCGGTTGAAGAGCGAGTCGAGGGACATGCGCGAGGACTTCGTGAGCGATTCCTCGCGCTCCTTGAGGGAGCGAAACTGAGAGACCTGGCGGGCCTTGCCCTCGTCTTCGACGACCTGGAGCGTGTCGCCCGCGTTCGGAATGTCCTCGAAGCCCATGACCTCGACGGGGGTCGCGGGGGGAGCCTCGGCCACGCGTGCGGAGTGGTCGTCGAGCATCGCGCGCACGCGGCCCACGGCCGTGCCGGCGAAGAAGACGTCGCCGACGTGGAGCGTGCCCTGCTGGACGAGCACGGTCGCGAGCGTGCCCTTGCCGGCCTCGCGCCGCGCCTCGAGGACGACGCCGCGGGCCGGACCGGTCGCCACGGACTTCAGCTCGAGGAGGTCGGCCTGGAGCAGGATCATCTCGAGGAGCTGGTCGATCCCGATCTTCTTCTTGGCGGAGATCTCGCAGGCCACGACGTCGCCGCCGAATTCCTCGACGAGAACGCCCTTCTCGGCGAGCTCCTGCTTGACGCGTTGCGGGTTCGCGTCGGGCTTGTCGATCTTGTTGATGGCGACGACGAGCGGCACCTTGGCGGCGCGCGCGTGGTCGATCGCTTCCTGCGTCTGGGGCATGACGCCGTCATCGGCCGCCACGACGAGGACGACGATGTCCGTGGCCTTGGCGCCGCGCGAGCGCATCATCGTGAAGGCCTCGTGGCCCGGGGTGTCGATGAACACGATCGGCTTGCCCTTGGCGATGACGCGGTACGCGCCGATGTGCTGCGTGATGCCGCCGGCCTCGCCCTCGGCGACGTTCTCCTTGCGGATCGCGTCGAGGAGCGACGTCTTGCCATGGTCGACGTGCCCCATGACGGTGACGACGGGCGCGCGTGGGACGCGCTCTCCGGCGTTGGCGAGAGAGCCGGCGTCCTCCGCGGGGGCGGACCCAGCCGCGGCCTGATCGTTCGCGGTCTGCTGGCGCGAGAGCTCGAGCTCTTCCTCGAACGAGACGACCGCCGCTTCGACGCCGAACTCCTTCGCGATCTCGACCGCGATCTTCGGGTCGAGCGGCTGGTTGATCGTCGCGAAGACGCCGCGTGCGAGGAACGCCTTCATGAGGTCCTTCGCGAGGATCCCGAGCTTCTCGGAAAGCTCCTTGACGGTGACGCCTTCCGAGAGGAAGACAGGCCCCTCGGCCTTCTTCTTGACCTGGACGACCTCGCCGGTCTCCGTGGTCGTGGTTTTCTTGCCGGCGCGCCGCTGCGCGGACTTGGAGAGGGGCTTGGCCGCGAGGGCCTCGTCCGTCCCTTCGCCCGACGGCGTCTGGATGTCTTCGTAGGTGTCCTGCTTGTACGAGCCGAGGTACTCGCGCACGTCCTCTTCGAGGGCGGAGACCTCCTTCGTGCGCGGCTTCTTCGACTCCGTCTTCTTCGCGTCGCCCTTCTTGACGCCGAGGCCGGGCTTCGTCGCGTCTTTCTTCCGGCGCTCGGCGGTGTCGGGCAGCGGCGCGACGGCCGCGCCTCCGAGAGGCGGACGGCCGAAGGGCGGACGCGGACCGAAGCCCGGGCCCGACGGGCCGCCGGGACGGGGACCGAAGCCGGGGCGGGGTGCGAAACCGGGGCGAGGCGGCATGCCCATGCCTGGGCGCGGCGGGAATCCGGGGCGCTGGAAACCGCCTCCGGCGGGAGTCATGGGCTGGGCCGGGCGGACGGGCCGCGCGACGGGAGCCGGCGGTGCCGCGATGACCGCGCGGCCGAGACCGCCCGCACCACGCAGAGGCGGAGCGGCGGCTGTCCCGGCCTGAGCGGCGGGGGGAGCCGTCCTGACGTGCGTGACGCCGGGCGAATGCGGCCCCGCGCTCGCGCCGTAAGACATCATCGCGTCGGGACGGGGAGCGGAGGGAGGCGGAACTGGCACGGCGGACGGGCGCGGCGGGAGGTCTCCCGTGCGCTTCAAGATGCGGCCGAGCGCGCCCGCGGGACCGGCGGGAGCGGACGGCGGGGTCGCGACGCGCGGGAGCGGAGCCGCCGGGCGCCTCACGGTCTGAATGGGTGGGTCGAGCGGGCGCGCGACGCGCGTCGCCGGGCGCGGGGCCGGAGTCGCGGGCCCGGCGACCGAGGTCGAGCCCGTCGCCGCAAGGGGCGCGAACGTTGCCGCCGCTGCCGCCGGAGCGGGACGAGGCGGCGCGACGGCGGCCGGCGGCGGCAACGCGGTGGGAGCCGGCCGTTCAGGAGCCACCGCTTCGACGGGTGCCTCGGGAGCGTGAGCTGCGGCCTCGGCCCGGGCCGGAGCCGCGGGCGCCTCGGCGAGTGCGGGTGCGGACGGCGCGGAAACGGCCGCGGGCGTCTCGCCTTCGCCGGCCGGGGCCTCGCTGGCCTCGCCCTCTTCGTCGGGCGAGCGCTCGACGATCTTGATGCGCTTCAGGGCGGCGCGTTCGGTCTTGGCCTTCGCCGCCGAGGCGCTTGCGGCCGCGGCTGCGGCCGCCGCCGACGGAGCCTGCCGGACGATGAGCGACTTCGGCGCCTGCGTTTTCCCCATGAGGAGCGCCTGCGCCGTCGCGGGGTCGAGCACGGATTCGGCCGTCTTGACGTCGACGCCGATACCTTGGAGCAGGAAGAGGACTTCCTTCGCCGGCTTGCCCATCATCTTGGCGAGCTCGGCGACGGTGAACTTGGCGGACGTGGTCTTCACTTTTCGGGCGTCTCCGTGACCGGGGCGGCGGAACCCTCGGGGGGCTCCTCGTCGCCAGCTTCCTGAAACTCGAGACCGCCCTCGTCCGCGGCCTCCTCTTCTTCCGGCGCTTCCTCGAAGGCGTGGACCGCCTCGAGCGCCGCGTCCCGCGCGGACCTGTCGAGCTCGACCTTCGCGAGCGGGTCGTCGCCCTCGCCGGCCTCGGCGTCCACGAGATCGCCGACGGTCGTGTAGCCCGCGGCGAGGAAGGCGGCGACCGCCGCCTCGTCGACATCCGGAACTTCGGAGAGAGCCGTTCCGCGGCGCTGCGAGTTGAGCAGCATCCGCTGGAGAGCCTGCGCGACCTCGGCCTTGACGGCCTGTTCGCTCTTGATCTCGATGCGCGCGCCGATGAGGGCCGCCGCGAGGCGCACGTTCTGCCCGCGCTTGCCGATGGCGAGAGAGAGCTGGTCCTCCTCGACGATGCATTCGAGGGTCGGGACACTCTCCACGGGCTGGCCGTCCGCGCCGATCTCCGGCTCGGCCTCGTCGTCGGCCGGCATGGCCGACACGCGCGTGATCTTCGCCGGGGAGAGGGCGTTCTGTGCGTAGGTGATGAGGTCGTCCGAATACTGGATGATGTCGATGCGCTCGCCGCGGAGCTCGCGCATGATGGCCTGCACGCGCGACCCGCGCATGCCTACGCACGCGCCGACCGGGTCGACGTCGCGCTCGCGGGATGACACGGCCACCTTCGCGCGGTCGCCGGGCTGCCGCACGCAGCCGCGAATGAGGACGGTCCCGTCGTAGATCTCGGGGACCTCCATTTCCATGAGGCGCATCAGGAGCTCGGGCGCGGTGCGCGACAGGATGATCTGCGAACCCTTTGGGTTCTTGTGGACGTCCGAGAGGACGCCTCGCACGCGCTCGCCCTGCGTGTACCTTTCGGCGCGCGACTGGTGCTCGCGCGGGATCGCGGCCTCGGTCCGGCCGAGGTCGACGATCATGTCGCCCCGTTCGAACCGCTTGACCGTGCCCGTGATGAGCTCGCCGAGCTTCGGGAAGTACTCGTTGTAGATGTTGTCGCGCTCGGCCTCGCGGACCTTCTGGTAGAGGACCTGCTTGGCGCTCTGGGCGGCGATGCGTCCGAGGCCCTCGGTCGAACGATAGAGGCGGATCTCGTCGCCGAGGCGCATCTCGGCGGGCTCGATGATCGACTCCTCGCCGGTCGAGTCCTCGCCGCGCGGGTTGCGCACGATCTGCCAGCTCTGGCCGAGGAGCTCGCCCTGAAGGAGCGCCTGAGCTTCCTCGGGCAGGACCTCGATGTAGGGGAGGCGAATCTCCTTGTCCGGATCGACGGGCGCAGCCGGAGACGCCGCGGGCGCCGCCGACTGTCCGAGCGGGACGTCGTCCGGGTCGAGGGCGGCGGCTGCGGCAGCTGCGACGTCCTCCGGCTTGACCGTTTTTTCGGCCACGAGCCGGTACGGCGTCCACGCGGTCAGCATGCCGGTTTTCTGGTCGAACCGGGCCCCCATTTCGCGGACCTTGTAGACCTTGCGCGCCGCGGTGGCGATGGCTTCCTCGAGGGCGGCCACGAGCCGATCGAAGTCGATCTCCTTATCGCGCGAGGCGGCCTTCAGGGCTTCGATGATCTCGTCGGCTCGCGTCGCGGGCGGAGCCTGGGCGGCCTTCGCGGCCTTCGTGCTCTTGCCCTTGGCACCGCCGCGCGCACCTTTAGCCGTCTTTTTTTCCGGTTTCTCCGGGCTTGCGCCGCTCTCCGTCGGGGGTTGAGTCGAACTCATCGTGTCGTGTTCTCCGTGGGCCGTAAACTGTTCAGAGCTCGGGGACGAGGCGCGCGAGCCGGACGTCGCCGAACCGCGCAGTGTATCTTCGGTGCTGGTCCTCATCAAGGACGGTCAGGGTGTCCCCCTTCACGTCCTCGAGAACGCCCTTGAGCCGCGCGGCTCCATCGACCTTACGGACGAGCTGGACCGCGACGCGCCGTCCGCGGAACCGCACGCAGTCGTCGAGCGTCCACAGCGGGCGATCGAGGCCGGGCGAAGAAACCTCGAGCGCGTAGTCCGGGAGCTTTTCCTCGAGGGGATCGAGGATCTCGGACGCCGCGCGGGACGCGATCTCGCAATCCTCGAGGGTCACTCCTGCCGACTTGTCCACGTAGAGCGTCAGCGTGGCGCGCGCTCCCGGTTTCCATTCGACGTGGCAGAGATCCAGCCCGAACGCGGCAATGCGCTGGCGGATGAGGTCCGCCGTGCCGTCGTCGAAGGGGAGCGCCGCCTGCTTCATGCTTCCGGTTCGTGCCTTTCCTGAGCCGTTTTGGGGCAAAAAAAAGAGGGCGTGTGCCCCCTTTCAAGCCCCTTGAAAGTCCGCTGCGGGATTATAGGCCGCGGGGCGTCCCGGAGCAAGGTCGAGCACCGGAAACTGCCTGAAACGACGTAACATCCTCGGCGGAGCGAGATGGCACGGACTTCCCATGGAGGGAGGGCCGGCGCGCCAGAAATCGCCCTCCCGAGGGAACACATCAGCAAGCTCACCGTCATCCGTCTCAACGACGAGTTCGTCGAAGGCGTGGAAACCGCGGAGGTCTGGCCTCCCAGGGGAGGTCTGCCCGCGGGGGAAGACCCCTTCGACACGAAGGCGGTGGTCGCGACGCCCGAGTTCTTCCCGGCGGGCGCCTCTTCGCCGAGCGATACTCGGCGCATCAGCGTGGAGCGCGCGTTCGCAGTTTCGGTCATCCTCCACCTGCTTCTCGTCATCGCCCTTCTGACCGTGAAGTTCCCGGTGCGCACCGCCGCGCAGGATCAGGTGGATCCCCTCGGCCTTCAGAAACTCATGGCTGCGACTCCGCAGGATCCCGCGATTCCCGTGCAGCTTTTTCCGGGCGCGCGCGCGAAGCAGCCCGGGCCGAAGCCCGTCCTCTCCGACATGGACCGACAGGCTCACGGGGGCGATCGCAGCCTCCCGGTGCTTCCGGTGCCGAAGGCCTATCCGCAGTCGGGTATCCGGGATCTCGAGGCGGGCAAGCGGGGCCCGGCGGCGGCAGCGGCGCCCGCGGCCCAGCCGCCTCAGGGGAGCCCGGCGGGCGAAGAGGCGAAGAAGCTCACGGACCTCGCCCCGCGCGCCGGCGCGTTTCACGATCCGCCGACGGCCCAGGAACTCGCCGCCCAGAGGCGGCTTCTCGGCATCCAGGCCCCGGACCTCAACGCCATCACGGCCGACGCGGCCCGCCAGGCCGCGAAGTCCGGCGGCGGAGGGGACGAGGGTGGAGGCTTCGAGCGGGACGGGGGATTCGTCGATTCGGGTCCGCTCTCGTTCGACACGGTCGGCTACGACTGGGGCGCCTACGCGGCGGAGATGATCCGGAAGATCAAGCGGAACTGGGACGTGCCCGCGCTCGCACGCTACGGCGTGAAGGGGCGGCTCACGATCCGCTTCTTCATCTTGAAGAACGGCCGCGTGGAGGGAGAGAGGATTCTCTCCGGCTCCGGCGTTCCGCCATTCGACAATGCGGCCTTCCAGGCCATCTCGCGTTCGAGCGCGTTCCGTCCGCTGCCGGACGACCTCGGCCACGACCGTGAGGGCGTGACCGTCACGTTTTTCTACAACCTGCGTCCGGAGGACGTGGAATACGCCGGCAAGGGCCGGCCGAACTGAGGAGCGAAATGGCTGCGGTCAACGACCCCGACGAGATTGCCCGCGCGCTGACGAACGCGAAGACGATCGCCGTCGTGGGCTGCTCGCCCGAGGAGAGCCGCCCGTCGAACGCGATCGCGCGGTATCTCCTGCGCGCGGGGTACGACGTGATCCCGGTGAATCCCGGCCACCGCGAAATGCTGGGCCGCCCCTGCTATCCGGATCTCGCCTCGATCCCGAGGGACGTGCGGGTCGATATCGTGGACGTCTTCCGCCGCTCGGAATTCGTCCCGGAGATCGCGAGCGCGGCCCTCTCCCGGGGCGCCGGCTTCTTCTGGATGCAGGACGGCGTCGTGGACGAGGAGGTGGCCCGCCGGCTCACGGCGGCCGGCATTCCGGTCGCGATGGACCGATGCATTTTCCGCGATCATTCCGCTCTTTGATTCCTCGTTTGGCCCCGCTTTGGGTGGCATGTCGCTTTGACGCGACGAGCCCGGCACGGACTTTGCCCTTCGGAGAAGAATAAGGCGGCAGAGGCCGCCTCGACGAGGATCTATCATCTATGGACGGTATGCGCACTAAAACGAAGGTTCTGTCTCTCGCCGCTCTGCTCACCGGGTCGGTCGTCTTCGGGATGATCCTGGCGGGCAGTCTCGACTTCACGAAGCGCGCTTCGGCCCAGAAGACCGCCGCGCGTGCTGCGGCCGCTGCGTCCGAAGCGGGTCCGGCCCGCGCGCCGCAGATGATCGCGTTGCCGTCGTTCGCCGACATCGCCGAGCAGGTCATGCCGGCGATCGTTTCGGTGACCGCGACCGACATCATCAAGGCCGACAAGACCCGGCGCCGCTCGTTTCACAACTTCGGCAACGGGGACGGGCAGGACCCGTTCGAGTTCTTCTTCGGACCCGACGGCGGCCAGAAGGGCAGAGGCGCCCCGGACGGCGAAGACCAGAAGCAGCTCTCGGGCGGCACGGGCTTCCTCATCGAGAGCGACGGCTACATCCTCACGAACAACCACGTCATCGAAGGCGCGGAAAAAATCGAGGTCAAGGTCGGCGACCGTGACGACTACACGGCGAAGGTCGTGGGCCGCGATCCGGCGACGGACCTCGCGCTCCTGAAGATCGAAGGCGCGAGGCCGTTCCCCGTCGTGAAGCTCGGGGACTCGGATCGCATCCGCGTGGGCGACTGGGTCATGGCGATCGGCGACCCCCTGAACTTCGACAAGTCCGTGACCGTGGGCGTCATCTCGGGCAAGGGCCGCTATGCGGGCCTCTCGCAGGCCACGAGCTCGTTCGAGAGCCTTCTCCAGACGGACGCCGCGATCAACTTCGGCAACTCGGGCGGTCCGCTCGTGAACGTGGCGGGCGAGGTCGTGGGGATCAACACGGCCATCTCGCGCATGGCGCAGAACATCGGGTTCGCGGTGCCCGTCAACATGGCCAAGCGCCTCCTGCCTCAGCTCAAGAAGGGCAAGGTCGTGCGCGGGCTCCTCGGCGTGAAGATCGAGTCGATCAACAAGAAGTGGCAGGAGACCTACGGCCTGAAGGCCCCCGAAGGCGCCCTCGTGACGTCGGTCGAAGCCGGGAAGCCCGCCGAAAAGGCCGGGCTGAAGCGGGAAGACATCATCACGAAGGTCGACGACGTCGTCGTGAAGACGAACCGCGATCTCATCGACTACGTCTCGAGCAAGGGCCCGGGCGCGAAGGTCACGATCGCCTTTCTGAGGGACGGCAAGGACAAGACCGTCGTCGCGACCCTCGAGGAACGCCAGGAATCGCCGGAGCAGGCCACGAAGGCAGAAGACGACTCGAAGGCCGGAAACAAGCAGAAGATGCTGGGCCTCGAGCTCGACGACCTCTCGCCGCAGGCGCGCCGGGCCTATGCGATCGACCGCGAGCTCCAGAAGGGCGTCGTCATCACGCACGTGAAGCCGGTCTCTCCTGCCGGAGACGCGAACCTCGCCGAGGGGGACGTCATTCTCGAAGTGAACGGAATGGCCGTGGGTTCGGTGGAAGAGCTGCAGGCGCAAATGAAGAAGGCCCCGAAGGGCAAGTACATCCGCCTCTACGTTCAGCGTGGCGGCGGGCGCGGCCCAGCGCAGAGATTCCTGGCGGCCGTCAAGCCTGAGTGACCGCTTGGCACCGGGGGGCCGGGCTCGCGCGACGTCAGCGCTCCGCGAGCGAGAGGACGAGGTGAAGTCCCTGGTCGACCGCCTCGAGCGTGGCGGGCTTGAGACGGCCTGATCTCGAGCGCAGGAAGGACCGGTCGAGCGTCAGGAGCTGAGAGACGTTGACCACGGAGGGCTTGGAAAGACCCGCTTCCTTCGCACCGATCGGCACGTTGCCGGGAGCGTCCGCGAGACGCAGGTTGGACGTGATCACGGCGACGACGACCGTGCGAATCGCGCTGCGGTTGAAGGCATTCGACTGAACGACGAGAACGGGCCGTGTCCCGCCCGGTGCCGACGCGACGGGGTCGGGCAGGTCGACCCACCAGACTTCTCCACGTTTCACTTCCATGAATCGGCGGGGAGCGAGAGGGCCTGAAGGGCCGCGAGGCCGGGATCGAGCGCCGAGGACGTACGTCCGTACACCTCGTTGAGCGCGGCGGTCACGGCGTCGTCCCGATGGCGGTCCAGATACTCTTCGAGCGCCGTGACGTACAGTTCGCTGCGCGAAACGCGTCGCCGCGCGGCCAGCTTCTCGCCCTCCCGGAAAACAAGGTCGGGGATAGAGATGGCGGTCTTCATGGCCTGAGTATAACTTTAGTTATACCCATGTCAAGCCCCGATCGCCCGGTCAGCTCGACGCGATCGAGGCATCGAGCGTGGTTGCGGAAGCGGCCGGGGACGATGCGAGGCCGTGACCGGCTTTCTTCTCTTTCGAAGAATCTCTCTCTTCTTCTTGCCTCGAAAAGTCGAATCGGTTGGCCCTGAGGACTCTGCCGGTCTCATCGCGCGCGAC
>DAIOUV010000009.1:0-37031 GCA_036759345.1 Acidobacteriota bacterium | reverse complement strand
TCGAAAAGTCGAATCGGTTGGCCCTGAGGACTCTGCCGGTCTCATCGCGCGCGACGCGCTCGTAGAAGGCGTCGCGCTCGAAGGGCTCGCGGCCCGCGCCGCGAATCATCCGCTCCATCTCGGCGCGCGAGAGGCCCGACTCGGTCTTCGCGCCCGCCGCGTGCGTGATGGTCTCCTCGGTCACGGTGCCGACGAGATCGTCCGCTCCGAAGTGGAGCGCCACCGGCGCGAGCTTCTCGCCGATCTGCACCCAATACGCCTTGACGTGGTCCACGTTGTCGAGCATGAGGCGCGCGACCGCGATGACCTTCAGGTCCGTGAGGCCCGTCGTCGCGGGCAGGTCCGGGAGCTGTGTCTCCTCGGGGTGGAACGCGAGCGGAATGAACCCGAGGAAGCCGCGCGTCTCGTCCTGCAGCGCGCGGATGCGCATGAGGTGATCGACGCGGTTCTCGATCGTCTCGACGCTGCCGTAGAGCATCGTGACGTTCGTCTTGACGCCGTTCTCATGGCAGAGCTTCGCGACCTCGAGCCAGCGTTCGCCGGAGATCTTGTCGCGGCAGATGACGTCGCGCACACGCTTCTCGAAGATCTCGGCGCCGCCGCCGGGGCAGGAGTCCATCCCGGCGGCCTTGAGTTCGCGGATGACCGTCACGACGTCCTTCTTCGCGACGCGGGCGATCCAGTCGATCTCGACCATCGTCCACGCCTTGAGATGGACGCCGGGAAACCGCGCCTTGAGCGCGCGGAGGAGATCGAGATACCAGGAATAGGGAAGCGAAGGGTGGAGACCGCCGACGATGTGGAGCTCCGTGATGCCGTCGTGCCAGCCCGCCGCGGACTCCGCCACGGCCTCCTCGATCGACATCGTGTAACCGCCGTCCACGCCCGGCTTCCGCGCCCATGCGCACAGCGCGCAGTCTACCCAGCAGAGGTTCGTGGGATTCAGGTAACGGTTGACGTTGTAGTAGGCCGTGTTGCCGTGCTTCGCCTCGCGGACGTGGTTCGCGAGCGCGCCGACGCCCAGAACGTCCAGCGACCTGAAGAGCGCGACCCCGTCCTCGAACGAGAGGCGCCGGCCTTCGGCGACCTTCTCGGCGATGGGGCGGAGGGGCGACCCGGCGAAGCGCTCGAGGAGGGCGCTCAATCCGGCATGTCGCCCGTCGAGATCGGGCGCGAGATGGCGGGTGGCGCCTGCTGTTCGTCGACGGCTCTGGGATTCAGCTCGTCGTACCGGCCCGCGTAGCGGGTGTAACAGGTGGCGCAATAGCGCGAGTCTGGCGTGAAGGCGAAGTCCACGACGGTGCCGACCGCGAAAAGCTCGTCGGCGGTCTCGCCGCACGAGTCGCACGTGCCCCTGAGGCGAAGGCGTTTCCACACGGGTCCTGACATGATCGGGATCTTACCCGGCGGGGCGCGGCCGGGGAAACTGCAGGACGAGGAGCCCTGCCGCCGCGATTCCGGCGATCGCGGCCCCGGTCAGGAAAGCCGTTCGCGAGCCGGCGTGCTGCCACAGGAAGCCGAAGCCTACGCTCGCGGGCAGGGCGGCGAAACCCGTGAGGCCGTTCATCCAGCCGAACGCGCGCCCCCTCACCTCGGCGGGCACGAGATCGGCGACGAGGGCTTTCTCGGTGCCTTCTGACAGGGAGTAATAGAGCGAGTAGACGCCCACGAGCGCGACGAGCGGCCAGGCGGACGACACGAAGGCGAAGCCCGCATAGCAGGCCGCGTAGAGCGTCCACGCGGCGAACATCAGACGTCGCCGTCCGAAGCGGTCCGAGAGGCCCCCGCCCCACATCGAGAACCCGGATTTCACGGCGTTCGAAAACGCCCAGATGACCGGCAGCCAGCCGGCGGAAATTCCGATCTCTTTCGCCTTCAGGAGGAGGAACGTGTCGGACGAGGCCGCGAGCGTGAAGAACGCGATCAACCAGGCCGCGCGCCAGAAGAGGGGGGAAAGAGGAGAATTTTCTTTGAAAGGTAAAGAGGGCGAGGTGGGGCGCGAAGAAATCTTCTCTTTCTCTTCTTTGACCCCGAACGCAAGCACCAGCAGCGACAGCGCAGCCGGAATAGCCGCCAGCAGAAAAACCGCTCTTAGAGAAAACCCCATCACCCCCACGAGCCCCGCCGCGACGAGCGGGCCCAGGACCGCGCCCGCGTTGTCGAACCCGCGGTGGAGGCCGAAGGCCGCGCCGCGGCGGCCGGGGGGCGCCGCGTTCGCGATCATCGTGTCGCGGGGCGCCGTGCGGACGCCCTTGCCGATGCGGTCGACGAAGCGGATGAGGACGATCGCGGGCCAGCTCGGGGCGAGGCCGATGATCGGGCGGGCGAGGGAGGAGAGGCCGTAGCCGAGGAAGACGAGGGGCTTCTTCGCCTTCGCGCGGTCCGTGAGGCGGCCGGAAACGATCTTCACGAAAGACGCCGTCGTTTCGGCGACGCCCTCGATCCAGCCGAGTGCCATCGCCGGCACGCCCGAAAGGGTCGCGAGAAACGCCGGCAGGAGCGGCACGATCATCTCCGAGGAAACGTCGGTCAGGAACGAGACCCAGCCGAGCCGCACGACGGCCTTCGGAAGGCCCGCGATCCCGGACGGAGCAGAATCGCGGCGGATGTCCCTCGTCTCGACCACCGCCTTCATTCTGAAGCTCGACCCTCTTTCCGAGAAGGATCTCGTCGCGGCCCTCCTCACGAAGGACCACGGCGTCGTGCGTGCCGCCGTGCGGGGCGCGCGCGGGAAGTCGAAACGCGCGGCGGCGCTTCAGCTCCTGACGGAGGTCTCGCTCACATACTTCCGCCGCGAAGGGGCCGATCTCGCGCGCGTCGACGGCCTCGAAATCGTGGCGAGCGCCTTCGACCTGGCGTCACGGGCCGAATCCGCGATGCTTCTTCCGTATCTCGCCGAGAGCGCGCTCACGTTCGTGCCCGAGTCCGAGCAGGGGGGGGACGTCTACCGGCTCGTCCGGCACGTCCTCGATGCCCTCCTGGCCGGCGTTCCCGCGCCCCTCGCCGCGCGCTACTTCGAGGTGTGGCTCCTGCGGTTCGCGGGAGTCCTGCCCGAGGAGGACGCGCCGCCCGGCGTCCGCGTGCTCCTCGGCGCGATGAGGAAGCTCCCCCTCGCGGACCTTTCCAAGAAGCCTCCGACGCCCGCCGCCCTCGACGCCCTCGAGGACGTCACGCGCGAGGCCCGCCGGAGCTTCCTCGGGCACGAGCTGAAGAGCTACCGGTTCCTCACGGCGCTCCGCTGAGCCCGGATTCGGTACACTCCGAGGCCCCGAGGCGGGCATAAACGAATGGACCTGCAGACTCTCATTCTGAAGTTGTCGGCTTACTGGGCGTCGAAGGGCTGTCTTCTCGAGCAGCCCTGGGATGTCGAGGTGGGGGCGGGCACCATGCACCCCGCCACGTTCCTCCGCGTGCTCGGGCCCGAGCCGTGGCGCGCGGCGTATGTCCAGCCCTCGCGGCGTCCGGCCGACGGGCGCTACGGCGCGAACCCGTTCCGGCTCGTCAAGCACCAGCAGTTCCAGGTCGTGCTCAAACCTGCGCCGGCGGACGTGCAGGAGCTCTACGTCGAGAGCCTCATCGCCCTCGGCATCGACCCGAAAGAGCACGACCTCCGCTTCGAGGAGGACAACTGGGAGTCTCCGACGCTCGGAGCATGGGGAGTCGGCTGGCAGGTTCTTCTCGACGGCATGGAGATCACCCAGTTCACGTACTTCCAGCAGGCCGGCGGCATTGACCTCGCGCCCATCACGGCCGAGATCACGTACGGGCTCGAGCGGCTCACGATGTTTCTCGCCAAGCAGCAGAGCGTTTACGACGTCGAGTGGGCGCCGGGCGTGACGTACGGCGAGGCCCGCAAGCAGGACGAGTACGAGGTCTCGAAGTACGGCTTCGAAGTGGCCGACGCCTCCCTCTGGCAGACGCTCTTCGAGCGCTACGAGGCGGAGGCCGTGCGCTGCCTCGACGCGGGGCTCGTCCTTCCCGCGTACGACTTCGCGCTGAAGTGCTCGCATGCCTTCAACATTCTCGACGCGCGCGGCGCGGTCTCGACCACGGACCGCGTCGGGGTCATCCGGCGCGTGCGTGAGCTGGCCGTCCGGTGCGCGAAGGCCTACGTGGCCTCACGGGAAGCCCAGGGCTTCCCGATGCTTCCGAAGGCCGCGGCGCCACCGTCCGAACACGGGGCTGAAAATGGCTGAGTTTCTCCTCGAGATCCTTGCGGAAGAAATCCCGGCGGGAATCCTGCCCGCGGCGCGCGAGGACCTCCTCGCGCGGGTATCTGCTGCCTTCGCCGAGGCACGCCTCGGCGGGACGCTCTCCGTCTACTCCACGTCGCGCCGGCTCGCGCTCGTCGGCGAGGGCGTGGCCGACCACCAGCCCGACGCCGAGACCGAAATCACCGGGCCGCCGGCCTCGGTCGGCTACGACGCCGACGGCAATCCGACGAAGGCCGCGATCGGGTTCGCGAAGGCGCACGGCGTCACCGTGGAAGACCTTCGCGTCGCGACGCTCCCGAAGGGCCCCTACGTCGTCGCGCGCAAGGTGACGCCCGGCCGTCCCGCTCCGGACGTTATCGGCGAGATCCTTCCTGCGCTCGTGGAAAAGATGACGTTCCCCCGGATGATGCGCTGGGGCGACGGCACGCCCCAGTGGATCCGGCCGGTGCATTCGGTGCTCGTGCTCCTCGACGGGCTCGTGATCCCGATGAGTCTCTTCGGCGTCGAGAGCGGTCGGACCACGTCCGGCCATCGCACGCTCGCCCTGGGACGAATCGTGACGATGGGGGTTGCCGACTGGTTTCAGAAATTGCGCGCCGCGCACGTGGAGCCCGACCTCGCCGTCCGCCGCGCCCGCTTGCGGGAACAGGCGCACGCCCTCGCCTCGGAAGTCGGCGGCGAGCCTGCGGACGACGCGGCCCTCCTTGACACGTGGGCGCACCTCGTCGAGTCGCCGGGGGTCGTGCGCGGATCCTTCGACCCGGCCTTTCTCGAGCTGCCGGAGGAGATCCTCGTCACATCCATGCGCGAGCACCAGAAGATGCTGCCCGTGCGCTCCGGCGGCGGGCTGGCCGCCCACTTCCTCGCCGTGTGCGATCAGATCGGTGACCCGAAGGGGCTCATCGCACGCGGCAACGAGTGGGTCACCGCCGCACGCTTTTCGGACGCGCGCTTTTTCTGGGACGACGACGGAAAGACGAAGCTCGAGGATCGGCTCCCGAGGCTCGGCAGGCTCCAGTTCCAGGAGACGCTCGGCGACTACCTGAAGAAGACCGGCCGCATCCAGGACCTCGCGGAGAAACTCGCCGACCGGCTCGGCCTGTCCCACCTCGACGGCCTGCTCGTGCGCGCGGCGCGGCTCATGAAGGCGGACCTCGCCACGGACATGGTGCGCGAGTTTCCCGACCTTCAGGGGATCGTGGGCGGCCTCTACGCCCGGCGCGACGGCGAGCGCGAAGAGGTCTGGCAGGCGCTGTACGACCAGTACCGGCCGGCCTCGGCCGACGACGGCGCGCCTCGGGGCGACGTCGGCGGCGCGGTGGCGCTCGCCGACCGGCTCGACACGCTCACCGGCCTCTTCGGCCTCGGCCTCGCGCCGACCGGCTCGAAGGATCCGTACGCGCTGCGGCGCGCGGCCCTCGGCGTCGTGAAGATCCTCCTCGACAAGAAGTGGCGCCTCGACCTTCCGGCGGCCTGCGCCGACGCGGCCGCGCTGCACGGCGGGCTGCCGCGCCAAAAGGACGAGATGCTGAAGGAGCTCTCGGCGTTCTTCCTCGAGCGCCTGAGGTTCCTCCTCGAGAAGAAGGGGCACGCGCCCGACGTCGTCGAGGCCGTCCTGACGACCGACTGCCCCGACCTGGCGGATGCCGAAGAGCGCGTGGAGGCGGTCGAGGCGATGCGCAAGGAGCAGGACTTCCTTCCGCTGGCCTCCGCGTTCAAGCGGACGCAGAACATTCTTGCGCAGGCGCCCGAGGCGGCCGGCGAGCCCGACCTCGCGAAGATGACCGACGACGCCGAGAAGGCGCTCGCGCTCGACTACCTGCAGGCGAAGGGGATGCTCGACGACCTCGTGGCGCATCGCCGCTACCGCGACGCGCTGTCGATTATGGCGTCCCTGGGGCCGAGCCTCGACCGCTTCTTCACCGAGGTCCACGTCATGGCCGAGGACCCCGAGTTGAAGGCGAACCGCATCGCGCTGCTGCGCTCGATGCGCGACCAGTTCGTCCGCGTCGCGCGGTTCTCAGAAATCCGCGGCTGAGGGCTCAGCCCGGCAGCGTGAGAGTGAGCGTGAGGTGGAGGAGGGCCGTGAGGTCTCCCTCCGTCGCGACGACGCCCTTCTTGTAGCCTTCGGGACTGCCCGGCGGGGCATAGACGCCGGGGATCGTTCGCGGGGCCACGAGTGCGAGCGTGACGGGATGCGTTCCCTTGAACGAGGCGTCCACCGGCACGATCGCGCTGGCGCGCGCGAGCTCGGTCGCGATGACCTTGCCGATCTGGACGTGGAGCACCTCTCTCACCGGCGCCGCGAGGAGCGGAATCCGGCCCGCGAACTGCCCGATGACGGTATTGAGGGCGGCGCCGAGGATGGGCCCGACGGCGTTCGTGCGTTCGACGAAGAGGCGCGCGTGAAGGTTCACGTGGCTGGAAAGCTTCACGGGCCCGCCGAAGAACGGGCTTCCGCTCTTGTCGGGCGGGAGATCCGCCGCGGCGACCGTTTGTCCGGACGAAGCCGCAAACGGAAGACGCGCGGAGGCGAGCGCGGCGTTCTCGCCGGAAGCGGCGGGGTCCTCGAGCTGCAAGATCAGCGACAGATCGGTCGCCTTCACGCTTTCGCCGGGCCAGCCGTTGTGCTTCACCTCGACGGAAACGAAGGAGACCGTAAGTGTCGGGGCGGAGGGAGACGAGGATTTTCTCGAACGGGACTTCGGCTTGCGCATCGGCTCACCTCTGATGGGGCGGCGTTCCGGTCCGATTCTTTCACCTTCTAAGAAAAACCATGTCCCCGTAGAATCCACCCCTCGCAGGAGGTTCTTAATGAAACGTCTTTCCTGTCTTTCTCTCGCGGTATTCGCCCTCTCGGGTCTGTTTCTGGCCGCGCGCCCGCTCGCCGCACGCGAGCTGGCGGGCGTCAACCTGCCGGACACGATGTCGGCCGGCGAAAGTACGCTCAGGCTGAACGGTCTCGGCCTCCGCAAGAAGGCCATTTTCAAGGTGTACGTCGGAGGCCTCTATCTCGCGGCTCCGTCGAAGGACGCCGCGGCCATCGTCGCCGCCGACGCCCCGAAGGCGGTCCGCATGCACTTTCTGCGCGACCTCAAGAAGACGCAGCTCACCGAGGGGTTCTCCGAGGGTTTCGAGGCGAACGCGAAAGAGAAAGCCGCGTCGCAGAAGGCTTCCATCGACAAGATGCTCGCCCTCGTGCCGGACGTGAAGGAAGGCGAGACGATGTCCTTCGTGTACGTGCCCGGAAAGGGGACCACGCTTTACGCCGGCGACAAGGCGCTGGGAACGTTCGAAGGCAAGGATTTCGCGGACGCGGTCTTCTCACTCTGGCTCGGCCCGAAGCCGCCGTCCGAGGATCTGAAGAAGGGAATGTTGGGTTGACGAACGGCGCCCCTCTTCAGAGCCTTCTCTCCGAAAAACGCTTCGATCTCGTCGAATCCGCCTTCCAGGACTCGCTCTCGGATCCCATCGGGAAGGCCGAGACGCTGCTCGCCGCCGTGCGCGGCCTCGCGCGCGCGGGCCAGAAGGCGCGCGTCCAGTCCGTCGCCGGGGCCGCCGAGGCCGCGCTGAAGAAAAAATCCTCCGACCCCGAGGTGGCGCGACTGCGCTGGACGATCCTTAAGGAGGCCGTGCGCGCGGGCGCCACGCCCTCCTCGCCGGACGGCTTCCACAAGCTGTTCGAGGAGGCCCTCGCCGCCGCATGGCCGAATCGTCCGTCTCTCGTCGCCCTTCTCGGCCGTTTCAAGTTCCGCGAGGCGAAAGACCCGGCTGACGGGCTCCAACGCGTCGAGAAGGCGGAGAAGTGGCTTCCCTTCGAGGTTGGCCGCGTGTTCTCGATGGCGGGACGCGGGGCCGGCAAGGTCGTCGAGACGAATTTCGCTCTCGACTCGGTCCGGGTGGACTTCGAAGCGGCCAAGGGCATCGCCATCCCGATCGGCGTCGCGTCGAAGAATCTCGTGCCGCTCGCAGAAGGCCACTTCCTCTTCGAGAAGTTCACGACTCCCGAGGCGCTGAAAAGCCGCGTGGTCGACGATCCCGGCGTCGCGATGAAGCACCTCATCGAGTCCTTCGGCCGCACGATGACGATGACCGAAGTGAAGGAGGCTGTGAAGGGCCTGATCTCCGAGGATGCGTGGACGTCGTGGTGGGCCGCCGCCCGGAAGAATCCTCAGGTCGTCGTGCATGGCAGCGGCAAGACCGCGACGGTCGAGTGGTCCGACTCGGCGGATGCCGCGGACGCGAACCTCCTCGCGCGCTTCGAGAAGGCGCCCCTGAAGGACCGCCTCGAGCTGTTTCGCAAGAACCAGAAGCGTTCGACGCCGCTTGCGACCGCGATGGCGAAGGCGCTCGCGAAGGACGCGGAGGCGCTCGAGGACCGCGACCCCGCCCTGGCTTTCGAGATCGCCGTCCTCGTCGAAAAGTTCCCGGGCGTCGCGCTCGCGGGAGCCATCGAGAAGCACGTTCTCGCGCGCCCCCTCGCTCTCCTTCCGCGGCTCCGTGACCGCGCGATCCGGGAGCGTGCCCTGGAAGTCATCGTAAAGGAGAAACCGGCGGAGGCGCCGGCGATCCTCGCCGAATGGTTCTTCAAGGAGGAAGACTCGCGCACGATCGAGGCGATCGACCGGAGTCTCGCCGAGATCGACCCCGACACGCGCGAGCGCACGCTCGAAAAGCTCACGAAGTCGCCCCGCTCCGGCCCGCGCGCGTTCGTCTGGTTCGCCCAGCGTTCCGCCCAGGACGAGGCCTTCCGCGCCCGCCTCAATCCGCCGGTCCTGACGCGCCTCCTCGACGCGCTTACGTGGGACGAGCTGGGTGCGGCCCGCTCCAAGGTCCGGGAGATGTTCGACCGAACCGGGCTCGTGGCGGGCTGGCTCGTGAAGCAGGCCACCGTGGAGGAGGCTCGCGTATTCCTCGAGGCGCTCACGCGCCACCAGGAGCTCGAGCCCCATCGGCGTGACGGCCTTCTCGCCGCGGCCGAGATGCGGTTCCCGGACCTCCGGAAGACGGACGACGAGACGTTCTTCGTCACCGCGGGGGCCATCGAAGCCAAGCGCAAGGAGCTGGAGAACATCCTGAAAGTGGAGATTCCCGAGAACACGAAGGGAATCGCGCTCGCGGCCGCCGAGGGCGACCTCTCGGAGAATTTCGAATACAAGGCGCGGCGCGACAAGCAGCAGCTCCTGTCCGCGCGCGCGGGAAAGATCCAGGTAGAGCTCGGCAAGGCGCGTGCCCTCGACCCCGCGACGGTCGACACGACTGAAGTGCGGCCGGGCGCGCGCGTCACGATCAAGGGTGCGGCGGGCGCGCGAACCATCACGCTTCTCGGCCCCTGGGACAGCAAGCCCGAGCAGGGGGTCTATTCGTACCTCTCCGACCTCGGCCGCGCCCTGCTCGGAAAGACGGTCGGCGAGAAGGCGACGGTGCTGGGCGAGGCCGTCGAGATCGTCGCGATCGGGGTCTTTATCTAGAGAGAAAGACCGAAAGAGATTTTGCTTCGGATTCGGATGAAGATTCGGATGAGGATTCGGATTCCGGAATTTCTTAGAAGGGGGAATTTGCGATGCGCATGAAGCACGGCACGGACGGTGGGAGGGCGGCGGCCCCTATTCACCTTCTAAGAAAGATTTTCCTCTTCCTCTTTCTCCTACTCTTCGTTCCCCTCCCCCTGCGCGGCGCCGGCGACGCGGTCCTCCCGAACGAAAACTTGGTGGCGGACGGGGTGCCCGCGATCCCGAAGGCGCTCGCCGAGCGTGTCGCGGGCTACACCGAATCGCGCGGCGCGACGTTCGAGGCGTGGCACCCCGTGCGCCGGGAAATGCTCATCGGCACGCGCTTCGCGGACGTCGTCGAGATCCACCGCGTGAAGTTCCCGGGCGGAGCGCGCGCGCAGCTGACGTTCTACCCCGAGCGCACGAGCGGGGCGCGGTTCCGCCCGCACACGGGCGACGGGTTCGTCTTCAGCAAGGATGTCGGCGGCGGGGAGTGGTACCAGCTCTTCTGGCGCGACGAGAAGACCGGCAAGGTCACGATGTTCACGGACGGAAAGTCCCGGAACACGGGCGGCGACTTCTCGCATTCAGGCAAGGGGCTCGCGTACCAGTCCACGAAGCGGAACGGGAAAGACAACGACATCTACGTCGTGGACCCCGCGGACGCGAAGACGGAGCGGAAGGTTCTCGACGTCTCGGGCGGCGGATGGGGCGTCGTCGACTGGTCGCCCGACGACAAGACGCTTCTCGTGGGCGAGTACATTTCCGCGAACGAGAGCCGGTACTGGCTCGTGGACGCGGCGACGGGCGCGAAAAGCCTCGCGACTCCGGAGTCGAAGGAGGAGGTCGCGTGGGGCGGCGCCGTCTTCGCGAAGGACGGGAAAGCGGTCTACACGACGACGGACTCCGGAGCCGAGTTTCACCGTCTCGTCTCGCTCGACCTCGCGACGAAGAAGATCACCGTCCTGACGCCCGGCGTGGACTGGGACGTGAGCTCGCTCAGCCTGTCGGAAGACGGCGCCCGGCTCGCCTACGTCGTCAACGAAGGCGGAGTCGAGACGCTGCACGTGCTGGACACGGCCACGAAAAAGGAGATCGCGCTCCCGAAGATTCCCGTCGGAACGATCGGGGCCGTGCGCTTCCACGAGAACGGAAGGGACCTGGCCTTCTCGCTGTCCTCGGCGCGGTCGGCGTCGGACGTGTACTCGATCGACGTGACGGCCGGGCCTTCCGGAAAGATCGAGCGTTGGACGGAGAGCGAGATGGGCGGCCTCGACCCCGCGGCGCTGCCTTCGCCCGAGAAGATCTCGTGGAAGAGCTTCGACGGCCGCGCCATCACCGGATTCCTCTATCGCCCGCCCGCTTCCTTCCCCGGCCCGCGCCCGGTGATCCTCAACATCCACGGCGGTCCCGAGGGGCAGTACCAGCCCGGCTTCCTCGGCCGGAGCAACTTCTACCTGAACGAGCTCGGCGTCGCCTTGATCTTCCCGAACGTGCGCGGCTCGTCGGGCTTCGGCAAGACGTTTCTCACCCTCGACAACGCCGAGAAGCGCGAGGATTCGGTGAAGGACATCGGCGCCCTCCTCGACTGGATCGCGGCCCAGCCCGGGCTCGACAAGAATCGCGTCATGGTGATGGGCGGCTCGTACGGCGGGTACATGACACTCGCGTCGATGACGAATTACAACGACCACTTCCGCTGCGCCGTCGACGTCGTCGGCATCTCGAGCTGGGTGACGTTCCTCGAGCACACCGAGGCCTATCGGCGCGATCTGCGCCGCGCGGAATACGGAGACGAACGCGATCCGAAGATGCGCGAGTTCCTCCAGAAGATCTCGCCGCTCACGAACGCCGGGAACATCACGAAGCCTATGTTGATCGTCCAGGGCCGAAACGACCCGCGCGTGCCCTACACGGAGGCCGAGCAGATGGTCGCCGCGATCAAGAAGAACGGCGGTCCCGTCTGGTACCTCCTCGCGAAGGACGAAGGGCACGGCTTCAGCAAGAAGAAGAACCAGGACTTCCAGTTCCTCGCGACGCTGAAGTTCGTCGAGGACCACCTGCTCAAGTAGGCGCCCTATCGCGTGATGCGCCCGGGGTGCGTGTAGACGTTGAAACGCTCGTCGCGCAGAAAGCCGACGAGCGTGAGGCCGGTCTCTTCGGCGAGGTCCACCGCGAGGCTCGTCGGCGCTGAAACGGCGGCCACGATGCGCACCCCGGCGAGCGCGGCCTTCTGGGCGATCTCGAAGCCGAGCCGGCCCGAGACGAGAAGGATGGGCGGGCAGGGCCGACGGCTCCGGAGGACGGCGCCGACGGCTTTGTCCGTCGCGTTGTGCCGTCCGACGTCCTCGCGCGCGAGCACGAGAGACCCGTCCGACTCGAAGAGTCCGGCCGCGTGAAGGCCTCCGGTCGCGGAAAAAACCGACTGCCGCGCGCGAAGCGCGCCGGGCAGAGACGTGAGGAGGGCAGCGGGGATCGACACGTCGGGATCCACGCCGGGCCGCGGTTCGGCCTTCCCCCGTCGCGCGGCCGCGGCCATGGCGGCGACATCGTCGACCGACGTGCGGCCGCAGACGCCGCAGGCCGAGCCCATCACTGTCGCCCGGCGCGCGCGCGGACGGTCCGTGCGGGGGGCGAGCGTGACGACGCGGACGTTCTTCGCGAGTTCCGGTGCCACGCGGGGATCGTCGGGCGGCCCGAGGGCCAGTATCTCGTCCCCATGCTCGATGACGCCCTCTCCGAAGAGGAGGCCGACCACGAGGTCGTCGTCGTCGCCCGGAGTCCGCATCGTCACGACGAACCGCTCCGGTTCGGCCTCGCCTTCCTTGAGCCGGATCTCGAGCGGCTCCTCGGCGACGAGGGAGTCCTTCTCCCAGCGTGTCCCGTCGGCGTCCCGCCTCAGCACGAGCGTGGCCACCGAGGCGCCCTCGCGCGCGTCCGTCACGCGGGCTAGCCTACACTCCGCGCGTTGACGCTTGGACACGTTCTCGTTCCACTTCTCGCGGTGGCCGCCCTGCTGCCGTTCGTGCCCCCCGCCGCGGCGCTCGTGACGGGCGTGGCCGTGGCGCTCGCCCTCGGAAACCCGTGGCTCCCCCGCACGCGGAAGCTCGCGCCCCTCCTTCTCGGCGTCGCGGTCATGGGACTCGGGGCGGCCGCCGACCTCGGCGTCGTGGGACGCGTGGGCCTCAGGGGAATCGGCTACACGGCCGTGGGCATCTCCCTCACGTTCCTCGCCGGCCTTCTCCTCGCGCGCGTTTTCGGCGTCGAGGAGGACACGTCCCTCCTCGTGACGGTCGGGACCGCGATCTGCGGAGGCAGCGCGATCGCGGCCGTGGCGCCTGCCATCAAGGCGAAGTCGGAGTCCATCTCCGTGGCGCTCGCGACGGTGTTCCTCCTCAACGGCGTGGCGCTCGTCGTCTTCCCGCCGCTCGGCCACCTCGCGGGGCTGGACGAATCGCGGTTCGGTCTGTTCGCGGCCCTCGCGATTCACGACACGAGCTCGGTCGTCGGCGCCGCGACCGCCTACGGGCCGAAGGCCGTCGAGATCGCCACGACGGTTAAGCTCGCGCGCGCCCTCTGGATCGTGCCGGTGGCGCTCGTCATCGGATGGGCGCGCGCGCGCCGCACGGGGGAGCGCGGCGCGTCGGCCGCGAAGCTGCCCTGGTTCCTCGTCGGATTCGTGGTCATGGCCGCGTTCGTGACGTGGTTTCCCGCGCTCCGGCCCGCCGGGCTCGCGGTCGCCGCCGGCGCGAAGCGCGTCCTCGTCGTCACGCTCTTCCTGATCGGCGCGTCCCTGACGCGCGACGCCCTCCGGCGCGTGGGCTTCCGGCCCATTGCTCTCGGCGTGGCTCTCTGGATCCTCGCGGCCGGCGTCACGCTGGCGGCTTTGAAGGCCGGCTGGATCGGCTGAACGCATCGGGCGGGCGCTTCGCTAGACTCCGGGCGTGGACTTTCCGAGTACCCTTCGCGCCGCCCGGGATGAGGTGGCGCGCGCCGCGCGCGCGATCTGGGACCGCCTGCGCCGTATTTCGCGCCCGGCTCTTTTCTTCATCGGCGCGACCGCGGCGCTCTTCCTCGTCGCAGCGATCGTCGTCGTCCTCTACTTTTCCCGCGTCGTCTCCCGCACGATGGATGGGCGGCGGTGGTCCCTCCCGACGCGCCTCTACTCCGACGTGTGGGCGGTGCGCGCCGGGGACACGCTCTCTGCCGACGACATCGTGCGGCGCCTCGGGCGCCTCCGCTATGCGGAGGTGTCGAAGGCCCCGGTCGCCGCGGGGCAGTACGCGCTCGTGAAGGGGCGAATCCTCGTTTCCGTGAACCCGCGGGAGACCGCGTGGGGGCGGTCTCCCGGCGTTGCGGCCGAGATCGACTTCTCGGGCCGCCGCGTGGCGGCGCTCAAGCGCGCCGACGACGGCACTCCGCTGCCCTACGTCGTCTTCGAGCCGGAGCTCGTCGGGTCGGTCTACGACGAGAAGATGCAGGACCGCACGCTCGTCACGCTCGATCAGATTCACCCGGTGGTGCTCGACGCGATCCTGACGACCGAGGACCGCGACTTCTTCACGCACGGCGGCATCTCGTTCCGGCGTCTCGTGGGAGCCGTCCTCAAGGGCGCGACGCGCGGCTCCGCGGTGCGCGGCACCTCCACGCTCACCCAGCAGCTCGTGAAGAACATGTTCCTCACGCCGGAGCGGAAGCTGAAGCGCAAGGTCGTCGAGGCGCTGATGGCCGTGATCCTCGAGGCCAAGTACAGCAAGAAGGAGATCCTCGAGGCCTACCTGAACGAGATCTACCTCGGCCAGCGCGGCTCGATCTCCGTGACAGGCGTCGAGGAGGCCGCGCGGTTCTACTTCGGCAAGAGCGTTTCGCGGCTCGACCTTCCGGAGGCCGCGATGCTCGCGGGGCTCATCTCCTCGCCGGGAAAGTATTCGCCCTACCGCAATCCCGAGAACGCCCGGGCGCGCCGCGCCCTTGTCCTCAAGGGAATGCTGGAGCAGAAGAAGATCGACAAGGCGGCCTACGACGCGGCGCTCGCCGCTCCCCTCACGAAGTCGAAGGGTCCGCCGGCCGGCATCGTCGCGCCGCACTTCGTCGACTTCGTGCTCAATCAGGTGAAAGAAGCCCCCGGTTTCGTGAAGGAGGACGGGCTCTCCGTATACACGACGCTCGACCCCGACATGCAGCAGGCGGCGCAGGCGGCGGTCCTGAAGGGTCTCGAGGAGCTCGAGAAGCGCTTCAAGCGCCTGCGGCCGCGGGGAGAGGAGGATGCGCTCCAGGCCGCCGTCATCGCGCTCGACCCGGCGACGGGATCGGTGCGCGCGCTCGTGGGCGGGCGCGACTATCAGGTCAGCCAGTTCAATCGCGTCGTGCAGGCCCGGCGCCAGCCCGGTTCGTTGTTCAAGCCGTTCGTGTACCTGACGGCTTTCGGAAAGCGCGATCTGCCGAAACCCATCACGCCCGCGTCGATATTCGTCGACTCGCCGATCGCGCTCGTGTGGGGCAAGGGCGAGGACGAGACGTGGTCGCCGAAGAACTATGACCGCGAGTTTCGCGGGCCGATGACCGCGCGCCAGGCGCTCGAGCAGTCCATCAACATTCCGACGGTGCGCATCGCCGTCACCGAGACCGCTCCGGGGCGCACGCTGCTCCCGGACATCGTCGACACGGCGCGGCGAGCGGGCATCTCCTTCGCGTTGCGGCCGTATCCGTCGCTCGCGCTCGGGGCCTTCGAAACGAGCCCCATGGAGATCGCGGCAGCCTACTGCACGTTCGCGAACGGGGGATTCCGCGTGCGCCCGAATGCGCTTCTCGGAATCGTGGGCGCGAACGCCCGGCGCATCGAGACGAAGAACGAGCCCGTCGTCCGGGGCGCCGACGCCGACGCGATCTCGATCCTCGATTCGGTTCTCCGGGGCGTCGTGGACCGCGGGACCGGCGCCTCGGCGCGCCGCCTCGGCGCGCAGGGCATCTTCGCGGGCAAGACCGGCACGACGAACGACGGGCGCGACGCCTGGTTCATCGGTTTCTCGCCGCGCCTCCTGGTCGCCGTCTGGGTCGGATTCGACGACAACCGCGGTCTGAACCTGTCCGGTTCCTCGGCGGCGCTTCCAATCTTCGCCGACTTCGTGCGCCGCCTGCCGTCGCAGTACTTCGAGGCCCCGTTCCCGTCGACGCCGGGCGTCGTCACGGCGTCGATCGACCCGACCACCGGGATGCTGGTGACCGAGGAGTGTCCGAAGTCGTTCGACGAGGTCTTCCTCGAGGGCACGCAGCCGAAGGAGCGCTGTACGGTCCACGGCGGGGCGGCGCCCGGCCCCGGCGTTGCCATCGGAGCGCCGTGAGGCTCATGCTGCCCCCGATGGACCTCGGGCTCGTCGTCAGAGGAGGGTCTGTGGCCCTGACGGCCACGTCTGCGAAGATTCCAGCCATGGGGGGCGCGGCGTGAAGCGGGTGATCCTCGTCGGAGCGACGGATGGCCTCGGGAAGGCTCTCGCCGAGGTCTACGCCGCGCGCGGTTTCTGGGTGACGATCCTCGGGCGCTCGCGGCAGAAACTCGACACCCTGGTGGCCGACCTCCGAAACCGGTTCCCGGTCGCGACCGTGAATGGAGTCGTGTGCGACCTCTCGGACGCCGCGCGGCTCGAGCCCGCGTTTCGGGAGGCGCTCGCCGTGACCGGGCATTGCGATCTCTTCCTCTACAACGCCGGCGTCATGCATCACGGCGACGGCGTAACCAGCGAACCCGCGCGCGACGCCGAGATGATGGCGGTGAACGCCGTGGCGGCCGTTCGGCTGCTCGGGCTCGCCGCGAACTGGTTTCGCGTGGCGGGCCGCGGGCAGATCGCGGGCATCTCGTCCATCGCGGGCGACCGCGGCCGCAAGGGAAACCCCGCGTACAACGCCTCGAAAGCGGCGCTCACGACGTTTCTCGAGGGGCTTCGAAACCGCCTCGCGCCGTTCGGCGTGACCGTCTCGACCGTAAAACCCGGCTACGTCGGAACCCGCATGACGGCGGGGAAGTCCGGGCTTTTCTGGGTCGTCTCGGCCGCCGACGCCGCCCGCATCATCGCGGATCGTCTCGAGAAGGGGCACGAAGTTTTCTACGTCACCCGCCGCTGGGCGCTCCTCAGCCTCGCGCTGCGGCACGTCCCTCGGTTCGTCTTCAAGAGGCTCGGCCCGCCGTGAGCGCGCTTCCCGTTCCGGAACGGGTGGAAGGCTTCGGCCTCTACAACGTTTCCGTGTCGCCGGTTCTCCGGCCGTCCTCGCTCGAGGCGCTTCGGGACGCGCTCGCGGCCTGTGCCGCGCGCGGGGAGGCGCCGGTGTTTCGCGGAGCGGGCTGCTCGTACGGCGACGCGTCGGTCAACGCCGCCGGGCCCGTGATCGAGATGACCGGCCTGAACGCGATCGCCGGTTTCGACGAGGCGACGGGTATCGTGCGGGCGGGCGCGGGGCTCACGCTCGGCGCGCTGTGGAAGTTCGCCATCCCGCGCGGGTTCTGGCCCCCCGTCGTGACCGGCACGATGCACATCACGCTCGGCGGCGCCGTCGCGATGAACGTGCACGGCAAGAACGGATGGAAGAAGGGCACGATCGGCGACCACGTCGAGAGCGTGTCGGTCCTGAAGGGCGACGGCCGGGTCGAGGAAATCCCGCGCGGGACGCCGGCCTTCGACGATGTCGCGGGAAACTGGCGTTGCGTGGACCCGATCGTGGAGGTCGCGTTGCGGCTGAAGAAGGTCGCGAGCGGCTATCTCGACGTCGAAGCGTTCGTGACCCCGAACCTGGCCGCGACGCTCGAAGCTCTCGACCGCGCGAAGGACGACTGGGACTACGTCGTCGGCTGGATGGACTGCTGGCGGACGGGGAAGGGCCTCGGCCGGAGCGTCGTCCACGTCGCGAACGAGCACGCCCTGAAAGAGGGCGAGTCGCGCGGGTGGAGCGTTGCGGAGCAGATCGCGGACGTCCACATGGGGCCGCTGCCCGCGCCGATCCTTCTCCTCGGACTCAGGCTCACCGCGAGCGGTCCTCAGATGCGGCTCGTGAACCTGGCGAAATACGCCTCGGCGGCCGTTCACGGACGGCACCGTTACCGGCAGTCGCTCGTCGCGTACTCGTTTCTCCTCGATTACCTGCCCGGCTGGAACGAGGCTTACCGGCCCGGCGGCTTCATTCAGTACCAGCTCTTCATGCCGAAGGAGGCCGCGGAGGCGGCGTTCCGGAAGGCGCTTCGCCTGCAGCACAAGACGGGCGTCGTCTCGTCGCTCGCCGTGATCAAACGCCACCGCGCCGACCCGTCCCCGCGCGGCTACGCCCCTGACGGCTTCTCACTCGCCCTGGACTTCCCGGTCACCCGCCGGAACGCGAGCCGGCTCGTCGGGCTGTGCCGCGCCTTCGACGCGCTGCTCCTCGAATGCGGGGGGCGCGCCTACAAGGCGAAGGACTGCGTCGGCAGCGTCGAGCGTCTCGCCGGAGCGCGCGGAGGACGGCCGTGAGGGCGCTGAAACGGTGTGTGGCACTGGCCAGCCTGCTCGTCCTCGGGAGCTGCAATTCGGACACGTCCCCGACCTCGCCATTCTCCTGCGTCCCGCTGACGGGTCAATACGCGGGCGTCTTCACGGACTCATGCGGGCTTTCGAAGACGGAGGACGTCACGCTCTTCCAGACGGGCTGCACGGTCGTCGCCGAGTTCCCGGGCGTGGGCAGCCTGCAGGGCACCGTCGAGGGTCAGACCCTCGTCTTCGCGATCGGCTTCGCCGGTTTCTCGCCCTGCGGCGGTTCGGCCAGCGGGAGCGCCACGGTCACGACTTCCGGAGGCTTGAGCGGAACGTACAGGGGGCAGGCGACAGGCACCGGCGCGGCATGCTGCGGGAGCGTGTCGGGCACCCTCACGCTCACGCGGCGCTGAGCCCGGGCCGTTGGGCCCGCTCGCCGCGTGCCGGTAGAATCCGCGGCGGAAGCGCAAGGGGCCCGGCGGTCCTCCTGGTCTTCAAAACCAGCGTGCTCGCTCCGAGAGGGGCGGCGGGTGGGTTCGACCCCCACACGCTTCCGCCAATCCTTCAGCCGGCCGCGCCGGCGCGCTTCACGCGCTTGGCCTACTCCTCCGAAAGCTGGCCGAGGTCGAGCCGGAAAGGCGGGAGGCGCTTTCTTCGGGCTGCTAGGATTCCTCGGATGGCGCGACGCATCCTCGTCTGCGACGACGAACCGGACATCCGCGAGTCGCTTCGAACGCTGCTCTCGGACGAGGGGTACGAGGTGACGGCGGTTTCTTCGGGGGTGAACGCGATTTCCGAGGCGCCGGATCACGACGCGGTGCTCCTCGACATCAAGATGCCCGGTCAGGACGGGCTGGAGACGCTCGCGAAGATGCGCGGGCGGGGAATCGCGACGCCCGTCATCATGATCTCCGGCCACGGCGACGTGAAGACTGCGATGGAGGCCATCCACGCGGGCGCCGCCGACTTCCTCGAGAAACCGGTGGGGACCGAACACGTCCTGAACGCGCTTCGGCGCGTCCTCGATTCGACGCGTCTCGTGCGCGAGAACCTCGAGCTGAAATCGCGCCTCGGCATCACGCGCCTCGTGGGGAACAGCGAGGCGATGCGCCGCCTTCTCTCCGACGTCGCGAAGGCGGCGCCGACGCCCGCGACGGTCCTCATCGTGGGGCCGAGCGGAACGGGCAAGGAGCTCGTCGCCCGCGCGATCCACGAAGGCTCCCTCGTGAAGACCGGCCCGTTCGTGCAGGTGAATTGCGCGGCGATCCCCGACAGCCTCATCGAATCGGAGCTCTTCGGGCACGAGCGCGGCTCGTTCACCGGCGCCGACCGCAAGCAAACCGGCAAGTTCGTGGAGGCCGACGGCGGCACGATCTTCCTGGACGAGGTGGGCGACATGTCGGCCTCCGCGCAGGCGAAGGTGCTGCGCGTCCTGCAGGAGGGCGAGGTCGAGCCCGTCGGGAGCCCGCGTGTCGTGAAGGTGAAGGTGCGTGTCGTGGCGGCGACGAACCGCGACCTCATGGGGCTCATCGCGCAGGGGAAGTTCCGGGAGGATCTCTACTACCGTCTCAACGTCCTCGTCCTCCTGACTCCCCCGCTCGCCGACCGGCCCGAGGACGTGCCCGTGCTCGTGGCGCACTTCGCCGAGCTCTTCGCGCGCTCGAACAACTATCGCCCGAAGCGCTTCACCGATGCCGCGCTCGAAACGCTCGCGGCGCGCGCGTGGCCGGGGAACGTGCGCGAGCTGAAGAACCACGTCGAGCGGCTCATGATCATGTCCGACGCGGACGTTCTCGACGCAGAGAACGTGGACTCCGGAGCGGCCCCTCGCGCGGGCGACGCGGCGCCCCCGGTCGTCGTGCGGGGAGGCCGGGTGGTCGACCCGGCGGCGGCAGCGGGCGCGGCGGGCGCGTGGGAGCGGCTCCTCTCGATCAGGACGCTGCAGGAATTCCAGGACGAAACGGAGAAGCTCTTCCTCGTGGCCAAGCTCGCCGAGAGCGCCGGGAACGTGACGCGCACGGCCGAGACCATCGACACGCCGCGTTCCAACCTCTACAAGAAGATCGACCGCTACGGTCTGCGCCGGGACCGCGAGAACGCGGAAGGACGGGAGCCCCATGACGCCGGATGAGGTCCGCCGCCACTTCACGGAAGCGGGAGCGCTCCTGTCCGGCCACTTCAGGCTCTCGTCGGACCTTCACTCCGAGGCGTATCTCCAGTGCGCGAAGGTGCTCCAGTGGCCCGGGCGCGCGGGGGCGCTCGGCACCGCGCTCGCCTCTCTCCTCGCTCCGTTCGCGCCTTCCGTCGTCGTCGCTCCCGCGATGGGCGGAATCATTATCGGCCACGAGGTCGCGCGCGGCCTCGCGGTGCGCGCCCTCTTCACGGAACGCGTCGACGGAGTATTCACGCTTCGGCGCGGCTTCGCGCTCGAACCCGGAGAGCGCGTCGCGGTCGTCGAAGACGTCGTGACGACCGGAAAATCCACGCGCGAGGTCCTCGACGTGCTGCGTGCGGCGGGCGCCGTGCCCGTCGTGTGCGCGTCGATCGTCGACCGGCGGGCGGCCTCAGGAGGCCCGGAAATGGACGGCGTGCCGTATCGCACGCTCCTGGCTCTGGACGTACCGGCGTTCGAGCCCGCGGCCTGCCCGCGGTGCGCGGCTGGGGATCCGCTCGTCGCGCCGGGCTCGCGCCACCTGGCGGCGAAGATTTGAACCGACGATCGGCGGCGCCGCCCACGGCGGTCTTCGTGGTCGTCGCCGCGGCTCTTGCGCTCAAGCTCGTCCTCCTGGCCGTCGTCGCCGGGAAGAGGCCGCAGGCGGTCGTGTACATCGACACCGGCACGTACCTGCGTCCGGCCCTTGCGCTGCTGCGCCACGGGTCGTTCTCGCCGGGAGAGGAGGCCGTCCCGGAGCCCGAGATCAACCGGACGCCGGGATATCCGCTCCTCGTCGCGGCCGCGTGGCGCCTTCTCGGCGAGCGGCCGTGGGTGCCGCCCTTCCTCGGCGCGCTGCTGTCGGCCGGAACCGCGCTCGTGGCGGCGCGCCTCGCGACGCGCCTCTTCGGCGGGCGGGCCGGAGTCGCCGCCGCGGTCCTCGTGTCGTGTGAGCCGGGGACCTTCCTCAGGGCGCTGGACGTCCTGTCGGACACGCCCTTCACACTCGCGCTCACGCTTTTCGCGTCCGCGCTCGCGGGATACGCGACCGGCAACGGGACGAGCCCGGCCCGCGCGGGATTCTGGCTCGCGCTCGCGACGCTCGTGAGACCGCTCTCGTACTACCTCCTCCCGCCAGCCGCCCTCTTCGTTCTCGTCGTCGCACGCCGCGAGGGGCGCTCGTTCCGCGCGGCGTGCGGGGCCGCGGCCGCGTTTCTCTTGCCGGCCCTGCTCCTCGTCGGAGGCTGGGAGGCCCGGAACCTCGCGCGCGCGAACGCTTTCACGCTTTCGCCGATCGCGAGCAGCGAACTTCTCTTCTACCGAGCCGCGCCCGTCCTCGCGCGGGCGGAGGGCGTGCCCGTCCCCGAGATGCAGGAAAGGCTCGGGAACCGCGAGCGGTGGTACCGCTCGGGCGGCGGGACGGAGCGCGAGATCTTCGGCGAGGCGCGTTACACGGACCTCTTCCCGGCCACGAGTCGCCTCTCGCTGGTCGAGCTGAACGCGCGCTGGCGCCGGCAGGCGATCGCGATCTTCGCCGCGCATCCGGTCCTGACCGCGGCGATGGCGGCGAAGGGGGCGGCCGTCCTCCTGCTGACGCCCTCGAGCCTCATCCTGTCGCCCAAGTACGGGTTCTTCGTCCCCGACGGAACGCTTGTCGCCCTCTACGAAGATCAGCGCGTCGGGCCGTTCACCCTTCGGCTCGCCCGTGCGAGCCCGTGGCTCTTCGCGGTTTCCGCGGGGCTCGTCGCGCTCCTCGCGGCGCTCTGGGGCGCGGCCTCATGGGGGCTGTGGCTCGGGCGCCGCGAGGTGACCGTGCTCGTTCACGTCGCGCTCCTCGGGACGTTCCTCTACGTCCTCGCCGTGAGCGCGGGCTTCGAGGCCTCGGACGACCGCTACCGGCTCCCGCTCGTGCCGATTGCATGCGTCTATGCGGCGCGCGTGCTCGCCGGACCATCCTCCGCCGGCACCGACCGGATAATCAGTGCCGCGTGAAGCTGATTCGCGGTCTCGTGGCGAACCTGGTCCTGCCTCTCGCGATCGCCGGAGCGCTGTTCCTCCTCCTCGAGGGCGGCTGCCGCGCGGCGCTTCGCCTAAAGACGGGGGAGTGGCCGCAGACGCAGGTCTCGGCCTACACGAGGTTCGTCGAGAAGATCGGAAAGGCATATCGGCCGCATCCGGTCCTCATCGTGGCGGGCCGTCCCAACACCGTCCTCGAGGCGGCGGGACACGTCGTGCATTTCAACACGCGGGGCCAGCGCGTCACGAACGTGCGCGACGTCCCCGTTCCGAAGCTCACGGGCACCTATCGCGTCCTCTGTGAGGGCGGGTCGACGACGTTCGACCTCCTCGCGGCGGACGACGCGGGCACCTGGCCCGCGCGGCTGGGGACCCTGCTGCGCCCGACCGCGGACGTCGTGAACGGAGGCTTCCCCGGCTGGACGAGCCTCGAGAGCCTTCTGTCGCTCGCGACGCGGGATATCGACCTTGCGCCCGACCTCGTCGTCGTGTTCTCGGGCGTGAACGACCTGCAGCCCGCCGGGCACGTCCCGTTCGCGCCCGACTACAGCGAGGGGCACGCGGAAATCCTCCCGAGGGTCACGGGCGTCGCCCCCGTGCCGGTACGGTTCGTCTCCCGCCTCGTGTTCGTGGAATGGCTGCGCGGCCGCCTGAAGCCGCGGGGGGAGCCGGCGGCCGCCGCTGGGTACACGCCCTCGTATGCGTGGAACGGCGGCCCGAAGCGCGATGACATTCCGGCGGAAGCCGTGGCCGTCTACGAGCGCAACCTGCGCTCCACGATCGCCGTCGCGGCCTCACGCGGCGCCCGGACGCTCCTTGTGGCCCAGACGGCGCGCCTCCGTGCTGGGCAGGAGGCCTCGGATCGCGCGTGGCTCGAAGGGTGGACGCCCGGCCTCACGCCGACGGGCTATCTCGCGGGGCTCGCGCGCTACAACGCGGTCGCGCGAAAGCTCGGAGACGAAGGGATCGCCCTTTTCTTCGATCCGTTCGCGGGCGAGGCGTTCAGGGATGTGCATTTCCAGGATCCAGTTCATTTCTCGGCCGCGGGTTCCGCGCTCTTCGCGAAGACCCTGGCGGCCTACGTGGACGCGCCGGGCGGCCCGCGCGGTTCGCGCTGAGCGCGATTCAACGTCCCCGGTAGAATCGAGCGCCTTGGAGAACCCGCCCATGAGCCCCTCGCCCCGTCCCACGCCCCTTCTCGACAAGGTGAACTGGCCGCGCGACCTGCGGACGCTGACGCCGGAGCAGTTGCCTCTCCTGGCGAGTGAGCTCCGCACGTTCGTCATCGACACGGTCGCCAAGACGGGGGGGCACTTTGCTTCGGGCCTCGGCGCGGTGGAGCTGACCCTTGCGCTCCACTATGTGTTCGACACGCCGAAGGACCTCCTCGTGTGGGACGTGGGCCACCAGACGTATCCGCACAAGGTCCTCACCGGCCGGCGCGACCGGCTCAAGACGATTCGTCAGGAGGGCGGACTTTCGGGCTTCACGAACCGCGCGGAATCGGAGTACGACGTGTTCGGCGCCGCGCACGCGTCGACGGCGATCTCCGCCGCCCTCGGAATGGCGATTGCCCGGGATCTCCGGGGAGAGAAGAACGAGGTCGTCGCGATCGTGGGCGACGGCGGCCTCACGGGCGGCGTGGCGATGGAGGGCCTGAACCAGGCTGGCTACCTCAAGAGCAAGCTCCTCGTGATCCTGAACGACAACGACATGTCGATCTCGCCGAACGTCGGCGCCATGTCGGGCTACCTCCTCCGGATCGCGCGCGGGCAGATCTACCAGCGCGTGCGCGAGGACGTCGCGCACATCCTCAAGAAGCTCCCCGCGGGCCAGAAGCTCGCGGGCCTGGCCGAGGCGCTGGAGGACGGCCTGAAGAAGGTTCTCGTCCCCGGCACGCTCTTCGAGGAGCTGGGCTTCAAGTACGTCGGCCCGGTCGACGGACACAATCTGCCCATGCTCCTGCGCACGCTGCGTGACGCGAAGCAGATGGAAGGACCGGTCCTCCTCCACGTGCGCACGGTGAAGGGGAAGGGATACCAGCTCGCCGAGAACGATCCCGTCTACTGGCACGGCCCGGCTCCCTTCCAGGTGGAGACGGGCGAGGTCGCGAAGAAGTCGGCGCCCCCGAGCTACACGGCCGTCTTCGCGGACGCGCTCTCGGAGGTCGCCGCGAAAGACCCGCGCGTCGTCGGCATCACGGCCGCGATGTCGGAGGGGACGGGCGTCGACGGTTTCGCGAAGAAATTCCCCGAGCGCGCGTTCGACGTGGGAATCTGTGAGCAGCACGCCGTGCTCTTCGCCGCCGGCCTCGCGACGCAGGGCTTCCGGCCCGTGTGCGCGATCTACTCGACGTTCCTCCAGCGGGCGTACGACCAGATCATGCACGACGTCTGCCTCATGGATCTGCCGGTCGTCTTCGCGCTGGACCGCGCGGGCGTCGTGGGCGCGGATGGTCCGACCCACCATGGCGTCTTCGACCTGACGTATCTCCGCGTCTTTCCGAACATGCAGGTCTGCGCGCCGAAAGACGAGAACGAGCTCCGGCACCTCGTCGCGACGGCGCTGGCCTCCGACCATCCGACGGCCATCCGCTATCCGCGCGGCGCGGGTTACGGCGTCGCGATGGACCCCGAGCTCAAACTGCTGCCGGTGGGGAAGGGCGAAGTGCTGCGCGTCGGCAAGGACGGCGTCGTGTTCGCCGTCGGCGATCCCGTCCTGCCCGCGCTGAAGGCCGCCGAACGGCTCGCGAAGGAAGGCGGTCCGTCGCTCACCGTCGTGAACGCGCGGTGGGTGAAGCCCTTCGACAAGGAGCTGCTCGCGCAGTTCGTGAAGCCGGGAACGAAGGTCGTGACGGTCGAGGAGAACCAGCTCGCCGGCGGTTTCGGCTCGGCGGTCGTCGAGGCGCTCGAGGAGATCGGCGTCAGCGCCAACGTCCGCCGCCTCGGTATCCCCGACCGGTTCGTCCCGCACGCGACGCAGGCCGAGCAGCGCCGCGACCTCGGCCTCGACGAGGACGGTCTCATGGCGTCCTTCCGGGAGCATCTCACCCCGAAGGGAGCCCTCGTCTCTCTCGCGACGCGGTCGGCCTAGGGCGCGCTAGCCGCGACGCCTGTCGAGTCCCCGGTCGTCCCACGACGTGGGGTCCTCGAGCGGTTCGAGGTGGGTCAGGACGCTGCTGCCGGGCAGGGCTTCGGCCACGCCGCGCTCGATCTCTTCACAGACGTCGTGTCCGCGTTTGACGGGCCAGGCGCCCGGCACGAGGACGTGCATCTGGATGAAACGGCGCGGGCCGGCGGCGCGCGTGCGGATGCCGTGGATGACGACGCCGCGGGCGTGAAAGCGTCCGAGGAGGCCCGCGAGAGCCGCCTGGTCGTCGTCCGCGATCGCCCGGTCGAGAAGGCCGTGGCTCGTTTCCTGAAGGAGGCGGACGCCCGTCCAGACGATGTTCGCGGCGACGAGGAGGGCGACGACGGGGTCGAGGACCAGCCAGCCCGTCGCCTTTACGAGGAGGACGCCCACGAGCACGCCGGCGGAAGTCCAGACGTCCGTCAGCAGGTGTTGGGCGTCGGCCTTGAGCGTGATGGAGCGCAGGCGCTTCCCGGCGCGGAGAAGGACGACGGCCACGCCGCCGTTGATCGCGGATGCGACGACCGAGATCCCGAGGCCGATTCCCACGTTCTCGATCGGCTGGAGGTTCCGGAGGCGCTCGACGCCCGCGACCGCGATCGCGGCCGCCGCCGCGAGGATCATCATTCCCTCGAAACCGCTCGAAAGGTATTCGGCCTTCGTCTGGCCGAAAGAATAGGTGGCGTCGGCGGGCTTGCTCGCGCGCCACAAGGCCCAGAGAGCGACGAGCGCCGCGAGGAGATTCACGCCGGACTCGGCCGCGTCGGACAGGAGACCGACCGAACCGGTGAGCTTCCACGCGTAGACCTTCAGGCCGATCGTGGCGACCGCGGCCGCGATCGAGATTCCTGCGTAGAACGTCGCGGCACGATCCGCCATCGCCCCGGAGGTTGAGAGGCGGTTTCGCCGGCGTCAAGCGGGAGGATGCATCAGCGCCCTGCTAGGCTCTTCGGGTGCGGGCACTCGTGTGCGACGGGCCGGAGCGGGTCACGCTCCGTGAGGTCGCGACCCCGGAACCGGGGCCGGGCGAGGTCCTCGTGCGCGTGGCCGTCGCGCTCACGTGCGCGACCGATTTCAAGCTCCTAAGGCGGGGCCATCCGAAGATCCCGTTCCCTCTCACGCTCGGCCACGAGTTCGCGGGTCGGATCGAAAGGGCGGGCGCGGGATCCCCTTTCGACGTGGAGGACCGCGTGACGTCGGCGGTGTCCGGCCCGTGCGGAAACTGCGAGGCGTGCCACGCCGGCCGGGAGAACCTCTGCGCCACGGCGTTCGACCAGCCGCTCTTCGGAGCCTTCGCGGACTTTCTTCTCGTCCCGCAGCGCATCGTGAAGAACGGGTTGAGAAGGATTCCGCCCGGACTTTCCGACGAGGCTGCCGCTCTCCTCGATCCGTTGGCGAGTGTCGTGCACGCGCTCGGCCGGATGAAGGCGGCGGCTGTCGGCGGGGACGTCCTGATCGTGGGCACGGGCCCGATAGCGGCGATGCTGTTTTTTCTTTTGAGGTGGAAAGAGGGGACTGGCGGCGTGGGGCGCCGGATCGTCGTCGCAGGAAGGCGACCGGAGAAATTCGCTTTCTTTGAAAGGAATATGGCAGAGGTTGCGCGCATCGCGGACTCGTCGCCCCGGTCTTTCCCCCTCGTCATCGACACCACCGGCGATCCCGGTGTGATCGAGGCGCTGCCGGGGCTCGCCGCGGACGGGGGGACGGTGCTCCTCTTCGCCGGGCTGCCTGCCGGGGCGCGCGTCTCCCTCGACGCGCACGCGATCCACTACCGCGAGGTGTCGATCGTGGGCTCGTTCCACTACACGCCCCGGGAAGTGGACGAGGCCATCGCGCTCCTTTCGCGCGGCGCGGTCCCGGCCGCGGAGATCGTCTCGGCGCGTCGCCCTCTCGCCGCGTGGCGCGAAGCGTTCGACCTCGCCGGAAGCGGCAGCGCCATGAAGGTGGCTCTCGTTCCATGAAAGCCGTCCTCGTGCGTTCGCTCGACGACGTGACGCTGGTGGACATGGCTCCGCCTTTCGCCGGCCCCGGTGAGATCGTCGTCGCGATGAAGGCGGTCGGTATCTGCGGCAGCGACACGACGCCCTGGTACGTCGCGACGAAGGCGCCCGTCGTCCTCGGCCACGAACCCGCTGGGGTCGTCGCCGAAGTCGGGACCGGCGTGACCGCGTTCGCCGTCGGCGATCGGGTTGTCATCCATCATCACGCCGCCTGCGGCGTCTGCCGGCACTGCCGCGCGGGCGAAGACGTCATGTGCCCGGCGTGGAAGAAAACGCGCCTGCACCCGGGAGGCCTCGCGGAGCGCGTGCGCGTCGAGGCCGCGGCGGTCTCCACGGACACGTTTCGTCTGCCGGACTCCCTTTCGTTCGAGGACGGCGCGCTCGTCGAGCCGGTCGCGTGCGCCGTGAAAGCCGTGCGGCGGGCGCGCATCGGCTCGGGAGATTCGGTCCTCGTGATCGGGCTCGGCGCGAACGGAATCCTCCTTGGCCTTCTCGCGAAATCGAGGGGGAGCGGACCGCTGACGGGTTGCGACCCGGACCCCGCCCGGCGGGCTCACGCGATCCGCCTCGGCTTCGACCGCGCCCTTGCTCCCGGGGAACCGCTGGGAGAGCACGACGCGGTCTTCGTGCTGGCGACGGCCGAGGAGGCCGTGCGGTCGGCGTTGGCTTCCGCCGCGCCGGCGGGGAGGATCGTCTTCTATTCGCCGATCGAGCCCGGCAAGGCCTGGCGGCTCGAGCCGCACGGGCCGTATCTTCGCGATCTCTCCCTTCTCTTCAGTTACTCCTGCGGGGCGGCCGACATGCGCGAGGCGCTGGCGCTGCTCGAACGGGGCGTCGTCGGCGCCGCCGGCATCGTCACGCATCGTGTGCCGCTCGCGCGGGCCGCCGAGGCTTTCGCGCTCGCGCGCCAGGGAGGCGACGTCCTGAAGGTCGTCGTGATCATCTGAAGAAGCGTCTGGACGTCGTCCTCGTGGAGCGTGGGCTCGCCGAATCGCGCACGCGGGCCGAGGCGCTCATCCTCGCGGGGCGTGTTTCTGTCGTTGGGCGCGAGCGGGTCAAACCGGGAACGCCGGTCCCGGAGGACGCCGAAATCGAAGTCGGGGAGCCCGAGCATCCCTGGGTTTCGCGCGGAGGCGTGAAGCTGGACTTCGGACTGACGCATTTCGGGATCGACGCGAAGGGGCGGATCTGTCTCGACGTCGGCGCCTCGACGGGCGGATTCACGGACGTGCTTCTCGCGCGAGGCGCGTCGCGGGTTTACGCCCTTGACGTCGGCTACGGTCAGCTCCACGCCCGCCTCAGGAACGATCCGCGCGTCGTCGTGCGCGAGAAGGTGAACGCGCGGTTTCTCTCGCGAGCCGAAGTCCCCGAGCCGCCTTCTTTGCTCGTTGCCGACGTGTCGTTCATTTCTCTCTCCCTGATCCTGCCGGCGGCCGTGCCGCTCCTGGCGGAAGGAGCCGACGCCCTTCTCCTCGTGAAGCCCCAGTTCGAGGCGGAGCGCACCGAGGTGGGCCGGGGCGGAATCGTGCGCGACGAGGGGGTGCGCGCGCGGGCCGTGGCCCGCGTGACGGCGGCCGCCGGGTCGCTCGGCCTCGCGAGCCGCGGGGTGATTCCGTCGCCGATCACGGGGGCGGAGGGAAACGTAGAGCTCCTCGCGGCGTTCCGCCGGAATCCCGCTACACTTCGGGGGTGAAGTCCGCGGAGCCCAGAGGCCGCCGTGTAAGGCGCGTGGGTCTCGTGACCCGCCACCGGAGCGCGGCCGCGATCGCCCTCGCACGCAAGCTCGAGCGTCTGCTCGTGCGGCGGGGAATCACGGTCGTCCACGACCTCGAGTCGTCGCGCGCCCGCGGCGTTTCCGGCGGGGTCCCGCGCGCGCAGATCGCGCGCCTCGTCGATCTCGTCGTGACCCTTGGGGGCGACGGAACGCTGCTCTCGGTAGCCCGCCATCCGGCCCCAGGGGTTTCCGTGCTCGGAATCGACATCGGCACGCTGGGGTTTCTCACGACCTGCCGGCCGGGCGAAGCGGGCCCGGTGCTCGAGGCGGCGCTCTCGGGGACGGCGCACGTCGAGAGGCGGCGCCTGCTGTCGGTGCGCGTGACGGACGGCGCGCGCGCCCCGCGCGTCGCCCGCCACTACCGCGTCGTCAACGACGCGGTCCTCGCCAAGTCGGCGCTCGCGCGCATCGCCACGATCCGCGTCGACGTGGACGGCCGCCTGGTGTCCCGGTACCGGGGAGACGGGCTCATCGTGGCCACGCCGACGGGTTCCACCGCCTACAACCTCTCGGCGGGCGGCCCCATCCTCGAACCCACGCTGCGGGCGCTCGTGCTCACGCCGATCTGCCCGCACACGCTGACGCTTCGACCCCTCGTGCTCCCCGATTCGGTCCGGCTCGAACTCTCGGTGGAGAACGACCCCACGGACGTATTCCTGACCCTGGACGGACAGGAAGGGTTCCCCGTGAGCTCCACGACGCGCATCTCGATTGCGCGCTCCTCCGAGACTGTCTCTTTGGTGCGGGCCTCGGAGGCCTCGTTCTTCGAGGTTCTCGCCGGAAAGCTCTCGTTCGGCGGCGAGCGGGAGAGCGCGGCGCGGTAACGGAGAGATGCACCGCCTTCCGCAGCTCTCCCTCACTCAGGTCCGGCTCTTCCGCCTCTTTACGCTTCTTCTCGTCTTCTCTCTTCTCGTCCTCTACGGCGTCTTCCGCTCGACGCGCTTCCAGGAGCTCCTGCGCCGAAGGACGGAAAGCTTCCTGACCGCGAAGCTCGGGAGGACCGTCACGCTCGGTGGCTTCGACCTCGCGCTCGTCCCGTTTTCCGTCCTCGTCCGCGACGTTTCGGTGGCCAACGATCCGCGCGGTCTCGCGGGCGCCATGTTCTCGGCTTCCGAGATCGAGGTGCGCGGCCTGCCGACGATCACGAGCAGGCGCATCGACCTTCCGAAACTCCGTGTCCTTTCGCCGCGCGTGGTCGTCGAGGTGTTCCCGGACGGCACCACGAATCTGACGGGGCCGCTCAAGGCCTTCTCGGGAGACACCGGTGGGGGCCTCGACGTCCACCTTCAGGAAGCGATCGTCCAGAGGGCGTCGCTGAGGTTCCGGGAATGGGAAGCCGAAATCGATGCCCTCCTGCAGGACGCCGCGGTCACGGTCACGTCCGGGCGCAGCCGGACGGTGACGTACCTCGCGCTCGCGTGCCGCAAGGGCCGCTTCAAGCTGGAGAACAACGAGACTCTCGAATTCGCCCTCGGCGCGGAGGTGACGCTCGCGCCGGGGCGCGTCCACCTGACGGGCCTCAGGCTGCGCGGCGAGCGCCTGAAGGTCGAGGCGTCCGGGGGAGTCGACGACCTGAGGAAGCCCGTGCTCGCTCTCGTCGCGCGGGCCGAGACGACGGGGGAATCGTTGTCGAGAGTGTTCGGGCTCGGTCTCCCGTTGTCGGGCGGCATCCGGATGCACGGAACGATGCGGTTCGGCGAGCCCGGCGGGTTTCGTATTTTCGGCGCGTTCGAACTGCCCGGGACTGCGTTCGGGCCCTTCCCGATGAGCGGCGAGGGCCTGATTCGCGTCGATCCGAAGGGGCTTCTCGTGAACGTGACGCGCGCGAACTACGCGGGCGGCACGCTGGAGGCCGTCATCCGGCTCGAGCGCCTCAAGAACCCGCCGCTTCCCGTGCGCATCGCGCTGCACGGCCACGGGATGGACTTCGAGCAGTTCCTCGCCGATATTGGACTCAAGGGCACGGGACTCATGGGAAGGGCGGACCTCGACACGTCGCTCACGTTCGGGCGCGGAGGGATCGAGCACGCGGACGGCATTGGACGGATCCGTGTCGCGAGTGACGACGGCAGGGGTTCGGCGGTGCGCGGGCGCTTCGCATTGCCGGTTTCCGGAGGCGGCCCGCTGCAGGTTCGCGACGGACATCTTCTCTTTTCCGGGGTGCCATTCACGACGGCCGGAGGCGCGCGGATCCGGCTCGACGGCGGCCTCCGGCTCGGGACCTGGGAGCCCGATCTCCAGCTCGACATCGCCGCCGACGATCTCGCCGAGGTCGAGCGGATCGCGGACAACTTCTATCCCGCGATCCAGAACGAGCCGCTGACGCCTCCGTTGAAGCTGGGAGGCGTTGGCCGCATCGTCGCGCATCTGACCCGCAGCTTCGGCGATCCGCGGATCGAGGGCCGACTCACGGCATCCCAATTCGTGCTGCGCGGCGTGCCGTTCGGGACGGCGTCGGCGGAGTTTCTCGTGGACCACAACGTAGCCACGTTTTCGCCGTTCACGGCGAAGGACGGCAATGCCGGGCTCGTTCTCACGGGAAAGCTCGGTTGGGGCGGACCCCTCAAAGGCGCGTATCGCCTGGATGGCCTCGCGGCCGAGTTTTCCGCGTGGCCGATCGAGCGCGTGCTGAAGTTCCTCGATCTCGACCTGCCGATCACCGGCGCGGCCACTGGACGGCTTCCGCTCGACGGCGTGACCCCGGTCCTGTCCGGCCGGATACCGCTCGTCCTGACCGAAGCGAGCCTGTGGGGCCAGAAGCTCGACCGGCTGGAAAGCGTGCTGGCGTTCGAGAAGGACCGGATCGTGATCGAGAACGCGACGGCGCGACTGGCGGACGGCACTGCGAGCGGGGGGGGCTTCTATCGATATGCGGACCGCGCCTATGGACTCGATCTCGATGTTCGGGCCGTTCCCATCGCCCGCCTGGACGCGGCGGGGGGACTGCCGCTCACGGGCGTTCTTTCGGGGCAGGTGAAGGGGTCCGGGACGGTGGACAAGCCGAACCTCGACGTCTCTGCGCACGTCGCCGATGCGGCGTGGAGCGGGAGTCCGCTCGGGCGCCCGGGCACCGAGCTCGAGCTCCGGGTGACGGCCGACCGCGGCGCTTTCACTCTTTTTGCGCGCGCTCCCGAAGCGGCCGAGGTCACGCTCGCGCCCGACGCGACAGAAGGGCGATGGCGCGGCCGAGTTGAGGTGTCCACTCTGGCACCGTTCGCGTCGCTGCTGGGCCTGCCCGAGGATGCCCGCCTCGATGGGCGGCTCTCCGCCGAGGCGTCGCTCTCGACCGGGAAGGACGTGAACGCCCTGCGAGGGGAGGGCACGGTATCGGCCGCGCGTGTCACGGCCTACGGGCGGACGCTCGAGCTCCGCGCGCCCGCGCCGCTCAAGGTGGAGAATGGAAAGGTCTCTCTCGAACGGCTGACGCTCGCGGAGATGCCGCGTGAGGATCTGCCCCCGGCGCCGCCGACGGCGCTCACGATCTCCGGGAGCGCCGGGCTAAGCGCGCCGCATGCGCTCGACCTGGCCGCCGTCGGCTCGTTCGACGCCGCGCTTCTCAAGCCGGCGCTCGAGGGAATGAACGCGGCTGGGCGCGCGACCGTGGACCTGAGGGTGAGCGGAACGGCCGCCAGGCCGGCGCTCGCGGGCCGGGTATCGCTCGACGGCGTGGACATCTCCTCGCCGGGCGGCGCCGCGTTCGAGTCGATCACGGGCACGCTCCTGTTTTCGGAAGACCGCCTCACGGTCTCAGACCTCTCGGTTCGATACAACGGCGGCACGGTGGATCTCGGGGGCTTCGCCGCGCTGTCCGGCCTCAGGCCCACGTCCTTCCGGCTGAGCGCGCACGTCGGGCACGTCCGCGCGTCGCCGTTCGACGGATTCCGGGCCACGTTCTCCGGCGATCTCGTACTTCTGGGCGACACGATCCTTCGCTCGGCGCGCGGGGACCTTACCCTCGACCGGGCCGTCTACAGCCGCGACTTCTCGCTGGACATCGCGTCGCTTTTGGCGAGGAAACGCGCCGCGGTGACGAGCGGAAACCCGACGGTGTTCGACGCGGTCGAGCTCGACGTCCGGCTTCTTGCGCCAGCGTCCTCCATCGAGGTGCGCAACAACGTGGCGCGCCTGAAGCTCTCGGGCGAGCTTTTCGTGCGCGGAACATGGGGCCATCCGCTCCTGTTCGGCGAGATCACGGCCGAAGAGGGCGGCCGCCTCACGCTGCAGGGCCAGCGTTACGAGATCCAGTCGGCCAAGGTCCTCTTCTCGAACGCGCTGCGCATCGAGCCCTTCTTCGAGCTCGAGGCGCGGGGAACCGTGAGCCGGTACCAGATCTCGTTCGGCCTCACGGGCACGCCTTCGCGCCTCGTGCCCCGGTTCTCCTCGGACCCGCAGCTGTCCGAGGCGCAGATCGTCTCGCTGATGACCTCCGGCGACATCCCGCAGAGCGCCGTCGCGGGAGCGCCCGTCGGAGCGGCGCCGATCTCGTCCGACGATTCCGTGTCGAGGGCGGCGCGCGAGCTCCTCGCGAGCCTCGCGACTTCGGCGGTCACGAGCCGGACGAAGGAGTTCTTCCGGCTGGACCGGTTCCAGATCGACCCCGCGATCACGGGCACGTCGTTCGACGCGCCCCGCGTGACGGTCGGCAAGAGCCTCGGCAAGGACTTCAACGCGACGGTCTCTTTCGTGCTGTCGAGCAACCAGCAGCAGATCATCACCCTCGACTACCAGCTCACCCCCGCAGCTCTCATTCAGGCCCGGCTCGACGAGAACGGCATCTATTCGCTCGAGCTGCGTATCCGGCAGCGGCTGCGATGAGATCCTCCCGCGCCGTCCTGCTCGCCCTGGGCGCGCTCCTCGTCGCGGTGCGCGGGACCGCCGAGACGTTCTACGGAACGGGAATCGCCTCCCTGTCCTTTCGCGGCGACGCGCCAATCGACGAGCGCCGGCTCGCGGCCCTGACCGAGCTCGCGCCCGGCCGCACCCTGACGAGCGAGGCCGTGCGAACGAGTCTCCGCAACCTCTTCGCGACGCGTCTCTTCTCCGACCTCGCCGTCGAGGCATCGCCATCGCCCGCCGGCTCCATCGTGGTCGTCGTTTTCTCCGCGGCGCCGCGGATCGAGCGCCTCGCGCTCTCCTCCTCGGTCCCCGCGTCCGGCCGCGTCCTCGACGCCATCGGCCTCGGGCCGGGCAATCCGTGGCAGAGCGATCTCAAGCCGCGGTACGAGGCCGAGATCCGGCGCGTCCTGCGCGAGGAGGGCTACTTCGATCCCAAGATCGCGACGGCCGTCGAGGCCGGCGCCGACGACACTTCCGTGGACGTTCGGTTCGACGTTGCGAAGGGGCCGCGCGCCCTCGCGGGAGCTCCCCGCTTCTCGGCCTCGCTCGCCCCGCTCGACGAGGCGACTCTGCTCGCGAAAGCGAAATCGAAAAGAAGCAAACCCTATCGCGGCACCGCGGCCCGGGAGGATGCCGAACGCTTCGCGGCCGTTTACCGGCGGGCTGGATACTCGCGCGTGGAGGTGCGCCTCGACGACGAGTCGTACGACGCCGCCTCGGCGACCGTCACGCCGCACTACGCTCTCTTCGTCGGGCCGCGAGTCGTCCTGAAGGTCACGGGCGAAAGCGAGAAGGTGGTGCGCGCGCACCCGGACTCACCCTGGACGCGGGGCGAGCCTTCGGACGAAGACTCGCTACAGCTCCTGAAGGACGGGCTCCGCCGCACGTATCAGGAAAAGGGTTACGCCCGCGCGAAGGTGGACGTCACGTTCGAAACGACGGCGGACGAGGAGCTCGTGGCGTTCACGATCGAGAAAGGGGAGCGATGGGCGATCTCCTCCGTGAAGGTGACCGACGCCGTCAGCCTGCGCCCGAAGGACGTCTTCGGCGCGCTCCAGATGCGTCCGCGCGGCCTCGTCGAGTCCGGACGATACGTGGACGGAGAAGCAGTCGCGGATCGTGACGCTCTCGAGGCGCTCTATCGCGCGAACGGGTTCCGGTACGCGAGGGTCTCGCCGGCGGCCGTGACGGAGGGTGCCTCGCGGGACAACCTCGATGTGACGTTCAAGGTCGAGGAAGGGCTCCGCACGATCGTCGCGACGCGGACCGTGGTGGGCATCAAGACGGTGCCGGAGAACATGCTCCTTCCGCGACTCGCTGTCCGGTCCGGCCTGCCGTTCTCCGAATCCTCGGTCAGCGACGACGCGGCTCTCCTGCAGTCGCTATACGTGGACCGCGGATACGTGGACGCGAAAGTGGAAGCCACGGCGCGCTTCCTGGATCCCGTGCCGCCCGAGGGAGAGCGCGCCGAGGTGCTCTACACGGTGACGGAAGGGACACCCGTCGTCTTCGGCAAGACGATCCTGCGCGGCAACCGGCGCACGCAGCCCTTCATCGTGGAAGACCGCCTCGCGAACAAGGAGGGCTCGCCGTTCTCGCTCACGAAGCTTCTCGACACGCAGCAGAGTCTCGCGCGCCTCGGGATCTTCCAGAAGATCGAGCTTTCGACGTTTCCGACGGATCCCGAGACGCTGTCGCGGGCGGTCCTCGTCACCGTTTCCGAGGCGCGGCCGTGGAGCCTCACGTACGGGGTCGGCGCCGAGTACGCGCCGCAGGCGCCCGCCACCCGGCTCTCGGCGCGCCTTTCCCTGGGTGTCTCCTACAACAACCTCTTCGGACGCGCGCTCGAGGTGAGCGGGGAAGGACGCATCTCGAACCGGGATCCGCGGATCATCCTGTCGGCGCGCGATCGGTCGCTCTTCGGCGGGAAGATTCCGATCTCCCTGGCCGGCTACCAGACGAACGATTACTTCTCGGACATCCAGGTCAAGCGGACCGGCGGCTTCCTCCAGGCGGAATATCGCGCTTCGGCGTCACTCAGGACGGGTCTCCGCTATCAGTACGAGCTCGTCAGTCCCAGTTCCGATCCGGGGCTCGGGGCCGACCAGAGGCTCAATCAGCCGAGCCGCATCAGCTCGGTCGCCGGAGGCGTGACCTGGGACCGCCGCAACGACCCCTTGAACCCGAGCGCGGGCACGTTTCTCGCCGCCGACGTCAAGTACGCGTTTCCGTTTCTCTCGGCCGACGCGAACTTCCTGAAGGCGCTGCTTCAGGCGGCTCTGTATCGGCCCTACGGCTCGACGCGCCTCGTCTTCTCGGTCCGCAGCGGCGTGATCTGGAACATCCAGGCGTGCGACGTCGTGCCGCGCGACGCACTTCTCTGCAGCCCCAACCTCATCGTCCCCGTGCCGGAACGCCTCTTCGCGGGTGGTTCGTCCACGCACCGCGCCTTCGCGCGCGACAATCTCGGCATCCCGGGCGAGACGCTGAACGCGGACGGAGTGGGCGTCGGCGGCACGTTGCAGCTCGTCGCGAACGCCGAATGGCGCATTCCCGTCGCAAGCAGCTTCGAGGTGGCGCTCTTCTTCGACATCGGAAACGTGTGGGCCGATCCGAAAAGCGTGGATCTCGCGCGGCTCCGGTCCGGTGCGGGTCTCGGCCTCCACTACCAGACTCCCGTGGGCCCGATCCGGCTCGAATACGGCCTGAAGCTGGACCGCAAGTCGGGCGAGGATGCGGGTGCCTTCGCGTTCTCGGTCGGGTATCCCTTCTGAGGGCGGCTCGACGACGGCTTCAGGGGCGCCTGAGGCCGTCTGCGTGGGCTTACAATGGTCCATGCCCCGTTTCACGGTCCTCGAGACGTCGGCTCTGTTCTCGAACCGGGTCAAGTACGACTACCTGTTCGAGATGGAGATGTGGCTGAAGG
>DAIOUV010000008.1:7065-87328 GCA_036759345.1 Acidobacteriota bacterium | reverse complement strand
TCATGTCGTGGGCGGACATCCCGTAGATGGTTTCCTTGAAACCGTGCCAGAGGCCTTTGAGGCCGCCCGGCCTGACGTATTTTTTCTTGTCGGACACCGTCTCCTCCTCTCGCGGCCCGGGCACGATCCCGGCCCATTCCAAGGTTAGAACTCCCGGCGGTCCGGGTCGCGATGCAGATGCATTAATGAGATTTCGAAGAGATTCGAGGCGAAAGGCCGGCTTTCAGACCCCGTGCAGATGCTGGTCGTGGCTGTCTCCGAACTGCCGCTCGCGAAGGGTACGCCTCTTCCAGGTTTGAAGGCTAGAGGCGACATAAGGGAGGAGACGGAGGCTGTAATAGGGGGGCATGACGGGCACACCGATCATGTCGCCGAACGTGAGGAGCATGAAAAGCGATTCCACGGAGGCGCGGATCTCGAGCGCCTGCTGCGCGTGCTCGTAGCCGAACATTCCGTACAGGAACTCCCGGATCGCTTTCGCCCGGCCGCCGCGCGTTTCCACCACCAAAGCGACGCTAGCACGTTCGAGGCGCTCTGCTATCGTCTCCTCCCGGCGAGGCGATCGCCGGGAGGCCTGACCTGCAAACGACGCTCATGTTCGTGGTCGCGATCGTCATGGTGTGGTTCGCGGCAGGCAGCATCTGGAACGTCCGAAAGGGGAAGTCCTTCCTCCGCTGGATGCAGGGAGGGCTTCATCTCCTCTGCGAACGGACGACGGTCCGCTGGCTCGGGACGACGGCGGTCGAGCTGGTTCTCTCGAAGCCGAAGCCTCCCTTCGAGGAGGCGACGCTCGTGATCTTCCTCGAGCCGCGGGACGTCCCGTGGCTCTGGGGGTTTTCGAGGAGCCGGGGGCGCAGGGACGCGCTCATCCTCCGCGCGCGGCTCCGCCGCGCGCCGCACGCCGATCTGGAGGCGTTGGACCGCTCGAGCTTCGCGGGGCGCGATGTCCTGCGCCGCATGGCCTCCGAGCGCTGGTCCGTCCACGAGCCCGAGGCCGCGGGCGCGCTGCCCGTCTTCTACAAGGCGGAGGGCACGCTTCCGCTCGCCGACGATCTCCTCGAGCTCGCCCGCGCCGGGGGCATGACGATCCGGCGCCTCTCGGTCCGCCGGGCCGAACCCCACCTGCAGCTGCACATCGACTTGCCCGCCGAGTCCGCGCCCGCCGCGGAGTTCTTCGCGGCGGTGCGGACGATCGGCGAGCGCGTGCTCCGGAGCTAGATGTTCACGATGGCCGGCTTCGGAGCCGCCGGTGTCGCGCTGTATTTCTGGTAGGCCTTCAGGCCGTCCCATCCGATGAAAAGCGCGGCGATGATCAGAAGGGCCGCGAGCACGATCATTGCCCATGCACCGGCCACCGGCAGCCCGCTCATTGCGGGGTTCGAGGCGATCGTCACGTAGAGGTTCCGTGCCGTGACGGCCGTGGCGAAGAGCGTCGTGACGTACATGAAGAGCATCGGGTAGAGGGCGTAGCTCGGGTTCCGTTTCTCCGACTTGAGCCAGACCGTGACCACCAGCAGCGAAAGGGCCGCCATCAGCTGGTTCGACGCGCCGAACATCTGCCACAGGTAGACCCACGTGCCCGTCATGACGAGCGCGAGCGTCAGCAGCATGGAAATGATGCTCGAGACGTGCATGTTGCGCACCAGCGGAATCGCCTCACCCGCCCACTCGGTGAGCGTCACGCGCATGACGCGGAAGACGAGCTGTGTCACCGTCAGGACGATGACGACGAACGCGCCGAACCCGAGCGCCGTGCCGAAGACTTCGGGGATCCCCTTGAAGGTGCCGGCGTAGATCAGCTTGCCGACGCCTGCTGCGAACCGGCCGCCACCGCCCCCGACGCCCGCGATGGAGACGGCCACCAACGAAAGAAGGGCGAGCGTGTACTCGCCGAACATCGAGCCGCCGCCGACCGGAAGGCCGTCGGTCTCATACTCGAGCTGCCGCGCCGTCCCGACCGAGCCGACGAGCGCATGCCAGCCGGAGATCGCGCCGCAGGCGATCGTGACGAAGAGCATCGGCCAGAGCGGCTGCCACGCCGTGAACGGCTTGGTCGGGGCCGCGAAGCCGAGATCCTTCACCGCCGTCAGCGCGAAGGCACCGATGGCCTTGCCGGCCGCGTCCGTCACGCCGGTGAGCGGGGCGACGACCGCGCCGATGGCCGAGAGGACGATCGTGATGAGCATGACCCAGAAGCCGATGTAGTTGACCGGCTGGGCGAACCGCCAGATGGGCATGTTCGCGCCGCAGTAAGAGAAGGCGAAGAGGAAGACCATCCAGAGGAGGTAGTTCGGAAGCGTCCGGATCTGCTGCGTGGCCGAGTCGTAGGCCGCGGTGGTCGGGCGCTTGCCGTCCGGCCCCGGAAGCGGAATGCGCGGGTCGGCGTACGTGGGGTCTTCGAGGGAGAGGATCGGCCGCTTGTCATTGAGGTTGTCGACGGCCGCGTTCAGCGAGATGACCGCCGCGCCGACCGGCCCCTGCACGAGCGCTCCCTTCTGGTTCTTCGTCTGGCCCCACGACCCGAGCGCCATGGCCCCGAGAGTGACGGCCACGACGATCACGGTGACGAGGATCAGATTCATCTTCCAGCGGTACATCATCTGGCCCGCCAGAAGGCCCATGAGCGCCAGCATGATGATGCCGAAGGGCACGTCGGGGCGGGCGGAGAGAATCGCCGCGAGGATTCCGACGAATGCTCCGGCGAGGAGCATCAGGTAGAAGAAGATGAAGATGAAGAGAATCGTCCGCGTCCGGGGCGCGATCAGCTTGTGCGAGATGGCGCTCAGGCTGTTTCCGTCGTTCCTCACCGAGACCATGATCGCGGAGTAATCGCTGACCCATCCGATGAAGCTGACCCCGATGACGAGCCACAGAAGACACGGGAACCAGCCCCAGATGTTCGCCGCCGTGATGGGGCCGACAATCGGTCCGGCCGCGGCGATCGACTTGAAGTGGTAGCCGTAGAGGACGTTTTTCGACGTGGGCATGAAGTCCACGCCGTCCATGTACATCGTGGCCGGCGTCGCTCGTTTTGCGTCGGCCTGGATGACGTCCCGGTCGATGCGCCGGGCGTAGAAGTTGTAGGCCAAGTAGATGACGACCGTCGCGATCACGACGATCCACAGCGTGTTCATCAGTGGGCTCCTTTCCTGGGCAACGTACCCGTCGGGACCACGAACCTGAATCTTATCAAGCATAGGACGCGGCCCGAGTGACGCTGCGATGCAAATGCATCAAAGCTCGCGCGGGGGCGAGCCGTTGGCCCCCCCCGCTCGCTCAGATTTTCTCGAGCTCGACGGGGACGACGGCCGCGATGCGGCGAAAGTCCGAGTCCCGCGTGAGAAGGGCGTGGCCCGCCTCGGCGGCTGTCAGCGCGATGAGGACGTCGATGAGAGCGGCCTGGGTTCCGCGGCGCGCGAGGGCAAAGCGGGCCTCGCCGACGCGCGGCCAGGCGTCGAGGGGATCCGGCAGAAGCGAGAGCCCCTCGAAGGCGGACTTGACGCAAGCGAAGTCCGCGCGCGTCCTCGTCCCGGACAGCACCTCGGCGACGATCGGGCCGCAGACGGCGACGCGGTCCTGGTCGAGCGCCGTGTCCATGCGGCGCACGACGTTCGGCGCGCCCCGGAAGAAGTCGATCCAGATCGAGGAATCGACGAGGAGGTCGCTCACGAGGGCCGCTGGCGCGCCTTCCGGAGGTCGATCTTCAGGTCGATGCGGCCGGCAAGCCGGCGCAGGTCCTCGCGCTTCGCTTTTCGAAGAAGCTCATTGAGGCCGGCGACGACGGTCTCGCGCTTCGTCGAAAGCCGGGCAGCCTTCCTGGCTTCTTCGAGAAGAGTCCCGGGGATCTCAAGCGTCGTTCTCATGCATAAAGCATAGAAAATCGATGCATCGTATGCAACCGGAAGACGGGAATCATCCACCGGATGGTCCAGGCTGCCTATAGACAGGGTTCGGACGAAGACTATCTTGGACCGGAAGGAAGACCGCAATGAAGGTAACGCTCGAATCCGCTGTTCGAATCGGTTTTCTCGCCGCAGCGCTTGCGACCCCCGCCGCTCAGGGCGCCGAAATCCTCCTGCCTGCGCTCGCGGCGCGAGTGGAAGGGGCCAACAGCGCGATCTGGGCGAGCGAGGTGCGCGTGACGAACTTCTCGTCCGCACCCAGGACCATCCGCATCGTCGACTGGATCGGGAGCCCCGGCTGGATTCCCAGCGCGTACGCGATTCCGCCCGAGGCCACGACATCGATCTCGGGATGGGCCATCTACGCGGGCAGCCGCGCGAACGAGAACTCGCTCAGGTCGCGGAATCCCTTTGGGGCTGCCGTCGCCAGACGTGGAGGATGGCTTGTCCGTCCAGACGGCCATATTGACGGGGAATCCGCGCGGAGTGTATGGGCCGGCGCTCGGCGATTCGGCCCGCTGCTCGGAATGGACGGGGGGATGGCTCTATGACGTCGGTGGCGTGTTCTATCCGGATGGAACGGTTACGGGCGACGACGGCTGCAACGAAGGGGCCGGGCCCGTCATCGACAACGACTCCGGCTTCTTTTCCCCGGGCGCGACGATCCTCCTCCCCTGGCTCCACACGGATTCGAAGCGGCGCGTGAATCTCTCGCTCATCAACCCGGACGCGGTCGCGGCGACCGTCACGCTGTCGCTGTTTCCCGCGGACGGCTCGTCGCCGGTTATTTCCACGTTCACGGTGGGGGCGCGCACCGTCTTCCAGATCAACGACATCTTTGCTCCGAGGTACTTCGGCTCGGTCCGCACGCGGAACGAGGCGCTGAAGGCGGCAGCCGCCCGCGCCACGATCGTGTCTACGACACGGCTCTATCCGCTTGCCTACGTCATCAGCAACCAGAACAACACGGTTTCGCTCAGCCTGCCGCGTCTCGCGCCCTGAGGCGCCGGGTCTCGCTGAAAGAAAAAGAGGGCCGCGAATGCGGCCCTCTTGCGATGTCCGAGCAGGATGTTCAGACAGGGACGGGGATCAGTCCGCCGGGTGCGGGAGCGGTGCCCTCGTCCTTCTGAGTGACGGTGGCGGGCGCGGTCGGCTTCGGCGGCTCGGGCTTCACGGGCGGCCTTTTCGCGACCTCGTGCCCGGTGACGCGCTTGATGATCGCGTAGATCTCCTCGCCGTCGAGGGACTCCTTCTCGAGCAGCACCTTCGCGATCTCTTCGAGCGCGGCGCGGTACTCGACGATGATCTTCTTCCCGCGAGCGTACGAGGCGGTCACGATGCGGTTGACCTCGTCGTCGATCTTCCGCGCGGTGTCCTCGGAGTAGTCGGGCTGCCGCGAGAAGTCGCGGCCGAGGAAGACCTCTCCCTCGGGCCGGCCGAAGGACATTGGGCCCATCTCGCTCATACCCCACTCACACACCATGCGCCGCGCCATCTCGGTGGCCTTCTCGAAGTCATTCGAGGCGCCGGTCGTGATGCGTCCGATGCAGACTTCCTCGGCGAGGCGGCCGCCCATCATGACGGCGAGCTCGGCCTCGATGTACTCCTTCGAGTACGTGTACTTGTCCTCGAGCGGGAGCTGCTGCGTGAGGCCGAGCGCGCGGCCGCGCGGGATGATCGTGACCTTGTGGAGCGGATCCGTGTGCTCCTCGAAGGAGGCAATCAGCGCATGGCCGCCCTCGTGATACGCGGTGACGCGCTTCTCCTCGTCCGACATGACCATGGACTTCCGCTCGGCGCCCATGAGGACCTTGTCTTTGGCGTAGTTGAAGTCGACCATGTCGACTTTCTTCTTGTCGACGCGCGCGGCCGCGAGCGCCGCCTCGTTCACGAGGTTCGCGAGGTCGGCTCCGGCGAAGCCCGGCGTGCCCCGCGCCACGACCGAAAGGTCGACGTCGTCGGACATCGGAATCGTGCGCGTGTGGACCTTGAGGATGCCCTCGCGGCCCTTCACGTCCGGACGGTCCACGACGACGCGGCGGTCGAAGCGGCCGGGGCGAAGGAGCGCGGGGTCGAGAACGTCGGGACGATTCGTGGCCGCCACGAGGATGACCCCGTCGTTGCCTTCGAATCCGTCCATTTCGACGAGGAGCGCGTTCAGCGTCTGTTCGCGCTCGTCGTGTCCGCCGCCGAGGCCCGCGCCGCGGTGCCGGCCTACGGCGTCGATCTCGTCGATGAAGATGATGCAGGGGGCGTTCTTCTTGCCCTGTTCGAAGAGATCGCGGACGCGCGACGCGCCCACGCCCACGAACATCTCGACGAAGTCGGAGCCGGAGATCGAGAAGAACGGCACGTTCGCTTCGCCGGCGACGGCGCGCGCGAGGAGCGTCTTGCCGGTGCCCGGGGGGCCCATCATGATGACGCCCTTCGGGATCTTGCCGCCGAGCTTCTGGAACTTCGCGGGCTCCTTCAGGAAGTCGATGATCTCGGAGAGCTCTTCCTTGGCCTCTTCGCAGCCTGCGACGTCCTTGAACGTGGCCTTTTTCTGATTAGGCGTCAGGAGCTTCGCGCGCGATTTTCCGAACTGCATCGCGCGGTTTCCGCCCGACTGCATCTGCCGCATGATGAAAATCCAGAGACCGATGAGGAACAGGATGGGCGCCCACTGGAGCAGGATCACGAGGAACGAGCCCTGGCCCGGCTCCTCGGCCGTGATCTTCACGTTCGCCTTCATGAGGTCGGACGTCAATTCGTTATAGGCGGGCGCGTAGGTGCGGACGCCCGGCTCGCGGCCCTCGGGGGAGCCCTTCTTGTAGCCCCGGATCTCCTGTCCGCGGATCGTGACGCGGTCGAGGTCGCCCTTCTTGACCATCTCGAGGAACTCGCTGAACCCGACGGTGGAGGTCGTGGTGCGGCCCACGTCCACGACCCGGAACAGCAGGAGGATCACCACGAGGATGACCATCCAGAGGAGGATGTTTTTGACCGTTGTATTCACCTTGTGCCCTCGACTCTCATACGCCGGTTTGGAGGATGCGGTTCATCGCGGGCGGGCGGGTCGGTCCTGGGCGGACTCGAACGGCGCCTCGCCTTCGGTTCGGACCTGGGCGATGAACGGGAGGTTCCCGCCCTCGCCCTCGAATTCCATGCCATATCCGACGAGGACACTTTCCTCGGCGGGGAAGAGGACGTAGTCCGCGCGGAGCGAGCTTTTCCGGTCCTGCGGGTGATCCACCACACAGGCAAAACGGATCGAGAGCGGCTTTTCTTCCCGAAGCTGGTTCTGGAGCCAGCTTTCCACCACACCGCTCCTCACGACGTCCTTGAGGACGATGAGATGGGAGTGGGCGACGTCGAACAGCGCGAGGAAGTGGTAATTGACCACCTTCTCGTGCGGGCCCTCCCTGAGGACGTCGATGTACTCGCAGCGGACCTTCCGAGGGACGGCGCGGGCCAGGTCCGCCACGAAGAAGCCCGCGCCCTTCAGGACCGCGATGAGGACGATGTCCCCGTCCGGATAGTCCTGGCCGATCCTCCGGCCCACGTCCGCCACGCGCCGGGCGATCTCCTGGGGGCCGTAGAGCTCGTCGTAGACCAGAGCCACAGGCGTGGAAGTCTAGCAGGGGGCCGCGGCGCGAGGGGGACGGTCAGGGCCGCGAATACTCGTCGATGACGCGGGAGAAACTTCTTCTCTACGGCCCCACGAGCCGCACGAGGCGGGGGTCGGCTTCGATGCGGCCGCCCGCGAATTCCTCGCCGAAGGTGGCGTCGCCCCTCCCGAGGCGGCTCAGGATCTTCTTCACCTGGGCCTTCCCGGGGACGCGGCCGCCCGCGCCAGCGGCCCTCACGAGCAGGCGGCCGGCTTCTTCGCCGCCGAGCTCGCGAAAGAGGCGCCTCGGCCAGGGCCCGTTCAAGGAAATCTTCCGCGCGGCGAGCGTCGCGTCGAGGCGCGCGTCGAGCGCGTCCAGCCTTTGCCCCAATTTCGCTCCCGCGCGCGCGAGCCGCTCCGTCCTGCCGGGGTCCTTGCGCTCCATTTGAGGAAGCACGTTCCGGCGAATGCGGTTGCGCGCGAAGCCGTCGTTCTCGTTCGTCTCGTCCTCGCGGAAGGAGACGCCCCTCTCAGCGAGGAATTCGCGGAGCTCGGCGCGCGAGAACGGGAGCAGCGGCCGGACGACGCCGTCGCCGCGGCGCGGGCGGATCCCCCCGCGGGCGCGGCCGAGTCTCCGCTCGAGGTGGAGGAGAACGGTCTCGGCCTGATCGTCACGCGTGTGGCCCGTGAGGACCGGTGCGTCCTCGAGGTCGTGAGAGAGCGCGAGGAGAGCCGCGTATCGGAGGCGCCGGGCCGAGGCCTCGAGGCTCTCGCCCTTCCTCCGTTCGGACGGCACGTCCACAGGGCGAAACGCGAAAGGCAGAGAGAGGCTGGCGGCCAGGCGCGCGCAGAACCGGGCGTCCTCGTCCCCGGCCGCGCCCCTCAAACCATGCGCGACGTGCGCGGAGACGATCGCGACGCCGCGCGGCCGGGCCCACTCGGAGACCAGGAGGAGAAGCGCCGTCGAGTCGCCCCCGCCCGAATGCGCCACGAGAAGCGTGCGGGCGCCCGCGAGGAGGCCCGCCTCCTCGACGTGGCGGACGAAGCGTTCGGGGAGCGGAAGCGCGGTCACCGGACGAACGTTAGCGCGATTCACCCTAGTGTGAACCGGCACTTGCGGAGCGCTCCCGCGGGGCATAAAGTAAGGAGGGAGGTAAGGATGCCAACTGCTACGCTGACATCCAAGGGCCAGGTGACGCTCCCGAAGGCGGTTCGGGAGGCTCTCCAGGTGCGTACCGGCGACCGCCTCGACTTCACGCCAGCGCCGGACGGCGCGTTCCGGGTCGCGGTGCGGCGGGAGGACCTCATGAGCCTCGCGGGAATCCTGCACCGGAAAGGCCGCCGGGCTGTTTCGGTTCGCGAGATGGACCGCGGCATCGAGCGCCTCCATCGTTCGGGTCGCTGAGCTTGCGCGGAATTGACACGAACGTTCTGGTGAGGCTCGTCACGCGGGACGACGCCGAGCAGTTCCGGCAGGTGCGGGAGTTCCTCGAGGCGCGCTTTGCGGAAGCGGATCCGGTCCTCGTGAGCGTGATCGTGCTTTGTGAGACGGTGTGGGTCCTGCGGTCGTCCTATGGCATCCCCCGCCGCGAGATCGCGGCCGCTCTGGACCAGTTACTCGGCGTGGCCGGGCTCGTGATCGAAGACCGCGAGCAGGTCGCCGCGGCCGTCGACGCCTACCGGCGCGGTCCCGGCGACTTTTCCGACTATCTCCTCGGCGAGCGCAACCGCGCGGCGGGCTGCGCCTCGACGGCCACTCTGGACCGCCGGCTGAAGTCGGCCCCCACGTTCCAGCTCGTCTGACGCGCGTTCCGCTGCGCTATCATCTGCGCCTCGCCCGGGCCCCCGGGCGCGCCTTTTCGGGGCGGCGTAGCTCAGATGGCCAGAGCAGGGGTCTCATAAGCCCTTTGTCGGCGGTTCGATTCCGCCCGCCGCCACCAGCCTCCCCTGAGGCGCATATCATTCCGCCATGCGCCGGCGCGAGCAGGATGACGACGCTTCGCCCTACCTCTTCTGCGAAAGGTGTGAGCAGATGTCCGAGCGGATGCTCATCCAGGAGTGTCCCTTCTGCTTCAAGGACTTCTGCCGGGCCTGCGCCATCCGCTCGGCCAGCCTCGCGTTCTGCAGCAAGGCCTGCGCGGATGCCTGGTTCTTTGCCGAGGCCGACGAAGACGAGGAAGAAGAGAAGGGAGAGACGTAGATCCGCGCCTTCCTCGCCGTCTCCGTCGGCGATCCGGTGCTCGACACGTCTCTCGCCGCGCGTGGCGTCCACTTTCCAGAAGGCGAGCTCCGGTGGGTGCTTGCCGCTCAGCGCCACCTGACACTTCGTTTCTTCGACGAGCTTCCCGAAGACCGCGTGGAGGACGTTCGTGGCGCGGCAGGCGCGGCGGCCGCGGGCGTGTCGTGCTTCGACCTCGAGATGGAGGGTGTCGGGTGCTTTCCGCCGCGGGGCCCGGCGAAGGTCGTCTGGATCGGCTGCGGTGCGGGACGCGAGGCGCTCGGCGCGCTCGCGGAGGCGATCTCTCGCGCGCTCGCGAGCCGGGGATTTCCGGGCGACACACGGCCGTTCTCCCCGCACCTCACGCTGGCGCGCGCGCGGAACCGGCGCGGCTCCTCGGCGGTCGCCGCGGCCGTGTGCAGGGGCGCCGTCGCCGCGGGGCCGCTCGGCCGCGCTCGGGTCGACCGCCTTCTCCTCATTCACTCGACGCTCGGCTCGGGACCGCCCCGCCACGACATTCTCGGGACGTTTCCGCTCGCGGTGTGACGTGGCCGGGTGGTTGCGCGAAGGCTCGCGCGGAGATAGACCACGCGGCGTACTGGAAGTACGTCGTGAGGCGGCCGTTCTCGGGCGAGAAGCGCGGATCGTTCGCGCTCCCCGGCTCGAATTTCTTCCTCGCTCCGGCGCGTTCGTCCCCGAAGGAGATCGACGCGGCACGGTCCCTTCTCGAGCGCGAGCACCGCGCGCTCCGCGAGCTCGTGGAGGAATTGCCCGAGCACGCCTTCGCCGCGCGCTTCGGGCGCTGGACCGGCGAGGCCGTGATCTCGGGCGCAGCCGCGCACGATCTCTACCACGCGGGACAGATCCAGCTGCTTCGAAAACTCGCGGCGGGAAAGAGCCTCGCGTAACGCGCGGGGAGGGTCACCCCGCCCGGACCGCCCGGCGCAGCTTGGCCGGTTGCGAGCGGGGGTTCGCACGGCGCTCCTCGGACGAGGCGCGCACGACTTTGCGGGAAACCTCCGCGTAGGTGCCATCCGCGTGTCCCGCCGCGAACGCCTTCTTCACGAGGCGGTCCTCGCCCGAGTGGAACGTCAGGATCGCGGCGCGCCCGCCGGGGGCGAGGCAGGCCGGCAGGTCGCGCAGGAACGCCTCGAGCGCCGTCAGCTCGTCGTTGACGAGGATGCGGATCGCCTGGAAGGTGCGCTGGAGGGAAGATTTCTTTGCTTCGGACGCGTCACGGGACGTCTGCCCTTCGTAGGCGAGCTCCACCGCAGCCGCTAGGTCCGAAGTTCTTAGAAGGTGAAAGGGGCTTTCGCCGCCGCGCGCTTCGATCGTCTCCCGCAGCGCCGCCGCGATTCGTTCCGCCTCGGGCTCGTCCCCATACTTTCTAAGAAGATCTTCAATCTCCTCTTTCTTCATTCGCATCAGGAGAGCTCCCGCCGGCTGGCCTCTTCCCGGATTCATCCGCAGATCCAGCGGCGTGTCGTGCTTCCACGAGAAGCCGCGGCTCGGGTCGTCGAGTTGCATCGAGGAGACGCCGAGGTCGGCGAGGACGACGTCGGCGCCGGCCGCGCCGCGGGCGTCTTCGGCGAGGAGCTTCCGGAGACCCGCGTAGTTGCGCCTCACGCAGCGCACCGCGTCGGGCTCTCCGCGCTCCCTCGCGAGCGCCTTCAGCCGCGCCTCGGCCCTCGGCAGCTCGATGGGGTCGACGTCGAGGCCGAGGAGCCGGCCACCGGGCAGGATCCTCTTCAGGAGCTCCGAGGCGTGGCCGCCGAAACCGAGGGTCGCATCCACGGCCAGGTCGCCCGCCTTCGGCCCGAGGGCCGCGAGGACTTCGAGGGCGAGCACTGGGACATGGCTGCCCGCGGGCGTCTTGCCGGAACCGAGCACCTTTTCGCGCTCGTCGGGGAAACGGGAGGGGTCGAGCTCTTTGTACTTCTCGGAAAACGCGCGCGGGTGCGTGCCGCGGTAGCGCGGCCGCCGCGGTGGCTTGTCGGCGCCCGGCGGTCCGTCCGTCACCGCGGCAGAGGCAGCGCGTGCCCGGTCGCCTCGGGCAGCGTCACGCCGAGCCAGCGGCCGACCGTCGGCGCGAGGTCGTACGGCGTCGTCGCGGCGTCCGAGGCGCCGGCCTTCACCGCGCCCCAGAACACGAGCGGGACGTGGATGTCGTACTCGTACTGCGTACCGTGCATCGCGCCACGGCCCGGGTTGTACGAGCTCATGACACCCCAGCGGGGGATCACGAAGGCGTCCCCCGAGCGGTCGCGGTCGAAGTCGTTTCGCACGAAGCCGGCGGCGGGCGTCTCTGGCCACGCGGCCTCCTGCGAAACGAGGAGGACGTCCTCGACCTCCTCGTCCCAGACCTGCCGGACGAGCTTCGGGAGGACGCGGTCCACGTCCGCCGCGGTCACGGGCGCCCCGGCGGGGCCGCACGTCCCCGCGATGGTCTTGTACGGGAACGCGGCGTGGCTATAGAAGAGGTTCCAGCCGTCCATGGCGCCGACGACCTTCGCGGAACGGTCGAGGCACAGCACGTCCGAGAGGAGGCGGTTCAGGCGCTCGCGGTCGTTGTGGAGCGTGTCGCGGCCCGTCTCGAGACGGCCGCCCGTCGCCGTCCTGTCGAGCGCCTTGGCGACCTCCGGCATCATGGGAAAGCCGTGGTCCGCCGAGAGCGCGACGAGGACGGTCCCCTTCGGGTAGTTCGCTTCGAGCGCGTCGAGGACGCGGCCGATCTGGAGGTCGAGTCGGCGCAGCGCGTCGCGCGACTCCTCGCTCTCGTCGCCGTAGTCGTGTGCGACCGGGTCGTGGCCCGAGAAGGAGATGGCGAGAAGATCCGGGACGTCGCCGTGACCGAGTGCGTACCCCGGGTCGTTCAGGAACGCGAGCGCGAGATCGGCGGTCAGCTCGTCGATCAGCGGGCTGCGGTAGATCCCGCCGAAGTATCCGTACGGCCCGCCGGCCGGGATCCGGCCGTACGTCGAGAGGTCGTGGCCGAAGCCGAGGCCGTGCGTCGGGAGCTGGAAGCGCGCGATGATCCCCGGGGGAACGGCCGTCGGAACGGGCTTCGCGCCAGGCGCCGGCTCGGGCAGCTTCTCCCACACGAGGCCGAAGCGCGCCGGGAGCATCCCTCCCGCCCGCGTCTCGTTGAACTTCTTCACGAGAGCGGCCGCCTGGGCCGGCGGGCGGTACGCGGCGGACGTCTGGAAGCGGCCCGTCTCGCCGTCGTACCAGTAGACGGCGTGGGCGGGGTCCTTTCCCGCGAGGAAGATCGCGCCGCGGTCCTTCGCGGAGACGGAGACGACGCGAGCGCCCTTCACACTCTCAACGAGCCGGTCGCCGAGCGTCGGGACGCGGAGGTTGCCGGGGCCGGCGACCTTGCGGCCGGTCGCCGGGTCTTTCTGGTCGGTGCAGTAGATGAGCTGCAGCGCGCCATCCGCGCCGTATGTGTACCAACTGTTCAGGACAATCCCCGTCACACGCGGGGGCGCGCCGGTGCCGAGAGAGGCGTGGCCGGGCCCGGTCTCGGTATTGAGATGCCGGTAGCGCGCGCCGCGCTCGACCCAGCCCTCGTCGAGGAGTCGCTTGAGGCCCGCCGTGAAGAGCGGACGATAGCCTTCGAGGCGCGCCCAGCCGAGACCGTCGACGGAGATCACGACGGCGAGTTTCGGCTTCGGCGGCGCGGGGGTGAGAGCGGGCGCCTTGGCGGCGAGCGCGAGAAGGGCCGGAAGAAGGAGGGCGAGGAGGGCCGGGACGGCGCGCAGGCGTCGGATCATTCGCCTATCCTGCCATGCCTTGCCGGGCCGTGAGGTCTTCGTGAAATCGGCGTGAATTCCGTCTGATATTCTTCGCCGCGCCGTGTTTCAGCTGTTCCCCCGCGAGGAGAGCTTCCTCCCGCAGTTCGCGCGCGCCGCCGAGATCATTCTCGAAGCCGCGACCGCCCTCGACCAGCTCGCCGCGGATTTCACCGACGTGGAGCTGAAGGTCGCGCACATCAAGCACCTCGAGCACGAAGGCGATCAGGTCGCGCACCAGACGTTCGGGCTGCTCTCGCGCACGTGGATCACCCCCATCGACCGGGAGGACATTTACGCGCTCGTCAAGGCGCTGGACGATGTGCTCGACTATCTCGACGCCGCCGCCGCGCGTCTCGTCCTCTACCGGATCCCCGCGCCGACGCCGGCCCTGAAGTCGGCGACCGCCATCCTCGTGCAGTCGGCCGAGGCGATCCTCCGCGCGATCGGCCTCCTCGGCGACCTCAAGAACTCCGCCGCGATCCTGGAGATCTGCGTGGAGATCAACCGCCTCGAGAACGAGGCCGACAGCCTGAATCGCATCTCCATCGGGAAGCTCTTCGAGACGGAGAAGGACCCCATCGTCCTCATGAAGTGGAAGGAAATATACGAGGTTCTCGAAGAAGCCACGGACTGCTGCGAAGACGTCGCGAACGTCTTCGAGCAGATCGTGCTGAAGTCCTCCTGAGCCTCGCGCGGCGCCGATGAGCCTCGTTCTCTTCGTCGTATTCGTTGCGCTCGCCTTCGACTTCATCAACGGCTTCCACGACGCGGCGAACTCCATCGCGACGGTCGTCGGAACGCGCGTCCTGACGCCGAAAAAGGCGGTGGCGTGGGCGGCCTTCTTCAATTTCGTGGCGGCCTTCTCGCTCGAGACGCGCGTCGCCAAGACGATCGGCAAGGACATCGTGAACCCCACGGTCGTCGACCCCATCCTCATCCTCGCAGCGCTCATCGGCGCGATCGTGTGGAACCTCGCCACCTGGTGGTGGGCGCTGCCGTCCTCGTCCTCGCACGCCCTCATCGGGGGCTTCGCGGGCGCGGCCGTTATGAAGGCGGGACCGGGAGCCCTGGTGCCGCACGGGATCGGGAAGACGCTCGTCTTCATCGTCCTGTCACCGCTCCTCGGGTTCATCCTCGGATTCGTCTTCTTCCTGATCGTCACATGGGTCTTCCGGCGGGCGCGACCCGAGCCGCTGGACCGCGGCTTTCGAAAGGTCCAGCTCGTCTCGGCGGCCGCCTTTTCGTTCGGCCACGGGATGAACGACGCCCAGAAGACGATGGGGATCATCGCCGTGCTCCTCTTCTCTTCAGGCTACCTGAAGGTGATGGAAATTCCCTTCTGGATCGTCCTCATCTGCCATGCGGCGATCGGCCTCGGGACGCTCTCGGGCGGGTGGCGCATCGTGCGCACGATGGGGATGCGCATCACGGCGCTCAAGCCGATCAGCGGCTCATGCGCCGAGTTCGCGGGGGCGGTGACGCTCATCGGCGCCTCGCTCGGAGGCGTGCCCGTCTCGACGACGCATACCATCACGGGCGGAATCATGGGAGTCGGGTCGGTGCGGCGCTTCTCGGCGGTGCGCTGGGGCGTTGCCCGCTCCATCGTGACCGCGTGGATACTGACGATCCCCGCGTCCGCGGCCGTGGCTGCCCTCGTGTGGCTCTGCCTGTCGGCCCTGAAGCGCTGAGGCTCAGCGCTTCGGCGCGCGGCGCCGGTGAAGGATCTTTCCGAGCTCCTTGTTGAGCCGGTGCTCGCGGTTGAGAAACGAGATCGGAGGGGCGGACCGGACGCCGATCTCGTCCCGGAAGGCGAGCAGGATCGCGCTTCTCGGGCTCTCCTTGAGGCCCCTCTCGACGGCGGACACCATCATCGAGCGCACGCGGGCGGCCTGCCAGATCTTCGCGAGATTCAGGTAGTGCTCGCCCCGGTGGGACTCGAGCTGGATCGCGACCTCGCAGAAGCGCGCCCCCTCCTCCGTCTGCGAGGACGTCGTCAGCGCGAGGCAGAGGCCGTAATACGAAAAGCACACGGCGGGCGTCCTCTTGCGCGTGCCGAGCTGTTCGATGCCTCGCGCGGCTTTCACTGCCTCGCTCAGGACCTCGGTTTCCAGGGAGAACAGCTTGTAGGCCTCGGCGAGGAGCACGAGGCCGCGGGCGTAGCGCTCGGCCCGGGCGGCGTCGATCCCCAGACGCATCAATTCCATGGGGTCGGCTGTCGCGGCCTCCGCGAGCACGTGCGCGGGGACCACGCTTCGTTCGCGCATCTCGTTCCTCTTCCCTGAGGCGAGTCTCGGCTGTCCGAGGGCGCCGCGTCAAGACGCACATGCGGGCGCGTCGGGTATCGTCAGACGATGCGGACACTCCATCTGGCGAAGGGGCGCGACGCGGCGACGCGCCGGCGCCACCCGTGGCTGTTTTCGGGCGCGGTCGCCCGGGAGGAAGGCTCTTCGCCCGACGGAGTCGTCGATGCGCGGGACGCCTCGGGCGCTTTTCTCGCGCGCGGATTCGCGTCGCCCGCCGCGCCGATCGTCGCGCGCTTCTGGACGTTCGAGGACCGCCCGCTCGACGCGGACTTCGTCGCGGGGCGGGTGCGCGACGCGGTCGATCTCAGGGGGCGCGTCGTTCCGCCCGAAACGGACGGCTACCGGGTCGTGAACGCGGAAGGCGACTTCCTGCCGGGTCTCGTCGTGGACCGCTTCGGCGAGGTTCTCGTCGTGCAATCCACCACCGAGGGCACCGCGCGCGCCCGTCCGCTCTGGCTGCCTCCGCTCCTCGAGGCGTTCCCCGGGGCGACGGTCGTCCAGAAGAACAACCTGTCGTCCCGGAAGGGAGAAGGTCTGCCGCTCGGCGACGAGCTTCTCGCGGGTGATGCCAGCCCTCGACGGGCGGCGTTCCGCGAGCATGGACTCTCCTTCGTGGCCGAAGTCTTCGCGGGTCAGAAGACGGGCTTCTTCCTCGACCAGCGCGAAAACCGCCACCTCGTGCGGTCCCTGGCAGCGGGCCGGAGTCTCCTCAACCTGTTCTCCTACTCGGGCGCGTTCGGCGTCGCGGCCCTCGCGGGCGGTGCGGCGCGGGTGGCCCACGTCGACGTCTCCGGCGCCGCGCTCGAGCTGGCGCGGGAGAATCACCGGCGGAACGGCCAGCCTGTCGAGGGGGCCGAGTCCCGGGTGGAGACGCTTGAGGCCGACGTCTTCGACGACCTCCGGGCGCGCGTCGCGTCCGGCGAGCGCTGGGACTTCATCGTGACCGACCCGCCCGCCTTCGCGAAGAGGAAGGCCGACGTGGACAAGGCATGTCGCGGCTACAAGGACATCAACCGTCTGGCCTTCCAGCTTCTCGCGCCGGGAGGGCTCCTCCTCGCGTGCTCCTGCTCGGGCCGCATCTCGTCGGACCTCTTCCAGAAGGTGATCTTCGCCGCCGCGCTCGACGCCCGCCGCCCGGCGCGCCTCCTCGAGCGCCGCGGAGCAGGCCCCGACCATCCCGTCTCGATCGACTGCCCCGAGGGTGACTACCTCAAGGCTTTTCTCCTCGAGGCCCCGTGACGGTGCGCGTTGCCCTCGTCGGACCGGTCCCACCCTGGCGGAGCGGAATCGCGGACCAGACGCTGCGCCTCGCGCGGGCGATGAAGGATCTTGGAGTGGAGCCCCGGATTTTCACGTTTCGCAGGATGTATCCCGGATTTCTCTATCCCGGGAAGGGGACCGGGGATTTCTTAGAAGGGGAAGAGGGATGGGGGAAAGAAGCTTTCGCTCCGCGGCCCATTCTCGACGGCCTGAATCCCTTCTCGTTCTATTCCTCTTCGAAGGAAATCTCGGCGTCCGGAGCTTCTCTCGTCGTCATTCCCTGGTGGACCGCCTACTTCGCGCCGCACGTTCTTCTGCTGTTCGCCGGGCTTTCCCGCGGCGGCGCCGGGGCCACGACGCTTCTCCTCTGCCACAACGTATTCGACCACGAGCGGAATCCGCTGAAGAGCGCGCTGACGCGCGCGGTCCTGAGGCGCACGGATCGCTTCGTCGTGCAGAACCGAGGGAGCGCGCGCGAGGTCGTTTCAGAGCGCTCGGACGCGCGCGTCGAAATCGTGCCGCATCCCTCGGAACCGCGGGCGGTGATTCCGGACCGCGCGGCCGCGCGCGCTCGGCTGGGAGTGCCGATCGACGCTCCCGTCTTCCTTTTCAGCGGGCTCCTCAGGCCCTACAAGGGCTGGCAGGACCTTCTCGACGCCTTTCCCGCCGTCAGGAAGGAATTCCCCGGGGCGCTCCTCGTGTTCGCGGGGGAGCCCTGGGGCGAAGCGTGCGACCTGCCGGGCCGGGCACCGGCGGGCGTCCGGCTCGAGCTCAGGTACCAGCCGGAGGAGGAGCGCGCCGAGTGGTTCGCCGCGTGCGACGCCGTCGTCTGCCCCTACCGTCACGCGACCGGCTCGGGAATCGCCGCCGACGCGCTCGCATTCTCGCGGCCCGTGATCGGTACGGCGGTGGACGGGCTCTTGGGAATCGTCGAGGACGAGAGGAGCGGCCTCCTCGTGCCTCCCGGCGACCGGAACGCCCTCGCGGCCGCGATGGTCCGCTTCGTCCGGGAGGCGCTGGGGCCGCGCCTCTCGGCCGGAGCCGCGCATCGCCGCGCGGTCTTCACGCCCGAGGAGCACGCGCGGCGGGTCCTCGCGGCGGGAGGCATCGACGTATGAGATCCTTCGCGCGATGGGCTCCGTACGCATGTTCCGGGACCGCGTCGTCTCCATGGAGCAGACGCAGGAAATCGGTGAGAAACACATCGATCTTCTGAGCGCCCTCGCGGCCGAGGCGCTGCCCGGCTTCGCGATCGCGGCGCACGGCCTCGAGCACGAGCGCGACCATTACTGGCTTTCTCTATCGAATGCGGAAACCGGCGCGACGTGCCGTGTCGTCTTCACGCGCATGTTCCTCTCGGACGCGACCCGGCTTCCCGCCGTCGTCGCCGACGCGAAGGCCGGGGTGAGGGAGCAGATCGTCGCGTGCATCCGCGACCAGGCGGGCCGTGCCGAAATACTCGTCACCGTCGCACGCCTCCTGACCGAGGAGGAGCGCGTCGAGCGGGAGGAAATCGAGTCCGAGTGGCGCAAGAAGCACGAGGCCGCCCTCGCGGCCAAGCGCGCCGAGGACGAGCGCAGGGCACACGATCGCCAGCGCCAGAAGCAGCAGGAAGTGGTGCGCCGCCAGGCGCAGCGCGAGCGGGAGCGCCGCGAGCGGGCCGCGGCCGGAAACGCGCCGGGTCAGCCGCCGCAGGGCGAGGGCGCGCGCGCGGGCCGGAGGCGCCGGCGCGGGCGCGGCGGAGCCTCCGGCCACGCGGCGAGCCAGCCGGGAGGAAACGCGGGCGCGGGCCGGACGCAGCAGCCTCAGGCGGCGAGCGCGGCGGGGCCTGCGGCGGGGCCTCGCCCCCAGAATCCGCCGCGCCCGGCGCAGCCCGCCGGCGGTCCTCCTCCCGAGGGCGCGCGCGCCGAGGGGGGGAGCGGACGGCGCAGGAGGCGCAGGGGCCGCGGCCGCGGCGGCTCTGGCGGCCCCGGCGGGCCAGATGGACCCAAGCCGGGCGGAACGGCGCCTTCGGCCCCGTCGGGCGGGTCGAGCCAGACCTAGCCGAAAACTGTCGGTCAGCGTCCCGGGAAGTACTCGCGCCACCGCCTGTCGACGAGCGCGGCGGTCGAAGGGTCGGCCTGCACCACCTTCGGCATCCACGGCTTGGTCCGGGCGTCGATCACGACGGGTGGCGTGAAGGCGACGTGATTCCGCACGACCTCCCGGCGGCCGTGCACGTCCGCGGCGGGCTCGAATCGTGTGAAGACGTGCCACAGGAACGAGCGGTCGTCCTTCGCGGCCGCCGCCGCATCGTCCGCGAGGACGACTAGGGGCCATTCCCCGACCGAAGGGTCGGTGGCGAGGCGCTCGGCGAAGGCGCGGTCGTCGGCGAAAGACGGTCCATCGACGACGAGGGCACCGGCGCAGAAGACCACCGCCGCGCGCGCGCCGGCGGGCAGCGCGCCGTGGAATTCCCGCGGCAGATCGCGGATCGCGTCCCCGAGGCCAAGAAGAACGCCCTTGCTGCCCTCGTTCACCTTCGGGCCCGTGTAGTCCAGCGTGTCCATCGCGAGATTGCCGAAGAGGAAGAGGTCCGAATCGAACCGGCAGCGCGCGAGCACGTGCTCGAGGAGGCCGCGGAAGTCGCGCAGGTCGCGCCGGGTGTCGGTCACGAGGAGGAACTTCGTCAGCGCGAGCTGGCCTTCGCCGAGGATCCGGAAGGCCGAGTTCATCGCCTCGCGGCGATAGCGGTCCCTCACGACCGCGGCCGCGAGCGAGTGGAATCCCGTGTCCCCGTAACTCCAGAGATCGACGACCGACGGCATCACGAGGGGAAACAACGGGGAGAGCAGCTCCTGGAGAAAGTCGCCAATGTAGAAGTCCTCCTGCCGGGGCTTGCCGACGACCGTGGCCGGGAAGATCGCGTCGCGTCGCCGGTAGACGCGCGCCACGTCGAAGACGGGGTAGTCGTGTTTCAGCGAGTAGTAGCCGTAGTGGTCGCCGAAGGGGCCTTCGGGCATCCGGGCCCCCGGAGCCACGGATCCGGTGAGAGCGAATTCCGCGTCCGCCACGAGCCGATGCGGGTGGGCGGGCACCCGCGTCATCGGGAGCTTCTTTCCGAGGAGGAGCGACGCGACGAGAAGCTCGGACAGCCCTTCGGGCAGCGGCGCGACCGCCGCGAGGATGAGGGCCGGCGGGCCTCCCAGGAAAATCGTGACGGGAAGCGCCACGCCGCGCGCCTCGGCCTCGTAATAGTGGAACCCGCCGCCCTTCCCGATCTGCCAGTGGATGCCCGTCGTTCTCGGGCCGTGGATCTGGATGCGGTACATCCCGAGATTCGACTCGTGGCGCGCGGGATGCTCCGTGTAGACGAGGGGCAGCGTCAGGAAGGGCCCGCCGTCTTCCGGCCACTGCGTGAGCGCGGGAAGCCGCGTGAGGTCCGGCCTGTCCTCGACGACCTCGGTCACGGGCGCGCGGGTTGCGCTCGTCGTCCCGACGCGGAGGGCGCTTCCGAAGAACGAGCGGAACGCCCAGAGCTTCCCCAAAGTTGGCGGCAGAAGCTCCGTGGCTGCGTGGGCCGCCGTTTCGACGAACGCGCGCGGCTTGTTCCCGAACGCGAGCTCGAGACGCTTCGGCGTGCCGAAGAGGTTCGTCACGACGGGGAAGTCCGCGCCCTTCGGGCGCCTGAAGAGGAGCGCGGGCCCGCCCTCTTCGATCACGCGGCGGTGAATCTCGGGGATCTCGAGGCGCGGGTCGGTTTCCGGCTCGATGGTGGCCAGGTCGCCCTCGCGGCGAAGGGCGTCGAGGAAGGCGCGAAGATCTTTCACGGCGTGGAAGCCCTTTTCCCTTTGCCCGCGAGATCCGAAAGCCGGGTCCGCCGAAGGCGTTCGAGGAAGTCCTCTCGCGCCGGCGCGAGGAGGTCGCCCGCGGGCCCGGCGACCGGAGGAAACGCGCGCTCGAGGCCATCGCGCCGGTCGAGGGCGAGCGCGATGTCGGCGAGCGTGATCTCCGAGGCCGGCCGGCCGAGGACGAACCCGCCCCCCCGCCCGCGACGGCTCCTGAGAAGGCCGCGGTCCACGAGGCGCCCCAGCACTTTGGAGAGAAACGGCGCGGGAACGCCGGCCGCCTCCGCGATTTCCGTGACGCCGCGTCCGATTCCGGAGGCCCCTCGCGGATCGAGGAGGGGGAGCGCGGCCAGCGCGATCTCCTGGGCGCGCGTGAAGAACACCGCGCGTCAGCCGCCGGTGAGGTGCCGGTACTGTGCGTCGGTCAGCGGGACGACCGAAAGCCGCCCGATCTTCACGAGCGGCGAGCTCGCGAAGAGTTCCTCGGACTTGATCGCGGCGAGCGTAACGGGCGAGGCCAGCGGCTTGCCCGCCGCGATCACGACGATGGGGTCGGTCGGGCTCTTCGGATCCGTGTCGGCGGAGACGACCGTCGCGAGGCCGACCGCGGCCTTCACGTCACCCGTGTGGTAAATCACGAGCCGGTCGCCCTTCTTCGTGGACAGGAGATGGCGGATCGCGGTCAGATTCTTCACGCCCGACCACACCGTTTGTTTCTCTCTCACGAGGTCGTCGAAGGAGTAGTCGGAGGGCTCGGTCTTGAGGAGGAAGTTCGCCACGGCAGGGGATTGTACTGATCCCGGCGGTCAGCCGACTTGCCTGAGGGCGTTCGTGATCTTCGTGAAGGCCGCCCGGCCGGCCGGGAAGAGGCCGCCGAAGAAACCCATCACGAGCGAGAAGACGATGCCGGTCATGAGGAGCGCCGGCGTAAGCCGGAACGCGAACACGACCTCCGAGAACGTCGCGAAGTTCGTCGTGCCCGTGACGCCTGACAGGGCGAGCTTCACGGCGAGCCATCCCAGGGCGCACCCGAGGATGCCCCCGAGGAGCGCGAGGCACAGCGACTCGAAGACGAACGACAGCATCACGGAGAGCCGCGAGAAGCCGAGCGCGCGGAGAGTCGCGATCTCGCGCGTCCGCGCGGCGACGGCCGCGTACATCGTGTTCATCGCGCCGAAACACGCGCCGATCGCCATGACGATGCCCACGAAGAACCCCAGGAACTTGATCGGCGCGGCGGTCGAGGTCTGGTCGTCGTAGTACTTGCGCTCGACCTTGCCCTCGAGTGCGAGGCGCGCGTCGCCCGCGAGACCCGCCTGGAACTGGTCGCGCGCCGGGCGGCCGGCGGTCCGCGCGAGAACGGACGAATAGCCATTGCGCTTGAAGTCCGTGATCATGCCCTCGACGTCCGTCCAGATCTCGCTGTCGGGGGCGGTGCCCCCCGCGTCGAAGAGGCCCACGACCGTCCAGCGGTATGCGCCGAACTTGATCGTCTGGCCCGTCGCGCAGTCCTTGAAGCGGCTCGAGACGCTGCGCGAGACGACGACCTCGGACTTCCCGGGCGTGAACCAGCGGCCCTCTACGAGCGTGAGACCCGGCCGGAGTTTCATGCCCTTCTCGCCGATCCCCCGGATCGTCACGTTCGAGGATCCGCCGTCACGCTTCTCGAGGTTCAGGACGATGACGAGCTCGGGAGACGCCAGCGGCTTGCCGTCCGCGTCTGGCGAGATCCCGGGGAGAGTCAGGATGAGGGGCATCTGGTCGCGCGAAATCCCGGACTGCAGCTCCGACTGCGAGTTCTGCCGGAGCACGAGGACGTTGTTCTCCGATCCCGACGCCGTGAAGACGCGCGTGAGGCCTTCGCCGAGCGCCATGACGCAGAGGAAGACCGCGACGACGAGGCCGATGCCGAGCACGGTGAGGCCCGTCGTGACTTTCCTCACGAAGAGATTTCGGATGTTGTACTTCAGGGGGATTCCGAGCATCGGGGCTCCTCCTAGGCGACGGATCGGAGACCGTCCGCGATCGGGCGCCGGACGGAGCGGATGGCGGGCACGAGGCCCGCGAGGATGCCGACGAGGACCGTGAGGAGGAACGCGGCGGCGAGGACGTCGGGATAGACGCGGAGGCCGGACGCGAGGCCCGCGAGCGGCGAGTAGAGGACGACGGCGCGCAGCTTCGGGAAGAGAAGGAGGTAGAGGGCGAGGCCGGCGGCGGCCCCGAAGATCGCGAGGAGCGCGCTCTCCCCGAGGAGGAGGCCGAAGATCGTCCCCCTCGGGAAGCCGATCGCGCGCAGGACGGCGAGCTCCGTGACCCTCTCGCGCGTCGCCATCGCCATCGTGTTCGCCGCGATCAGGAGGACGACGGCCGCGAGGACGGCCGTGAGGCTCCGGAAGAAGAGCTTCACGTTCCCGAGGAGGGCGACGTAGTTGTTCTGGAACTCCTTTTCGGTCTCGGCGCGCACCGGAGAGGAGGAGTTCTCGAAGAGCACGTTGATGCGCGGGATGAGGTCGCGCGTCGCCGCGGCATCGACCGCCTTGACCCAGATCATCGTGTAGCGGCCCGCGCGGGCGGGCAGGGCCTCGTCGATGACCTTCTGGTCGAAGAAGACGGACGCCTCGTCGTTACCTCGGTAGACGGCCCGGATCGTGAACGCGTAGACGCCCGGCCAGATGTCGCCGACGAGAGTGATCTGCTGCCCGAGCCTCCAGCCGTACTTCCTTATCAGGAGCTCGCCGACGAGGAGGCCGCTCCGGTCGCTCCTCCAGGCCTCGGCCGACCCCTCGGCGATGGCCGATGCGTCGAAGATGTCGAAAAAGACGACGGGGTCGATCGCGAAGCGCTGGAAGACGTGGAAGGCGGAGAAGTCGACGTACCGGCCGCCGAACCAGTTGAAGGGCATCGCGGCCTTCACGCCGGGGAGCTGCCGGATCTTCTCGAGGTGGGACGCCGGCAGGGGGTTCGTGAACGAGACCTTATGGCGCACCGCGATCCGAAACATCCCGCGCCCCTTCGAGGGGTCCGCATCGAGCATCGCGACGAACGTCCCGAGGAGGCAGATCACGAAGAACGGGAGCAGGATCGAGCCGAGCGTCAGTAACGAGCGCGTCTTCTTCCGGAAGAGATTCTTGAAGACGAAGGGCAGGAATTTCATTTGCGCTCTGGCGTTTCAGGTGGAGGAGACCGAGATCGCCGCCGCCATGCCCACGGCCTTCCCGCGCTCGGCCTTCACGTCTTCCTTGAGCACGCCCTTGTCGAGGTGGACGAGGCGGTGGGCGCGCGACGCGGCCTTCGGGTCGTGCGTGACCATGACGATCGTCTTCTTGAACTCGGAGTTGAGGCGCTCCATGAGGACGAGGATCTCCTCGCCGTTTCTGGAGTCGAGGTCGCCCGTCGGCTCGTCGGCGACGAGGAGCTTCGGGTCGGTCGCGATGGCGCGCGCGATGGCGACGCGCTGCTCCTGCCCGCCCGAAAGCTGCCGCGGGTAGTGGTCCATGCGGTCCGTGAGGCCGACGACGGAGAGCGCGAGCTCGGCCTGCTTCCTCCGGCGCGCCCGATTCAGGTTCGTGAGGAGGAGAGGGAGCTCCACGTTCTCGAACGCCGTGAGAACCGGCACCAGGTTGTAGAGCTGGAAAATGAAGCCGATGTTCGCGCTGCGCCATTTCGCGAGCGCGGCCTCGCTCATCGAGGAGACCTCCTTCTCGCCGACGACGATCCGGCCCGAGGTCGGGCGGTCGATGCCCGCGATGAGGTTCAAGAGCGTGGTCTTGCCCGAACCCGAGGGACCCATGAGCGCCATGAAGTCGCCCTCGTCGACCGTGAGCGACAGATTGTCGAGCACGGTGAGGACCTGGGTGTCGCGCGTGTACTGTTTCACGAGCGAGTCGATGCGAATGAGAGGCGTGCCGGGCGTGCCAGGTGTGCCAGGCGAGATGGCGCTCATGATTCTCCTTCCTAGGGATCAGTCTTTCTTCATGCGGATTTTCTGCTCGGCGCGCCAGGTATGTCCGGCGGACGCGGCATCCGCGACGATCTCCTCGCCGCCCGAAAGGCCCGAGGTCACCGTCACCTGCGCGCCCGCGGCGGGCCCGAACGCGAGCGGTTTGAACGTAGCCTTCTCGTTCGCGACGAGGAGGACGCCCTTGTCGCCGCCGATCTCGACGACGGAGGCCGAGGGCACCATGACCTTCGGCTTCGCTTTCTCGTCGACTTTCGCCTGGGGATTCAGGAAGACGACGCGGCAGGACATTTCGGGGAGGACCTTCACGTCCTTGCCCGAGATCTCGATCTTGACCTTGACCGAGCCCTTCTGGCGGTCGGCCGTCGGGACGATCTGGCGGAGATGCGCCTTGTAGGGCTTGTCCGGATACGCGTCGAGAGCGACTTCGGCGGGTTGCCCGAGAACCAGCTTGCCCACGTTCTGCTCGTTGATGTCGGCTTCCATCTCCAGCGAGGAGAGGTCCACGATCACGGCGAACGTCGCGCCCGCCGATCCCGCTCCGCCGAAGCCCTGCGGAGCGACGGTCTCGCCGAGGAACGCCTTCTTGACCGTGACGACGCCGTCGATCGGCGCGCGGATCTCGGCGTTCTTGATCTGCTCCTCGTAGTAACGCGCCTGGGCCTCGAAAGACGTGACCTGCGCTTCGAAGGCCTTCACCTGCGCGTCCGCCGTGTCGAACGCCTGCTCTGTTCCGATCTTCTCGTCGAGCATCTGGCGGGCGCGCCCGCGGTCGCGGCGCGCGTTCGCGAGCTGGGCGAGCGTCTGGTCGCGCTGGGCCTGCGAGGAATGCTTCTGCGCCTCCAGCTCCTGCGCCTCGAGCCGCGCGACGAGCTCGCCCTTTTTCACGCGCTGGCCTTCCTCGAGGTTGATCCAGGCGATGCGGCCAACGGATTTCGGGGAGATCTCGGCCTTCGAACGCGCGACGATGTAGCCGGAGGCCGTGAGGATCGTGGAGGCCTGCGTGGGGGTCACGAGGGCCGCGCGGGTCGTCGTGACCTCGGGAGCCCGGAGCGCCATGCCCCCGCGCGATCGCGTGATGAAAAACACCGCCACGAGCGCGACGCACAGGGTCGCGAGCGCGAGGTAGAGGAAACGGCGCCCCCCGGGCCCGGTCTCACGTTCGATGCGCAGAGCCGACAGGTCAGCCGATTTGTTCAAGGGATCCATGGGGGCGACACTTTACCCAATCCTTCTACGAAGGGCGGGACGTCAGGGTTTTCCGAGAGACTCGGCGGCCACGGCCTCCCGGAAGGCCTGGAGAAACGTCTGGAGGTGGCGGCGTTCCGTGCGGACGTTGCCGATGGCGACGCGGAGCGTATAGCGGCCGGAGACGAGCGCATGCGAGATGAAGGTACGACCGTCTTCGTTGATCCGCGCGAGGATTCGCGCGTTCGCCGCGTCGGCGGCTTCCGGGGAGAGTTCCTTGGACGTCCAGCGGAAGGCGACGACCGAGAACGGCGTCGGCGCGGCGATCGTGACGCCGGGCTCGCGCTCGAGCACGCCGCGGAGCGCTCGCGCGAGGACGAGGTGGGCGCGCAGCCGTGCCCGCACGCCCGAGGCACCGAAGGCGCGAAGCGTCATCCACATCTTGAGGGCGCGGAACCGGCGGCCGAGCTGGACGCCGTAGTCCATGTACTCGCGCACGGTCTGTCCTTCGGGGGTCTCGAGATAGTTCGGCACCACGGAGAAGGCGCGCCGCACGCGTTCCATCCGGCGGAAGAACAGCCCGGTGCACTCGAGCGGCACGAGCATCCACTTGTGCGGGTTGAAGAGGACCGAGTCCGCGCGCTCCCACCCCGCGAACAGAGAGCGCATCTCCGGCAGCGCCGCGGCCGAGCCCGCATACGCCGCGTCCACGTGAAGCCAGACGTTTTCGCGTTCGCAGATCTTGGCGAGTGCCGCGAGCGGATCGACCGACGTCACGGTGGTCGTCCCGGCGGTCGCGACGACGGCCACGGGCACGCGCCCCGCCGCCCGGTCTTTCGCGATCTCCGACTCGAGGGCGGCCGCGTCCATCCGGAATTCCGCGTCGACCTTGATCTTCCGCAGCCCTTCGAGGCCGAAGCCGAGGACCACGCATGCCTTGTCGATCGAGGAATGGGCCAGCTCCGAGCAGTAGACGATACCTTGGGGCCGGCCCGCGAGGCCCGTCCTGCGGACGTCGGGATACGCCTCCTCGCGGGCCGCCGCGAGCGCGATGAGCGACGCCGTCGAGGCCGTGTCGGCGAGCTGGCCGTCGAAGCCTTCGGGTCCCCACGGCAGGCCGACGAGGTCGAGAAGCCAGCGCACGACGCCCTGCTCGAGCTCCGTAAGGACGGGCGACGTGCGCCAGAGGATGCCGACCTGGTTGTAGCCCGCCGCGAGGAAGTCGCCCACGATCCCGGGAGCCGAGCCCGTGTTCGCGAAGTACGCGAAGTACCCGGGATGCTGCCAGTGCGTGAGGTTAGGCTCCACGAGGCGGTCGAGGTCGCGCTCGATCGCCTCCCAAGGCTCGGGCTCCTCCGGGGCGCGTCGCGGCATCTGCGCGAGGACCTCGCCCGGCTTCGTCCGCGCGAGGACGGGCCGTGACTCGAGCGTCTCGAAGTAGCGCGCGAGGCGCTCGACGGCGGCGTGCCCCATCTCGCGGAACGCGTCGGGGGGGAAGTCGCCGAGGGGCTGGTCCATGGGGACGAAGTTTACGGGATCAACGGGAGGCGTCGACGCACAGCACGCCGGACCCGTGCGCGCCGCGGCGTCAGTCTTTCTTCTTCGGCGCCCTGAGCTCGGTCGGAATCTGGAGCGGCCCGGTCTGCCGCAGGTCTTCCTTGATGATGAGGTCGAGAAACATCTCGCGGACGCCGTCCTGACCGCGATCCTTGAAAACGGCGCGCACCTGCTTCGGCTTCAGCGCGACGCCCGTCATCGCCTTGAGGTACTGGCAGAACACGATGGCACGGGACCGGAACGAGATGACGAGAATGACGAGCAGGATTCCGGCGAACGCAAGCAGCGTCAGGCCCGTGATGCCCTGAACCTCGAAGAGGGACGAGGGATTCATGCGCGTTCCCGCCCGAACCGGCTGTCAGGACGCATCGCGGACTCCTTCTTCGAGGGACTGATGATAGCGCGTTGGGGCAGTATGCTTCCCCTTATGTGTAGGCCGGAGGCCGCATGCTGACCGATGACACCCCGCCCGCTCGCCTGCCGCGGCCGCTCGACCCGGTGGAGGTCCGGGCCCTCGGGGCGCTCCTCGAGAAGCAGCAGGCGACGCCGGAGTACTACCCGCTCACCCTCCACGCGCTCGTCGCGGCTTGCAACCAGAAGTCGAACCGCGATCCTGTCGTGGAGTTCTCGGCGGGCGACGTCGAGGCCGCGCTCGACCGCCTGCGCGAACACGTCTTCGTCTGGAAGACCGGCGGCTCGCGGGCCGAGAAGTGGGAGCAGAACGTGGAGGGACGGTGGCAGCTCGACGCGCCCGCAAAGGCGGTCATGACGCTCCTCCTTTTGCGGGGCGAACAGACGCCGGGCGAACTGCGCGGACGCAGCGACCGCCTGCACCCGTTCGCGACGACGGCCGACGTCGAGGCCGCGCTCGAGAAGCTGGCGGCGGGACCCGAGCCGCTCGTGGCCGAGCTTCCGCGGAGGCCGGGCCAGAAGGAGACGCGCTGGACGCATCTCGTGGCCGGGTCCGTGGAGGGGGTCCGATCGCCGGCGGCGCCCGCCGCGCGCGCCCCGGCCGCTCCCGTTCCCGCCGCCCCGAACGCCCGGCTCGACACGCTCGCATCGCGCGTCGCCGCACTCGAGGAGCGGCTGGCCGCGATTTCGCGGGAGCTCTCGGATTTGAAGAGGACGCTCGGAGAGGACTGACGGAGGACGGATCCGCCTCGCGGCAAGGATCTCCTCACTGGGCTCTACGCGGAGCGGGAGCGCGCCGCCCCGAGCAGCGCTGCGAAGCGCGGGTCGGCGCGCAGCGGGTCGAGGTCGGGATCGTTCGCGACCCAGGCCGCGTCCAGCAGGCCCTGCCCGACGGGGGCCTCGAGGCACGCAAACGCCTCGTCGCGCCGCCCCAGCGTGGCGTATACGCAGGCTGCGTTGTACGCGATGATGGGCTCGTCGCGGTCCACCGCGAGGGCGCGCGCGACCCATTCGGCGGCGCGCTCGGGCTCGCCAAGCTCGGCGAGGACGGAGGCGCCCATCGTCCACGCGCGGGTGTCGTCCGGGTGCGAGCGCAGGCGCTTCTTGGCGGCCTCGATGCACTCGAGGTCCGCGCTGCGCGCCTTGGCCGTCTCGGCCATCCGCCGGTAACACATGCCGAGGAGGTACCACGCGTCGTACGCCTCCGGCACGAGGGCACAAGCCTCGCGGAAGTGCTCGGCGGCCTCGGGCATGCGTCCCTCCGAGAAGCACACCCGGCCGTAGATGTAGTGCGGGTCGTAGAGCCGTGGGTCGAGTGCGATCGCCTTCCTCAGGAAACCCTCCGCCTCCACGAACTCGCGCTTGAGGAACAGGGCGAGGCCCCGCGCGGCATGCGCGTCGGAAAGATCGGGGCTCAGCTCGAGCGCCTTCGCGCTCGCGGCGTCGGCGGCGGCGACGGCTTCCGCGCCCTTGCCGAAGTAGAGGTTGAGAAACGCATGGCATTCGGCGACTCCGGCGTACGCGCGCGCGAAGCCAGGGTCTAGCTCGAGGGCCCGCGTGAAAGTCTGGAGCGCGATCTCGCACGCTTTGCGCCGGTGCTGGTGGAAGAACTGGCGGCCCTGCAGGAAGAGCTCGTACGCCTCAGCCGCGGTGGACGTGCGCTCGGCCGGGCTTCCGCGCTGCTCCGCGAGGGTGACCTTCAGCGCCTGCGCGATCTTTTCCGCGATCTCGTCCTCGATCGCGAAGATGTCCTTCATGTCGCGGTCGTAGCGCTCGTACCAGAGGCGGAAGCCGCTTTCGACGCTCACGAGCTGGACCGAGATCCGCACGCGGTCGCCGGAGCGGCGGACGCTCCCCTCGAGCACCGTGCCGACGTTCAGGCGGGCCCCGATCTCGCGCACGTCGGCCGCCTGGTTCTTGTACTGGAACGCGGAGGTGCGCGAGGCCACGTAGAGCTCGGGAATGCGGGCGAGCTCGCGCAGGATCTCCTCGGCGATGCCGTCGCAGAGGAACTGCTGGTCCTGCTGCGGGCTCATGTCCGCGAACGGGAGAACCGCGATGGACGACACGGCCGCGGCCGCGGGCCGGCGCATCGTGATCGCGCCGGAGTCGAGGGCGGACCGCAGGTCGAGGAGATCTCGCACCAGGTCCTCCATGCGCTCGTACCGCAGGCGCCGGTCCTTCGCGAGCGCCTTCGCAAGGATTTCATCTACGCGGTCGGGGATGCCGGACCGCGCGCCCGACGCGCGCGGCGGCGGCGCGCTCAGGATGGAGGCCACGACGGCCGCCACGGTGTCGCCGCGGAAGGCCCGCGCGCCCGTGAGCATCTCGTACAGGACGGCGCCGAGGGACCAGATGTCCGTTCTCTGGTCGACGGGCTCGTCGCGCAATTGCTCGGGCGACATGTACGCCGGCGTGCCGACGACCGAGCCGTGGTCCGTCGCGCGCGGATCGTCGAGGATCCGGGCGATGCCGAAATCGAGGATCTTCACGGTGTCGCCGCGAGTGAGCATGAGATTCGCGGGCTTCACGTCGCGGTGGACGATGAGCTCCTCGTGCGCCGCCGCGAGGCCGCGCGCCGCCTGGGCCGCGATGCCCAGCGCGCGCTCCGGCGCGAGCGGCCCCCGCGCGAGGACGCGGTCGAGCGTCTCGCCTTCGTAGAACGCCATCGCGATGAAGACATCCTCGCCGGCCTCGTCCACCTCGAAGATCGTGCAGATGTTCGGGTGGTCGAGGGACGACGCGGCCTGCGCTTCGCGCAGGATGCGCTGCCTCAGCGCGGCGTCGGCCATCGGCCGCAGGAACTTCAGCGCAACGCGCCGCCCGAGGCGCAGGTCGGTCGCGCGGTAGACCTCTCCCATTCCGCCCGAGCCGATGAGGTCCCCGACCTCGTAGTGCGAGACGTTCCGTCCGGTTTGGAGGGCAACACTCATGCGGGACCTCCCGCGTGCGGGCGGACACCCTCCGTGGGCGCAGACCGCAACTGCCGAGAAGATATGCCCGGCCCGCACGATTTGCACGCGCCTATGCTTCCGATGTGCGGATCTTCACGATTGGCCACGCGAACAGGCCCTTTGAGGACCTCGTGGCGACACTGGCGTCGGCCGGCGTGACACGCCTCGGCGACGTGCGCGCGTTCCCGGCTTCGCGCCGCAATCCGCGGTTCGCCCGCGAGGCACTGGAGACCGCGCTCCCTCCGCTTGAGATCACGTACCGCTGGCTTCCGAAGCTGGGCGGGCGCAGGCGCAAGGGCCCGGAGCCTTCGCCGAATCCGTCCTGGACGGTACAGGCCTTTCGCAACTACGCGGACTACATGGACACCGCGGAATTTCAGGAGGGCCTCGACGAGCTTCTCGCGCTCGCCGTGGACGGGGAGGCGGCCTTCATGTGCGCCGAGACGCATCCCTCGCAGTGCCACCGCCGCCTCGTGGCCGACAAGCTCGCGAGCCTCGGGCACGAGGTCGTCCACCTGATCACGCCCACGCGGCGCGAACCGCACCGCCCGCCGCCGTTCCTGCGCCTCGACGGCGACCATCTGCGCTACGACCGGCCTGTCGACGAGAAAGGGCAGATCCGGCTCGTGTGACGCCCCTCATTCACGTGCCTCATCGCGCCTGACGGGGAGCCGCTCGTAGCCTCGAAACTGGCGAGGTCTGACAAGATCCTGCGCAGCGGAGGTTCGATGGACGTACCCGACTCGAATTCGCTGCCCGAGAACGCCTACGTGCCGCTCGCGCCCGGCGAGACGTACGCCCCGCTCGTGACTGCGGAGAAGACGCCGCCCGAGGTGACCGGCCGGTCGCTCTTCTGGGGCCTCTTCTTCTGTGTCGTCTTCACGGTGGCCTCGGCGTACTCGGGCCTGAAGGTCGGCCAGGTCATGGAGGCCGCGATCCCGATCTCGATCCTCGCGATCGGCCTCGCGCGCATCTACAAGCGGCGGTCGAGCCTTCTCGAGAACGTGATCATCACGGGCATCGGCGGTGTCTCCGGCTCGGTCGTGGCGGGCGCGATCTTCACGCTGCCGGCGCTCTACACGCTCGGCCTGAACCCCCATCCCGTGCAGACGATCTTCATCTGCCTCGCCGGTGGCTGCCTCGGCGTTCTGTTCATCATCCCGCTGCGCCGGTACTTCGTGCGGGAGATGCACGGCAAGTTCCCGTTCCCCGAGGCGACGGCGATCACGGAAGTCCTCGTCACGGGCGAGAAGGGCGGCGCGCAGGCGAAGCTCCTCGTTCAGGCGACGATCGTCTCGGCGATCTACGACTTCTTCGTGACGACGTTCCAGGTCTGGAAGGAGTACGTCGACTTCCAGTTCCTGCCGTTCATGAAGGACGCCGCCGAGAAGGCGAAGGTCATCGTGAAGTTCGACGCGATCGCTTTCATCCTCGGCCTGGGCTACGTCATGGGGTTGCGCTCGTCGCTCATCCTCTGCGCGGGCGGCTTCCTGTCCAACTTCGTCCTCGTGCCTCTCATCTGGATGGTCGGCCGCCACCTGCCCGACGCGGTCTACCCCGCGACGATCCCGATCGCGAAGATGACGGCGGAGCAGATCTTCCGCGGTTACGTGCGGTACGTCGGCGTCGGGGCGATCGCGACTGCGGGCATCTTCGGCATCGTGAAGTCGCTGCGCATCGTGGCCGGTTCCTTCAGCATCGCGGCGAAGGCCTTCCGCGGCGGCGGCGGCGCGGCGTCCACGGAGCGCACGGACCGCGACGTGTCCGTGATGGCGATCCTCCTCGGCACGATCGTGAGCGCGATCGCCGTCGCCGCCTTCTTCGGCAGCCTGGGCAGCACGCTGCTCGCGGTGGCGATCGCCCTCGTCCTGACGCTCGTGTTCTCCTTTTTCTTCGCCTCGGTAGCGGCGAACGCGATCGCGACGACGGCGCGCAATCCCGTCTCGGGGATGACCATGCTCACGATCATCATCTCGTCGGTCATCCTCCTGAGGTTCGGCGTCTCGGGGACGACGGGGATGTTCTTCGTGATGGCAATGGCCGGCATGGTCTGCACCGCGCTCTCGACCTCCGGCCAGATGATCACCGACCTCAAGACCGGCTACTGGCTCGGCTCGACGCCGGCGGCGCAGGAGAAGGTGAAGTTCTACGGTGCGATCGCCGCGTCGATCTTCGCGGGCCTCTCGATCGTCGTGCTGGCAAAGGTATACCAGTTCGGGGAGAAGTTGCCAGGCGACGCGCGCGAGGTCCTCGCCGCGCCCCAGGCCTCGATCATGAAGGCGCTCGTCGAAGGCTTCATGAATCAGCAGCCGATCGCCTACGTCCTGTTCGGCACCGGCGCGGCGATCGCGGTCATGATGGAGATGCTGGGGGTTCCGGCGCTCACGTTCGCGCTCGGGATGTACCTGCCGCTCGAGCTGAACACGCCGGCCCTCGTGGGCGGGTTCCTGTCGTACTTCGTGACCCGGAAGTCGGAGAAGGTCGGCGGCGACAGAGGCCGCACGATGCGCGAGCGTGCCGTGATCATCGCGTCCGGCCTGATGGCCGGGGGCGCGCTCGGAGGCGTGTTCGGCGCCTCCATGAGGCTCTTCAAGTCATATTCGGAGGAGGGGATTCGCACGCCCTTCTACGGCAACGAAGCCATCTCGCAAGGCGTCTCGATTCTCTTCTTCGTCGGCCTCTGCCTCTATCTCTGGATCGATTCGACCCGCAAGGTTCGGGAGGACTGAACATGCCGCTCACGGGATTGGACGCCGCGACCGCCGAAGCGCTCATCGGAATCGACACACTCTGGGGCGGCGACGTCATGAACCCGTCCGGGACGGGCCGCTTCATCGCGGATTGCTGGTTCTCGGACGAGCCGCTGCCCGCCGCATACACGCATCCCACCGCCGCGAAGCTCCGCGCGAACGGCGGCGTGGGCGCGAAGACGCCGGACAAGGCCTCGATCGAGGCATACATCGCCGCCGTGGACGTGAAGGGCGCGATCGCCCGGGTGATCTCCGGATCGCGCGCGCTCGGCGGGATGCGCGGCGCGTATCTCGAGGGCCTCGGCCTGTGCAGCGAGGTCATGTGGGACCTCGGGATGGAGATCCTCGGCAAGGGTCCGGAGGTCCCGTACGACCGCTGCGTGAAGACGATCACGGGCGCTCCGCCGGAGCCCTCCAGCCCCTCGGAGAAGCGTCGCCGCGTCGCCGACCTTCTGAAGGCCGCCGGGCATGCGTCGAACGGTTCCGACTCGCTCCTCGCGGCCGTCGACGCTTGGCGGAAGGAGCGGCTCGTCCCCGGCAAGTCGATCCCGGCGCTCGGGGACGCGTTCATCGCGCACTACGACGCGCTGACGGAGCGCAACCTCCTGCCATACCTTCCGAAAGAGCTCCATCGCGTCCCTCGCGCGAACGTGAAGTTCCTCGCGATCGAGAACGCGTGGTTCTCGGGCTCGATGAACTACCTCGGCCACGCACGAAAGCCCGACGGCTCGCCCGAGTACGAGTCGACATACGAGCTGAACGCGTCGCTCCAGATCTCCGTGCCTGAGTTCCAGCAGCTCGTGAGCCACGAGGTCGTGCCCGGGCACGTGACGACGTTCGCGTACCTGCAGGACCTCTTCGTGCGCGGGCTCGTGGGGTTCGAGGCGTCCGTCCTCACGATGAACACGCGCGCCGCCGTCCTCTTCGAGGGCATCGCTAACAACGGAGTTCTCGTCGCGCACGGGGTCACGGAGGTTCAGGACCTTCCCGACCGGGATCTCCAGATCGGCGTCCTCCTCGCCCTCCTGCAGGACGATGCGAAGAACCACTCGTCGTATCTGACCTGGAAGGAAAAGCTCCCGCAGAAAGAAGTTGCGGCGATCCTCAGGCAGGACTTTCTCGTCTCAGCCGAGCGCGCCGACAAACTCTCGGGGGCATGGGGGCGCCACCCCCTCCTCGGCCGCATGTACCTTCCGGCCTACCGCGCCGGGACCGAGCTCGTCGCACGGCTCCGGCGCAGCCATCCGCCCGAGAAGATCCTGCCCGCGATGTACGGCGTAAAGGGCCTCGTCGATGCGTCGACGCTGCCGACCGTCGTCTCGACGTAACGGTAGCCGCTCCTACCTCGTTCTTCCGAACGCGTCGAGGGCGGCGCGGTCCCCGCGCTCGAACGCTAACTCGGCCTCGAGACCGATCCGGTCGCGCCCGATCGTGACGACCGCGAGCGTCCGGTCGCCTTCCCGATAGGCGAGCGTGGCGTCCTTCGCGGCGAGACTGCCGTGGACGTCGATCCGGTCCCACCGCTCGGCGTGACCGACATAGGCGAGGAAGACGTCGTAGTGCGCGCTCCAGAAGAAGGGCACGTCGCGGAAGGCTTCGGGTCGTCCGAGGATCGAGCGCGCGGCGGCCGCCCCCATTCGCTCGGCCACGACCCAGTGTTCGACGCGAAGGGTCCCGCCGAATCTCGGATCTCTCCAGCGCGCGACATCCCCGGCCGCGAAGATTCCCTTTGAGCTCGTCTCGAGGCGCTCGTCGACGAGGATGCCGCGGTCCGTGCGGAGCCCCGCGCCTTCCGCGAGACCGGTCGCGGGGCGGACCCCGATGCCGACGACGACGAGGTCGGCCGGTATTTCGGCGCCGCTCTGCAGGCGGACGGCGGTTGGCGAGATCGAGGTGACACTCTCCCCAAGGTGAAAGACGACGCCGTGCTCCTCGTGGAGGCGCTTCAGGATCCGGTCTCTGAAGCTCACTCGCGTCGTGCGCCAACGGCCGAAATACTATCCGATGGCCAAAGAGCGCTAAGAGCACGCGCGGGTCGAGGGCGGCTAACGGTCCGGGCGGCCGGGTGCCAAGCTGTCGAGAAACTCCTTCGCGACGTCGGCCGGCCGCCGGTGTTTTCCGACGACGAGGTTGTTGAGCTTCCGTATCGCGGCCGTCGTGAGTGTGCCGGAGAGCTCCTCGAGCACGGCGCGGGCACGGGGCTCCCTCGAGAAGAGCGCTTCTCGCACGACGAAAGCCGCCTCGTACGGCGGAAAGTACTGCTTATCGTCTTGCAGGACCTTGAAGTCGCGCTCGGACAGGAGGCCGTCCGTGGAGTTGCCGGCCACGAGGTCGACCTGCCCCTGCTCGAGCGCGGCATAGAGAAGGCCGAGATCCATCGACGTCGGCGTCCCTTCGAGGGGCAATGTATACGTCTTCTGGAGCCCGGAGAGGCCGTCCGGGCGCTGGAGGAACTCGTACCCCACCCCGAGCGCCCAGGGCCTCTTCCTCTTTGCGGCCTGGCTCAGCGTCTCGATCCCGGAGGCCCGCGCGTCGGCGCCGCGAATCACCATCGCGAACGTGTCGTCGAATCCGAGAGGCGGGAGCCAGACGAGCCGGAAACGGCCGCGGTATTCCTTCGCGACGGTCTCGAAGACGGCCTTCGGGTCGGTCGCGACGGGGAGTTTCAGGACCGCGGTGAGGGCGGTGCCGGTGTATTCGGGGTAGAGATCGATCTCTCCCGCGACGAGCGCTTCGTGGGCGAGCAGCGTGCCGCCGATGTCGAGCTTGCGCGTGACCAGCGCGCCAAGGCGCCGTTCGAGTTGCTGCGCGGCGATCTCGCCGAGGATCTCCTGCTCGGTAAAGTTCTTCGAACCGACGACGAGTCCGCGCGGTCGCGCACAGCCCGCGAGGCCGGCCGCGAGAAAGGCGGCGAGAAGCCCGGCAGGGAGACAGGCGATCAGAAACGCGCGAAACGCCGCTCGATCCATCCGAGACCTCCATCGGCCGCGAGCGCGAGGAGCGCCGCCGGCACCGCGCCCGCGAGGATCTGCGCGGAGTCGACCGACGCGAGCCCGCGGAAGATGAACACGCCGAGGCCGCCGCCGCCGATGGCCGCCGCGATGGTGGCCGTGCCGATCGTCGTGACAGCGGCGATGCGGAGGCCCGCGAGGATCGTCGGGGCAGCGAGGGGCAGCTCGACCTGAAAGAGGCGCTGCCGGTCCGTCATCCCCATCGCCACGGCCGACTCCACGACGGCGGGATCGACGCCGAGGATTCCGGTGAGCGTGTTGCGCAGGACGGGCAGGAGCGCGTAGAGGATGAGTGCGACGACGGCGGTTCTCTTCCCGATGCCCCCGATGAAGGGCAGGGGGATGAGGAAGCCGAAAAGCGCGAGGCTCGGGATCGTCTGCACGACGTTCGTGAAGCCGAGGACGACGCCGCGCCAGGCCGCCTTTCGCGTGAGAAAGATGCCCGTCGGAATCCCGACGAGCGACGCGGCGAAGAGCGCGATCGCGACGAGGACGACGTGCTCGCCCGTCCGCTCGAGGATCTCGCGCGCGAGGGTGGGCGGCATCACGCTTCCCGTAGGTCTTCGAGAGCGGCGAGGAAAGACCGCGCTTCGCCCGTGCGGGCCGCAAGGAACTCTCGCGGTGTCGCCACGATCTCGAGGCGCCCTTCGTGGAGGAGCGCGATGCGCGTCGCGAGTGCGAGGGCTTCGCGGACGTCGTGGGTGACGAAGAGCGAAGTCAAGAGCGACGTCTTGGTCCACGCCTTGCGGAGGGCCAGGAACTGGCGCTGGAGATCGCGGCGCGTGACGGGATCGAGCGCGCCGAATGGCTCGTCCATGAGGAGGATCGATGGCTCGGCCGCGAGGGCGCGCGCGACGCCGACACGCTGCCGCTGACCGCCGGAGAGCTGTCGCGGGGTGCGCGACCGGAATTCTTCCGGCGGGAGGCCGAGGCGCGCGAGGAGGTCGTCGACGCGGGCGTCGATCCGGCCGCGCTCCCAGCCCTCGAGCTCGGGCACGACGGCGACGTTGCGCGCGACGGTGAAGTGCGGGAAGAGACCGGACTCCTGGATCACGTAGCCGATCCGCCTCCTGAGGAGGATCGGGTTCCAATCGCCCGTGGGCTTCCCCTCGACGCAGACGTCGCCGGAGATCGGCGTGAGGAGCGCGTTCACCATCTTGAGGGCGGTCGTCTTTCCCGAGCCGCTCCTTCCGAGAAGGACGAGCGTCTCTCCCGCCGCGACCTCGAGATCGAGATGGCGAAGGACCTCTTTCCCGCGAATGCCGTACGAGACATCCCGGAAAGCGATCACCGGCTCCATCTGACAATCAGTATGGGGGCGTCAGCCTTCGATCTGCTGGGCGAGATAGTTCCGGAGGCCGATTTCCTCGATCTGGCCGAGCTGCGCCTCGAGCCAGTCAATGTGCTCCTCTTCCTCTTTCAGAATCTTCTCGAGCAGGAGCCGTGACCCGTTGTCTCCCTTCGCGCGGCAGGCTTCCAGCCCGGCGTTGAGGCGCGCCACGGCCGTCCGCTCGACCTCGAGGTCGAAGCGGTGCTGCTCGGGAACGGTCTGCCCGACCCGGATTTTGAAATAGCGCTGCATATTCGGAACGCCCTCGAGATAGAGGATCCGCTCGATGAGCTCTTACGCGTGCTTCATCTCCTCGATCGACTCGTGGCGTGAGTGCTCGGCCAGCCTCTTGTAGTGCCAGTTGCGGCACATCATGGCGTGGATGAAGTACTGGTTGACGGCCGTGAGCTCGGCCGTGAGCACGTCGTTCAGGAGCGTGATGACGTCTTTTTCTCCGCGCATTTGGCCTCCATCACTAATGCAGGGAAATCGGGTCAGTCCGGCAGGAATTCCCGCGTCAGGTTGCGGTTCGAATCCGCGCCGACGAGGATGTTGTCCTCGATCCGGATGCCGCCCGAGGGGATGAGGCGGTCCACGAGGGCCCAATCGAAGGCCGCGCGGTGCGCGCCCGCGCGGAAGGGCTCGAGGAGCATCGGGATGAAGTAGAGGCCCGGCTCGATCGTGAAGACCATGCGCTCCTCGATGACGCGCGTCGTGCGGAGCGCCGGGTGGCGCGCGGGCGGCGGCGCGATAGTCCCTTCCCGGTCGACCTGGCGCCCCGCGACGTCGTGGACCTGGATGCCGAGGAAGTGGCCGAGGCCGTGCGGCAGGAACGGATACGTGAGGCCCCTCTCGAACGCTTCCTCGGCCGGGATCCGGAGAACCCCGGTCTCGGCGAGGAGCGCGCCCACTCCCCGGTGCGTCTCGAGGTGCAGATCGATGTACGACCTGCCTGGCCGGCTCGCCGTGCACAGGCGCGCCTGCAGCGTCTTCATGCCGTCGAGGAGCCGGACGAAGACGGGATCGGCGCCCGGGGCGACGTACGTGCGCGTGATGTCGGACGCGTAGCCGCGCGCGGTCGCGCCCGCGTCGATGAGGAACACGCGGGCCTTCGTGGCCTCACGCCCGCTCTTGCCGTGGTAGTGGAGAGTCGCCGCGTGGTGGTCGAGGCCGACGATCGTGGTGTAGGGGAGCGCCTCCTCCATGTCGCCGAGCGCGGCGAGATAGACGTGGTGAATCTCGATTTCCGGGGCCCCCGCGCGGAACGCGGCCTCGGCCGCGCGGTGCGCGGGTGCGGCCTTCGCCGTGGCCCCGAGCAGCGCGTCGACTTCCCAGTCGCTCTTGTACGTCCGTTCCCAATCGAGGCGCGCGACGAGCGCCTTCGGGTTCAACCCGGCGGGCGCGATCCCATGTTCCAAGGCCTCTTCCGCCGCCGCACCCACGAATGCGGCATGCGGGCCGGGAGCGCCGATTTCCTTCCACGCCGCGGCGGGAGTCGCGACCTCGACGACATCGAACTCGGCACGGACGAAATCCGGGGCGGGAGCGGGGGGCGCATACCAGAAGTCGCGGAGCTGGACGCGGACGAGGCGCGGACGCCGGCCCGGCGCGACGTCGAGGATGTGATGCGGACCCTCCACGGGCGCCCAGTGCGCGAAGGCGGGCGTGGAGTGGAAGGGTGCGTCGTTGTCGTCCGCGAAGTACGTGAAGGGAGTTCCCGAGTGGATCAGGAGCCGGTCGAACCCCGTTTCCTGAAGGGCGCGGGCGGTCGTCACCGCACGTGCGGCGACGTGCGCGGAGTAGGCGGCGAAGGGTCCGGTCGCGCTGACGCTCATGCTGCGCCTCAGGCGGGAACGGCCGCGGACAGGCCGAGGTTCTCGGCGGCCTCGACGAGGCGCAAGAGCGTGTCGTGCAGCTCGCGGCGGGTCTTTTCGATCTCCGCCTTGAGCTCGACGAGGCGCTGGGAGGCGGCGGCTTCCGCGCGCGTCCGCGCCGCGGCGTAGTCGGCCTGCAGGACCTCGAGGCGTTGCACCGCGCGCTGGCGCGCGGCCTCGAGATCGGCGAGTGCCTGATGGGCCGTCAAGCGGGCCGCGTCCCTTATCCCCTCCCACCGGGCCGCGAGCTGGGCGAGCGGATCGTCGTCCATCGCCTGGGCGGACGTCTGTACGGATACGTCCAGCTTGCTTCGGGCGAGCGCGAGGGCTTCCGTGACGGCGAGAGACGGCGCGCGGCGGAGACCCGTCACGAGGCCGATCTTCTCGCCGAGCCAGAGGAGGGAGAAGCTCATGTCCACCTGCCACCACGTGAAGCCCTGCGCGGCCGAGATCGGGTAGTAGTGATGGTTGTTGTGCCAGCCCTCGCCCATCGTGATGAGCGCGAAGATCATGCTGTTGCGGCTCTGGTCCGCCGTCGGAAACACGCGGCGCCCGAACAGGTGCATGAGCGAGTTGATGGTGAACGTGCCGTGCCACAGGAGGACCGTCGACAGGAAGTAGCCGTACGCGAGGCCCGTCCACCCGAAGGCGAGGTACAGGGCGACCGCGTAGACCATCGTCGCGGCGTACTGGTTCCGATTCAGCCAGCGCAGCTCGGGAAACTTCGCGAGGTCGGGAATCCGCGAATAGTCGGTCTCGTCGTACAGGCCCGACAGGATCCAGCCGATGTGGCTCCACCAGAAACCGTTCTGGACGGGGCTGTGGATGTCCTCGGGCCGGTCGGAATACTTGTGGTGGTGCCGGTGGTTCGAGGCCCACCAGAGGACGCCCTTCTGCGCCGAAGTCTGACCGAGGAAGGCCAGCAGGAACTGCGACACGCGCGAGAGGCGATACGCGCGGTGCGAGAAGTAGCGGTGGAAGCCCGCCGTGATCGCGAACATCCGGAGGTAATACGACGCGACGCAAAGGGCGACTCCCGTCCAGGAGAATCCGACGAGGACGACGCCGAGGGCGGCCGCGACGTGAACGAGGAGGAAACCGGCGACCGCGGACGGACGCACGACATGCGGCGGGAGGGTGGCGGTCGAGGGTTCGGCCAAGGCGCTACTTCGTGGCGGGAGCCGCGGGAGCCGTGGCGGGGGCTTCGGCCTTCTTCTTGTTGGCCTCGACGGTGATGAGAATGTCGACGTCATCCCCGAGCATCGCGTTCCCGTCGACCATGCTGTTCCAGCTCACGCCGAAATCCTTGCGGTTGATCTTCCCCGTGACGTCGAATCCGGCCTTTTGGCCGCCGTGGCCGTCGTTCGCGAATCCGTTCGCCGCCACGGTGAGGACGACCGACTTCGTGACGCCCTTTATCGTGAGGTCGCCCGTCACGTCGTACGCGTCCTTTCCCTTCGCGTCGATCTTCGTGGACGTGAACGTGATCTGCGGGAACTTCGCGGTGTCGAAGAAGTCCTGGGAGTTGAGGTGCTTGTCGCGGGTCGGGTTGCCGGTGTCGAGGCTCGCCGCGTCGATCTTCAGGTTCACGGCGCTCGCGGCCGGGTTGGCGCGATCGATCTCGATCGTGCCGTCGAACTTCGTGAAGCGGCCGCCGACCTTCGAGACAAAGTGACGAACCTTGAAGTCGAACTCGGAGTGAGCCTTGTCGAACGTGAAGATCTCTTTGTCGGCCCGTGCGGCGGGCGCGAGCGCGAGGACGGCGAGCGCCATGAGAGGCGCGAGGCGGCGAAGTCGGATCATCGGAAGGAATTCTCCTTTTTCCGGTAGGTTGAGGGGTCTCGAGGGTGATACCTCGGCGCGCAACAGTCTAGACGAGTCACTTTCGAGAGGAAAGCGGAGGAGCTCATGCCCGAAAACAGTATTCAGGTTTACGCGAATCACCGGCGATGGGATCCCTGGTATCACTTTTTCGCCTTCTCGGTCGTTTCGATCTCGTTCTTCATCGCGCTCTGGACCTTCATCAAGGGCCTCTCGGGCAGCTTCTCGCCCTGGGCCGCCTGGAACGTGGTCGTCTGGGCGGCCGCGATCGCGTTGACGCTGAGGATCAGGAGCTACCCACTGAAGGTGCAGGACCGGATCATCCGGCTCGAGGAACGGCTGCGGCTCACGACGCTGCTCGACGAACCTCTCAAGGCGCGCATCGGCGACCTCGACGAACGACAGCTCGTCGGGCTGCGCTTCGCCCCGGACGCCGAGGTGCCGGCGCTCGTGAAGGCGGCGCTCGACGAAAAGCTCTCGGGCGAGGAGATCAAGAAGCGCGTCAAGAACTGGCGTCCCGACACGTTCCGCATCTAGGCAGGACGGGTCAGTCGATCGGGCCGCGGCCCGTTGCGCGGAGGTCGTCCAGCGTCGCCTGCATGAGGCTCCGGACTTCTTGGCGGAGCGCTTCGGCCTCATCGGGGGTCCGGCCCGCCGTCGGGACGGTCGGAAGGAAGCGGACGCGAATCGTCCCGGGGCGGAGCATCCACCGCCTCGCGTCGAGGAAGCTCTGCATCGGTTCGGCGACGAACGGGACGATCGGAACCTGCGCCGCGAGGGCGAGGCGAAAGGCGCCCTTCTTGAAGGGCAGGAGCTCGGGCTTCTGGTTGCGGTGGCCCTCGGCGAGGACCCAGACGTTCAACCGCTCACGGTGGATGCGCGCCGCGGCCTCGTCCAGGGACGCGATTGCGCTTTCCCGGTTTCCCCGGTCGACGAGGATGTTGCCGCTCGCCTTCCAGAGCCAGCCGAAGACCGGGATGCGCTCGATTTCCTTCTTGCCGATCACGACGCTGTTCTCGCCGAAGAACGCCCCATACGTCGCGACGTCGAGATTCGACTGGTGGTTTCCGACGACGACGGCGGGAGCGCTTCCCAAGAGGCGCTCGTGGTGGTCGAGGTCCATCCGCCATCCGACGACTCCCCGCATCACGATTCCCCACCACTTCACGAACAGGAACGCGCCGCCGCGCGGCGACCTGGCGCGGAGAAGAATGGAGAAGAGCGCCGTCGCCGAGAGCGCGAGAAAGTAGAAGACGCCGAAAACGCACGCGAGGACGAAATGCGCGCGGTACACGAGGCGGCGAAGGGCGCCGGCGATTCCGCCTTTCGAACCGGGCATGCCGCAATATAGCCCGAGGTGAAGCTGGACGTCGTCGTCGTGGGAGCCGGCGCAGCGGGCCTCCTCGCCGCGCTCGCGGCGGCGCGGGACGGCCGGCGCGTTCTCGTTGTCGAGGCCGCCCGGGACGTGGGCCGGAAGATCCTCGTCTCCGGCGGCGGCCGGTGCAACGTCCTGCCGATGGAGGATGCGCCCCAACGCTTCGTCTCGGAGTCGCCGAACCGGCTCGTGCGCCGGTTTCTCGGCCGCTGGCCGCTCTCCGAGCAGCGCGCGTTCTTCGAGGAGCTCCTCGGCGGCCCGCTTCGCGAGGAGAGGGAGTCGAAGAAGCTTTTCCCGCCCTCGAATCGCGCGGTGGACGTGCGCGACGCGCTGCGTTTCGCGGTGGCCGCGGCGGGGGCTTCTCTGCGCGCGGCCGCGCCCGTCCGCGACCTCGCGCCCGTGGGGGACGGCTTCGCCGTGCGCCTCGACGGGGGAGAGGACATCCTCGCGCCGCGGGTGATCCTCGCGACCGGGGGGCGCTCCGTGCTTGCGGGCGGCGCGGACGCGGCGGGGTTCACGTGGGCCGCGGCCATGGGCCATCGTGTCCACCCGACGTATCCGGCGCTCGTGCCGCTCACGGGGAACGCTCCCGCGCACCACACGCTCGCGGGCGTCTCGCTCCCGGCGCGCGTTAACGCGGAGAGCGCCGACGATCATGCGACGTCGCGCGGCGGCTTCCTGTTCACGCACAAGGGCTGGAGCGGCCCCGCGGTGCTCGACGTCTCGCACGTCGTCGAACGCGCGCGACTCGCGGGGAGGACGGCAGAAGTTCGGGTCTGCTTCGGCGGATCTCAGCCAGGCGATGCCGCCTCGCAGTGGGACGCAGCGCTCAAGGGCGCAGCCGGGGCCCGTTCTCTTTCTTCCTTTCTAAGCAAATCTTCATTGCCCGACCGCCTGGCGAACCTGATTCTCGACGTGGCACGGGTCGCTGATGTCCAGCTGTCCTATCTTTCGCGCGACGCTCGCGCTCGCGTGGTCGAGGCGTTGACCGCGTTCCCCCTCCCCGCGACTGGGACCGAGGGCTACCGTACGGCCGAGGTCACGGGGGGCGGCGTGGCGCTCGAAGAAGTGGACGCGGGCAGCGGGCGGAGCCGGCTCGTGCCGGGCCTCTTCTTCGCGGGCGAGATCCTGGACGCCTTCGGCCCGATCGGCGGCTTCAATTTTCAGTGGGCCTGGGCGACCGGCCGCACCGCCGGCGAGGCCGCGGCGCGCGCCTGAATTTAGGTCTTCGCGGCGTCCCACCAGCTCGAGAGGTGCGCCGTCGGGGCTCCCGGGGCGCCGCGCTCGTAGTGGGACACGTCGTTGAAGAGCGTGAGGCGCGCATGAGACGGGTCCTTGAAGTCGAGGACGTTGAGGCAGGCGAGGCTCTGGTCGAGGCGGTCCCGGTAGAAGCGCGGATCGAAACCGAGGAGAGCCGAGAGCAGAAGCCGGATCGTGGCCTTGTGCGAGACGACGAGGAACGTGCGCCCGGCCTGCGCGGAGACGAGATCGGCGAGGGCCGGGAACGCGCGCGCCGTCACGGCGAGACCGCTCTCTCCGCCGTCCGGGGCGAACGTGTACGGGTCCGAGTCCCAGCGCGCGTACTCCTCGGGCCAGAGCGCCTCCACCTCGCGCCGCGTCTTCGTCTCCCACCGGCCGTGCGAGATCTCCCGGAGGCCGGGGACCGGCTGGACGGGAAGGCCGTGGGGCGCCGCGAGGATCCCCGCGCTCTCGAGGGTGCGGCGCATCGGGCTCGCGTAGACGGCAGAGAGCGGCTCCTGGGAGAGGCGGTCGGCCAGATTGCGGAGCTGGGCCCGGCCCGTGTCGGACAGGTCGACGTCCGTCTCGCCGGCGAAACGGTCCTCGGTCGAGAGAATCGTGGCGCCGTGGCGAACGAGATAGACGCGCGTCGGCATGAGCGTCAGCCTTTCACGGCGAAGCCGCGTTCGGAGAGGAGCCTTCGAAGGGTCTCCCGGCGGTCGCCCTGCAGCTCGACGAAGCCGTCGCCTGCGGTGCCGCCCGTGCCGCAGCTCTTCTTGAGGTCGCGCGCGAGCTGTTCGACGAATTTCATGTTGCGGGGGAGCCCGTCCACCACTGTCACGCTCTTGCCGCCTCGCCCCTTCGTCTCGACCCGCAGCTTGACGACCACCTTCGAAGGAATCTTCTCCTCTTCCCTCGAAGAACACTTGCATTCTCTTTCCGGCCAGCCGCAGGTCGCGCAGACGCGCCCGGCCCCGGTTGAGTAGACGAGCCGCACGGGGTCGGGCCGGGTCACGCCGGGATTATCCTCTGCCCTCCATGGCCGATCCGATCGCGGTCGCTCCCGGCGTCACGATCCCCGCGGCCGCGCTCGAGGCGCGGCAGGTGCGGGCGTCGGGCCCGGGCGGGCAGAACGTGAACAAGGTGGCGTCTCGCGTGGAGCTGCTCGTGGATGTGGCGCTGATCGAAGGCCTCGACTCCGCCGCGCGCCTTCGCCTCTATGCCCTGGCCGGCAAGCGACGGGCGGCCGACGGGCGGCTTCGCCTCGTCGCCCAGGAGAGCCGCGACCGGCACCGGAATCTGGAGACCGCCCGCGAGCGCGCCCGGGACCTCGTCGGCCGGGCCCTCAAGGTTCCCGCTGTGAGGCGGCCCTCGCGGCCCTCCCGCGGCGCCCGGGAGACGCGGCTCAGGCAGAAGGCAAGGGGTAGCCGCCTCAAGGCGGCCCGCCGCCCGGTCGGGGCCGACGAATAGCGCATCTGAACTACTGCAAGTCGCGGGTCCTGGCCGCATCGTTGAGGCTGGCGGGCCATGGGGCCTCTGCCGAGGAGGATTCGACTATGTCATCCAGCGCACCGCGGCAGTCTGTGACCGTCACCGACAACCGCACCGGGAAAACAATCGAGGTTCCGATCCAGAACGGCACGATCAAAGCTCTGGACCTTCGGGTCCTGAAGACCTCCCCGGAGGACTTCGGCCTGATGACCTACGACCCCGCGTTCATGAACACGGCGTCGTGCAAGAGCAAGGTCACATTCATCGACGGGGACAAAGGCATCCTGAACTACCGCGGTTACCCGATCGCGGAGCTCGCCGAGAAGACGACCTACCTCGAGACGGCATATCTCGTGCTCAACGGAGAGCTCCCGACCCGGGAACAGCAAGACGACTGGGTGAAAGACATCACGTTCCACACGATGGTCCACGAAAACATCAAGGACCTCATGAAGGGCTTCCGGTACGACGCGCACCCGATGGGAATGCTCGCGTCCACGGTGGCCGCGCTCTCCACGTTCTACCCGGAGGCCAAGGCCGTCCATGAGCCCGAAACCCGGCGGCAGCAGATCGTGCGCCTGATCGCGAAGATGCCCACCCTCGCGGCTTTCGCGTACCGCCACTCGATCGGCTTCCCGTACGCGTACCCGGACAACGACCTCTCGTACTGCGGCAACTTCCTGCAGATGATGTACCGCGCGGCCGAAGTGAAATACGTGCCGAACCGCGTGCTCGAACAGGCTCTCGAGGTGCTGTTCATCCTGCACGCCGACCACGAGCAGAACTGCTCGACGAACGCAATGCGCGCGATCAGCTCCTCGGAAGCCGACCCGTATTGCTCGGCGGCCGGCGCGATCTCGGCGCTCTACGGCCCGCTCCATGGCGGTGCGAATGAGGCCGTCCTGCGCATGCTGTTCCAGATCGGCTCGAAGGCGAACATCCCGGCCTTCATCAAGTCCGTCAAGGAGAGCGGCGGCGAGACGCGCCTCATGGGCTTCGGCCACCGCGTCTACAAGAACTACGACCCGCGCGCCAAGGTCATCAAGGGCATGGCCGAGAAGGTCTTCGAAGTCACCGGCAGGAACCCGCTCCTCGACATCGCGCTCGAGCTCGAGCGGATCGCCCTCCAGGACGAGTACTTCCTGAAACGCAAGCTGTACCCGAACGTGGACTTCTACTCCGGCCTCATCTACCAGGCCATGAAGTTCCCCGTCGCAATGTTCCCGGTTCTCTTCGCGATCCCGCGCATGTCCGGCTGGCTCGCCCAGTGGGACGAGATGATCCAGGACAAGGAGCAGAAGATCGCCCGGCCGCGCCAGGTTTATCTCGGCGCTTCCGAGCGCCACTTCGTCCCCTTCGAGAAGCGGACGGCGAAGGCCGTCGCGGCCCCGGGGGTGCTTACGACCGCGTAGCATCGGTGCGGGTGATCGGGGTCGGTTGCCGTTTTTCGTCCACGTTGACGTAGACGACCTCGGCCTCGGTCACCTTCACGGTCTCGTCCGTCTTCCGCCAGCGCTCGGCGGTGACGAGGACCTTGATGGTGATCGAGGTTCGGCCGATGCGGGCGACGGTCGTATAGAAGCTCACGATGTCGCCCACGTAGACCGGCGCGTGGAAGACGACTTCGTTCATCTTCACGGTGACGACGAGGTCGCAGTAGGGCCGCGTGGCGATGGCGCCCGCCTGGTCGATGTAGGCGAGCAGGACGCCGCCGAAGATCGTGCCGTGGCTGTTCGTGTCGCGCGGGAGCATCGAGACGCGAATCGCGGGCTCGAGGCCCGGACGGGAAGCGGGAAGGCTGGTCCTGGTGTCCATGCCCGGATTATGGCGGGCTAAGATCCTTTTCAAGCCTCCCGCGGAGACCGGCCTCGCAGCGAGCGCGGGCACGACGGCTCGCTTGTGCGCGCCACGACGTACGCGGCGGCTGCGGCCGCCGCCTGAGCGCTATTCTTCCTTTTTCGTCCCGAGAATCACGAGGACGATGAGGAGCAGGAGAACGATGAGCCCGATGACGATCGTCGTCGTGCGCGACGAGCCGGCGGGCAGCTCGGAGGACGGGGCCTCCGTCTTCGTGGCGGGCTTTGCCGTCTCGGCCGTCGCCGGTGCGGGAGCGGACGTCGTCGGAGCGCCGGCCGACGCAGCGGTCGTTGCCGAGGCGGCGGTCGCTGCCGTCGTGGCTGTCTTCGCCATGGCGTCCGCGGACGGGGCGGCCGTCTGCTGCGAGAAGGCGGAGGACGAGACGAGAAGGACCAGGAGGAGAGCGGGGATCGCGGAGCGTCGCTTCATGGCAGGTGAAACTATCGGGCGGACGGGGATGCGTCAAGCGGCGATGGAGCGCGCGTGACGATTCCCGCCCACGCGGGGTGGCGCCTCGACGCGGCCGTTTTCCTCTCCGGCGCGGCCCTGATGGGACTCGAGATCGTCGGGAGCCGTGTCCTCGCCCCGGTCTTCGGAAACTCGCTCTTCGTCTGGGGCGCCCTCATCACGACCTTTCTCACGGCGCTCGCCCTCGGCTATGCCCTCGGCGGGCGGCTCGCCGACCGCCGGCCGGATCCGGAGACCCTCGCGGCGCTCCTCGCGGGCGGCGGAGTCGTCCTCTTCGTGATCTTCGCTTCTCCGGAGGCGCTCGTCGCGGCGCTCGGCCGCGTCCCCGTCCCCGAGCGCTTTCGGGCGCTCGTCGCGTCCGCGCTGCTCTTCGGTCCTCCAAGCGTTCTGATGGGGATGGTGACGCCCTTCGCGGTGCGTCTCGCCGCGCAGGAAATCACGACGGTCGGCTCCGCGGCGGGCCGCCTTTCGGCGCTGTCGACGGCGGGATCCATCCTCGGGACGTTCGCGACGGCCTTCTTCCTGATTCCCACGTTTCCGACGCGCCCGATTCTCTTCTCTCTCGGTATCTCGCTTCTCCTCGCCTCGCTCCTCGTGCCCGCGCCCCGGCTCGCGCGGCGGTTCGCCGTCGCGGCGGTCGCGGGGGTCGCGGGGCTGGCGGTGTACACCGTGGCCCCGGTCGTCGTAAGTCCGCCTTCGCCGATCGGAACGCTCGTCTACGAAAAGGAGACCGCCTACCACCGGCTGCGCGTCGTCGATCAGGGGCTTCGGCGCGCGCTCTTCTTCGACCGGGCGACGCAGGGGTTCGTGCCGGTCAGGCCCGGCCTCGAAATGGACCAGATCTACACGGATGGGCTCGTCCTCGGCCTCGCCCTCGCCGAGGAACCGCGGTCCGTCGTCGCGATCGGCCTGGGCGCCGGCATGGCCCAGACCGTCCTCGCGGCCCATGCCCCCGAGATCGCGACGACGTCGATCGAGATCGATCCCGAAGTCGTCGACGTGGCCCGGCGATTCTTCGGGTTCGCGCCCGACGACAACGACCGGGTGATCGTGGGCGACGGGCGCCGGGTGCTCGAGGCGAAGGTCGCCTCGACGGACGTCATCCTCGTCGACGCGTATTTCTCGGAGAGCATCCCCTTCCACCTCGTCACGGAGGAATTCGACGCTCTGTGCAAGCGGAGGCTGACGTCGAACGGCGCCCTCGCCGTGAACTTCACGGGCGACCTGAGCGGGAAAGGGAACGCCTTCTTCTGGGCGGCCGTCAAGACGCTCCAGAAGGTCTTCCCGCGCGTCTACATCTTCTCGTCGGAGCTGGCGTCGGGGCGGCCCACGTTCCGCGCGAACGCGATCGTCGTGGCGACCCGTTCGCCGGATCGGCTGGATCGGGAGACCGTCGCGAGCCGGGGCCGTGCGCTCGCCGGCCGGCTGAAGCGTCCCGGAGTGGGGGTCTGGTCGACGTATCTCTACGAGGGCGAGCTCAGGACAGGCGACGTCCCGGTCCTCACCGACGCGTACAGCCCGACCGACGCGCTTCAGCAGTTCTCGCGCTAGTGCGTGGTCTCTCCCAAACGATCCGCCCGGAGCTGGGCCAGCTCCGCCCTGAGCGTGGTGAGATCGGCGAGAAGGCTTTCCCGGTCGGCGTCGGGGATCTGGACGAGCGCGGGCTCCGAGGTCAGGAGGTTCGCCACCTCGGCGAGCTTCCTCTCGGCGAGTGAGAGCGCCTCGGTGACGTCGGCGCCCGAGAGATCCAGGAAGGCCTCGCCAACGAGGGACGGAACCGACACGGCGGCCTTCCGCAGGCGCGTCCCGGCGTCGGTACCCTTGGCGCCGGCAGCCTCGACGGCGGCGTACACAGTGTGAGCAAAGCTCATTCCACGCTTCCAGGTTGGGAGATTCTTGTAGTCGCTCACCCTCGCCATCCTAGTACGTTTGCATGCTCGCGGGAGTCGCAAATCGGGTGCTAGGCTCCCTTTTCGGGCACATCTCTTCGACTTGAAGAACGAGGAAGGAACGAAGCCATGCGACGCAAAATCACAGTAATCGGGGCCGGGAACGTGGGCGCCACCGTCGCCCAGAGAATCGTCGAAAAAGAGCTCGGGGACGTGGTCCTCGTGGACGTGATCGAGGGGGTCCCGCAGGGCAAGGGCCTGGACATGATCCAGTCGGGCGCCGTCGAGGGCTTCGACATGAAGATCGTCGGCTCGAACGGCTACGACGAAACCGAGGGGTCAGACCTCGTGATCGTGACGGCCGGCCTGGCCCGCAAGCCGGGAATGTCGCGGGACGACCTCCTGAGAAAGAACGAGGAGATCGTCGCGGGCTGCATCTCGAAGACGACGCGCGGCTCGCGCGACCTCAAGGTCATCGTCGTCACGAACCCGCTCGACGCGATGTGCGAGGTCGTCCGCCGCATCACGAAGCTCCCGAAGCAGAACGTGATCGGGATGGCGGGCATCCTCGACAGCGCGCGCATGCGTGCGTTCATCTCGATGGAGCTCGGGGTCTCGATGACGAACATCCACGCGACCGTCCTCGGCGGCCACGGCGACACGATGGTCCCGCTCCCGAGGTACTCCACGGTGGCCGGCGTGCCGATCACCGAGCTGATGTCCCCGGAGCGCGTCGCGGCGATCGTCAAGCGCACCGCGGGCGGCGGCGCCGAGATCGTGAACTTCCTGAAGACGGGCTCGGCCTATTACGCCCCGTCCGCAGCGGCCGTCGAAATGGCCGAGGCGATCTTCAACGACCGCAAGAAAATCCTGCCGTGCGCCGCGTACCTCGAGGGCGAGTACGGGATCAACGGCGTCTTCGTGGGCGTGCCGGTCGTGCTCGGCTCCAAGGGCATCGAGAAGATCATCGAGCTCAAGCTCACCCCGGAAGAGTCCGCCGCTCTCAAGAAGTCCGCCGCCTCCGTCCAGGAGCTCGTCGGATTGCTGACCGTCTGATTCCGTCTTAGAACTGAGGGGAGGAGAATCGCTCGAATGGCTGCGCCCGCAACGCTTCTGAATTCCTCGGTCGGCAGGAAGATCGTCATGGCGATCACCGGGATCGTCCTGTCACTTTTCGTTCTCGGCCACATGGCCGGCAACCTTCAGGCGTTCCTCCCGAACGGCCCGCAGGCGCTCGACCACTACGGCGCCTTCCTGCGCGAGCTTCTGCACGGCACGGGCATCTGGTTCGTCCGGGCGGGGCTCCTCCTCGCGGTGGGCCTCCACGTCTGGGCGTACCTCGGTCTCACGCTGAAGAGCTGGACCGCCCGCCCGAAGGGGTACAGCGTGACGGACTACGAGGAAGCGACCTTCGCGTCGCGCTCGATGCGCTGGACGGGGCCCATCCTCGCGGCCTTCATCGTCTTTCACCTCATGCACCTGACGATCGGCAACGTGCACCCGCACTTCGTCGAGGGCAAGGTCTACCAGAACCTCGTCACGGGCCTCGCGCCCGTGCCCGTCGCGCTCTTCTACATCCTTGCGATGGGCTGCCTCGCCTTCCACTTGTGGCACGGAGCGTGGTCGATGCTGCAGACGCTCGGCCTTTCCCACCCGAAGTACCTCAATGCGCGGAAGGCCTTCGCCATCGTCTTCACCGTCCTCGTCACGGGCGGCTTCGTCCTCGTGCCGCTCGCGGTCCTCGCGGGCATGCTGAAGTAGGGACCGACATGGAACTGAAATCGAACATCCCCGACGGCCCCCTCGAGAAGAAGTGGGACAAGTACCGCTTCGACATGAAGATCGTCAACCCGGCGAACAAGCGGAAGTACTCCGTCATCGTCGTCGGGTCCGGTCTCGCCGGCGGCGCGGGCGCCGCCTCTCTCGCCGAGCTCGGCTACAACGTCTCGTGCTTCTGCTACCAGGACAGTCCGCGGCGCGCGCACTCGATCGCGGCGCAGGGCGGCATCAACGCTTCGAAGAACTACCAGAACGACGGCGACAGCATCCAGCGCCTCTTCTACGACACGATCAAGGGCGGCGACTTCCGCGCCCGCGAAGCGAACGTCTACCGGCTCGCGCAGGTCTCCTCGAACATCATCGACCAGTGCGTCGCGCAGGGCGTACCGTTCGGACGCGAGTACGGCGGCACGCTCGGGAACCGCTCGTTCGGCGGGGCGCAGGTGTCGCGCACGTTCTACTCGCGCGGCCAGACGGGGCAGCAGCTCCTCCTCGGCGCCTATCAGGCGCTCGAGCGGCAGATCAGCCTCGGCAACGTGAAGATGTATTCGCGCCACGAGATGCTCGAGGTCGTCCTCGTCGACGGCCGCGCGCGCGGCATCGTGACCCGCGACATGATCACGGGCGCCATCGAGTCGCACGTGGCCGACGCCGTCATCCTCGCGACCGGCGGGTACGCCAACGTCTTCTATCTCTCGACGAACGCGGCGGGTTGCAACACGACCGCGATCTGGCGCGCGTACAAGAAGGGCGCGGCCTTCGCGAATCCTTGCTACACGCAGATCCATCCGACCTGCATCCCCGTCACGGGCGACCACCAGAGCAAGCTCACGCTCATGTCCGAGTCGCTGCGCAACGACGGGCGCATCTGGGTGCCCCTGAAGAAGGGCGACAAGCGCGCCGCGGGCGACGTCCCGGAGGCCGAGCGCGACTACTACCTCGAGCGCAAGTACCCGTCGTACGGCAACCTCGCGCCGCGCGACATCGCGTCCCGCGCCGCCAAGCAGGTGTGCGACGAGGGGCGCGGCGTGGGCGAGACCGGCCTCGGCGTATACCTCGACTTCGCGGACGCCATCAAGCGCCTCGGCGAGGACACGATCCGCGAGCGCTACGGAAACCTCTGCGACATGTACGAGCGCATCACGGACGAGAACCCGTACAAGGTTCCGATGCGCATCTTCCCGGCCGCGCACTACGTGATGGGCGGCCTCTGGGTGGACTACAACCTCATGTCCACGATCCCGGGACTCCACGTCGCGGGCGAGGCGAACTTCTCGGACCACGGAGCGAACCGCCTCGGCGCGAGTGCGCTCATGCAGGGTCTCGCGGATGGTTACTTCGTCCTGCCGTACACGATCGGCAACTACCTGGCGTCGACGAAGCAGGCAAAGGTCGACACCTCACACGCGGCCTTCAAGGACGCGGAAGCCGCGGTCGCGACCCGCGTGAAGAAGTTGATCGCGGTCAAGGGCCATCGCACGGTGGACTCGTTCCACCGCGAGCTCGGCAAGATCATGTGGGATCACTGCGGCATGGGACGCACGCGCGAGGGTCTCAAGACGGCTCTCCAGAAGATCCCCGTGCTCCGCGAAGAGTTCTGGAAGAACCTCACGGTCGTCGGTGGGAACGACGAGATCAACCAGACGCTCGAGAAGGCGGGACGCATCGCGGACTTCCTCGAGCTGGGCGAGCTCATATGCCTCGACGCGCTCGAGCGCGAGGAATCCTGCGGCGGCCACTTCCGCGAGGAGTACCAGACGCCGGAGGGCGAGGCCCTGCGCAACGACGAGAAGTTCTGCCACGTCGCGGCCTGGGAGTACGCGGGCGAGGGCAAGACGCCGATCCGGAACGTCGAACCGCTCGCCTTCGAGAACGTCCACCTCTCGCAGAGGAGCTACAAGTGAGACTGACGCTGAACGTCTGGCGGCAGAAGGACGCGAAGTCCGAGGGGAAGTTCGTCACGTACGACGCTCCCGGCATCAGCCCCGACATGTCCTTCCTGGAGATGCTCGACGTCGTGAACCAGCGCCTCGTCGAGAAGGGCGAGGATCCGATCGCGTTCGACCACGACTGTCGCGAAGGCATCTGCGGGATGTGCGGCATCGTGGTGAACGGCAACCCGCACGGGCCGCGCCGCGGCACGACGAGCTGCCAGCTCCACATGCGCAGCTTCAAGGACGGCGACGCCATCACGCTCGAGCCCTGGCGTGTGACGCCGTTCCCCGTCCTCAAAGACCTCATCGTGGACCGCTCGTCCTTCGACCGAATCATCATGGCCGGAGGCTTCATCACGCTGCCGACGGGCAACGCGCCGGACGGCAACGCGATTCTGGTCCCGAAGGACTGCGCGGAGCGCTCGATGGACGCGGCCGCGTGCATCGGCTGCGGCGCCTGCGCGGCGGCATGCCCGAACGCCTCGGCGATGCTCTTCGTGGCGGCCAAGGTCTCGCACCTCGCGCTCCTGCCGCAGGGCCAGCCCGAACGCTACGACCGCGTGCTCTCGATGGTCGCGCAGATGGACGCCGAGGGCTTCGGAACGTGCACGAACCACGGTGAGTGCTCGCGCGCCTGCCCGAAGGAGATCCGCCAGGAGTTCATCGCCCAGATGAACCGGGACTTCTTCAGGGCGAGCCTCTTCTCGCGTCCGAAGCTGGCGGGGAGCGGCTCCGGGTAGATAGGGAGGGAGCCTCCCATGAACGCCAAAGGTGCAGCCGCCCGGATGCAGGAGAACCTCGTCGGTCTCATCGGGGAGAGCGTGCGGCGGAACTGGACGAGCCCCGCGCTCGCGGACTGGGAAGGAACAGGCCTGACGTACGGCCAGGTCGCGGACGAGATCGCGAGGCTGCACGAGGTCTTCCGGATCTGTCATGTCGCCCCAGGCGACAAGATCGCGCTCCTCGGGCGGAATTCGGCGAGCTGGGCGGTCGTCTGGCTCGCCACCGTGACGTACGGGGCGGTCATCGTCCCGATCCTTCCCGACTTCCGCCCGGACGACGTCCACCACATCGTGAACCACTCCGACGCCATGCTTTTCTTCGTGGCGGACGCCCTCTTCGCCCCGCTCGACCCGGGACAGCTGCGCGATGTCGGGGCCGTGTTCTCGCTGGCGGATTTCCGTCTCCTCCACTGCAGGAAGGAGAGCCTCGCGAAGAGTCTCGAGGCCGCGGCGCGGTCTCCGCGCGGCCGGCGTTTCCCGGACCCGGAGCACTTTCGGCTCGTGGACGTCGAGGACGCCCGCCTCGCGGCCATCGTCTACACGTCGGGGACGACCGGTTTTTCCAAAGGGGTGATGCTCCCGCACCGGAGCCTTCTCGCGAACGTCGTCTTCGCGAAGGCGAACATGCCTCTCGAGCCGGGAGACACGATCGTCTCGTTCCTCCCGCTCGCGCACGCCTTTGGCTGCGCGTTCGAGTTCCTGTTCCCGTTCGCGTCCGGCTGCGCGATCACGTTTCTCGCCCAGACTCCCTCGCCGAAGATCATCCTCGACGCGTTCGGCGCGATCCGCCCCCGGCTCATCCTGTCGGTCCCGCTCGTCATCGAGAAGATCTACGCGAAGAGGCTGGCGCCGGCCCTGGAGAAAGAGACGACGAAGCTCCTCATGAGGATCCCGCCGGTGCGGCGGATCCTCCAGCGGAAGATCAAGGAGAAGCTCGTCGCGGTCTTTGGGGGACGGTTCCGGGAGATCGTCATCGGCGGTGCCGCGCTGAACGGCGACGTGGAGCGTTTCTTCCGCGCGATCGGCTTTCCGTTCACGTGCGGTTACGGGATGACCGAGTGCGGTCCGCTCATCAGCTATGCCGGGTGGCGCGACCACAAGCTCGGAGGCGTCGGGCGGAAAGTGGACACGCTGGAGGTCCGGATCGACTCGGCCGACTCTCAGCGCGTCCCGGGCGAGATCCTCGTCCGGGGAGTCAACGTGATGGCCGGGTATTACAAGAACCCCGAGGCCACCGCGGCGGCGATCGACGCGGACGGCTGGCTCCACACGGGCGACCTCGGAGTGATCGACGCCGAAGGGACGATCTTCATCTCCGGACGGTCCAAGACTGTGATCCTCGGGCCGTCGGGACAGAACATCTACCCCGAGGAGATCGAGGCGAAGCTGAACAGCCTCCCCTTCGTCGCGGAATCTCTCGTGATCGAACGGAACGGCAGGCTCTTCGCGCTCGTCTACCCCGACCTCGAACGGGTCGACCAGCTGCGGCTCGACGAGCGCGAGCTCGTTCAGAGGATGGAGAAGAACCGGCTCACGCTCAACCGGGTCCTTCCCTCTTACGCCTCGATCGCGAAGATCGACGTCTACTCGGAGGAGTTCCAGAAGACGCCGACGAAGAAGATCAAGCGGTTCTTGTACTCGGGCGCGGCCTGAGGCACGATTCGCTGCTGGAGCGCGCCGAGATCATGCCCACCCCCGAAGCACTCCTGACGCTGGCCCGCGGATTTCAGGAGAGCCGCGCGCTCCTCACGGGCGCCGAGCTGAACCTCTTCACGCTGCTGTCGAAGGAGGAGCTGACGGCCGACGCGATCGCGGCGCGGCTCGGAGCGGATCCGCGGGCGCTCACGATCGAGCTCGACGCTCTCGCGGCGATGGGGCTGCTCGTCAAGGTGGACGGAACCTACTGGACGGCTCCGGAAGCCTCCAGCCTCTCGGAGGACGCCCCCGACTCGATTTTCCAGATGCTGCTTCACGCCGCGGCGCTCTGGGACCGCTGGACGAACCTCACGCGGAAAATCGGCGGCACTCCGCTGTCCGAGCGCCCGCCCGGGGACGCGACGCGCGCGTTCATCGGAGCGATGCACGTCGTGTCCGCTCCTCAAGCCGCGCGGATGGCGGCCGACGTGGGGCTCGGAAGCGCGCGCCGGCTGCTGGACGTCGGCGGGGGACCGGGAACGTACGCGGCCGCGTTCCTGCGCGCCTCGCCGCACCTCGAGGCGACGCTCTTCGACCTCCCGACCGTCGTCGAGATCGCCCGCGAACAGCTCTCGAAGGCCGGCCTCCTCGACCGGGTTACGCTCGTCGGGGGCGACTTCGAAAGCGACGAGCTCCCTTCCGGACACGACTTCGCGTGGCTGTCGGCGATCATTCACCAGAACGGCCCAGCCGAGAACGACGCGCTCTACGGCCGCCTCTTCCGCGCGCTCGCGCCCGGAGGCCGGCTCGTGATCCGCGATCACATCATGGAGCCCGACAGGACGCGCCCTCGCTCCGGCGCCCTCTTCGCCATCAACATGCTCGTCGGCACGGCGCACGGAGGCACGTACACGTTCGATGAGATCCGGGCGGGCCTCGAGCGCGCGGGGTTCGTCCGCGTCCGCCTGCTTCGCGCCGGCGACCGGATGGATGCGCTCGTCGAGGCGTTCCGGCCGTGAGGGCGTAAAGCCCCGGCTCCGCCACGCTGAACAACGTGGGCCTCGCCCTCACGGACCGCGTCAGGGGCTCGCCGTCGCGATGTCGAAGTCGACTTTGACGTCGTTCTTCACATTGACCGTGCCGCCCCCGGCGCTGATCGGCTTGATGCCGAAAGCGCGCTGGCTGACGGTCGCCGATCCGCGGAATCGTTCCTTCGTGCCCGTGACCTCGAACGACAGCGGCACGCTGTGCCCGTGCAGCGAGAGAGGAGCGCCGAGGCGAGAAGGGCACCCGGGACGAATTTACCGATCATGGAAAGACCTCCTTCATTCCCTCGACAGAAGCAATCGGCGGGCCGGGGCTGCCGCGCGTCCGCCAAAAGCCGTTCCTCGCCGGACCCCCTGCACGTGGGTCACACGTCAAGTAAGAGTATCCATAGTAAGATTCTTACTTCGAGGTGGCGCCCATGAAGATCACGTCCAAGGGCCAGGTCACGATCCCCATCGGGATCCGCCAGCGGTTCGGCCTGCTGCCGGACACCTCTGTGGCGTTCGAGGCGCGGGGCGGCGCGGTTGTCATCCGGAAGGTGCGGGAGAGCGGGAGACGGGGCGCGAACGTCGTCGCGCGGCTGAAGGGAAAGGCCACGGCCGGCCTGAGCACGGACGAAATCCTCGCGCTCACCCGTGGCTGACACGCTCGTCGACAGCAACGTTCTCCTCGATGTCCTGACCGAGGACGCCCGCTGGTTCGCGTGGTCCTCCGAAGCCTTGGCGCGCCGAGCCGGGGAGTCGGCGCTCGTCATCAATCCGATCATCTACGCGGAGGTGTCTATCGGCTTCGCGCGGATCGAGGAGCTGGACGAGGCGCTGAAGGCCGCCGGTTTCGAGAGGCGGCCGCTGCCGTGGGAAGCCGCGTTCCTCGCGGGCAAGTGCTTCCAGCGCTACCGGCGGCGCGGCGGCGCTCGGACGTCCACGCTTCCGGACTTCTACATCGGCGCGCACGCCGCGGTTTCGGGCCTCGCTCTCCTCACGCGGGACGCGGCGCGATATCGGACGTACTTCCCGAGGCTGGAGGTCATTTCACCGTAGGGGCGGCCGTGCCTACGCCTCCCACGGCCGGAAGAAGAGCGCCTGCTTCTTGACCGGCTCGGCCTTCGTCTGGAGCTCCGCGAGCTGAGGCCCGGAGAGCGGAGTGAACGACTTCGCGATCTGGACGTTTTCCTCGAGCTGGGCGGTGGAGTCGACCCCGACGATGACGGTCGAGACCGGGAGGCTCAGCACGTAGCGCATCGCCTCGCGCATCGTCAGCGTCCCGGGACCCGTCGCGCCGCGCGTCCACGCGGGCTGCGATGCGGCGGGCGGCGGCGTCCAGCTCGCGAGGATCCGCCCGCGGGCGGGAATCTTCATCCCGACGATCCCCATCTCCTTCTCGACGGCCAGCGGCAGGAGCTCCTTCTGGAAGCTCATGTGGTGCGGGTCGGCCGCGTTGAGCGCCATCAGGATCGTGTCGAACGGGAAGCGGCGGATCGCCTCGAGGAGGACATTGGGATCGGCGTGGCCGGTCACACCGAGGAAGCGGACGAGCTTCTGGTCGCGCGCCTCCTGCATCGCCTTCACCGCGCCGTCCGGCCCAAACATCCGGTCGACCTGTTCTTTCGATGTCAGGTTGTGGATCTGCCAGAGGTCGATCCGGTCGGTGCTCAGGAGCTTGAGGGAGGTCTCGAGGAGCTTCCAAGACCCGTCGCGTGTCCGGTCGTGCGTCTTCGTGGCGAGGAAGGCCTCGTTCCGGCGGCGCTTCATCACCTGCCCGATGTACTTCTCGCTCCAGCGGGCATCGCCGCCGTACCTGGCGGACGTGTCCAGATAGTTGACGCCGAGGTCGAGGGCTTTCTCGACGATCGGGACGGCCACGCCTTCGTTGTTCGCCTGCTCGATGGCCGCCTGTCCGCCGAGGCTGAAGATCCCGACGCGGAAGCCGGTCTTACCGAAGTTGCGCATCGGCATCGCCCCCGCGGTCCGGGGGTTGTAGGGGAAAGGCACGTTGGATTTCGGGGTCTCCACCGCGGCGTCTGCAGCGAGATCGCGGGCCAGAAATCCCGCCGCTGCGGCGACGCCCAGCTTCAGGACATCGCGCCGCTCGAGCGTGCCGTCTCCGGCGTCTCTTTTGCTCATGAGATCCTCCGTCCCAACCAACGTAGGCCGGGTCGGCGGCACCCGCAATGAGTTATCTGAACCGGTCGAGGCCGGGCTGAGCAATTAGTTCCGGCCGTGAAGGTTCTGCCGGAGGCGTGAGATCGGGTCGCAGCGCCGCGGGCATTGCCTATACTCCGCGCGACGAACAAAGCCGCTCTCGTCCTGCTCGCTGCAACCCTGTCTCTCCCCGCGCGTGCCGACGACGCGCTCGGGACGCTGACCGTGAACGGAAAGACGACGATCCTCAAGGCGGTCGCCGCCACCGAGGAAACGGGCGAGGGCGGGAAGTGGCTCGTGATCCTCGCGTCCGACCGGAAGGTGGAGGGCGACCGTTCGGTTGCGCGCCTCGCGAAGCTGGCGAAGGACGGGCAGCTCCACGCAGTCCGGATCCTCTGGCTCGTCGGGAGCGACACGGTGCGCGCGGTTCCGTACGATGCGAACCTGCCCGCGAGCGGCCAGATGGGCCTCGAGCGCCCCACGCTCGACCTCCGGAAATACGGAGCGGGCCGCGTGGACGCCGAGTTCAAGTCCAAGATGATCGGGCAGGAGTGGCACTTCCACGCGAACGTGAAGGCGACGGTCGCGACCGGAGGGGTTCTCGAGCTCGAGCCCGAGGCCGCCGACTTCGGGAGCAAGGCGCCGGGCGGCGACAAGAAGCTCGCGCTCGGGAAGCTCGGCTTCGCCTACGACGAGGAGGCGTTCGGGAATGCGATCTCGGACGCGAACCTCGACGCCGTGCGCCTTTTCCTCGAGATCGGGATGGCGCCGAACGCGCATGCGAAAGGCGGGATCCACCCGATGCTCCTCGCGGCGATGGGCTGCGGCAACCAGGGGGGCGACAAGCCTCGCTCCGAGATCCTCGAGGCGCTCGCCGCCGCCGGCGGCGACGTGAAGGCGAAGGACGAGAACGGCTCGACCGCGCTTCTCTGGGCCGTCGAGGGCGGATGCTCGGCCTCGAGCGTCAAGGCGCTCCTCAAGGCGGGCGCCAACCCGAATGCCCGCGCGAATGGCGGCGCGACCCCGCTCATGTTCGCGGAGCTCTACAAGCGCACGGAGCTCGAGGAGATCCTGAAGAAGGCGGGCGCGAAGAAATAGGCGAGTGAGCCTCGTCAGCGACGGGGAAGTGAGCTGGCTGCCAGGAATGCCCGGAACTGTTCCTTGCCCGCGACGACGTCGTTGTGCTCGAGCGCGGAGTCGATGAAGACCAGCCGGTTCTTCCGAAGAAGGTCCTGCGTGACGGCGCTCTCCGGGATCGCGACGAACGGCATGTCCCACGCGCGAAGGTCGTCCATGAGGTCGAGCGACTGTTCCCGCGTGCCCCCCTCCGCTGTGTAGATGTCGACGAGCTTGCCGGGGAAACGGTCGATCCAGTGGGCGAACTTCTCCGACTGGCCGTAGAGAGCGTCGAACAGGTAGACCTCGCGGATGTTCGCGGTCAGCCCGCCCCGCGTCAGGATGAACGCCATGACCCGGTACGCTCCGCTGTGTCCGGCCAGGACGATCGACCCGGGCCGCGTGTCCCCGATCACGCCCCGTGCCTTCAGCGCCCCGAGTACGTCGGAGACGAGGCTCGCGAAGACGCCCGTCTCCTCGAGCTTTCCCCCGAAGGAGTCGGGCGCGTTCTTCGGCCCCTCGGCGAGGACGAGAACCGCGTTCACGCCGCTCGCCGCGAGCTGCTCGGCGACGCGGTACTTCGCGAAGGTGTCGTCGACGTTGTTGCGCCACCCGTGGAAGTAGAAGACGAGGTTGGTGGCGTCTCCGGCGCGGAAGCCCTTCGGAACGAAGATCGCCACAGTGCGGTCGCTGTAGTGGAGGTCGGCGGGGTACGCCTTCCCCTCGTACGTGTGCCCCTTCGCCCGCTTCTCGTGCGGGAACATCGTGAAGGCCGACGTCGTCACGATCATCGTGCCGATGTCGGCGTACCGCTCGGTCAGCGGCTGTGCGGCGGCGGCGCCGGAGGCGAGCGTCACGACGAGGGCCAGGGTGTGGCGGAGCCGTTTCACGGTTCGCGGATGCTACACGGCGACGCGGAGGCGATTCTCGCCCTCGTCATCTACTTCGTCGCGACGCTGATGGCGTAAGGAGCGTGGCTGTACTGAGTGAACACGACCCATCCGTCGCCGTACCGGTCACCGGAGAATGCAAGAGCGCGCGGGGTTCGGCGCCTAGGCTGGAATCAGAGGGACGTGTGCTTCGCCGTGTTCCGCTAGGGTCAATCGGGTGGACGAGAGCGTCGTCTATACTCTAGCAATGCGGCGCGACGACCTGATTCAGTTGCTTGGCCGTCTCAGCACTACACGTAGTGAGGATCTTGAATCAACGACCGTGGAGTTTAAGGAATATCGAGACGAGCAGGCATTGCATAACGCAAAGGACCTCGCGGAGGAGGCGTGTGCATTAGCAAACACAAACGGTGGTGTAGTCGTAGTAGGTGTACGCGACAGCTCAAACCTGCACGGTGACTCGCTAGAGAAGCAGGTTGTTGGGTTCCCGACGTGCGACATTCTCACCCTCCGAGAGCGCCTGGCTGGGAAGCTTAAGCCACACCTCGAACTCCAAGTATTCGAATTGCAGTTTGAGGGGAAGAATCTGCTGGTTATTGACGTGCCACCGAAGCGCGACGGCCTTGTAGCCACGAGCAGCGGGAAGGTTTACACGCGCGAGGGGCGTTCGAGCCGGCCGATGGGCCCCGACGAGATCGAGAGAAGTGTTAAGACACTTCAGACGTATGACTGGAGCGGGGACGACGTCGACATTAGCCCGGCAGAGGGCTTAGATCCGGAGGCGGTCGCCGAGGCGAAGGCGGAGTTCATCCGTAGTCGAGGGCTTGACTCGCTAGACGACGCCGCGTTCCTTGAAGCGGTTGAGGGAACGAAGAACGGGGTCCTCACGAAGGCATGCATCCTGTTTCTCGGCAAGGAACAGACGATTCGGGATCATCTCGGCGATTTCAAGTTTCGATTCACCTGGCGGACATCGGCTGGGACATTGATCATCAATGACATCTGGTATGGATGCCTTTGGAAGGCAATCCAGCGGACGCGACTGCACTTCGAAAAATGTAACTCGTCTTTTACGCTGGAGGACGGCGGGAAGAAATACCAGATTCCGGCAATGGATCCGCAGGCGTTTCACGAGGCATTCCTTAACGCCCTGGTCCACCGGGATTACGCAGTTGACGGGATGGTGTCCGTTCAATATGAGAGCGGCACGCTCGTAATCTCCAGCCCAGGCGGGTTCTACGGCGGCGTGACTGCCGATAATATCGTGCGCCACGAACCGAGGCATCGGAACAAAGCGCTTGCCCGGGTGCTGATGCTGTTTCACATGATCGACCGGGCCGGTGTCGGGGTGATGCGCATGGGCATCCACTCTCTCCGATATGGCAGGGGGTTTCCTCGGTTCGCGGAAAAGAATGGGTATGTGCAAGTCGAGATGGAGGCGGAGTACTTCCGACCCGGGATCTTTGTACTCGTTCAAACCGATGGCGCGGACTATTCTGTCGCAGACCTTCTGGTGTTGAATTCACTGTTTGAGCAGAGTGCGGTGCCGGTCGGGAAACTCGTGACGCTGCTGTCGAAGGTCGAGGACCAGCCGTGGGAGGGGCTGCAGGCTGCTGTAAAGAAGGTAAAGGTTCTGCAGTTCTCGGGAGACAAGAACGGCGTTTATGTATCGGTGAAGACCGAATGGCGAAACCTGTTCAAGGTAACAAGAGTATTCCGCACCCGTGAAGCGAGTGACAAGCACGTAAAGCTATTCGGCTACCTTGTCAAGCACGGGGAGGCGTCGAACACGGATATCACAGCTCTCTTCGAGTATGCACACACCTCTCAAACGAGCCGATTCCTCAAGAGAGCAAAGTACGTTAAGCGAAGTGGGAATGGACCAAATATCCGCTGGTCTCTCCGGTCTGAGCTGACGTAGCCCCTACCTCACCGGCATCGCCGGCCGCTTCGGCCTCTGCGGCGGGTTCTTCTTCAGCTCCTCCATCACGATCGAAATCGCCTTCTCGAGTTGAGGGTCCTTGCCGGCGATGACTTCGGCGGGAGTCTGCTCGACCTCGACGTCGGGCGGGACGCCGACGTTTTCGACACCGAAGCCCTCCTCCGGCGTCCAGAAGCCGAGGTTCGGCGCCGTGACGACCGCGCCGTCCATGAGCGTCGGGAAGCCGAGGATGCCGACGAGGCCGCCCCACGTGCGCTCGCCGACGAGCGTCCCGACCTTGAAGTGCCGGAACATCCACGGCAGGAGGTCGCCGCCGGAGCCGGCTGTCTCGTCGATGAGCATGACCTTTGGCCCCTGGATCGACGCGCTCGGCGTCTTGAGGTCCTCGCCGTAGCGCATCGCCCACCACGCGATCGGCTGACGGGTCAGCGCCTCGATGTAGTAGTCAGCCACGCTGCCGCCGCCGTTGAACCGCTCGTCCACGATGATCGCGTCCTTCGCGGCCTGCGGGTAGAAGTACCGCTTGAAGTAGGTGTGCCCGAGGTCCGCCGTGTTCGGGACGTAGACGTACGCGACACGCCCGCCCGTCGCGGCGTCGACCTTCCGGAGGTTGCCCTCCACCCAATCGCGGTTGCGGAGCGGCGCCTCGTTCGGCACGGGGACGACGCTGACCGTGCGCGAGCCCTTGCCGTCCGGCGACGGGCCGACCGTGATCTCGACGATCTTCCCGGCCGTGGCCTCGAAGCGCGCGTAGAGGTTCTCGGGCGGCGCGAGGTCCTTGCCGCTCACCGCGAGGAGGTACTCGCCCGCCTTCACCTCGACGCCCGGCTCGGAGAGCGGCGCGCGCAGCTCGGGGTTCCAGTTCAGGCCGCCGAAGACCTTCTTGAAGCGGTAGCGGCCGCTTGCGACCTCGTAGTCCGCCCCGAGGAGGCCGCCCGGCACGGGCGTGATCTCGGCGAAGGAGTCGCCCGGCGTGTTGCGGTGGTGGCCGACGGCGAGCTCGCTGCACATCCACTGGATGAGGCGGTTGAGGTCGCCGCGCGACGAGAGGTACGGGAGGAAGGCGGCATACTTCGCCTTCATCGCCTTCCAGTCGACGCCGTGCATCTTCGGGTCGTAGAAGTAGTCGCGGTTGACGCGCCAGGCCTCGTCGAAGATCTCGGGCCACTCGGCGCGCGGGTAGACGCGCACCTGGATCGCGTCGAGCTTGAGCTTCCCGTCCGAACCCTCCTTCGCGTCGCCCTTCTTTCCGGACGAGGCGGCGATGGACCATGACTCCTTCTGTGGCGGCTCCTTCTGCAGCGACTCCTTCTGCTTGAAGAGGATCTTCTTGCCGTCGAAGGAGACGAAGTAGTCGTCGGCCTCGGGGACGATCGTCTCGGTCTTTCGGTCCTTGAAGTCGAAGCGCTGCACGGACGTCTTGCCGTCGGCCGTGCGCTGGAAGAAGACCTGGCCCGCGCTGCCGGCCTGAAGGTTCGAGATCTCGGCGGGGTGGACCGGGAGGTCGAGAATGCGGGAACCAAGGCCGTCGCGGTCGATCACGACGGGTTCGGGAGGTTTTTTCGCGGCTTTCGCGTCCTTGCCGTCGGCCGGGTCTTTCGCTTCGGCCTTCTTGTCGTCCTTCTTCTCGTCCTTGGCAGCCGCCTCGCCCTTTTCTTCGTCGCTCTCCTTCGCAAGGGGCGAGGGCGTGCCCTTTTTCAGCGTCGCGACGTAGATCGCGTTCGTGACGCGGGCGTCGGTGTTCTGCAGCGAGAACCAGTTGCGCTGCGGGCCGGCGTCGGTTGAGGCGAGGAAGTACAGGAACTTGCCGCCCCGGTCGAAGACGGGGTCGGAGACGTCCGACAGACCGTCCGTGAGCGCGTACGACTTGTTCTCGTCGACGGCGTAAACGAACGCCGTGCGGATGTACGTGGGGCCCGAGAGCGTGTAGGCGACCCAGCGCGAGTCCGGCGACCACGAGCCGCGCAGCATCCGCTGGCGGGCCGGCGCGTAGAGGCGCTCTGACGCGAGCTTCTTCGAGGCGCCGCTCGCGAGGTCGACGATGAAGAGCGTCAGGGCGTTGTCCGTCAGGACGATCTTTTTGCTGTCCGGGGAGAAGACGAGCTCGTTGTAGAACCCCGCGCCGGGGACCTTGATCTTCCTCGGCGCGCCCTTGCCGTCCTGCGTCCGGATGACGATCTCGTTCTCGCCGCTTTCGTCGGACACGTACGCGACTTCCTTGCCGTCCGGCGACCAGGCGGGCGCGCTCTCGTGGACGGCGGTCGTGTTCGTGAGGTTGCGGGAGTCGCCCTTCTCGGCGGGCACGGTCACGATCTCGCCCCGGTACTCGAACGCGGCGCGCGCGCCGGACGGGGATAGGGCCGCGTCGCGGATCCACTTCGCGCCCTTCGCCCAGCGCGGGCGCGTCTCGAGAAGGTCGCCGGCGACGGTGATTGCAAGGTCCGTCGTCTTCTTCGCGGCGGGGTCGAAGAGGTGAAGCGTGCCCGCCTGCTCGTAGACGATGCGCCCCGCGGCCGCGGCCGCGTTGAGGACGGGGAAGTCCTTGTGGTCGGTCAGGCGCGTCAGGGTCTTCGACCCGGCGTCGTACGCATAGAGGTTGAACTCGCCGTCGCGGTCCGAGCGGACGTAGAGCGTCCCGCCGAGCCACATCGGGTCCACGTCGTTGCAGCGTGTCGCGGGCTGCGGGACGCGGTCGATCGCGCTCGAGGCGACGTCGAAGAGCCAAACCTTCGAGACGAGGCCGCCGCGGTAACGCTTCCACTGCAGGTGCGCGGGGTTATTCGGGTTGTAGGCGATCGTCTTGCCGTCGGGGGAGTACGCGGCGCGGCTCGCGTACGGGATCGGAAGGGCCGTCTCGGGGCCCCCCTCGACGGGCACGGCATAGAGCTGCGCGTGCCGGTTGTTGATGGCGGCGCGCGGCGAGGTGAAGAGGACGGATTTGCCGTCCGGCGTGAAGCCCTGCACGACGTCGCGGCCCGGGTGCCACGTGAGGCGCGTCAGCACGCCGCCCGCGGCCGGGACGACATAGACGTCGAGGTTGCCGTCCAGCTCGGCGCTGAAGGCGAGGAGCGAGCCGTCGGGGCTGAAGGCGGGGCGCATCTTCACGCCGGGGCCCGACGTGATGCGCTCAACGCCGCTGCCGTCGAGGCGGCAGGTCCAGATGTCGTTCCCGTAGACGAAGGCGATGCGCTCGGCCGAGAGAGCGGGGTCCGTGAGCATCTTCGACGGCCCGCTCGGGGCGCCGGCGGCGAGCGCGGCGGGCGAGACGGCGAGAGACAGCGCGATGGACAGGGCGATGGCGGCGAGATTCACGCGCATGGGGACCCCTTCAGGAAAAGTTCAATCGCAGGGCATGGATTCTGGCACGCCGGCGCGGGCGCTCTTGAGGCAGACTCTCCCCGATGAAACGCTTCCTCCTCGTCCCCTTTTTCCTCGCCGTCGCGACCGCCGCAACGGCCGCGGACGTCTCCGCCCAGCGGTTCGACCCGAGCCTCTTCTCCGGCCTGCGCTGGCGCCTCGTCGGACCGTTCCGCGGCGGGCGCGCGCTGACGGCGACGGGCGTCCCCGGCGAACCGGATCGCTTCTACTTCGGCGCCGTCGGCGGCGGCGTCTGGCGCACGGACAACGCGGGACGCACCTGGGAGCCGATCTTCGACTCGCAGCCGGTCGCGTCGATCGGGGCGATCGCGGTCGCGCCCTCCGACCCGAACGTCCTCTACGTGGGCTCGGGCGAGGCGGACATGCGCTCGGACATCTCGTACGGCAACGGCGTGTACAAGTCGGTGGACGGCGGGCAGACCTGGGCTCGCATCGGCCTCACGGACACGCGGCAGATCGGGCGGATCCTCGTCGATCCGCGCGACCCGAACCTCGTCTTCGTGGCCGCGCTCGGACACGCCTACGGGCCGAACACCGAACGCGGCGTCTATCGCTCGAGGGACGGCGGGAAAACCTGGACGCGCGTCCTCTTCCGGGACGAGAACACGGGCGCGATCGACCTCGCCTTCCAGCCGGGCGACAGCCGGACGATCCTCGCCGCGCTCTGGCAGACGCGGCGGCCGCCCTGGAACGTCTACCCGCCCTCGAACGGACCCGGCAGCGGCCTCTGGCGATCGGAGGACGGCGGCGACACGTGGAAGCAGGTCACGAACGGCCTGCCGACGGAGAAGGTGGGGCGGATCCGCGTCGCGTTCGCGCCGTCCGAGCCGCGGCGCGTCTACGTCATCGTGGACGCGAAGGAGGGCGGCCTCTTCGTCTCCGCCGACGCCGGTCTGAGCTTCAAGAGGGCCAGCTCGGACCCGCGCATCTGGGGTCGGGGCTGGTACTTCGCGGGCGTGACCGTCGACCCGAAGGACGCGGACACCGTCTACGCGTGCAACACGACGCTGTACCGCTCGACGGACGGCGGGAAGACGTTCCTGCCGTGGAAGGGAGCGCCGGGGGGCGACGACTACCACCGCCTCTGGATCGACCCGGCCGACTCCCGCCGCATGATCCTCGCGAGCGATCAGGGGACCGTCGTGACCGTGGACGGCGGCCGGACGTGGAGCTCCTGGTACAACCAGCCGACGGCGCAGCTCTACCACGTCGCGACCGACGACCGTTTCCCGTACTGGATCTACGGCGCGCAGCAGGATAGCGGCGCCGCGGCGATGCCGTCGCGCACCGACTATCGGTCGATCACGCAGCGCGACTGGAAGGAGATCGCGGCCGGCGGCGAGAACGGGTACATCGTGCCGGATCCCGGCGACCCCGACGTCGTCTGGGGCGGCTCCGTCGCGCGCTTCCACTGGAAGACGCTTCAGGACCAGGACGTCGATCCCACGCTCGCCGTCCCGGCCGAGTATCGCGGCGAATGGACGCTTCCGCTCGCGATCTCGCCGCGCGACCCGAAAGCGGTGTATTTCGGGAACCAGTTCCTCTGGAAGACGGTGGACGGCGGCCGCCACTGGGTGAAGGCGAGCCCCGACCTCACGCGCGAGAACGCGGGCGTCCCCGCGAACCTCGACCCCGTCACGGCCGAGGATTCGGAGGTGAAGGGTCCGCGCCGGAGCGTGATCTACGCGATCGCGCCTTCGCCGCTCGAGGCCGGCCGCCTCTGGTGCGGCACGGACGACGGCCTCGTCTGGCTCACGAGGGACGACGGCGCGCACTGGGAGAACGTGACGCCGAAGGCGCTCACGCCCTGGTCGAAGGTCGGCATCCTCGAAGCCTCCCGTTTTGACGCGGGGACCGCCTACGCCGCGATCGACCGGCACCGGATCGACGACATCGACCCGTACATCTACCGCACGCGCGACGGGGGCAGGAGCTGGACGGCGATCGCGAACGGGATTCCCGCGGGCAGCTACGTGAACGTCGTACGGGAAGACCCGGTCCGCCGCGGCCTCCTCTACGCCGGCACCGAAACGGGCGTCTTTGTTTCGTTCGACGACGGCGAGAGCTGGCAGCCGCTCCAGCGGAACCTGCCGAACTGCTCGATCCGCGACATCGACGTGAGGCACGGCGACCTCGTCGTCGCGACGCACGGCCGGTCGTTCTGGGTGCTCGACGACCTGTCGCCGCTCCGCCAGCTCGACGCGAGGATCGCCGCCGAGGACGTCTTCCTTTTCGCGCCGCGCGAGGCCGTGCGCCTGCACCCGGCGCCTTTCCAGGGCACGCCCGAGCCGAAGGACGAGCCGATGGGCGAGAACCCGAAGAGCGGCGCCGTGCTCGACTACGTCCTGAAGACGGCCGCGCCGGGCCCGCTCGTCCTCGAGATCCTCGACGCGAAGGGAGAGGCCGTCCGCCGGTTCGCGAGCGACGACAAGCCGCGCCCGGCGGACGTCTCGCGGATCGTGACGACGCCGGACTGGGCCCTCGTGTCCGAGCCGCCCTCGGCGGCGGCGGGAATGCACCGCTTCGTCTGGGATCTCCGCGAGACTCTCCCGAAGGTGCTCGTGAGCCCGACCGGGTCGATGCGCGGAGCGAGCGGCCCATGGGCTCCCCCCGGCCGGTACACCGTGCGCCTGACCGCTCTCGGGCGGACGCTCACGCGGCCCCTCGTCGTCGTCCGCGATCCGCGACTTCCGCCGTCGGTCACGGACGACGATCTCGTCCTCCAGCACGGGCTCGCCCGCGCGATCCAGGCCGAGCGCGTCCGGGTCGCCTCCGCGCAGAGGCAGGTGAATGACCTGAGATCGCAGATCGCGGTACGGCGCAAGGACTCGCCCGCGGCGGCCTCCTCGCTCGACGCCCTCGACACCTTTGCCAAGGCGCTCGACCGCGCCGCCGGGCCGCCGGTGCACACGGCGGGAGAGGAGCTCCTCACCAACGAGGAGATCGTGCCGACGACCCTGCGCCGGCTGTCGGCCTCACTCGCCGGCCTTCAGTCCGCGGTCGAAAGCGCCGACGCTGCGCCGACTCCGGATGCGAGAACCGGCTTTGCCGAGCGGCAGAAGATGGTCGAAGAGGGCCTCGAGCGCTGGCGGGACGTCCTCAGCACCGAGTTCCCGAAGGTCAATGTCGCGCTTGCGGGCGCGGGCCTCGAGCCCCTGAAGATCGAGGAGCGCTGAGAGAGCAGGGCGGCCGGGCGGCCTCGATCCTCAGAACCCCTTCGGCCGCTCGCCCCGGACGCCGAACGCCTGCTCGAGGGCGATCCCCGCTCGCCCGATCGTGCCCTCGTCGAAGAGCCGTCCGATCAGCGTGACGCCGTGCGGCACGCGGCGCTTCGGCGAGAACTTCGGGAGCGGGCGCGCCGGGTCCGGCGCCCAGTCGCTGCGCGCTTCGCCGACCTCGACGAAGCCGGCGGGCAGCGTGAGCGACGGATGGCCCGTGAAGTTCGTGATCGTGAGGATCTCGTCGCGCAGCGACGGCACGAGGAGGACGTCGACGTTCTCGAAGATCCGCGCCATCTCCTGCGCCACCTTGCGGCGCAGCCGGTCGGCCTGCACGTAGTCGACCGCCGAGAGGAAGCGCGACTGACGGAACGTGTTCGGCCACGCATCCGGCACCTGCATCTTCAGCTGGTCGAGGCCGCCCGAGAGCGTCAGCTCCTCGAACGCGGCGGCGGCCTCGGCGAAGAGGATCGTGTTCAGCGAGCCGTACGGCCAGTCGGGGAGGCTCACCTCGACGGGAACCATCCCGAGGCGCTTTACGGTTTCGAGCGCCGCGCGGTCGACGCCGGTCGCCTCCTTCATCCAGGCGGGGAAGAACCCGACCTTGAGGCCGGACACCGGCCGGTTCCCCTCGAAGTCCAGCCGGCTCGGGACGCTCGAGACGTCGCCCGCGTCGGGGCCCGAGATCGCCGCGAGGACGAGCAGCGTGTCTTCGACGCCGCGCGTTATCGGGCCCAGCTTGTCCATCGACCAGGAGAGCGTCATCGCGCCCGTGCGCGCGACGCGCCCGAACGTAGGCCTGAGGCCCGTGACGCCGCAGCGCATCGAGGGGCCGACGATGCTCCCTTCCGTCTCGCTCCCGATCGAAAAGCCGACGAGGCCGGCTGCCGTTGCCGACGCGGGTCCCGCGCTGCTGCCCCCGGAGCCTTCCTCGAGCGCCCAGGGGTTCTTCGTCTCGCCCCCGAACCAGACGTCGTTGAGCGCGAACGCGCCGAGGCTCAGCTTCGCGACGAGGACGGTGCCGGCATCGTGGAGCCGTTTCACAACGGTCGCGTCCGCGTCCGGGACGCGGTTTTGAAACGGCTCCGCCCCCCAGGTCGTGCGGATGCCCTTCGTGTCGAGGAGGTCCTTGACGCCCCACGGGATGCCGTGAAGCGGACCGCGATATTTTCCCGCCGCAATTTCCGCGTCGGCCCGGCGGGCCTGTTCGAGCGCGAGCTCGGGGGTGAGCGTGATGACGCACTTGATCTGCGGGTCGAAGCGGCGCAGGCGGTCGAGGTAAATCCGCGTCAGGCGCTCGGACGTGAGCGCCTTCGACTCGACCCACCGCGAGAGCGCGGTGACGGGCGCGAAGGCGATGTCGTCGTCGCGTTTCGGGAGCGGCCCGGGATCGGCGGCGCCTCGCTCGAACCGGTCGCGCGCCGGGCCCGCGGTGAGTCCCGGCAGGACGGGATTCCACTGCGAGGCGGGAGCGAGCGACGGCTCCAGCGCGACCTTCTTCGGACCCGTACGCCGCTCCATCGTGGCGGCCAGGGACTCGCGCCAGTTGCTCGCGGCCTGCGCGCGGTCCTTCGGCGTCAGCGTGACGCGAACGAGCTTCTCTGCCTCGGCGATCGTCGCGGGCGAGATCTCGGGCCCCACGGCGGGCGCGGTGCCGAAAGCGGGGGGAGTTCCGGCGGCAGGCGTGGACGCGGAGGGTGTTGTCTGCGCGTCCGCGTGCGCTCCGGTGACGAGCGCGGCGGCTGAGGCGGCGGTAATCGTGAGGAATTCGCGGCGGGACTTGGGCATGGTCATCCTTTCGGCGGCCCGAGCCTAGCAGCAGGCTCTCTGTGTTTACGCGTCGGCTCACTGGAGATAGAATCTGCGACGCAATCGCAAGAAGGAGGAAAGTTCGATGAAACGAGTCCTGATGGGAGCTCTCGTGGCGGCGTTCGTGTGCCTTGCGGGTTCGGTCGCGGCGGAGGACGCCAAGGCCCCGGCGAAGAAGCCGGCCGCCAAGCGCGCCTTCAAGATCTGGCCCGCCGCCGACATCAAGTTCACGGATGTCGAAGGCATGAAGGGCGCGCAGGTCGCGCCGCTGTGGGGCGACATGAAGAAAGGCGCGTATGGCGCGTACTTCAAGTGGGTGGGCGGCTTCGACGCCGGCTGGCACACGCACTCGAATCCTGTCTACGTCTCTACGGTCTCCGGCACGTTCACGCTGGAGACCGAGGGGCAGCCGGCGAAGGAGCTAGGACCGGGCTCGTACACGTACGACCCGGGAAAGACGAAGCATCGCAGCGGCTGCAAGGCCGGAGCGGAGTGCGTTTTCCTCGTCCACCAGAACGCCGCCTTCGACGTCATCCCGGTCGAAGCCAAGAAGTAGCCGGGCTCTGGCGGTCACGGCAGGTTCTTCTCGAAGAACATCGTGTCCGTGTGCTCGTTCGGACGGTAGCGCGGGATCTCGACGAAACCGAGATCGCGGTAGAGGGCCTGCGCCGCCGTCATCGTGTGGAGCGTTCCGAGCCGGACCCGGCGGTATCCGCGGGTGGACGCGTCTTCGAGGAGCCGGACCATCAGCGCACGCGCCACGCCCCGCCTCCGAAACGCCGGATCCACGAACATGCGCTTCACCTCGCACGTCCCCTCGTCGAGTCTCTTGAACGCGACGCAGCCCGCGGGATTTCCCGCGAGGGTCGCGACGAGGAGCGTGCCCTCGGGCGGGGCGTAGGGTCCCGGCAGGTTCGCCGCGTCGGCGCGCACGCGCGCCACGCCCGGTCCGTCGCCGAGGCCCGCGGCGTGCCCGAGAATCAGCCCCCGTGCCGCCTCGACGAGGTGGGGCTCGGTGGCTTCCCGGACCTCGAGAGCCGGCTCCGGATCTTCGGGGGTCCGATAGAAGAGAGAGTGTCCGGCGGCGGAGAATCCCGCCGCCTCGTACACGCGGCCCGCGCGCGCGTCGGCCGCGGAGAGGAAGACGAGCGAGATGCCGTTTCCGAGGGCCCTGCGAACGGCCTCGAACGAGAGAGCGCCGCCGATGCCCCGTCGCCGGAATTCCTCGAGCGTCGCGACGCCCACGAGTTCCGCGAGTCCGTCCTCCCCCGGCTGGATCATCGCCGTCGCGACGGGCCGGCCGCCGATCCGGCCCATGAGGGCGAAGCCGTTGCCGAGCGAGTCGCACAGGGAGCGCGCTTCCTCGCGGGTGGCGGGCCTGGGGGACGGGAGCCTGAAAGCGCGGCGCTGCACGTCCAGAAACAAGCCGAGTTTCTCGAGCGAAGTCCGGGCGTCGAGCGCTTCGACGTCGAGGCCCGCCACGGCCGGCGCGACCCGCTCGCTTCCGCGCGGGCACACCATGAGCTGCGCCCGGTTCTCCAGAATGAAGCCATGGGTTTCGAGGGCCGCGGAGAGATCGGGCGCGCAGGCTTCGACGAACTCGAAGCGGGGCACGCGGCGGCGGGCCGCAAATTCCGCTCGCAGGCGCGCGAGAGACACCGCGAGGTTTGCGAACGGCGCGGCGTGGGCGTAGGGAGCGTCGGGGATCGCATAGTTGAAGAAGGGAAGCGGGTCCGTCGCGTGAAAAAACAGCGTGAACGGAGGCGCGCAGAACGCTTCGTATTGCCGGTGCGCCACCGCCCGCATCTGCGCCTGGATGCGCCCGAGAAGGACGAGACTCGCCGGCGGGGCCATTTCGTCATTCTAGGGGCTGCCCTCTGCTAGCCTTTCGCGCATGAACATGCCGCCCATAGCTTCCCCGGTCACGCGCGCCCTCGCCGTCCTGCTCGCCCTCGCCTTGATCTCGTCCGCACCGCCGTTGCTCGGCGCCGACGGGAAGATCCCCGCTCCCGAGAAGCCGATCATGGTCCTCGTCCGGGCCGGCGCGCTCGTGGACGTGACGAGAGGAACCGTCCTCAAGGGTCAGGAAATCCTCATCGAGAACGGCGTGATCAAGGAGGTCGGGCCGAATCTCGTGGCGCCCGCGGGCGCGCGAATCGTCGATCTTTCCGCGAAGACCGTCCTCCCGGGCCTGATCGACGTGCACACGCACATCACGTCCCAGCCCGAGGACTACTACGCGGACCGATTCCGCCGGTCGCCGATCGACGTCGCCGTCACGGCGCACGTCTATGCGAAGCGCACGCTCGAGGCCGGGTTTACGACACTGCGCGTCGTGGGCTCCCCGGAGTACGTCGACGTCGCGCTCCGCAACGCGATCGACGCCGGCAAGGTCGCCGGGCCGCGCCTGAAGGTGGCCGGCCTTTCGATCGGGTCGACGGGTAGCCACGAGGACCTCACGGGCTTCTCGCCGTATTTGAAATTCGAGCGCTTTTCGGGCGTCGCCGACGGCGTCGACGCCGTGCGCAAGCTCGTCCGCCAGAACGTGAAGTACGGAGCCGACATCATCAAGATGATCGCCTCGGCGGGCGTCCTTTCGGAAGAAGAGTCCGTCGGCGCGCCGCAGTACTCCTTCGAGGAGATGAAGGCGATCTGCGACGAGGCCGCGATGTGGGGCCGCAAGGTGGCCGCGCACGCGCACGGGACCGAGGCGATCAAGCGCGCCGTCCTCGCGGGCGTCGCCTCGATCGAGCACGGGAGCCTCATCGACGACGAAGGCATCCGCATGATGAAGGAACGAGGCACGGTCCTCGTGGCGGACGTGTACAACGACGACTGGATCCTCGCGGAATTCGCGAAGATGGGCTACCCGGAGAAGATCATCGAGAAGGAACGGAAGGTGGGCCGCCTCCAGCGCGAGAACTTCGCGAAGGCGGTGAAGGCGGGCGTCAAGCAGGCCTACGGAACGGACGCGGGCGTCTACCCACACGGCCTCAACGCGCGGCAGTTCCGGTACATGGTCGCGGGCGGCCTCACGCCGATGCAGGCGATCCAGTCCGCCACCGTGAACGCGGCCGAGCTCCTCGGCTGGGACAAGGTCGGCGCGATCGCGCCGGGCCGCTTCGCGGACCTCGTCGCGGTGGACGGCGATCCGCTGAAGGACGTGACGCTTCTCGAGAAGGTGTCCTTCGTCATGAAGGGCGGAGAGGTCGTGGTGGCGCGATGAGCCGGAAGACCCTGCTCGCGCTCCTCCTCGCGCTTCCCGCGGGCGCATTCGCCGCCGACCCGGCGCCCGCCCCCGACCCCGGGACCGTCTTCCGCGGCGCGTTGGTCTACACGGCAGGGGACGAGACGCCGCGCAAGGCCGCGATCCTCGTGAAGGGCGGGACCGTCGCGTTCGTCGGCAACGAGGCCGAGGCGCGCGCCGCGGCGCCCGCCGCGAAGATCGTGGACCTCGCGGGCGCCGTCCTCGTGCCCGGCCTGACGGACGCGCACGGCCACCTGCGCTCCCTCGGCACGCTTCGCCGCATGATCGACTGCCGCGGAATTTCGAAGGACGAGATCGTCCTGCGCGTGAGGGCCCTGTCGCCAACCGCGGCGAGAGGCACGTGGATCCGCGGGCGCGCCTGGGACCAGAACCGCTGGTCCGACACGTCGTTCCCGACGGCGGCCGACCTCGAAGCCGCCGCGCCGAAGACACCCGTCGTCCTCTCGCGCGTGGACGGTCACGCGATCTGGGTGAACGCCGCCGCGCTGAAGGCCGCGGGCGTGACGAAGGCCACGCCGGACCCGCCCGGCGGCCGCATCGAGCGCCTCGAGGACGGGTCGCCCGCGGGCGTCTTCGTCGACAACGCGATGGCGCTCGTCCTCGACGCGATCCCGGCGCCCGGCCCCGACGAGGCCCGGAAGGACTTCGTTGCCGGGCTGGAGGCCTGCGCGAAGGCCGGGCTGACGGGCGTGGGCGAAGCGTCGGGCTCGTCGCTCGCGGACGTCGCAATCCTCGAGAAGCTCGCGAAAGAGGGAAAGCTCCCGGTCCGCGTCTACGCGACCGTCGGTCCGAAGGACCTCGACGCCGCGCTCGCGCGCGGCCCGGTGTCCGAAGGCCGGCTCACGGTTCGCGCGCTCAAGATCGTCGCGGACGGCGCGCTGGGGTCGCGCGGCGCGGCGCTTCTCGCCGACTACTCCGACGCGCCGGGCAACCGCGGCCTCGACGTGACGGCGCCCGAGGAGGTCGAGCGTCTCGCGGCGAAGGCCTTCCGCGGCGGCTTTCAGGTCTGGACGCACGCGATCGGCGACCGCGCGAACCGCATCACGCTCGATGCCTACGAGAAATCGCTCTCGAGCGTGCATCCCGTCGACCCGCGGCCTCGCATCGAGCACGCGCAGGTCCTCGCGCCCGGAGATGCCGCCCGCTTCGCGAAGATTGGCGTCATCGCGTCCATGCAGCCCACGCACGCGACGTCCGACTGGCCGTGGGCCGAGGCGCGCCTCGGGAAGGAGCGTGTGAAGGGCTCGTACGCGTGGCGCACGCTCCTGAAGGCCGGGGCTCGCCTCGCGGGCGGCAGCGACTTCCCGGTCGAGTCCGAGGAGCCGCTCTTTGGGATCTATGCGGCCGTCACGCGGCAGGAGACGACGGGCAAGCCGCCGGGAGGCTGGCGGATGGAAGAGGCGCTCACGCGGGCCGAGGCGCTCCGGCTCTTCACGGCCGACAACGCCTACGCCGAGTTCGCGGAGAAGCGCCGCGGGCGCATCGAGCCCGGCTTCGACGCGGACTTCACGGTTCTCGACCGCGACGTCTTCTCCGCGGCGACCCCCGCCTCGGAGATTCCGAAGGCGACGGTGCGGATGACGGTCGTGGGCGGGGAGATCGTGTACCGCTCGGGCGAGCGGCCTTAGCTCCGGAGCGATTCGGCGGGTGGAGCGGCCGTGGGAGGCGCCGGAGGCGGCTCGCCATTCGGGAAGGCCTCCGCGTTGCAGAAGTAACACTTCACCTTGGGCTGAAGCGTGGTCTCGGGGACCCAGTAGAAGAAACACTTGCCGCAGGCTGGGCACGTGAAGAGTTGTCGGCCGCCATTCATCGCGGCTCAGCATACCCGCTCGGGAGCCTTCGTGTGCTCCGGCGGATCAGGAAAGCGAGAACGGCGGCCAGGCCCGCCGTGCTGAGAATCGACCCCTCCGGACCGAAGGCGCCGCCGCTCAGGAAAGGAAGACCGGCGCCGGCGATGCCGGTCGAGAGGAGCGGAGGTCCGAACGTCATGCCGCTCACGGGGAGCGCGAGGGCGGCGAGCGTGAAATTCCAGAGCGCGTGGAAGGTCCAGCAGCCGAAGAGGCCGCCCTCGCCCCAGTAAAGCCAGCCGAGGACGGCGCCCGCGAGAGCGATGTTCAGGAGGGCGCGTAGCCGGATGCCCCCGGCCGGAAAGCGCCCAGGAGAGCGGGCGGAACGAGGGTTGCGAGAAGAAGCGCGAAGGCGGCCGAGGGGCCCGCGAACGAGGCCCATCCCGCACGCTCGCGCCCCGGCGGAATGGAATTCCCGAGGCGCGGCAGGAGGCCGAAGCGGAGCAGCGCGAGGCCGGCGAAGCCGAGCGGGAGCGCGAAGTAGAGACCCGACGAGAAGAAGCGCGTCGAGCCAGAACCCCATCGCCCCCGGAACCGGCGAACCGAGGGCCAGGAAGTTCACTTCGCGGTGGGTGCGGGGGCCGGCTTCTTCTCCATGTCCTTCATCATCTCTCCTTTTTTTCGCGACTTATTGGTGAGCGGATCTTATCCAGCGTCCCGTAGAATCGTGTCCCAAATCTCAAGGAGAAAAAAATGCAAATAGCCCGATTTTCCATCGTCCTCGCCGCTCTCGCGGTCGCCGCCGCGCCCGCCCTGGGGCAGCTCGCGACGCCGCTTCCGAGCCCCAACGCCACGGTCTCCCAGACGATCGGCGTCACGAAGGTCGAGGTCGTCTACAGCCGGCCGCATGTGAAAGGCCCCACGCGCAAGGAAGAGCGCGTGATCTGGGGAGGGCTCGTGCCATACGACAAGGTCTGGCGGACCGGCGCGAACGCGGTCACGAAGATCACGTTCGACGGCGACGTCATGGTCGAGGGGCAGAAGCTCGCGGCGGGCGCGTACGGCCTGTATACGATCCCCGGCAAGACCGAGTGGACCGTCATCTTCAACAACGTGTCGACGGGCAACCCCGATTACGTGGTCGAGAAGGACGCGCTGCGTGTCAAGGTGAAGCCCGTGCCCGCGGAGATGAAAGAGCTCTTCACGATCGGCTTTCCGGCGGTGACCTCGGAGGGGGCCACGCTCGCGCTGACCTGGGAGAAGCTCAGGGTCCCCGTCACGATCGCCGTCGACACGAAGACCCGGTTCCTCGCGAACGCGAAGGACGCCGTCGCGAAGGCGAAGGCGGACGACTGGCAGACGCCGCTCGTCGCGGCGCGCTATCTCTACGACAAGAAGTACGCGCTCGACGACGCCGGCAAGTGGCTCGACAAGTCCATCGCCACGAAGGCCACGTTCGGCAACCTGTCCGTGAAGGCGAACGCGCTCGCCGCCGAAGGGAAGACGAAGGACGCCGTCGCGGCGGCCGAGAAGGCCTTGGCCGCCGGCAAGGCCGCCGAGCAGAAGCCCTCGTCCGAGGCGGTCCAGGCCCTGGAGAAAAAGATCGCGGAGTGGAAGAAGTAGCGGTCTAGCGCGACGCGGGTGCGACGGGCGCCCGCGTCGCGAGGTCGGCGCCCGCGCCGGCCGAGACGAGGTTCACGAAAAGACGATACGCCCCGGGGACGCCGGCCGGCAGTTGCCGGAAGAAGGCGTAGCCCGTGTAGACGAAGGCGCCCCTGCCGTGCTTCGCGAAGAGGAGGCCGCCCGGCTTCTCGCTCTCGCCCGGATCGTGGCTCTCGATCACGGTTTCGTAACGAGGGTCCCAGGTCCCGGGGAAGTAGAGGCCGCGCTCCTGGACCCACCCGTCGAAGTCGGCGGGTGTGAGCCGGTTCGGAAAGGTGAGGAGCGAGCTCGAAGGGCTCAGGAACCTGACGGGCGCCTCTTCGACCGTCACCCGGTCGCGCGAGAGCTTGAAGGGATAGGGCCCGAGCTGTTCCGTGACGAGGTCGCCCGTCGTGTTGTATTGCGCGACGACCGTGCCGCCCCTTTCGACGTAGTCCATGAGGCGCGCCTCGGCGAGCTTCAGGCGGGGGCGCGTGTTGTATGCGCGGATCCCCGTCACGATGGCGGCGTAGCGCGAAAGGTCGCCGTTCTCGAGCTCGTCGTCCGAGAGGAGCGTCACCGTGTACCCCATCTGCCGGAGCGCGTCGGGCACTTCGTCGCCGGAGCCCATGACGTAGCCGACTGGGGCCTGGGGGGCCTTCACGTCGAGCCTCAGGACGCGGGCTTCGGCAGGCGGGAAGAGCGTCTGCAGGGGGATGTGCGGATAGTCGACGCGCACGACTCCCTTCGAGAACACCTTCCCGTTCACGACGGCTTCGGCCGCGATCGTGGCCGCTGCCGTGGCCTTTGCCTCCGCCGCGCCGGAAGGCGGCGTCACCGTGAAGAGGATGGTCCGCTCCTCGCCGCGCGCCGTGAAGACGAACGGCACTTCGGCGGGCGAAGCCGAGAAGCCCGCTTCCGTTCGGAGGCGGAGGACGCCCACCGTGGCGCCGCCGCTCGTCAGCGTGACGCGCACCTTTTTCGGCTGGGCCGACCCGAACGCGTAGACCTTCTCGTCGAACGTCGCCATCACGGGCGGCGTGATCACGAAGGGCCGGTAGATCTCACCCTTGACGGGATCCGTGCGGCGGAAGACGACGGGCGCCTCGAAAGGGATCGAGGCGCCTGCGACGCGCACCGTGAAGCGCGCGACGAGCGGCGGCGGATTCTCGGGAAGGCCGATGAGGGACGGGTCGGTCACCGTGAAGAGGCCCTTGCCCGCACGCTCGCGCAGCCAGTAGGGCTGCGTCGTGGGGACGTCCACGGGGAGCGTCAGCGCGATCTCGCGGCGCAAGGGCTCGTTCGCGGCGAGGGCGCCTCCTGCGCCGGCCGCCCCGGCGTACGTCACGGACACGGACTCGAGCGTCGCGGGGCGGGACGAGCGATTCAGGATCATCGTCGCGACTTTCAGGCTCGCGCCCGGCGCGGCGGAGGGTTCGCTGGCGATCGCCTCGACCCAGAGGCCCATGCACGCGCGAATGACGTCCGCAAGATCCCCTTGCTTTCGGAGGAGGAGGGAATCGGGGATTTTCTTAGAAGGGGAATTGGCCGCCGCGCTCGACGACTCGACCATCCGCCCGATTGCCGTCCACGCTTCCACGAGGAGTGGAACCGAGGCCGCGGGGTCGGCCGGCCTGAATCCCTCTTCCACCTTTCTAAGAACTCTTCCGATCTCCTCCCCTCTTGACCCGAAGCGACCCCACGTGAGATCGATTCCCTCGAAGAGATCCTTCTCCGTGGGCGCGCCCGCGACGTTCTTGAAGTCGTTCAGCCAGGTGCCGCGGCGCTCCGCCGAGCCGAAGCCCTGGCTCTTGTGCATGGAGCGGCTGA
>DAIOUV010000008.1:0-6965 GCA_036759345.1 Acidobacteriota bacterium | reverse complement strand
GTGCCGCGGCGCTCCGCCGAGCCGAAGCCCTGGCTCTTGTGCATGGAGCGGCTGAGCGCGGCGATCTCCGTGTACGAGCGCCCGAGGAGCGCGTTGAACGCCCCGAGATCGGCCGTGACTTGCCCCGACACTTGCTTGCGCGGGGCGTCGCCGCCGAAGCGGAACACGTTCCACAGGAGCCGTTTCGGCTGCCAGGGAGTCAGCGCCCTGAGCTGTTCGGGAAAGCGCGACGGATCGCCCGCGGCTCTGAACGCCTCTTCGGCGAGGAGAGCCGACGCGGTGTGGTGGCCGTGCCCGCCCTCGCCCGTCGTCGGGAAGCGCGTCACGATCACGTCCGGACGGAACGTGCGAATGACCCGAACGGTGTCGGCGAGAACCTGCTCCCGGCCCCAGATCCCGAGTGTCTCCTCGGGATTCTTCGAATAGCCGAAGTCGATCGCGCGCGAGAAGAACTGCTTGGCGCCGTCGAGGCGGCGCGCGGCGAGAAGCTCCTGCGTGCGCAGGACGCCCATCAGCTCGCCGGCCTCGGTGCCGATCAGGTTCTGCCCGCCGTCGCCGCGCGTCATCGACAGATAGCCCGCGTCCACGAGCTTCTCGCGCGAGGCCCACGCGAGGAATGCCGTGTTCTCGTCGTCGGGGTGGGCCGCGACGTAGAGGACGCCGCCGACGACGTTCAGCTTCGCGAGGGCGAGGCGAATTTCGGCGGCGTTCGGGGTCTCGGCGGGGGCGGCGGCGCGGAGAGCGGGAGCGGCGAGGGCCGCGAGGATGAGGACGAGGATGAGGAGGAGGGCCGGCGTGCGGCGGGGAAGGGAGCGTCGCGTCATGTGGCGATTCTAGGGGCCGAGACTCATTCGGTCCCCGTTACAGTGACGGCCTCTTGCGGTGCCACTCCGTCCGAGCCTGATAGGCCATGCCGAGCGAGACGAGGGTCTCGTCGAGGAACGCGCGGCCGGTGAACTGGAACGCCGTGGGCAGGCCGTGCTCGCCGAAGCCGTTCAGCACGGAGAGCGCGGGCTGGCCCGCGAGGTTGCCCGCCCCGATGACCGAGGGCCCCCCGCTGATCCCGGGGTAGACCTTGTCGAAATCCGGACCGATCGGATACGAGACGGACGCCCGCGTGGGCGAGACGAGGGCGTCGAACTTCGCGTAGAGCGCGTCGAGCCCTTTCCGGATCGGCGTGCGGAGGCGCATCGCCTGGATGTAGTCCACGGCGAGCGTCATGGACGCGGCATAGCCGCCCCAGCGGTCGTTCGGTACGCGGAGCTCCTTCGACCGGCCGCTCTCGACGAGGTCGCGGAACGCGCTCGCGCCTTCGGCCGAGACGATCGTCCCGACGGCCGGCCCGTATGGGAATTCGGGGAACGCGACGTCGGGAACGATCTCCGAGAAGCCCTCGAGGACCTTCAGCGCGTCCTCGAAGTTCTTCCGCACCGCGGGCTGGACTTTCTCGGTCGAGCTCTTGATGACGCCGATCCGGAAGCGGCGCGGTTTCGCGCCCGCGGCCTCCGGGCGGAACGGGCGGGCGAGAGACGAGGCGTCGAGGGGGTCTTTTCCCGCGATCGCAGCCATGACGAGGCCGCAGTCCTCTGCCGTCCGGCACATGGGGCCGAGCTTGTCGAGCGTCCAGCAGAGCGCCATCGCGCCGTGCCGGCTCACGCGGCCGTACGTGGGCCGGAGGCCGGACACGCCGGAAAACGCGGCGGGCGTGACGATGGAGCCCGAGGTCTCCGAGCCGATCGAAAAACCGACGAGCCCGGCGGCGGTGGCGGCACCCGGGCCCGACGAGGACCCGCCCGACCAGAAGTCCGTGTTCCAGGGCGTCCGCCCGGGTCCCGTGAAGGAGGCGTCCGCGTTGTTGTAGCCGAAGCCGCCCGCGAGCTCGACCATCGCGAGCTTCCCGAGGAGAACGGCGCCGGCCTCGCGCAATTTCGTCACGACCGTTGCGTCTTCGTCGAAGACCTGGTTGCGGTAGGGCTCGGCGCCCCACGTCGTCGGGATGCCCTTCGTCGCGAGGAGATCCTTCACGCCGTAAGGGATCCCGTGGAGCGGGCCGCGCCACTTGCCGGCCAGGATCTCGGCTTCCGCCGCCTTGGCTTCTTGAAGCGCCCGTTCGCGCGTCACCGTCACGACCGCGCCGAGCGTCGGCCCGATGCGCTCGAGCCTCTCGAGGTAGCCCTCCGCGAGGGCGACGGGAGAGATCTGCTTGGCCTTGAGCTTCTTCGACAGCTCGGCGACGGAGAGAAAGAAAGTGTCTTCGGCGAAGGGAGCCATCAGCGGTCTCCCGGGAGTTCCGCGAAGAAGACGACGTCGGGCTCGTCCGCGTTCGTGAGCTTCACTTTCTTCATGGTCTCGGCGCCCTTGAGGCGGCCGTCCAGCGCCTTGGCGATCTCGCCGAGCTGTTCGCCGGAGAGGTGCTTGCCCCAGCGGATGCGCGCGACGTCCGTGAGGGCCTCGGCGACCGAGGACGGTGCCTCGGGGGTGGGAACGGGGGTAAGAGCGGGAGACGGCGTCGGCGCCGGCGCCGTCTGGCCGAGGGCGATGGCGGCCCCGGCGAGAGCGGGCGCGGCCGCCGCGAGCGCGAGACTTTTCGCGAATCCGCGGCGCGAGGCCGAGGGTAGCCGGTTCGAATCGGACATTTGTCGCCTCCGTCAAAGATCTTCGGGGGCTCAATCTATCTTGCTTCGGAGGGCCGCGCTCCGCATACTTCCGGCGCGATGTTGAATTCCCCGGCGACGGCCACCCGGACCATCAAGATTTCGACCCCGACGGGCCGGGGCGTCGTGCGCCTCGTCCTCACCAAGCGTTCCACGGTGGAGAGCGGGCGAGGGGACTAGGCGGAAGGCCACACGGAAACCCCAAAGCCCGCTCCCACGAGGGAGCGGGCTTTTTCGTTCTGCGGACTGTTTCGATCTGGAGGAGAAGAAGGGCATGGCGGGAGAGCGGAGAGAGCGCCGGTGGACCGACGGGGTCAGCCCCGCGCGAAATCCGTTTCGCGAGCACGACGCCTGCGGCGTCGGCTTCGTCGCGCATCCCCGCGACTCGTCGCACCGGATCCTGAGGCTCGCTCTCGGCGGCCTGGCTCGCGTGGCACACCGTGGAGCGACCGGCGCGGATCGAACCGGCGACGGAGCCGGCCTCCTGACGCGCATCCCGGAGGCGTTCTTCCGCCGCGACGCGGCCCGGCGCGGGCTGCCGTTGCCCCCGGGCGCGCCATTCGGCGTCGGCGCGTTCTTCCTTCCGCGCGAGAGTGGAGGCGGAAGTGGAGGCGAGAGTGGAGGCAAGAGCAGCGGCGAGGCGAAGGCGAAAGCCCTGATCGAGAAGGCGTTCACGGACGAAGGCCTGGCGTTCCTCGCCTGGCGTGACGTCCCGGTCCGGACCGATCGGCTCGGGGACGCCGCGGAAGCCACCCGCCCGGCGATCCGGCACGCGTTCCTCGGCATGCCGGCCGGCGTGGACGCGGACGAATGGGAGCGCCGGCTGTATTTGGCGGGTCGCGTGGCGTCGCGCCGCGCGCGCGCCGAGGGCCTCGACGGCTTCTGCGCCGTCTCGGTGTCCGCGCGGACGCTCGTCTACAAAGCGCTCCTGACCGGGACCGAGCTGAAATCCTTCTATCCGGATCTCGAGGAGCCCGACTACACGACGCCGATCGCGCTCTTTCACCAGCGTTACTCGACGAACACGGTCCCGAGCTGGGGTCTCGCCCAGCCGTTCCACCTCCTCGCGCACAACGGGGAGATCAACACGCTCTGGGGTAACCGCAACGCGATGCGCGCGCGCGAGCCGGAGCTGTCCTCGCCCCTCTGGGGCGAGCGTCTCCAACGCCTCGTCCCCGTTCTGACCGACGAGGGAAGTGATTCGACGAGCCTCGATGAGGCGCTCGAGCTCCTCGTGCGCTCGGGGCGCGATCCCCTGCATGCGCTCACGATGCTGATCCCCGACGCGCCGCAGGAGTCGACGGACGAAGCGCTTCGCGCCTTCTACGACTTCCATTCGGGGCTCGTGGAGCCGTGGGACGGGCCTGCCGCCGTCGCGTTCTCGGACGGCATCGTCGCGGGCGCCCATCTCGACCGGAACGGCCTCCGACCCCTGCGCTACAAGATCGCGAAGGACGGGCTCGTCGTCGCCGCCTCGGAAGCGGGAATCGTGGACCTCGAGCCCGAAGACGTCGTGGAGAGCGGGCGCCTCGGTCCCGGCGAAACGATCGCCGTGGACACGGCGACGGGCGAGATCCTCCGTGACCGCGACGTGAAGGCGCGCCTCGCCGCCCGGCGGCCCTGGGGCGAATGGGTGCGGCGCCACCTGCGCCACCTGCGCCCCATCGCCCCCGTGCCAGAGGCGGCCGGGATTACCGACGCTTCGAGACTGCTCCTCTGGCAGGCGGCGCATGGCTGGGGCGTCGAGGACGCGCGCTACGTCCTCGCGCCGATGGCAAGGGGTCTGGAGCCGCTCTTCAGCATGGGAGACGACGCGCCGATTCCGCCCCTCTCGAAGACGCCCCAGCCTCTCTACGCGTTTTTCCGGCAGCGCTTCTCGCAGGTCACGAACCCACCCATCGACTCGCTGCGCGAGACGCTCGTCATGTCGCTTCGCATGGATCTCGGCAAAGGCGGCTCGCTCCTCCTCGAGGAGCCCGGCGACGCCCATTTCCTCACGCTCGAGCATCCGGTCCTCCTCGAGGACGAGATGGCCGGCGTTCTCGCCGCCTCGGAATTCCGTCCGCTTTCGCTCGACGCCACGTTCGAGGCGGCAGGCGGGGAGCGATCCCTGCTGGCCGCGCTCGAGGATCTGTCGCGGCGCGCCGAAGAAGCCGTGCGCGCGGGCTCGGAGATCCTCGTGATCACGGATCGCGCCACGTCGCTCGAGCGGGCCGCGATCCCCTCGCTGCTCGCGCTCGGCGCCGTCCGCGAACACCTCCTCCGCGCGGGCCTCCGCTATCGCGTCGGCCTCGTCGTGGAATCCGGGGACGCGCGCGACGTGCACCACCTCGCGGTCCTCCACGGGTTCGGAGCCGAAGCGGTCCATCCGTGGCTCGCGATCGCCTCCGTGCGGGCGCTGGCTTTGAAGGAGGGCCTGCCCGGTGACGCCGCGGCCGCGTTCCAGTCGTCCGCCGAGAAGGGGCTCCGCAAGGTGCTCGCGAAGATGGGCATCTCGGCCCTCTCGTCCTACTGCGGAGGCCAGGTGTTCGACGCGATCGGGCTCGCGCCCGAGGTGATGGAGCGCTGCTTCCGGGGGACGTCCTCTCCGCTCGGCGGGCTCGGCTTCGCCGAGATCGCCTCGGACGTCCTCGCCTCGCACAACGCCGCCTGGGAAGGCGCGTCGGGCGCGCCGCTTTCGGATCACGGGCGCGTGCGCTATCGCAAGGACGCCGAGGAGCACGCCTGGGCGCCGCCCGTCGTCGTCGCGCTCCAGAAGGCCGCGCGGGGATCGGACGAGGCCTGGGCGGAATTCCGCGAGAAGGCGGACGCGCGGGGAGCCGCCGTGCCACGCGACCTGCTGGGTTTCAGTCCCCGCCAGGCCGTGCAAGTCGAGGAGGTCGAAAGCGCCCTCGAGATCCGCAAGCGTTTCATCGTGTCCGCGATGTCTCTGGGCGCTCTCTCTCCGGAGATGCACGAGACGCTCGCCATCGCCATGAACCGCATGGGAGCGCGCTCGAACTCGGGCGAGGGCGGCGAGGATCCCGCGACGTGGAAAACGGCCGGGGGCGAGCGCCGTGACAACAAGATCAAACAGGTGGCCTCCGCGCGCTTCGGCGTCACGGCCGAGTATCTCGTCCGGGCCGACGAGCTCGAGATCAAGATGGCGCAGGGGGCCAAGCCCGGGGAGGGCGGCCAGCTGCCCGCGCACAAGAACTCGCCGTTCATTGCGCGGCTCCGGCACGCGGTTCCGGGCATCGCGCTCATTTCGCCGCCGCCCCACCACGACATCTACTCGATCGAGGATCTCGCGCAGCTCATCCACGACCTCAAGGAGGTGAACCCGCGGGCGCGCGTCGGCGTGAAGCTCGTCGCCGAAGCCGGCGTCGGCCGCGTCGCCGCGGGCGTCGCCAAGGCCTACGCCGACTACGTGCTCATCGCCGGGCACTCGGGAGGCACCGGGGCATCGCCGCTGTCGTCGATCAAGCACGCCGGCTCACCGTGGGAGCTCGGGCTCGCCGAAACGCAGCACGCGCTCGTGGAGAACAACCTGCGCAGGCGGATCGAGGTGCGCGTGGACGGCGGCCTCCGCACGGCGAAGGACGTCGTGGTCGCCGCGTGCCTCGGGGCCGAGGCGTTCGGATTCGGGACGGCGCCGCTCATCGCCGCGGGCTGCGTCATGGCGCGGCAGTGCCACCTCAACACCTGCCCGACGGGGATCGCGACGCAGCGCGAGGACCTCCGGAAGAAGTTCCGCGGGACCCCCGACCAGATCGTCGCGTATTTCACGTTTCTCGCCGAGGACGTGCGCGAGATCCTCGCGTCGCTCGGCGCGCGTTCGCTCGACGAGATCGTCGGGCGCGCGGACCTTCTCACCCGCGTCGAGAGGCCCGAGGCGCCGCGGGCGGCGCTCCTCGACATCTCCCTGCTTCTCGTGCGGGCGGGAGACGAATCGAGTCCGCGCCGGAGGATGCAACTTCGCAACGACAAGCCGCGCATCGGCCCCCAGTTTCCGTCGCTCGACAGCGAGATCCTGCCGCAGGCCGCGCTCAGCCTCGGGACGGGGCGCGCGTATTCCGGCTCCTTTGCGGTGCGCAACCACAATCTTTCCGTCGGCGCCCATCTGTCGGGCGAGTTCATGCGCCGCTACGGCGAGCTGCCTCCCGGCGCGGTCCGGTTGAAGTTCCGCGGCCCGGCGGGCCAGAGCTTTGGCGCGTTCGCGATCCGTGGCCTCGTCCTGGAGCTCGAAGGCGAGGCGAACGACGGAGTGGGGAAGGGCCTCTCCGGCGCCGAGATCATCGTCAAGCCGTTTCCGCAGGCGGGCTATGCCGC
>DAIOUV010000007.1:99022-117725 GCA_036759345.1 Acidobacteriota bacterium | reverse complement strand
TCGTGTGCATTAACGCGGCACAGGTGTCTGGATCGAACTGGAAAAGGAAACTTTGATGATTTTGATGTCCCGGCCCGAGTGTTGCCGAATCTCATTCTCTCGATACCCTAAGGAGGTTTCATGATGGACGAGAAGCTACCCAATCGGTGGACGATGGTCGTCGCGGCGCTGGTCATGCAGATATGTCTCGGCGTTCTATACGCCTATAGCGTCGTCCGGGGCCCCTTGACGAAGGAGCTCGGCTACACCGTCAAGCAAACCGGGTACCCTCTCATGGCCTCCTTCTTCTTCTTCGCGGTCGGCATGATCATCGCCGGCCGCTGGCAGGACAAGGCGGGCCCGCGGAAGGTCGGGATCGTCGGCGGCGTGCTCCTCGCAATCGGGGCCGCGGTCGCCGGAGCGATGTACAAGGATCTCACCTGGCTGATCATCGGGTACGGTGTCCTCGGCGGACTCGGTGTCGGGTTCGCGTATGTGACGCCGATCGCGACGTGCATCAAATGGTTCCCTGACAAACGAGGGACGATCACCGGGCTCGCGGTGTTCGGCTTCGGCGCCGGGACGCTCGTCTTCGGGCCGCTGCTGAGCAACCTGATCAAGAGCAGCGGAATCGCGACCATGTTCTACACCGTCTCGGTGATCATGCTCGTCTTCGTCTGCGGCGCGGCCGCCATGTTCAAGGTTCCTCCCGCGGGATACAAGCCCGCCGGGTGGAATCCCCCGGCCCCGGCGCCGGGCGCGCAGATCGTCAAGACGAACTACCTGCCGAGCGAGATCGTCAAGACCGGGTCGTTCTGGACCCTCTGGGTCATCTACTTCATCGGCGCGGCGGCCGGCCTCATGATCATCGGGCAGGCGGTCCCCATCGGCGTCCAGGTCGCCAAGCTCACCCCGGCGGTTGCCGCCGGCGGCCTCGGCATCATGGCCCTCCTGAACGGCCTCGGGCGGCTCGTCTGGGGGAGCGTTTCGGACAAGCTCGGCCGGACGAAGACGATCATCGCGTGTTTCGTCATGTACATCCTCGCCTTTGTCTTCGTGCTCCCGAACAGCGACACCTTCATACTCTGGCTCGTGGGTGTCTGCGCGGTCGGCTTCGCTTACGGCGGATACCTCGCTCTGATGCCCTCGCTCACGGCGGACTACTTCGGCACGAAGTCGCTCGGAGCGAACTACGGCTTTCTGTTCAGCGCGTGGGGCATCGCCGGCGTGGGCGGACCTTTCATGATCGACTTCATCAAGACGCAGACGGGAGCCTTTACGAATGCGATGTACATTACGGCGGGCGCCTGCGTTGTGGGGATCATCCTAACCGCCATCGCGAAGCCCCCGAAACCGGAAGTAGCGGCCGCGTAGCGGAGCGGGCCGACCATGAAGACGAACGCTTTTCCACACCGAACAGGAGAAGAGAATGGCTAACACCCGATATGCGAAGCACAAGGTCCTGCCTTGGCCGGCGGTCCCGATCCCGACACCCGACGAGGTCTACGCGGGTCTCACGGATCAGGCCAAGGAATACCCCCTTTCCCTCGAGAAGCAGCTCAGACAGAGCGAGAACTTCAAGAAACCCGAGAACCTGACGACGGTTCGTGTCCTCGACCTGAGCAAGGGGATGATCATCGGCAATTGGTGCTCCTCGATGCTTTCGGAGCTGGGCTCCGACACGATCAAGTGCGAGCCGTCAGACGGCGACCCGTTGCGGTGGCAGACGCCGTTCGGACGCAAGGAATACATGATCAAGGATGCCGAGACCGGGGAACCGATCGGCCTCCACTTCCTCAACGAGATGAGGAACAAGCAGTCCATTACCCTCAATCTCGAAAAGCCGGAGGGCCGCGAGCTCCTCAAGAAGCTCGCCGTCCACGTCGACGTCCTGATCGAGAACTACCCACCGGGGCAGTTCGACGCGTGGGGAATCGGCTATCGGCAGCTGAAGGAGATCAACCCGCGGCTCGTCTACTGCTGGGTGGGGCAGAAAGGCCAGTGGGGGCCGTCCAAAGACAAGCCGGGTAACCTGGACCCGACCGCTCAGGCGGCTTGCGGATTCGTCCACGGCACGGGCCAGCCGAAAGAGTTCGGCGGACGGCCGACCCGCTCGGCCATGTGGATGGCGGACCAGGTCGGCGGGACCTCGGCGGCCATCGGGATCCTCGCCGCGCTCCTTTATCGCGACAAGGTCTCGGGCAAGGGCCAATTCATAGAAGCGACGGCGGCCGAGGCCGTCATCCGGATTCTGGATTACAACTGGGGCTGGTACGGATTCGACGGGAGCATCCGCCCCCGCTACGGTAACTGGGATCTGGCCATCAACATCTACGCAGTCAATCCCTGCAAGGACGGCTATTTCATGGTGGGCGGCGGACACGATCGCCTCTGGTACCGGATCTGGCGGACGGTGGGGCAGACGCGTCCCGACCTCGAGGACGAGATCCTGGACGACAAGAGCCTCCGGGTCGTCACGGCGCGGCTTCCGCACATGAAGCAGGTAAAGACCTACACGATCCTCGCCGACTGGCAGAAGGACCATTCCCGGGCAGACGCCATGCACCAGCTGCTCGCCCAGCAGGTCGCGTCCGGCGGCGTCAACTACATCGACGAGGTCGCCGAGGACCCGCACTTCAAGTACCGCGGACACGTCGACGAGATCGACGACCGGCTTTACGGGAAAGTCCTTTACGGCACGTCGCCTTTGCTCGAAGACAAGGCTCCCGCGCGCTTGAAGTGGATCGGCCGGCCGCTCGGATACGACAACGAAGAGATCTACCTGAAGCTGCTCGGGCTTGGTCCGGCCGAGGTCGCCGGGCTCAAGAAGCGCGGCGTGGTTTAGGGCAGAGGAGGCAGAACAGATGGCCACACCCGATTTCGAAACCTACTGTCAGGGGCTCTTCGACCACAAGACGGCTTCCGGAAAGCCGGAGGTCTTGAAGGGTTATCGCGTTCTCTCCTGCACGCAGTACATCCTCGGTCCTTCCTGCGCGGCCTACCTGGCCGAGCTGGGAGCCGAGGTCATCAAGATCGAGACGCCGCGGCGCGGCGAGCCGATGCGTCACACGACCCCGTTCAACGAGCCTCTCCTCTACCCGCTGTCCCGCTGGGTGCCGGAGGCGGGGACGGGCCTGGGCTTCTTCGGCGCCAACGACAACGAGGAGTTCGTCACCCTCGACTTCCACCGGCCGGAGGCGAGGCAGGCCATGTTGGAGCTGGCGGCCAAGTCGGACGTCATGGTCCAGAACTTCCGGCCCGGAACGTTCGACCGGTGGGGGATGGGGTATCAGCACTTTTCCAAGGTCAACCCCCGCCTCGTCTACCAGTGGCTGGGCGGGTTCGGCGGCTGGGGGCCGGGACGCGTCCGCGCCTCCTACGACATCCTGGGCCAGGCCATGGGCGGCGCGTTCGGGATCACGGGCGAAGCCGCAGACCGGGGCGGGACACCGTCCAAACACACGATCTGGCTGGCCGACTACTGGGGCGGCATGATGGCCGCGGTAGCCGTCATGGCGGCTCTCTATCGTCGGGACACGGTTTCCGGCGAAGGGTGCTTCATCGAGTACTCGCAGGTTCACGGCGTCACCCGGATGCTCGAGTACGCCCTTCCGCTCTATGGGCGGTACGGGGTCCGCCGGGAGCGCTGGGGCAACTGGGACACGGAGCTTTGCCCGCACGGGATCGTCCAGTGCGGCAAGTCGTCCTATCCAGGCTCCAAGAACCCGCAGGAGGCCGAGGTGGGGTACATCCTCGTCACGGCCCACACGGACGAGGACTTCAAGAAGCTGTGCGGCGTGATCGGGGCGAAGGACCTCGCGACGACGCTCGCGAAGCACGACGACCGCGTCAAGGCCGAGAATCAGGGCACCGTCTACGATGCCATCGAGGCCTGGGCGAAGGACAAGACCAAGGAAGACGTGGCAACGCTCCTCGACAAGGCCGGCATCAACAACCAGCCCGTTTGGAACGCCAAGGAGGTTTCCGAGAATCCCCACTGGAAGCTGCGCGGCGCGGTCCAGTGGATCGACGATCCGATCTACGGCGACCTCCACCATCAGGGTCCCGCCTTCAAGATGTCCGACACGCCTCCACGCCTGAAGTGGGCGCTGAAGCCCGTGGGCGCCGACAACGAGAGGGTCTACGGCAGGCTCCTCGGCTGGACGAAATCGAAGCTCGCCAAGATGGAAGAGATGGAGGTGATCTGAGATGGCCACCGAGACGAGTTCCGGCGTCATCAAACAGGGCCTGGTGCTCACGTGCGCCAAGTGCTCCACCAAAAATTACCTCGACCCGTATCCGTTCTGGAACTTCAGCGGCAATACGAAGTGCGCCAGTTGCGACGCCCTCTATGCCGTGAAGTTCGTCAATGGCCAGGAGGTGAGCGGACCGACGGCCAGCACCGGGAAGGCCGATCTGCTGCCGGGCTATGCCGAAGACAAGAACGGGGCCGCCATCACCGGGGAAGGAAAGATCCGCCCGGCCCCGCAGTCGCGGCCCGATCCCTTCACCGGGCAGCAGAAGCAGGTCACGAAAAGCCTCCGGGGCAAGCCGCTCAGCGGCAGTCGTCTCAAGAAGGAAGATCTCGTGGGAAGCCGGGCCAGGTTCATCGCTGACCTGCACAAGGCCTGAAGAGGAGAACAATCGTGCAAGAGACTGAAAAGAAGAAGCACGCGTCGACTTACAAGTGCTGCGAGCACTTCGAGGCGGCGCTGGATCCGAACATCCTGAGGGCGTACGTCGGCTACTGCAAAGCGCGGGAATGGCCCTTCACCGTAATGGTTCCCATTGGCGGTCTGGAGGGTGAGTGTCCGAAGCCCCCAATCAAGAAGAAAGCTTAAGACGGCCAGAGACGGGCGTGGCAAGCCCCCGTGAGGAGTTCGAGCGGCGGTACGGACAGCTCTGGTCCGGAGCGTCGTCTCTCTCGATCGGGGGCATCACCTACGAGCTTGACGAGGTGATGCACAGGATCGGCTTCGGCTTCGAGGGACTCAAGATCATCGACGCGCCCCCGGCCGAAGCTGGCCGCTGGGCCATCCGTTTCTTCGACGGGGAGGCGCGGCAAATCGTGAGTCTCGAAGTGGATGTCAACCTCGCTCTCTTGGAGGAGCATCGCGTTCACATCGCCGAGTGGCTCGGGGAAGCTTATTTCACGACGGAATGGCAGGTTAACTGCCCCATGGATTTCTGAGAGGAGACACCATGAAAGTCAAGTTCTACTATTCGAGCAAGGACAAGCCGGCCGAGCAGTACCCGTGCAACGTCGCGGCCTGCCTGGAGAAGGTCAAGGCGCTGAAGGGATACGGCGTCGACGCCGAGGCAATCGACGTGGCCGGCGTCAAGGACGTGTTCCGCTTCTACCACTCGGCGCTGACGGGTCCTCCCGCCACCGTCCGAGCCGTCTTCGGCATGAAGGGCGGGCTCGAGACCGACTTCGGCCGCGCGACCCCCGCCGTCCTCATCTTTGGCGACCCGAAGGACCGCTATCCCACCGACGCCTACCCGCGGCAGGATCAGGGCAGGGGGGGACTCGTGGGGTGCGAGAAGGCTCTCGACGACCTGTCCAAGACGTAGGAGGCGATCCGTTGAGCACGATTCCCGCAAATTACCTCCCGCCGAAGGAGTTCCAGCCCCAGCGAATCTACAAGCTGAAAGAGTTCGCGAGCTACCCGGATCCGCTGAACAGCACCGAAGAGCTTCTCGACAAGCAGGTCGCGGCGGGGAGGGGCGACAGCCCCGCGATCCTGTTCGGTGACAAAGTCATCACGTACAAGCAGCTCCTGGGGGCCGCCTGCAAGATCGGCAATGCCTTGAGGAAGCTCGGCGTCGAGGAAACGGACCGGGTCATGCTCCGGTCGCCGAACGTTCCGCCCGCCCTATTCACGAACTTCGGCGTCCTGAGGCTCGGGGCCGTGATGGTCCCGACCTCGCACATGCTCTCTCCGAACGAGATCGCCCACATCGCCAACAACGCCGAGGCAAAAGTGATCGTTGTGGCGGCGGCGTTCCTGGAGGGGGTCGTCAAGGCGCGGCCGAACCTCAAGACGGTGAAACACGTGATCGTCTTCGGCGGGAAGCCGGAGGAGCTGAAGGCGCAGGGACTCCTCTGCTACGAGGATCTCGTCGCGAACGAGTCGCCGGCCCTCGATCCGGTCCGCCGCTCGCGCACGGCGGTCTCCGTCCTTCTCTACACGTCGGGAACGACGGGTATGCCGAAGGGAACGGCCCACTACATGGAAGAGGCCCTCATCATCCCGGACACCATGGGCAAGTACGGTTGGAACGTCCAGCCCGAAGACGTCCTTTGCGGCCCCGCTCCCATCTCGCTGGCCGGCGGGTACTCGACCGTGGCGACGATCCCCTTCCGGTTCGGCGCCGCGGCTTCTCTGATTGCCAGATTCTCACCTGACGCGCTCTTCGAGACGATCCAGAACCACAAGGTGACGATACTGAGCGCGCTCCCCACGGCGTACCGGAAGATGCTCGAGCTGGAAGGTGCGGAGAAGAAGTACGACCTGTCGAGCCTCCGCGTCCTGACCGGCGGCGGCGAATCGCTCACGGCCAAGACGTATCTGGATTGGAAGGCCCGCTTCGGGCAGGAGATCTACGAGGGCCTCGGCACGACGGAGATGATGTACGTCTTCGTCTCCAGCGTGGTCACCCGGAAGGTAAAACCGGGAGCGATCGGCACCGCGGTCCCCGGGTACGAGATCCAGGTCATCACGGACGAAGGCAAAGTCGCGAAGCCGGGAGAGCTTGGCCGGCTCTACGCGCGCGGTCCCACGGGAACCCTCTACTGGCGCCCGCTCGAGGAGGGCGGAAGCCTTCTCGAGAAACAAAAATCCCTCATCCGCGAAGGTTGGGTGCTGGTCGGCGACTTCTGCACGATGGACGAGGACGGATACCTCAGCTTCGTCTCGCGCCAGGAGGACCTGATCAAGAGCTCCGGCTACCGAATCGGTCCAGAGGAAATCGAGGACGCGCTGCTCAAGCACCCTGCGGTGGCCGACGCGGGCGTGATCGGACTCCCCGACCCCATCCGCGGGCAGAACGTCAAGGCCTTCGTCATCCTGAAACCGGGCCACACGCCGAGCGAAGAGCTGAAACAGAAACTCATCGACAGCTGCCGGGACCACGTCGCGATTTACAAGCTGCCGCGGCTCGTGGAGTTCGTCACCGAGCTTCCGCGCACGCTGCAGGGAAAACTCCTGCGGCGGATCCTGCGGGACAAGGAGCCAACCGCCACGAGCTAGCCATGAGCGAACCCGCCGTCGATTCCACGGCCTCCGCACATTTCACCGTCGCGCCCTCCGATCTCGCCAGCGCTCTCAACCTAGAGCCCGCGGACGCATTCCCGCCTGTGTTCGCGACGTCCCGCATGGTGGCTCTCATGGAGCTTGCGGCCGCGCGTGTTCTCCGCCCACATCTGCGCGAGGGCGAGACCTCCGTCGGCGTCTCGGTCGACGTCGTCCACTCGGCCGCCACTCCTCCGGGCGCCACCGTCACGGCCACCGCGCGGTTCATCGGGCGCGAGGGAAAGCTCTTCCTCTTCGAGATCTCGGCCGTGGATGACGGGGGCGAGATCGGCCGCTGTACACACAAGCGTGCGGTCGTCACCGTCGAAAGGCTCGTCGGCGGTGCGGCTCGCCGTGGAGCGAAGGCCTGAACTCTGACCCCTCGCTGGCGAGCTTCCAAGTCCTCGGATCTCACCTCGAATACCGCTGGATCGGACCGCGGCCCGCCGACGCGCCGACGATCGTGTTCCTGCACGAGGGTCTTGGATGTCTCGGGATGTGGCGGGACTTTCCCGACCGCCTGGCATCCGCGACCGGCTGCGGCGCTCTCGTTTACAGCCGGATGGGCTACGGCGCGTCCGACCCGGTGCGTGGGCCGCGGCCCGTTCGCTTCATGCACGACGAAGCGCTCGAAGTGCTCCCCGCCGTCATCAAACGTTTCAAACTCGAGGAAGTCGTCCTTTTCGGGCACAGCGACGGCGCGTCGATCGCGCTCATTCATGCCGGCGCCCGTTCGGGTTCCGTTCGCGCGCTTGTCCTCGAGGCGCCGCACGCTTTCGTGGAGCCCGTCTGCATCGAAGGCATCACGCGAATCGCGGCGGATTACGAGACGACGGGCCTGAGAGAGCGGCTCGCACGGCATCACGGCCGCAACACCGACTCGATGTTCCGAACGTGGACTGACGTCTGGCTCAGGCCCGAGTTCCGGCTGTGGAACATCGAAGAGTATCTGCCGGCCATCGAGTGCCCCGTGCTGGTCGTGCAGGGTGAAGACGACGCCTACGGCACTCTCGAGCAGGTGGACGCCGTGGTGACCCGGGTCACGGGTCCGGCCGAATCACTGCTGCTCCCGCATTGTGGCCACTCCCCGCACTCGGAGCGGCCGGACGACGTCCTCGCGGCGGCGGTCCTGTTCGTCCGAAAGACACTCGACGCCGGACGCTGAAACCGACTTGCCGGTCAGGCGGTCCGACCGGACAAGACGATCCTGGTGTCCACGACCGTCAGGCCGTTCTCGTGCACGATGACCGGATTCAGGTCCATCTCGTCGATCTCGGGATGTCGCGTCACGAGGCCGGAGACCTGGACGAGAAGCTGGCGAAGAGCCGCCACGTCGGCGGGCCTCCCACCGCGCACGCCCTGGAACAGCCTCGCTCCCCGGGTTTCTTCGATCATCTCCGCCGCGTCCTTCTCGCTGAAGGGAACGATCCGGAACGAGACGTCGCGGAGGACCTCGACGAGGGTGCCCCCGATGCCGAACATCACGGCATGGCCGAACTGGATATCGCGGGTCACGCCCACGATGATCTCGAGTCCCCGGGCGGCCATAGCGCTCACGAGCACTCCGCCCGATCGCGCCCCGAGCCGCCGCGCGACGCCCTCGAGGTCGTGAAAGGCCTTCCGGACTCCCGCGTCGTCTTCCACATTCAGAAGGACACCTCCGACGTCGCTCTTGTGCGTCACGTCAGGGGAGTTCATCTTCACCGCGACGGGATAGCCGATCTCGCAAGCGGCGGCGACGGCCTCCTCCTCGCGGAGCGCCTGCCGCGAAGGGGCGACGCTCACTCCCTCGCGCGCCAGGAACGCCATCGAGTCGGCAGGGGTAAGGGACTTCCCGGCCGATGCCGGAGCCGCAGCCGGCGGGGGAGCCTCGAGCGCCCGGGGAAACCGATCCCGGGCGAAGCGAACGTGGCAGGAAAAGGCCTTGACGGCGCGCTCCGGCGTCGGAAAAACCGCGATCCCTTTCTCGTGAAGGAGAAGCCGCTCGGCCCGCTCGACGTCGGCGCCGCCCAGATAGGCCACCAGCTCGGGTCCGCCTGGCTCCAGAATCTCCGACGCGCCGACGATCGGATCTCCGAAGATCGTCATGACGACGTCGTACTGTTCCCGTGAGGCGGCGAGGACTTTGCGGTAACGCTCCGCGTCGGTGTCACCCGTCAGATCGAGCGGGTTGCCGACGATGCAATGAGGCGGCAGGATCTCACGCAATTGCGACGCCAGGGGAGCGGGGAGTGGGCTGACGCGAAACCCGTTCTCCTCCGCCACGTCCGTGGCGATGATCGCCGATCCTCCGGAGCTCGTGACGATGAGCATTCGCGGCCCGGCGGGAGGAGGAACGTAGGCCAGCACCTTCCCGAAGTCGTACAACTCCTCGAGCGAGGCGGCGCGGTGGATCTTGAACTGCCGGAAGACGGCGTCGTAGATCTCGTCTTTTCCGGCGAGCGAGCGGGTGTGTGACTCGGCGGCCTTGCGTCCCTGCTCGGTCCGTCCGGCCTTGAAGATCACGATGGGCTTCTGACATTTCTTGACGGCGGTCAGGAATTTTCGCGCGTCCTTCACCCCCTCGATGTACAGGGTGATCACCTTCGTGTTCGGATCGGTGGCGAAGAACTCGATGAGGTCGGCCTCGTCCACGTCGATCCTGTTTCCCATGCTCACGAAGGCCGAGAAGCCGAGCTTCTCCTCGGAGGCCCAGTCGGCGAGCGCCGCGCCGACGGTCCCGCTCTGCGACGCGATGGCCATCGCGCCCTTCCGGGTGATGAGGGGCCAGGACGCGCAGAGGCCATGGTGCGGGTAGTTCACGCCCTGGCAGTTCGGCCCGACCACGCGGATTCCACACCGGGCCGCGTTCTGCTTGACCTCCTCCTGCAGGCGGGCCCCGTCCGCCCCCGATTCGGCGAACCCGCCCGTGATGATGATGGCCGCCCGGACCTTTCGCTCGCCGAGATGGAGGATGGTGCCGGGGACGGAAGCCGCCGGAATGATGACGACGGCCAGATCGGTGCCTGACGGGATGTCGTCCACCGATTTGACGGAAGGGACTCCGAGGATCGTCTCTCCCTTTGGGTTCACGGGGATGACAGGACCGCCGAACCCCGCGTCCAGGATGTTCTTCAGGATCGTGAATCCCAGCTTCCCGGGCTTTGCGGAGGCGCCGATGACAGCCAGGCCGTTGGGGCGGAAAAGTGCCTCCAGTGAGCCGCTCATGTCACTCCTTGCGATCGTTCTTTTCGGAGTCTATCGCGGGAGGTGAGCGAGCTTTCCGGAGGACACGTCCTCCGGGGAAAGGAACTTCGCGAGCAGATCCGTATCCACGACGAAGTGCGAGCCCTCGCGCTTCAGGAGACCCAGCCTCTTGAACCTGTTGATCTGCGTCGTGACGGTCTCGCGGGTGGTTCCGATCAGCTTGGCCAGGTCCTCGTGGGTCAGACGCAGGGGAATCATGATCCCTCCGGGCGTCGGGAGGCCGTGCTCCTTCGAAAGCTGGAGGAGGACCCTTCCCAGCCTGTGGTAGGACCAGGTATGGCCGAAGCCGGCGAGGCCCCGCTCGACCCGGACGAGCCGCCTGGAGAGAAGACGGATGAAGTTCCGCGCGATCCCCGGAAAAGAGGCGAGGATCTCTTCGAATCTCTTCCGCGAGATGATCATGACGAGGACGTCCGTCGAGGCGACGGCGTCGAAAGCCCGCCTTTCCTCTGCGAAGAGGAGCTCGCCGAAGATCTGGTCCGGCTTGAGGATGTGGAGAATCGTCTCGGCCCCTTTGTCCGAGACCGAGACCAGATTCACCAGCCCCTCCGTCACGATGAACATGGCGTCGCCGGGATCTCCCTCGGAGAAGATCGTGGCGCCATGCGGATAGCGCCGTTCTGTGCAGAGCTGGGCTATCCGGCCGAGATCCGCATCGGACAAACCCCTGAACAGGTCGAGAGCCGTAGGTCGAACCAAGGGGTTCAAGTTTACCTCCGGCACGCCCGGCTCACGAGTTGGCGGAAAACACGAACGCCGAGAAGCTCCCTCACGGAGCCTCTCGACGATTTGTGACGGGCCCTCCTCAGGCGGCAGCCCGCAGCTCCTCGTACTCGCTGGGAACGCGAGGTTCGACCTCTGGAAGAGGCCACTCCGCCCAGAAGAACCGCTTCCCGGTCTTCTCTTCATCCGCGAGACGGCCGAGAAGGACGCCTTCGATGACGAACACGAGAAGCGCCAAGGCGCTCAGGAAAACTCCCGCTCCGACCGTGAATTCCGAAAGGATACCTTCCATCGCCCTCACCTTCTTTCTACATGTGGGAACGTGCGATCAATGTGCCGTTCCTCTTGAGTCGAAATATGTTCCAGGGGTTGGAATGTTTCTGTACGACCTTTCACATCCCCCCTCAAGAGAGGATGAAAAAGACGCTCAAGGAAGCCGGCTTCACCATCGCCGAGCTTCCGGATTCCCTGGAATGGCGTTCTAAAGAAAGCGAAGCCTTTCACGTTTTTCTCTCCGGATTGTGAAAGGTCTCACAGCCAAACAGGGAACGCCCGCCTATCTGTTGAGAGACAGATCGGCAGGCAATAAGGCCCGACCTTTCTGCGCAACCTTTCGCGTCGCGCCCTCGGGCTGCATGAGGAGAGAACGCCGTGGAACAGGGAACGCTCGGTCGGTCCTGGCGCATCGTCGGGGGCCTGTTCATGAACCTGGCCCTTGGCTCCCTTTACGCATGGAGCGTCTTCGTGGCGCCCCTGGAGAAGGAGTTCGGCTGGAAGCGGGCGGACACCTCCCTCGTGTTCACCTGGGCTATCGTCGTATTCGCTCTCAGCTTCATCATTGCGGGCCGGCTGCAAGACAAGCTCGGTCCCCTCCGTGTCTCCCTAACGGGCTGCATCCTCCTGACGCTGGGCTTCCTCCTCTGCGCCCGAACGTCCAGCCTGACCTACCTGATCGTCTGCTTCGGCGTCCTGGTGGGCATCGGCAACGGCTTCGGCTACGCGACGCCCATCCCCGTCATGGCGAAGTGGTTCCCGGACAAGCGCGGCCTTGCCGTCGGCCTGGCCGTAGCCGGCTACGGCGGCGGTTCGGCCATCTTCGGGCCTCTGGCGAACCTCTGGCTCATTCCCACATTCGGCTGGCGCGCCACGTTCGTCGTGCTGGGAGTCGTGTTCTTCGTCATGACGCTCATCGGTTCCTTCCTGCTGAAGAACCCGCCGGCCGGGTATCGCCCCCCGGGCTGGGTGCCGGCTCCGGCCTCCAAGGTCCTGGCGACGACGCACGAGTTCCCCCCGGGCGAGATGTGGCGCACACCGGCCGCTTGGTTCATGTGGGTCGCCTACGCGCTGGGCACCTCGGCGGGGCTGATGGTCATCAGCCAGCTCGTTCCGTTCGCCAAGAGCATGAAGATCCCGGGAGAGGCACTGGCGGCAATCACCCTGTTCATCGGCGCCGCGGGCAACGCCTCGGGCCGGATCTTCTCCGGCTGGATGTCCGACACCCTTGGCCGCCTGAACGTCCTGCGCCTCATGATCGGCATCTCGGCAGTTGCCATGCCACTGCTCTATCTGACCGGCAGCAACGTGGCCATGCTCTACTTCATGGTCTTCATCGTCTACTGGTGCTACGGCACACAGCTCTCGGTGAACGCCTCCACGACATCCGATTTCTGGGGCACGAAGAACGCCGGCATCAACTACGGCCTGCTGTTCACCGCCTGGGGCGTGGCCGGAATCATCGGACCCCTGATCGGCGGCGTCCTCTTCGACAAGTACAAGAACTACGAAGCGGCCTTCTACACCGCTGCGGGCCTTGCGGTGGTCGCCCTCGTGTGCGAGCTGCTGGCGAGGCGGCCGGCGGTTCCGGCTGAGGCTCGCGTGGACGTACCAGTGGGGGCGGGGGCGAAGGCGTAACCCGCGCCGGACGGCGTCCGGGAGCGGAAGAGAGACGAAATCCTCCACGCTCCGGCGCATGGACCTGACGAAGTGCGGGGCCCTCGCGCTTCAGATGCGGTTAAACAACTGAGAGCCGTGGGCCGGACCACGGCTCTCGAGCCTAGGTCTTCAGGTCGCGTGAAGCCTCCCCACCCCTCTGGGAAGGAAGTCCCGCAGCTCCGCCTCCGGAAGAGACGATTCCGTCCAGAAAAACCGCTTTCCGGCTTTCTCCTGATCGGCGAGATGGTTCACGAGGAACCCTCCGATGACGAACAGGAGCAACACAAGAACGCTCAGGAAGATGGCTTCCATCGTCCTCACCTCCTTTTCATCCAAGTGAAATGTAGTTCCCGAGACAAAAACTTGGCCAGGTCCTGGTGGGTCAGACGCAGGAGAAACCTTTCATCGCCCCACCTCCTTTCCCGTGATCCAATATGTTTCAGGAGGCGAAACCTGTCTGTACGCCCTTTCACGCCGGTTCATCCTCCGTCGAGACAGGAGATCCTCCGGAACTTCGAGAAGCTGATCGAAGAGAGGAAGCTCTTCGGCGCCGAGCTCGACCCGACGATCATCAAGAAGAGCGGCAAGGGTACCCGGTTCCTGATCAGCAGGATCCCCTCGAGGACGAAGCTGCTCGGACGCTGGGAGAGCCTCTTCAGGAACGCGATCTCGCCATGTGCCCTCTTCGACGCGCTCTCCGCGAAGACCCACGAGTTCGAGCACCGGGAGAATCTCTTTCTCTTCGGCAGGGACCGGATCCTCTATGACACGCAGATCTTTCAGGGGGAGGAGAGCGTCGGCGAGCTCTCGATCAGCTTTGCGTCCCTCAGAGACCCGGCGCTCGGCGTGCTCGCTTACCTCTCGGGCGCGAGGCTGAGGGTCGTCTACATCGAGCACATCCGCTTGACGGCGCAGAGGTCGGGTTATGCCTCGACTCTCTTCCGGCACTACGAGCGCTTCTTCCGCGACCTCGGCTTCAACCAGTTCCGGCTGAACGCCTCCCTGTCGGTCGGCAAGTATTACTGGGCCCAGGAGGGATTCGATTTCTCGGACAGATCGGAGGCCGGCAGGAGAAAGGTGGCTCTGCGGGCTCTCGTGAAGGACCGGAGCCTTCCGGTCCGCGAGATCGAGATCGGACGTCTGAACCACGCCTACGATTTCGCCCGTTTCAGGAGAGACCTGAGGATTCCTGTCTACCGGGACGCCGAGGGCTTCTACGCGCTCTCGGCCGGGGACCGCTTCCGTGAGGAGGTCTCCCTTCCGGTTGGGCAAGCGTTTCTTCTCTCCTCGGCGCGGTGGGACGGATACAAGACCATCTACACGAACACCCCGCGGAGGACGGGCTTCGTGACCTCGAACGACTATCTCGACCACAAAACGCGGGCCGACCATCCCGAGAGCCCCGCGCGGCTCCGCACGCTCCTGAAAGCGGTCCGAAAACACGGCCTGACGAGCACCCTCGTCACCCTCTCGCCGTATGTCCCCGACCTGGAGTTTCTCCAGGGGATCCACGGGGCGGAGTATCTGGCGAGATTCCGCGAGAGCGTCCGGAAAGGCGAGAAGGTGTTCTCCACGAGGGACTGTTCGATCTGCGCGAGGAGCTTCGATGTGGCGCTCCTGGCGGCCGGCGGCGTGATGGCGGGCGTGGACGCGGTCCTGAACGGGAGGGTCGACAACGTGTTCTGCGCTGTCAGGCCGCCCGGACATCACGCGGGGCGGGATTCCGCGATGGGATTCTGCTTCATCAACAACGTCGCGGTGGGAGCGGTCTACGCGAGGGCGATCTACGGCGTGGAGAGAATCTTCATCCTGGACTGGGACGTCCATCACGGCAACGGGACGCAGGAGATTTTCGAGGGAGATCCTCTGACGTATTACTGCAGCCTCCACGAGCATCCCACGTTCTGCTTTCCGGGCACGGGCCGGAGGATGGAGCGGGGGACGGGGGCGGGCACGGGGCTCACCCTGAACCTGCCGCTGAAGCCGCACGCGGGCGACGAGGAGCTGATCGAGACATTCGAGAGGGAGGTCGTCCCGGAGATCGAGCGGTTCGAGCCCGGCCTGATCATGATCTCGGCGGGGTTCGACGCGCACGAGAGGGACCCGATCGCCGACCTCGACCTTACGGAGAAGTCCTTTGTCCACATGACGCGCAGAGTCTGCGAGCTGGCGGATCGACACTGCGGGGGCCGGATCGTATCGGTCCTGGAGGGAGGGTACGACGGTCCCTCCCTCGCGGCGTCGGCCGTGGCCCATCTGAAGACGCTTCAGGGAAGGAGTCAGGAATGTTCGTCGGAAAGAGGATGACACGGAACGTCATCACGGTCTCGCGAGGAGACACCTTGAGGTTCGCGAGCCATGTCCTGCAAGAGCACAGGATCCATCAACTGCCGGTCGTTGAAGGCGGGGAGCTGATCGGTTTCGTGTCGGGTACCGACATACGCAACTCGACGTTCGAGGAGACGACGGTCTCCGAGACCGGCAAGATCGTCGTGAAGAACAAGACGGTCGAGGAGATCATGACGCGCGAGGTGGTCACGGTGAGCCCGTGGGATACGGTCGAGGACGCGCTCCTCATTTTCCACAAGAGGAGACTGGGCGCCTTGCCGGTCGTGGAAGGGAAGAGGCTGGCGGGAATCATCACGAAGGCGGACGTGCTGGCGGCGTTCTGCGACACCCTGAGGATCGAGGGCGCCGGCGTGAGGATCGAGGTGTTTCTCCCGCGCGACGTCGGCTCCCTCATTCAGCTCGTGCACAAGCTCGGGGAGATGAAAACCGAGATCAGGAGCCTGATCCTGTCTCCCTCGAAGAACGGCTTCGTGGCCTTCGTCAGGCTCGCGACGATCGACGTGGGGGCCGTGAAGAAGACGCTCAAGGAAGCGGGCTTCACCGTCCCCGAGCTCTCGGATTTTCTGGGAGCGCCCCTCACGTCGCCAGGTGGATCCGCTTGATGTAGGCCATCTCTTCGAGCTTGTCGGTCGAGCCGTTCAGCCCGCTGTCGCGGATCCCGCCGATCGGCAGCCAAATGTCTCCGTAGAGCGGCCCTTCGTTGATCATGACCCTTCCGGCCGCGAGGTCCTGGCCGATGGCCGCCGCCGCCGCCGGCTCTCCGAAGACGCTCGCGCCGAGCCCGTAAGGGCCGTCGTTGGCCAGAGAGACCGCCTCCTCGAAGGTGTCGAAGACCACGAAGGAACGAACGGGAGCAAAGGCCTCCTCGGTCCAGAGGAAGGGCTTTTCGTCCTCGCTCCGCCCCAGGATCTGCGTCTTCTCGAACTCGATCAGCGTGGGGGTGAAGAACGGGGCCTCGGCCCGGCCCCCGATGAGTAGACGGCCGCCGCGCTCCAAAGCCTCCCGGACCTGGTACGTCGCGATGTCCAGGCTCTCGTGTTTTCCGATCGGGCCGATGTCCGTCTCCTCGTCGCGCGGGTCGCCCACCTTCAGCCGGCGGATTCCCTCGACGAGACGCTCCCGGAAATCCGAGGCGATGGAGCGCTGCACGAGGAACCGCTTGGCGGCGATGCAGAGCTGCCCGCTGTGCGCGAAACCTCCGAGGAGGCCGGCGGCGGCGGCCTTCGTCAGGTCCGCGCTCTCGAGCACGATGAACGGGTCGTTTCCCGCGAGTTCGGGGACGTACTTCTTCATCCGCCCGCCCACATGGAGCATGCATTCGCCGAGAGTCTTTTTCGTTCTCTCGAGGTAAGAGCCCATTTTGATCAGGTTGTCCTTGCCAACGGGGCTGGATGCGTAGTGGACGAGGACGTCGACCTCGGGGTTCTCGATGAACTCCCACACGGTGTCTTCCCCGGGGCAGGTGGAGAACTGGACGCTGTCGGCCGGGCAGCCCGCCTCGATGGCGATCTGGACGAGCTGCTGGCAGATGAGAGGAACCAGGCTCGAAGGCTTCTCCACCACGGCGTTCCCGGCCCCGAGGGCGCAAAGCATCGTGTAAAGCGGCACGACGAGAGGCGTGTTGCGCGGCGGGAGGACTCCCACCACTCCGTATGGCTCGCGGGTGAGGAAGTTCCTTCCCGAAGCGGCGGGGAGCTCCCGCGGTTTGAGGAGCTCCAGTCTGCGTTCGAGGTTCGCTGCGCTCGCGATGGCCCGATCCATCTCCCACCGCGCGAACTTGCGGGGCTGGCCGCCCTCCCGAACCATCAGCTCCTCAAGCTCGGCACGGCGCTCGGTGAGCCGCATCGCGATGCGGCGCCCGAGCTCGGCGCGCTTCTCGAAGCTCGTCCCTCTGGCGGCCCCCTTGGCCTGGAATGCCCGGTGGATCTTCGCGCGCAGGTCCCGGCGCGTGTCCACCTGCACCTCGCCGATCACCTCGCCCGTGTACTTGTCGCGGATCTCAGACGTTCTGAGCGCCAACATCTTCGTCGCGGGATGCTAGCACCGCGCGCTGTTACTTCGAGGCGAAGAGCGCGGCGGCGTTGTCGAAGAGGATCTTCCGCTGCACCGCGTCCGAAAGAGGAAGGGAGAGGAAATCCTCGACGTTCCGGCGCATCGAGCGGACTCCCTTCGAGGGCCAGTCGGTTCCCCACAGGACGCGATCGGCGATCTCGGAGATCCGCGGAAGAACCTCGAGGAGCTTTCGCGGCGGGATCCCCGAGATGTCGAGCAGGACGTTTGGATGGCGCCTCGCGAGGAAGAACGCCGTTTCGTACCAGAGAGGGCGGCCGGCGTGGCAAAGGACGAGGGTCGTCGCGGGGAAGTCGACCGCCACGTCGTCGCACGCCATCGGGTCCGCGTAGACGTTGCGGGCGCCGGGGAAGATGGACGTCCCCGTGTGGATCAGGACCGGCCGCTTCGCCTCGCCCGCCAGGCGGTAGACGTCGGCGAGGGAGGGGCAATCGGTCCTGTAGGCGTTCGCGGCCATCTCCATGTGGGGCGGGTGCAGCTTGATCGCGCCGAGGCGGTAGACGTCGAGAAGCCTCCTCATGTCCCCGGCGACGTCGCGGGAGTGCCTCGGGTGGATCCCCCCGACCGGGACGAGCCGGTCGCGGTGGCCCTCCACGTAGCGCGCGATCCAGGGATTGACGAGGTCGGTGATCCCGATGACGTCGGGAGCCACGGAGTTGATCAGGGCGGCCCGCGCGATCCCCTCGGCGTCCATCACCCTGAGGAGAGCATCGGCTGAGCTCATGACCCGCCCGAGAAGGTCGAGGTCGTCCCGCCCGCCGAGCATGAAGCGGCGGGCTCCCTCGTTCATCCGGTCATGCGGACCGACGTGGATGTGGGCGTCGAAAACCGGGATGGCGAGGGACACGCGCGGGATGATAGCGGACCCGTGTCTGCCGCCTTTGCGGTGCTAACATGGACAGCCCGCTGACGCGCGGGGAAGGTATGACGTCCGCTTTCATGCGAACCCTTTTCCTGCCGCCGACCTATCAGGACTCCGCGGAATCCGGCCGTCTCATCCTGCGCGACGGGTCCACCGCGTTCATCCGCCTGTCGAAGCCGGAAGACCTCGACGCGCTGCGCGAGTTCTTCCATCAGCTCTCGCCGGAGTCGAAGCGGCGCCGCTTCTT
>DAIOUV010000007.1:0-98922 GCA_036759345.1 Acidobacteriota bacterium | reverse complement strand
CGCTGCGCGAGTTCTTCCATCAGCTCTCGCCGGAGTCGAAGCGGCGCCGCTTCTTCTCGGCCGCCGACCCGGCGGAGTCGCTGCTCAGGCGGCAATGCGATTCGTCCAATCCCCGGGCGCAGCTCACGCTGATCGTGAGCCGGGTCGTCGAGGGCACGTCCCGGATCATCGCGACCGGCTCCTATGGCGCGCGCGACGAGGCCAGCGCCGAAGTCGCCTTCGCAGTGGATGACGAGTTTCAAGGGAAGGGCCTCGGAGGCCTTCTTCTCGAGCGGCTGGCCCTCCTGGCGGCGCGGCACGGCTTCGTCCGCTTCTGGGCCCTGACCCGCCTCGGGAATCAGATGATGCTGGAGACGTTCCGCCAGTCGGGCTTTCCGATTCACTCGAAAATCGAGGATGAATCCGTCGAGATCGACTTTTCCGTCGCTCCGAGCGAGGACAGCGTCAGCCGTTCGGAGATGAGGGACCGCGTCTTCACGACCGCCTCGCTTCGTCCCTTTTTCCAGCCGCGGTCCATCGCGGTCGTCGGCGCTTCGCGCGACACCTCGAGCATCGGCACGCGCATTCTCGAGGCCCTGTCTCGCGGAGGATTCCAGAGCCCGATATACGCGGCGAGCCCGGCCCTGCCATCCATCGCGCCGTGGCCGGCCTATCCCTCCGCACGAGAGATCCCGCACGGAACCGATCTCGCCATCATGGTGACACCGCGCGACGCGGTGCTGGAAGCCGTGGACGACTGCGCCGCCGCCGGCGTCCGGGCGCTCGTCGTCGTCACGGCGGGATTCGCGGAGGCGGGCGCCGAAGGGCGCGCCTTGCAGGAGAAGCTCCTGGAGAAAGCTCGGGGCCACGGGATGCGCGTGGTCGGGCCCAACTCCATGGGTCTCTTGAACACCGATCCGGCCGTCCGGCTCAACGCCTCGGTGTCTCCGACTCTTCCGCCGAGCGGGAGCGTCGCGATGCTGTCCCAGAGCGGCGCGTTGGGCCTCGCCATGCTGGCCCTCGCGCGGCAGCGCCAAGTGGGCATCTCGACCTTCATCAGCGTGGGAAACAGGGCCGATATCTCCGGCAACGACCTTCTGCAGTACTGGGAGGGCGACGAGGCGACGCGGGTCATCCTCCTTTACCTCGAATCGTTCGGGAATCCGCGCCGGTTCGCGCGGGTTGCCCGGGCCGTGAGCCGAGGCAAGCCGATCGTGGTCGTGAAGCCGGGGCGCCGGGCGCCGAGCCTGGAGACCGGATCGGGTGAGGCGGCGCTCGTCGCGGACGACGCCGCGGTGGATGCGCTCTTCCGCCAGACGGGCGTCATCCGCGCCGAGACGCTGGACGAGATGTTCGATCTCGCCTCCGCGCTCGACCGGCAGCCTCTGCCGGCGGGGCGCCGCGTGGCGATCCTCTCGGACCAAAGCGGCCCGGGTATCCTCTGCGCGGGAGCCTGCGAGGCCGCCCGGCTGACCGTTCCTCCGCTTTCCGACTCGACGACAAAGCGGCTCGAGGCCTTCCTCCCGGTCGGCACGGCGATCGGTAATCCCCTGGAGCTGGCCGCCCCGGCCACGGCGGATCAGTACGCCCGGGCGCTCGAGTCGCTCCTCGTCGATCGCGAGGTGGATTCCGTCATCGCGATCCAGACCCCGCTCGACGCGGACGAATCGGCCGCGATGCTGGAGGCGATCCGGCGGGGCACGGCCGGAGGGCGCGCGGCGGGAAGCGCCGGCAAGCCGGTCCTGGCCTGTCTCGTGGCGAAGGAGGATGCCAGCGGGCCAATCGTGCTCGCCAGCGAGACCGTTCCCACGTATGCATACCCGGAATCGGCCGCGCGCGTGCTCGGAAAGGTCGCCACATATGCGGTATGGCGAGCGGGCCCGCACGGGATCGTGCCCGACTTCGACGACATCGACCCCGCCTCCGCGCGCGGAACCTGCCGGTGGGCGATCGAGAAGCGCGGAGCGGGCTGGCTCATGGCGGATGAGGCGAGAGCGGTCCTTCGAGCCATGCACCTTCCTGTCGCTCCGGGAGGGGTCGCCCGCACGGCCGATGAGGCCGCCCGGGTGGCTCGGAGCGTCGGGTTCCCGGTTGCCGTCAAGTCGGCTAGCCCCCAGGTTTTTCACAAGACCGAGAAAGGGGCCGTCCATCTGAACGTGACGGACGAGGCCGCGGTCCGGCGAGCCTTCAGCGTGATTCGCGATTCCCTGGAAGCGGATGGCAGCTTCGTGGCGAAGGAGGGGGTGCTCGTGCAACCCACGGTCAAGAGCGATGTCGAGGTGACGGTCGGCATGTTCGAGGACCCTTCGTTCGGGCCTCTCATCGCATTCGGGCTCGGCGGAATTCACGTGGAGGCGATCGCGGACCCGGCCGTGCGCGTGACTCCCTTGACCGACCGCGCGGCCGTGGCCATGGTGCGTGAAACCCGTGGCTATCCTCTGCTCGCGGGTTATCGCGGCTACCCGCCCGCCGACATCGAGGCGATCCACGACGTCCTCCTGCGCGTCTCCCGCCTCGTCGAGGAGGTGCCCGACATCGCGGAGCTCGAGCTCAGCCCGATCTTCGTGGGGTCTCCCGGCGAGGGCTGCCGCATCCTCGACTCGCGCATCCGCGTGGCGCTCCCCCAGAAGGGACGGGCCGCCCGGTACACGACGTCGGCGCCCGCGCGCCCGCGCGCCGCAGACGCTTCCGCTAGAGTTCGCGAAGACGACCGTCGAAGGAGCATCACATGACCGAGTCCGCTGACCACGATTGGCTCTGCCGGAAAATCGTCGAGAACAGCCCGATGGCGATCATGTTCGCGGACCGCGAGGGGAAGATTCGCCTCTGGAACTCGGGAGCCGAGACCGTGTTCGGCTACATGGCAAAAGAGGCGCTTGGACAGTCGCTGGACCTGATCGTGCCCGAGCGCCAGAGGCAGAGGCACTGGGAAGGCTGGGACAAGGTCATGGCGAGCGGGGTCACGAAGTATGGACGCGACCCGCTGGCGGTTCCGGCCATGCGGAAGGACGGCTCGCGGATCTCCATCGAGTTCAACGTCGTCCTCGTCCGCTCCGACAGCGGCGAGCTCGCGGGCGTGGCCGCGATGGTCCAGGACGTCACCGCCCGGTGGCAGAAGCAAAAAGAGATGAACGCGCGCCTCGCGGCCCTCGAGGCGAAGGCGAAGGAGGGTTGAGATGGACTTTCAGCGGGTGAGCGGCCTGACCGCTCCGGACGGCCATGCCATTCCCGGCTTCCTCTTTGTGCCAGATTCGCCTCGCGGCGGCGCCGTGGTGTGTCACGGCTACGGCTCGTCGAAGGAACAGATGCTCGGGGTCGTGACGGCCATCGCGGAGAAAGGAATCGCCGCACTGGCGATCGACCTGTGCGGGCACGGGGACAACACGGCGCCAATTGGCCCGGCGATGCGCGATGAGATGGAGGCCGCGGTTGCCTTCGTCCGGCGGTTCGGCAAGACAGCGGTGATCGGCCACAGCCTCGGGGGGAGGCTCGCGCTGATGTCGTCGGCGGACGTCATGGTGGCGATGTCGCCGTCCGTCATGATGCAGATGTCCCCGCAGGGCAAGTGGATGTTCGAGAACCTCCCGAGCCCTGGGCTCCGCGAGCCTTACTCGGGGTATGTCCTCGAGCTCCTCGAAAAGCTCGGCCCTGTTCCGCCGCACGGCCGCCCCTGTCTCCTCCTCTATTCGGAGCGCGACATCCAGGCGCTTCTGGATGGCGCCACAGCCCTGCAGGCCCAGCTCCCCGGGGCCGAGAAGCGTCTCGTTTCCCAGGATATCCGCCCGGACGTGCAACACGAGAACGGCCTCGTCCGTTACCTCCCGCGCTGGTTCAACCACAGCGAGCTCCGCTTCAACCGATCGGCTTGCGAGACCACGGGAGCCTGGCTCGCCGATCACCTCGCAAAGGCCTGACGAGACACACGTTCTCTCCGGACCGTGTGCTAGGCTGAAAGGAGACAGGAGCGAGATCATGCAGTGGGAATACTTCGATCGAATGGTCATCTTCAGCGATGGAGATGGGGGAATGGTGAGCGGCCTGGACACCTGGATAAACGGCTCCGGCGCCGACGGCTGGGAGCTCGTCTCCGCGGCCCCTCTCATCGCTCCGAACAAGGACGGCGTCGCCTATGGGACGATCGGCCTGCACCTGATCTTCAAGCGGCCCGTTGCAGCTCCGCAGGGAGCGTGAGCGCTGTGGCTGGGTTGAAAGGCCCGGCGCTGATCGAGAGCCGCTACGGCGCCCTTGGGAGCGGCGGTCAGAACTTGACGATCAAGGGTGTCGTGTACTCGGCCTCCGAGCTTCTGGTCTGCATGGCGCTCAACTTCGACGACAGCCGGGCCATCGACGCGCAGGCTCTGCCGGGCGGGCGCTATGTCTTCCGTTACTACGACGGGCAGGACCAGCGCGTGGTCGCCCTGGAGTTCGACGCCGACTTTCACCCTCTCGGCGAGGTGCGCGCCCAGTTCCCGGAGTGGATCGGAGACGATGAGTACTACCCACAATACTGCGGGCATTAGAGCGGGGGGGCACGAGATGGGGTACGAGAACCTCGGCTTCGAGACGGAGGGGTCTGTCGCCGTCGTGACGCTGAATAGCCCCGCGAGGCGCAACGCCCTGTCGCTGGGACTCATGCGGGAGCTCCTGGACTGCCTCGGACGCATCGGGGAGGACAGGCAGCTTCGCGCCGTCATCCTCGCCGCGGCCGGGAAGGTCTACAGCTCGGGGCACGATCTCAGCGAGCTCGTCGGGAGGGATATCAACGCCTACCGGCAGATCTTCGACGTCTGCGCCGAGCTGATGATGAAGATTCAGTCGATCCCGCAGCCGGTCATCGCCGAAGTCCAGGGTGCCGCGACAGCGGCCGGATGCCAGCTCGTGGCGACCTGCGACCTGGCGGTGGTGGCCGACGAGGCCTGGTTCGCCACCCCGGGCGTCAGGATCGGGCTCTTCTGCACGACCCCCATGGTCGCGTTGACCCGCGCCGTTGGCCGGAAGCGCGCCCTCCAGATGCTCCTCACCGGGGACCCGGTCGACGCGAGGACGGCGGCCGAGTGGGGGCTCGTCAACAGCGTCGTGCCCGCCGGCACGCTGCGTGAGGAAACGCGAAAGCTCGCGGCGCGCATAGCGGAGGCGAGCCCCGTCACGCTCGCCATCGGGAAGCAGGCTTTCTACACGCAGATCGACCTCGACCAGGCGAAAGCGTACGCATACGCCAAGGAGATCATGTCGATGAACTCCATGGCGGTAGACGCCCAGGAGGGAATCTCCGCTTTTCTCGGGAAGAGGGCGGCCTGCTGGACGGGCAGATAAAGAAAGAAGGAGGCGTTCCATGATCACCTTCGAATACCGGTTCGACGTTCTCCCGGGGAAGCTGAGGGAGTACGAGAGATACACCAAGGGCCCCGGCAAGAACATCTGGCTGAAGTTCAAGGGCGTCAAAGGGGTCCGCGTGTTCAAGAGCATGCTGGGCGGGTCCTCTCCGCAGCGGCTGGTCCAGGTCGACCTGGAGAGCCTCGCGGCGCTCGAGAAGATCCTCACGGATCCGGGCTTCCGGAAGGTGAAGCACGTCTTTCACAGCCTCGTCACGCACGTGACCGATTCGCTGCTCACCCAGGTGAGCGACAAGAGGAACTAGCGACCCGAGGGGCGCGAGCGCCGTCTCGGGGCGAGCACGCGGCGCGGCCGGCGCCCGCTCGTGCCAGAAGAAGACAGCGCCTTGATGACGGCGCCCCAGTTGTCGAACCACACGTCGAACGCGGCGCGCAGCTGAGTCCGCCCCTGCTCGTCGGCCGCCGCGCGCAAGGCCTCGACTACCGCGGCCGTAGATGGGCGCAGGCGGCGTTCGCCCAGCGGGGTCAGCTTCACGTACACGAAGCGACGATCGCTCGACGAGCGCGCCGTGCGGACCAGCCCCGCCCGCTCCATCCGCCGGACGAGGGCGGAGGTCGTGTTCATCGTGGCGAAAGTCTGGCGCGCCAGATCGCCGATGGTCAGGGAGTCGCTCGAGGGGTTGCCCGCGAGCGTGAGGAGGGCGAACTCCTGCGCGGGGGTGAGGCCGCCGTTCGTCGACTCGGTCGTGATGGTCCTCCGGACCGATTCGAAGAACCGCCGCAGGTGGGCCATCGTGCGGTAAGTCTCCGAGAGGCTCGGACGCGTGGCCATCACCGGCATTATAGGGAACGACGGCCCGAGAAACCGCTTGACTCCGGGCTGGAATCGCGGCCTACAATCACTCGACACGATGAATAGTCGACCCCACGTAGTATCCAGCTCCCTTCCAGCGCCCGTTCTCCTCGCGCCTGCCGGCAGTCCCAAGGCCGTCCGGGCCGCGCTCGACGCGGGGGCGGACGCCGTCTACGTGGGCCTCGAGGGTTGGAGCCGCGGCGGGGCGCGGAGGGAGCTCGATTGGGACGAGCTCGTGGCTGCGCAGCGAGAGGTCGCCTCCGGCGGCCGGACGCTCCACGTCGCGCTGAACACCATCCCGAAGCCCGAGGAGCGCGCCCGGCTCTTCACGCGCATCCCCGCCCTCCTGGATCTGGGGATTCGAGACGTCATCGTGAACGACATCGGGATCCTGGCGGCGCTGCGACCGCGGTTCCCAAAACTCCGGCTGACGGCCAGCGTCGGCTGCGGCGCCAAGACGGTCGCAGATGCCGCTTTCTTCCGGGACCTGGGCGCTCACGCCCTCGTCCTGCCGGCCACGGTGAGCCCCGCCGAGATGCGCGAGATCAGGACCGTCCGTGGAATCTCGGTGGAGATCATGGTCCACATGGTCGAGGAGTTCGTCCTGCTCGGAAAATGCTGGATGCCGAGCTACGTGCATCTGAAGCCATCGCCCCTTCCGGCCGCGTTCCCATCAGAGGCCGCCGACGCGGGCGAGAAGCCGGAGGGCGCCTTCCGGGGACTGCGGCAGACCGGCAGCATGAAGCGGGGGGGCGTCGGAGCCTGCTTCAGAATCTGCCAGCAACCCTGGGAGCTGTTCGCCGCCGGGCGGCGGGTCGACACGCGGCTTTTTCCGAGCCGGCAGATCAGCCGGATCGCAGATGTCGAGGCCTACGCCGAAGCCGGAGTGGATGTCTTGAAGCTTCAGGGGCGAAGCCTTCCGGTGGAGCTGCTCACGCCGCTCGTTCGCCGCTACCGTGAGGCGATCGATGCCCGGACGATTCCGGACGCGTTCGAGCCACCGCGAGCCGCTTTGCCTACGGCGTGGGCCGTGGTCGGACGATGAGGGGAGACGGCCAATGACCCGCTCGTTCGAGCTGAACACGACGATCGCGAACCTGCGGGACCTTCAGGCTTCGGACCTCCGCGACTACGACGGGGTCTACCTGGGTGACACCTACTGCCGGCTCTACGAAGCGAACTTCCTGGAGCAGCTCGGTGATCTCAAGGAGGGGCTCCGCATTCTCCGGGATCAGGGGAAGCAGGCCTACGTGACGACCTATGCGGCACCGCGGAACGACTTCCTGCCCAAGGTTCGGAAGATGCTGGAAGCCTCGGCCGCGGCGGGCGCCGAAGCGGTCGAAGTCCACAACCTCGGGATCCTGAGGATCGCCCACGAGGAGTTTCCCGAGCTCCCCGTGCACGTCGGGGGCTTTGCGAACATCTACACCGCGGCCGGCGCCGAGGTCCTGCGCGGGTTCGGGGCGGTGCGGTTCACGCCGAACTACGAGCTGAGCCTGGACGAGATCCACGAGATCACGACGACCTGCGGCGCGCCCCTGGAGCTCCTGCTGCACGGCAAGATGCCCCTGGGCGTCTCGGACTATTGCTTTCTGCTGGATTACGAGGAGAAGTGGGGTGTCAAGTGCCCCGACCTCTGCCAGAAGGAGCTGTTCCTGAAGCAGGGGGACTGGGCGATGAAGTCGCTGGGGAAGGGAGTCCTGAGCGGCAAAGACGTGTGCATGCTCGAGCACCTGCCGCGTCTCCTCGCCGAGAGCCACCGGCACTTCCGGATCGAAACCGTCTCGGAGAGTCCCGAATACCGGCGCGAGGTCGCGGCGGTGTATCACGCGGCTCTGGAGCGGGTCATTGGCGGCGACGGCAACGTGGATGAGGGATCGTGGGAGACGCTTCGGCGTCACGCGCGGATCGGTCTCTGCAACGGGTTCTACTTCGGCAGGAGCGGAATGGACTACCAGGGGCTCCGGCCGGAAGCGCTCGGGTCCCTTCCGACCATTTCGCGCGCGGAGTCATAGGCAGGTCAAGGAGGAAGGGTCATGGTCGAGCTTCTGGCGCCGGCAGGGAATCTTCCGATGGTCGAGGGGGCGGTCGCGAACGGCGCCAACGCCGTCTACGTGGGGCCTCGCGGCTGGAGCCGGCGGCGCGACCGGTACGAGATGTCCGACGAGGACGTCCGCGCCGCGATCGAAATCGCCCACGCGGGCGGCGCCAAGCTGCGCGTGGCCTTCAACACGAACATGCAGTCCCACGAGATCGCCCCCATGCTGGAAAAGATGGAGCGTTTCGTGTCCTGGGGGGTGGACGGGGCGATCATGACCGACATCGGGGCCATCGCCGAGGTCCACCGGAGATTTCCGCATCTCACGATCCACGCCTCGATCGGAGCGAACATCCTCAACGACGAGGACGTGAGGTTCTACCGGTCGATCGGCGTCTCTCAGGTGGTGGCCGACACGAAGCTGACCCTCAGGGAGCTGGCCTCCCGGAAAGAGCAGATCGACGTCGGGATCGAAATCCTGATCCACGCGAACAAGTGCTACACCTACCTCGGGAAATGCTGGATGTCTCCCTATCACCGTCTCGAGCGCACCACGGATTCCTTCGGGAAGGACCTGTTCAAGGGAAGCCCGAACCGCGGCGGCCTCGATTACCGCGTCTGCATGGAGTCGTGGGAGCTCTACTCCGGCGAGGAGAAGTGGGAGAACAGCGTGGCCCTGAAGAACGATGCGTTCTTCCTTCTGGAAGACATCCCGCACCTGATCGACCTGGGGGTCCAGTGCCTGAAGGTGCAGGGGCGCGAGTATCCCGTGCCTCTCGTGGAGAGCGTGGTCAGGTTCTACCGGGATCTGATCGACGCCTGTATCGCCTCCCCGAAAGACGAAGCCTTCGACCTTTCGCCGTGGCGGTCCCGCCTCGCCGCAATCCAGATGGAGCGGGACACGGCCCGCTCCGACGGGACCCGGCAACTGCTGATGGAAGCGCGGCAGCCTCTGCCTGCGATCTGAGCCTACTGCGGAAACCAGTACTGCCGCGCCAGATCCAGGAGTCGCTCGGCCACATGCCTGTTGCGGTGCGCGATCTCGTAGCGGTTGGGAATGTCGGCGTGCGACGGATTCGGATCGTGGAGAGTGTGCGGGAGCTCGTTTTCCGAAGTGCGGCTCCATTTGCTCCGCCAGGACTCCGGAAGATCCCGCGCCACGTGAAGGTCGTGCATCACGAGATAGAGGATCGCCCACACGCGCGGCGCTGCGCGGAACGAGTAGCCGCCTCCCAGCGTGAACAGCACCCGGCCCGCGGTGAACTCATCCGCCCACGCCAGAATTCGCCTGAAGAGGGCCTCGTAATCGTGCGTCGTCAGCATGAGATCGGAGAGCGGATCGTCGAAATGCGCATCTGTCCCGGCCTGGACCACGAGGACATCGGGGCAAAAGTGCCGCAAAGCGGCCGGAAGCACCTGCTCGAACACCTCGAGGTAGCTCCCGCCCTCGGTGAACGGCTCCAGCGGCAGATTGAGCTTCAGGCCGCGACCGACTCCGGAGCCGAGCTCGCGGATCTCACCGGTCCCGGGGAAGAGGTACTTGCCCGACTCGTGCAGGCTCATGGTCAAAACGCGCGGGTCTTCATAGAGGATCTGTTGAACACCGTCGCCGTGGTGGACGTCGATGTCGATGTAGGCGACTTTCAAACCATGCCCCGTGAGGCAATTGATCGCGATCGCGAGGTCGTTGTAGATGCAGAAACCCGACGCGAAACTGCGCCGCGCGTGATGCAGTCCCCCTCCCAGCTGAAGGACACGTCTCTCTCCCCGCTCGGCGATGAGGCGTGCGCCGTGCAGCGTGCCACCCACGAGCCATCGTGCCGCCTGATCCATGCCGGGGAATGCGGGCGTGTCCTGGGTGCCTAGCCCGTACTCATGGGAGTCGGGGACCTCCGCGCCCGCGCTCAGCTCCTCCACGCGGCGCACGTAGGAGTCCGCGTGTACGTCGAGGATCTCCTCCCGCGTGGCGGGCAGAGGCTCGACCGTCTCCACGCGGTGTCCCAGCGCGTCCAGAAGGTCGAGCGTCATGTCGACGCGGATGGGGCTGAACGGGTGCTCGTCGCCGAACGAATACGTCCGGTAGGCCGGCGCGTAGATCACCGAGGGCACGGTTTCTCCGGTGGCCAGAGGACCTCGAACCCGGCACGACGCAAGTCCTGCGCGAGCAACCGAGTCTCGATCGAGCCAATCCGCAGCACCGTCCGAACCGAGTCGGGACCCTCGGGATACGTCAGAATCGAGTGAATGTTCAGGTCGCGATGGCTGACGAAGCTCGTGAGGCGGGCCAGCTCGCCGGGATGATCCGGCAAACGCACCTCCAAGCGACCCGAGGGCTTGGAAACTCCTGTCATGGAGATCAGCGCGTCCAACAGATCCAGGCCCGTGATGATGCCGATCAATCGCCCGTCGTCCAGGATCGGGAGGCAGCCGATCTTCCGCTCGCGCATGATGCGCGCCGCGTCCTCGACCGGGTCCGAGGCATCCGCCGTCACCGGCTTTCGGGACATCACCGCCGAGACGAGGCTGCCAGGTGGGAACGGCGCCGGCGCGAGCGCGCTGGTTGCCAGCCGGAGATCACGGTCGGTGATCACACCGACGAGCCGGTCCTCGTCGAGCACCGGCAGATGCCGGATGCCCTTCTCCCGCATCGCTGTGTAGGCGTCCTGAAGCGTGGTGTCCCCTGAGATCGACACCGCCGGACTTCTCATGATGTCCCGGACCAACATGTTCCCGCCTCACTCTCCTCGATCTTGAAAGATTCCAGCTCGACAATGAATTCGCCTCCAACAACTATACTCACCGGGGATCAGGACCAAGACGCCCTTCGACGTTGCCATCCTCGGCGGTGGCATCGTCGGGTGGACACCGCATGGAGCGAATTGATGAGTACTGCGGCACCCGCGGCAACCGGCGAACGGACCATCTCAGCGGCTGAGAAAAGACGCGTCATCGTCGCGTCGTCGGTCGGTACGGTCTTCGAGTGGTACGACTTCTACCTCTACGCGACGCTGGCCCCGTTCTTCGCGAGCCTCTTCTTCCCGAAAGGCAACGCCACGGCGGCCCTCCTCTCGGCGTTCGTCACGTACGCGGCGGGATTCCTGGTCCGTCCGTTCGGCGCCATCGTCTTCGGCCGGATCGGCGACCTCGTCGGCCGAAAGTACACGTTCATCATGACGATCTCGGTCATGGCCGGCGCGACGGCCCTCATCGGCTTCCTGCCCACGTTCGAGACCGTCGGCTGGTTCGCGCCTTTCTTCCTCGTCCTCCTCCGTCTCGCGCAGGGCCTGGCCCTCGGCGGCGAGTATGGCGGCGCGGCCACCTACGTGGCCGAACACGCGGCCGACGAGAAGCGCGGCTACGCGACGAGCTGGATCCAGACGACCGCGACCGTCGGCTTCTTCCTTTCCCTCGCCGTCATCGGCACCTGCCGCACGGTGATGAGCCCCGCGGACTTCTCGAACTGGGGCTGGCGCATTCCGTTCGTCCTCTCCCTCTTCCTTCTCGCGATTTCTCTCTACATCCGGATCAAGCTACAGGAGTCGCCGATCTTCCAGCGCATGAAGGCGCAGGGGAGGGGCTCCAGGTCGCCCATCAAGGACAGCTTCTTCAAGTATCCGAACAACAAGTACGCCGCCCTCGCGCTCTTCGGCGCCACGGCGGGCCAGGGCGTCGTCTGGTACACGGGCCAGTTCTACGCGCTCTTCTTCCTCACGATCACGCTCAAGATGGACTGGAAGACCGCCTACACGCTCATCGCCTGCTCGCTCGTGGTCGGGACGCCGTTCTTCGTCTTCTTCGGCTGGCTCTCGGACCGCATCGGCCGGTTGAAGATCATCCTGTTCGGCTGCTTGATCGCGGCGGCCACGTATTTCCCGCTCTTCAAGGGCCTCACGCACTACGTGAACCCGGGCCTCGAGAAATACGCGGAGTCGACACCGATCTCGGTGGCCGCCTCCGACTGCAGCATGCACATCTTCGTGACCCCTTTCACGAAGTTCAGCCCCTGCGACAAGTCGAGGGACTTCCTGACGAAGTCCGGCCTCTCCTTCACGACGCAGCCGGCCGAGGGCGCCACGGACGTCGTCACGAGGATCGGCAGCATCGAGATCACGGGCCACGACGAGGCGAAGCTCATGGCGGCCCTGAAGGCGACCGGCTATCCCGCCACGTTCGTGAAGGGAGAGATGAGCTGGGGAATGACGTTCCTCATCCTTTTCGTCATGGTCCTCTACGTGACCATGGTGTACGGGCCGATCGCGGCATTCCTCGTGGAGCTCTTCCCGGCGAAGATCCGATACACCTCGATGTCGCTCCCGTATCACATCGGGAACGGCTGGTTCGGCGGCATGCTCCCGCTCATCGCGACGGCCTGGGTCGCCGCGTCGGGCAACATCTACCAGGGGCTCTGGTATCCGATCATCGTCGCGGTCATCACGGTCGTCATCGGCGGCCTGTTCCTCCGCGAGACGAAGGACGTGAAGATCCACGAAGAGTACTGATCGAGCGGCGCCTGGATGAAATCGAACTCGGTACTCGTCCGTCCTCTCGACGCGCTCCAGCAATTCCTGAAGACCGAAGCCGCCTCGGGCGTCCTGCTCCTCCTGGCCGCGGTCGTCGCCCTCGTTCTCGCGAACTCGGGTCTGTCGCGGGCGTTTGACCACGCCGTCCACCTTCCTTTTGCTCTCGGGACGGGTACGCTCGCCATCGGGACGACGCTCCAGCACGCCGTCAACGACGGTCTCATGGCGATTTTCTTCCTCGTCGTGGGCCTCGAGATCAAGCGCGAGTTCCTGACGGGCGAGCTTTCCGGCAGGGGTGCGGCAATCCTCCCGGTCGCGGCCGCGTTCGGAGGTGCCGTGGTTCCGGCGCTCCTCTACTTTGCCTGTAACGCCGGCGGGCCGGCCTCTCACGGATGGGGAATTCCGATGGCGACCGACATCGCGTTCGCGGTCGGCATCCTCGCGCTCGTCGGAAGTCGCGTGCCCCCGGCCTTCAAGGTCTTCCTCACGGCGCTCGCGGTCGTCGACGATCTCATCGCGGTCGGCGTGATCGCGATCTTCTACGCCGGGGGCCTCGACTCTCGCGCCCTCGCGCTCGTCGCGGCCGCTTTCGCCGCGCTCCTCGGCCTGAACCGGGCCCGCGTCCGGGTCCTGACCCCCTATCTGGCGATCGGCGTCGTGATGTGGGCCGCGATGGCGAAGTCCGGTGTCCACCCCACGGTGGCCGGAGTCCTCCTCGCATTCACCCTTCCGGCGGAGGGGGGCGATGCCGCGCCCCTTCGGCGTCTCGAACGCGCCCTTCACCCGTGGGTCGCGTATCTCATCATGCCGGTCTTCGCGCTCGTGAATACCGGCGTGACCCTGGAGCCGGGGTTCGTCTCGAGCGTCCTCGGGTCGTCGATCGGGCTCGGAATCATCGTCGGCCTCTTCGCCGGCAAGCAGGTCGGCATTTTCGGAACGGTGTTCCTTCTCGCGCGGCGCGGCGTCGGAAACCTGTCGATCGACGGGCGCAACCGGCGATATCTGTGGGGCGTCTCTCTTCTCGGGGGCATCGGATTCACGATGTCGCTCTTCGTGACGGGTCTCGCCTTCGGCGGTGAGCCCCACTTCACGGACACGGCCAAAGCGGCGGTCCTCGCAGGCTCGCTGCTGTCCGGTCTCGCGGGCGCGGCCGTCCTCGCGCGGGCGTCCGCGGGCACGGTGGCGGCTTCGCCTGCCCCCGGTTAGACTCCCGCCGCGCGATGGCGATCTTCGGAAAGAGCGGGGGCCCGGCGCCCGAGGGCTTCGGAGAGCCGGTTCCCCGGTCCTCCTTCATCGGTTCGAGGACTCGCATTCAGGGAGAACTGCTGGGGGACGAGGACGTCCTCGTGGAAGGGCGCGTGGAGGGCCGCGTCGAGGTCTCGAAGGCCTTTCGGGTCGGACTCAGCGGCGTCGTCCTGGCCGAAGTGACCGCCGGCACCGTGGCCATCGCGGGACACGTCGTCGGGAACGTGAGTGCCGCCGGGCGCGTCGAGCTCCTTCCCACCGGAACTCTCGAAGGCAACATTCAAGCTCCCCGCATCGTCATCGGCGAGGGGGCCAGATTCACGGGGCGCATCGACATGAGCAGCCGGGCCGAAACCCTGCCGCCGTCGCGCTGACCACCACGCGAAAGGAACGCATCACATGGCTTCGTCGGCCTCGTCCGTACCCGTTCATGGAAACTGGATCGCCGGAAAGTGGGTTCCGGCCCGCTCCGGCCGAACGTTCGAAAACCGCAACCCGGCGGACGTCACCGACCTGATCGGTCGCTTCGCCGACTCTGACGAGCGAGACGCGAAGGAGGCCGTCGACGTCGCGGCCGAGGCGTACAAGTCATGGCGCCTCGTGCCGGGTCCGCAGCGCGGCGAAATTCTCTACCGCCTGGGCGAGATCCTGCGCGACCGCAAGGAGCAGTACGCCCGCGACATGACGCGCGAGATGGGGAAGGTTCTCAAGGAGGCCCGCGGAGACGTCCAGGAAGCCATCGACATGGCATTCCTGATGGGCGGCGAGGGCCGGCGCCTGCACGGGCAGACGACGCCTTCCGAGCTGCCGAACAAGTTCGCGATGTCGGTGCGGTCGCCGATCGGCGTCTGCGCCTTCATCACGCCGTGGAACTTCCCGATGGCGATCCCGGCCTGGAAGACGACGGCCGCCCTCGTGTGCGGCAACACGGTCGTCATCAAGCCGGCCACGGACACGCCGCTCTCAGTCGTGAACTTCGCGCGCGCTCTCGAGGACGCGGGCCTCCCGCCCGGCGTCTTCAACGTCGTCACGGGTAGCGGTTCGAAGGTGGGCATGCCGCTCCTCAAGGACCCGCGCGTCAAGGTCGTCTCGTTCACCGGCTCGACGGCGGTGGGGCAGACGATCAACGAGGCGTGCGCCCCCACGTTCAAGCATGTCCACCTCGAGATGGGCGGCAAGAACCCGATCATCGTGATGGACGACGCGAACCTCGAGCTCGCCGTCGACGGGTCGATCTGGGGCGCCTTTGGGACGAGCGGCCAGCGCTGCACGGCGTCCTCCCGGCTCCTCGTGCACAAGAAGGTCGCGAGAAAGTTCACGGCGATGGTCGCCGAGCGCGCGAACGCCCTCAGGGTCGGCAGCGGGCTCGACGAAAAGAACGAGATGGGGCCCTCCATCAACGAGAGTCAGCTCGACACGGTCCTCGATTACATTTCCATCGGAAAGGCCGAAGGCGCCAAGTGTGTCGCCGGCGGCCGCCGCCTTGCGGGCAAGGCGCACGAGAAGGGCTGGTTCGTGGCGCCCACCGTTTTCGCCGACTGCAATCGCAGGATGCGCGTCGCGCGCGAGGAGATTTTCGGGCCCGTGACGTGCATCGTGCCGATCGCATCGCTCGAGGAGGGGATCGACATCGCGAATGACAGCGACTACGGCCTCTCGTCAGCGATCTTCACGCAGGACGTGAACAGGGCCTTCGTCGCGATGCGCGACCTCGAGGCCGGCATCTTCTACGTCAATCTCCCCACGATCGGCGCCGAAACTCATCTGCCGTTCGGCGGCACCAAGAAGACGGGGAACGGGCATCGCGAAGCGGGGCTCGCCGCGCTGGACGTATTCAGCGAGTGGAAGTCGATCTACGTCGACTACTCCGGGACGATCCAGAAGGCCCAGATCGACGTCCCCGCGGGGGCCCCTCCGTCGAAGCCGAAGAAGAACATGAAGGCCTGAGGCGCCTCGTCAGGCGCCCAGACGCTTCGCCGTGCGATACGCCGGCAGCGCGGCCGCGAGGATGCGCACGGCGTCGCGGAGATCGTCCTCCTTGAGGACGTACGCGATGCGGATCTCGTTCAGCCCGAGGCCGGGGGTGGCGTAGAAGCCCGGCGCGGGCGCGACCATGACCGTCTTGCCGCCCTTCTCGAAGCTCGTCAGGAGCCAAGCGGCGAAATCCTCGCTGTCCTCGACCGGAAGGCGCGCCACGAAGTAGAGCGCGCCCTCGGGCTTCCTGAGGAAGACGCCGGGAATCTCGCCCAGGCCGCGGAACAGGATGTCGCGGCGCTTCTCGTACTCGGAGACGACACCCATGGCGTAGTCCTCTCCGAGCTCCGCCGCGCCCGGCGCGATGAGCTGAGCGAGGCCAGGCGGCGAGAGGCGGCCCTGCGCCATGCGGTTGGCGGCGCTGGCGACGTCGGTGTTTCGTGTCGTCAGCGAGCCCAGCCGGATGCCGCACGCGCTATACCTTTTCGAGAGGCTGTCCACGACGACGACCAGGTCGGGGAAACCCAGCGTGTGCGCGCTCACGGCGTGGCGGCCGTCGTATACGAACTCGCGATAGACCTCGTCGGAGATCAGGAAGAGTCCGTGGTCCCGGCAGAACTCCGCCACCGGGAGGATTTCCTCGTGCGTGTACACCGTGCCGGTGGGATTGTTCGGGTTGCAGAGGAGGACGATGCGCGTCTTCCGGGTGAGCTTCGCCTCCCATGCCGCCCGCGGAGGCAGATGGAAGCCGTCTTCGCCGCGCGTCACGAGCGGAACGATCGTGACGCCCGCCATCGCGGCGAAGCTCCGGTAGTTCGTGTAGAAGGGCTCGACGGTCAGGATCTCCGCGCCCGCGTCCGCACACGCCATGAAGGCGAAGAGCAGAGCTTCGCTGCCTCCCGTCGTCGCGAGGATCTCGCCGGGGGAGAGCTCGATTCCGAGCCGGGCGTAGTAAAGGCGAAGCGACTCGACGTATTCCGGCGTGCCGCCCGAGGGGCTGTAGGCGAGGACCTTCGGCGCGTCTTTCAGCCGCGCGCGCATCACGGCAGGCGTCTCGAGGTCGGGCTGGCCGATGTTGAGGTGGTAGACGTGGCGGCCGCGCCTCTTGGCCTCTTCCGCCAGCGGCATGAGCTTGCGGATGGGTGAGGCCGGCATGGCGAGGCCGCGCGCGGAGACGTGGGCGGCTGTCCTGATCGTGCTCATAGCCGGTCAGATTAGCAAAGGCCGGGCGCCTCGAGCCCGGCAGCCGAGAGCAGACCAACCATGTCCGCGGGGACCGGCGCCGTGAACGTCATTGCCGCGCCCGTCGCCGGGTGGCGGATCCCGAGGCGCCACGCGTGGAGCGCCTGCCGCGGGAACGTTCGGCACGCTTCGCGCAGCGCCTCGCCCTTCAGGCCCTTCCAGCGCGGCGAGCCGTACACGGGGTCGCCGACGATCGGAAGGTTCAACGCCTTGAGGTGGACCCGGATCTGATGCGTTCGCCCGGTGCCGAGCCGACACTTGAGGAGCGAAAGGCCGGAGAGAGAACCCGAGGATTCGGAGAGGATTTCATAGAAGGTGGTTGACGGCCGGCCCTCGGTCTTCGAAGCGGCCATGCGCTTGCGGTCCTTCGGGTCGCGCAGGATGCCGAGCTCGACCTTCCCCTTGCGGACGGGCGGGTGGCCGTAGACGACCGCCAGATATTCCTTTTCTAAGGATCTCTCTTTCATTGCCTTCCCGAGCACCGCCATCGCCCTCTCGGTCTTGGCGATCACGAGGACGCCCGAGGTGTCCTTGTCGAGCCGGTGGACGAGGCCGGGGCGGTCGGCGGGACCGGCCCAGTCCTTCGAGCGGTGGAGGAGCGCGTTCACCAGCGTCCCGTCGCGATGGCCGACGGCGGGGTGCACGACGAGGCCGGGCGACTTGTCGAGGACGAGGATTTCGGAGTCTTCGAAAAGGACAGAGAGGGGGATGTCCTGAGCCAGGAGGTCGGCCCGCGGCGCCGGCGGTGCGGGCAAGGTGATCTCGATGACGTCTCCGGTCTTTACCTTTTCAGAGCTCTTCTTCGATCCTCTTTCCCCGATGGAAACAAAGCCGCCGTCGATCCATTCCTGGATCCGGGTGCGCGAGGCCTCCGGCAGGTCGTTCAAATGCCTGAGGAGGACCCGGTCGAGCCTCTCACCGGCATCACCCCGGTCGGCGCGGAACGCGCGCCGGGGCCGGGGCGCGTCGCTCACGCCGCTCGAACGGCAGCCGGCGCGGGCGCCGTCTTGCGACGCAGGGCCCAGATCGCGGCCGCCGTGGCGACGAGGCACAGCGCGATGAACTGCGAGGTCGACATCGCGCCGAAGACCGACCCGCGCGGGTCGCCGCGGAAGATCTCGATCGTGAAACGCAGGATCGCGTACCCGAAGAGGTAGCGCACGAACGTCTCCCCGGAATACCGGCGGCGCTCGAAGACGAGGAGGAGGAGGCAGAGGACGAGCGTGCCGACGGCCTCGTAGATCTGCGTGGGATGAAGCGGGATTCCGAGCGGGACGCCGACGTTCTCGTTCGCCTTCGGGTCGGAGAACGTGATCGCCCAGGGCAGCTCGCAGTGGCGACCCCAGCAGCAGCCCGCGAGGAGGCAACCCACGCGACCCAGGAACTGCCCGAGCGCGATCGACGGCGCCGCGCTGTCGGCGAAAGTGAAGAAGGGGATCCCACGCTTCCGAAGGAGGATCGCCGTGCCTAGGACCGCACCGATCAGGCCGCCGTAGAAGACGCCGCCTGCACGCGCGAGATCCTTGAGGCCGTCCCAGGACGACACGTACTGCGGCCATTCGACAATGACGAGGAGGAGTTTCGCGCCCACCAGACCCGACAGAAGAAGCCAGATTCCGACGTCCGACGCGGCGTCCGGCGCGAGGCCGAACGCGGGAGCCCGCCTTCTCACGAGCCACAGCCCCGCGAGGAAGCCGAGTGCCAGCATCAGGCCGTAGCTCGGCAGCGCGAAAGAGCCGATGTGGATCAGTTCTGGGTGCATGTCTCGGGCTCTTTCCCGGGATGCCGCCAGATGTCCCAGGCGAGAAGGACGACGCCCACGCTGATCGCGCTGTCGGCCACGTTGAACGACGGCCATTCCCAGCGGTCCACGTAAAAGCGCAGGAAATCCGTGACGGAATGGAAGCGCATCCGGTCGATCAGATTCCCGACAGCCCCGCCGAGGACGAGCGCGAGCGCCGTCTGGAGTCGCGTGAACGTCACGGGCGACGACAGGGACCAGGCGAGAACGGCGAGAAAGACGCCGCCGGCGACGAGCGTCAGGATCGTCGCGCGTGCGGGCGAGCTGAAGGACGCGAAGATGCCGAAGGCTGCGCCCGTGTTCTTCACGTGCGTCAGGTCGAAGAACCCCTGAATCACCGGAATCGTGTCGTGCAGCGGGATGCGCGCGGACACGATCGCCTTCGTGAGCTGGTCGAGAGCCACGACGGCGAGGGAAATTCCGAAATAGACGAGCCGGCGCGACACGACGGGGATTCTACTCGCCGACGACGCGCCGGCAGCGCGCGCAGATGCCGTCGTCTCCGGACTCGACGTCGTTCCGGACCTGCCAGCAGCGCGGGCACTTCAGGCCTTCGGCGGGGCGGACGGCGATAGCGTCCGCCTCGCCCTCCCGCACGACAGACGGCGTCCCGAACACGTCAGCCAGTTTTTCTTCTGAAAGGGAAAGAGTCCGGAGCGCCTTGTCCACGTCGCCGCCTCGGCCCACGGCGGCCACCGCCTGCGAGGGGGAGCCGACTTTCCCCTCTCTCCTGAGCGGCTCGAGTTGACCGAGGAAGTCCGCCCGCAGCGCGAGCAGTCGGTCCCAGGCCGCTTTCTCATTTGCAGAAATCTCCGGAAGCGTGAGGTCGCTCCAGCTCCGCAGGAACAGCGCGGACGGGTCCGAAGCATTCCCCGGAAGAGACTCCCAGATCTCCTCGGCCGTGAACGGGCAGATCGGCGACAGCGCGAGCGCGATCGTTTCGACGATTCTCCAGGCGGCCGTTTGGGCGGATCTCCGCACGGCATCGTTCGCCGCAAGGACGTAAAAAGCGTCCTTTCGCACGTCGCACCAGAAAGCCGAGAGGTCGGTCGTGACGAGGTCGAGCAGCCGGCGCGCGACGGCGTGGAACTCGTAGCGCGCGTAGGCGTCACGCGCCTCCAGCGCGAAGCGCGCCGCGGCATCGAGCACCCAGCGGTCGAGAGGCTCCATTTTCGCCTCCGGCACCGCGTGCGTCGCCGGGTCGAAATCGAAGAGGTTCGAGAGGAGGAAGCGCGCCGTGTTTCGGATCTTCCGGTAGGCGTCGGCGGTGCGCTGCAGGATCTCCTTCGAGAGCGGGTCGTCGTTCGTGTAGTCGAGCGAGGCGACCCAGAGGCGGATCACGTCCGCGCCGTCCGTCTTGAGGAGATCCTGCGGCTCGATCGTGTTGCCGAGCGACTTCGACATCTTGTGGCCGTCGCCCGCGACGACGAAGCCGTGCGTGAGGACGGTGTCATACGGCGCGCGGCCCGTCATCGCGACGGACGTAAGGAGCGAGGACTGGAACCACCCGCGGTGCTGGTCGTGGCCTTCGAGGTACATGACGGGGACGGGCGGCTGCGCCGTGTAGGGGTCCGCGAGGCCGTAGTCGCCCGAGCGCAGCACGGCGGCGTGCGAGACGCCGGAGTCGAACCACACGTCGAGGATGTCCTTCAGCTTCTCGAAGCTGGTGCTGCCGCAGCGCGAGCACGAAATATTTCTTAGAAAGTAAGACGGAGGGAACGCATCGTCATACCAGGCGTTCGCTCCGTGCTCGCGGAAAGTCGCTCTTACCTTTTCAAAGAAATCTTCTCTTTCCTTCTTCTCTTTCTCTCCGACGCTTCCCTCCACGGCGGGGAAGTGCGACACGACGCCCTTCGCCTTGCAGTCCGTGCACCTCAGAAACGTGATCGGCGAGCCCCAGCGGCGCTGGCGGGAGATCGTCCACTCGAGGCGGTTATCCACCATCGCGCCGATGCGGTTCTCGCTGTAGGACGGGATCCACGCGACCCGGCTGCGAATCTCCGCCATCGCGCCGTCGCGCAGCGCGCCGAGGTCGATGAACCACTGGTGCGTCGCCCGGAAGATGACCGGGTTCTTGCAGCGCCAACAGTGGGGATAGGAATGCGGGGATTTCTTGGAAAATAGGAGAAGGGCGCCCGACGCTTCTCCTGCCGTCAACGCCTCGAGAACCGCCGTATTGGCGTCGTCGGCGGGCGTCTTCGGCGTCACGACGCGTTTTCCGCGGAGGGGTGCCGGGGCATTCGCGTCGTAGTACCCGCCCTCGTCCACCGGGCAGAGGGCGGGGTCGTCGACCTTGAAACCGGCGCGCCTCACGACCTCGTAGTCGTCGCGACCGTGGCCGGGAGCTGTGTGGACGAGGCCCGTGCCGTCCGACGTCGAGACGTGCTCGCCCAGGAGGAATCCGAAATTGTCGAATGGGTCGGACGCGAAGGGGCGCGCGTAGCGCAACGCGGGCGACGCCGCGGCGATCGATTCGCCGCTTTTCTTCGAATGGGGAAGAGGGCGAGCATCCGTCCAGCCCAGTGCGGCCGTCACCTGCGGCACCAGCGCGTCGGCGACGAGGTAGGCGGCGCCCGGTTCGGATTCCCTTCTCAGAAAAACGTATTCGATCTTCGGACCCAATGCGATGGCGCGGTTCGCGGGCAATGTCCAGGGCGTCGTCGTCCAGATCAAGGCGTAGAGGCGCGGCGCGCCGACCGCCTCCACGAGGTTCGGCCACGCGCCGTTCGAAGAATCTTTCTCCAACGGCATGGCGACGTAGATCGACCAGTCGGTCTTGTCCTCGTACTCGATCTCCGCCTCGGCGAGGGCCGTGCGATCGTGGACGCACCAGAGGACGGCCTTGAAGCCGAACGAGACGAGGCCGTTCTCGACGAACCGGCCGAACGCTCTTGCGATCTCGGACTGGTACGAGAAGTCCATCGTCCGGTACGGCGACTTCCAGGCTCCGAGGACGCCGAGGCGTATGAAGTCGGCCCGCTGGACGTCGATCCACTTCTCCGCGTAGGCGCGGCAGGCGTCGCGGACCGCGACGTCGGTCATCTCGCGCTTCTTCGGGCCGAGCTCCTTGTCGACCTTGAGCTCGATCGGCAGGCCGTGGCAGTCCCACCCCGGCACGTAAGGCGAGTCGAAGCCGGCGAGCGTCTTGCTGCGGACGACGAGATCCTTGAGGATCTTGTTCATCGCCGTGCCCATGTGGATCCGGCCGTTCGCGTAGGGCGGCCCGTCGTGGAGGAGGAACCGCGGCGCGCCCTGCCGGGCGGCGCGGATGCGGCCGTAGAGGTCCCGGTCCTGCCAGCGCGCGAGGCGCGCGGGCTCCCGCTTCGGAAGGTCCGCCCTCATGGGGAACTCCGTCTTCGGGAGGAGGAGGGTGGATTTCCAGTCGCGTCCGCTCATGTGAGCCGCGGAGGTTACGCGGTCGGAGCCTGTCGGACAAGACGGCGGATGTGTGTGACGCCGTGCCATCCTTTAGACTGCGGCCGGCATGGCGAAAATCCGGACAGGCATCGTCGGGTGCGGCTATCTCGGTCGGCACCACGCGCGAATCCTGACGGAGCTCGCCGGCTCCGAGCCGGTGGGCTTCGTCGACGGGGACGACGCCACGGCCGCGACGATCGAGGCCGCGCACGGAAGCAAGGGTCTCGTGAGGAGACGCTCCGTGAAGGAGCTTCTCGACGCGGGCGCCCGCGCGGTCGTCGTCGCGTCGCCGACCTCCACGCACGCGGCGGTGGCGGAGGAGCTCCTCGACGGGGGGGCCGATGTGATGGTCGAAAAGCCCATCACCGCGACGCTCGCCGAGGCCGATCGGCTCGTGGCCCTTGCGCGGGCGAAGGGACGCGTTCTGCAGGTGGGCCACATCGAGCGTTTCAACCCAGCCGTCGCCGCCGTGCGCCCGCTTGTGACCGACGTGAAGTTCATCGAGGCACACCGCCTCGGTGTGTTCGTGCCGCGCGCCCTCGACGTGGACGTGGTCCTCGACCTCCTCGTGCACGACCTCGACATCGCGCTCGATCTCGTGGGCCGGCCGGTCACCGAAATCCGGGCGGTCGGCGTACCGATTCTGAGCGAAAAGATCGACATCGCTTCGGTGCGGCTGTCGTTCGAAGGCGGCTGCGTGGCGAATCTGACGGCCTCGCGTGTCTCGCAGGAGAAGACCCGGAAGTTCCGGTTCTTCCAGCCCGACTGGTATTTCTCGATCGACACTCAGAACCGCGACGTGACGGCCTTCCGTCTCGACCGGCTGAGCGGCCCGCCGCGCATCGTGCCCTGGCCCGTGAAGGTCGAGCCCGCGGACGCCCTCACCGCCGAGGATGCGGCGTTCCTGAAGGCTTGCGCCGAACGCAGCGAACCGGAAGTCACTGGAGAGGCCGGCCGCGCGGCGCTGAAGCTCGCGCTCGACATCCTGCAGGAGATGGGACGAGGCAGATGAAGAAGGAGAAAGAGAAGAGAAGGATTTCTGCGAATGGAAGAGGGAAGAGGGTCCCGCGCATCGGCCTCATCGGAGGGTCGGGTTTGTATTCGCTTCCTGGCCTCGAGGTCATCGGCGAAGTCGCGCTCTCGACGCCCTTCGGCGCCCCCTCCGACTCCTACTTTCTTGGAAATCTTTCTTCGGTTCCCGTCGCCTTCCTCGCGCGGCACGGGCGCCACCACTCATTCCTCCCCACCGAGGTCAACTACCGCGCGAACATCTGGGGCTTCCGGAAGCTCGGCTGTTCATGGTTGCTCTCGGCTTCGGCCTGCGGCTCGATGAAGGAGGCATACAAGCCGACCGACATCGTGCTTCCAGACCAGTTCATCGACCTGACGAAACACCGCGTCTCGACCTTCTTCGGCGGCGGTTGCGTGGGTCACGTCTCGTTCGCGCACCCGGTTTCGACCGTGCTCCTCGATGCGCTCGCGGCGGCCGCGAAGGCCGAGGGGGCCGTGTGTCACCGGGGCGGGACGTACGTCTGCGTGGAGGGGCCGCAGTTCTCCACGAAGGCCGAGTCGTCGCTCTACCGCTCGTGGGGCGTCGATGTAATCGGCATGACGAACGCCACCGAGGCGAAGCTCTGCCGGGAGGCCGGAATCGGCTATGCCTCCATGGCGTTCGTCACCGACTATGACTGCTGGCACGAGGAGGAGGCCGCCGTTTCGGTGGAGGCCGTCCTCGCCGTCCTCAAGCAGAACGCGAGCACCGCGAATCGCGTCCTCGCGAACGCCGCGCGGCATCTCGATCCCGATCGCCCGAGCGACTGCGCGGACGCCCTCGCGTGGGCCGTCCTCACGACGAAAGAGCATATTTCACCCGCCGCCGCGAAGCGCCTGGCGCTGTTCCTGAGAAAGTGAAGAGAGAAAGAAGAGTGAAGAAAGAAGTCAGATGACCGCACGCCGCATCGTCGTCACTGGTTCCGTCGCCTACGACTACCTCATGACGTTCCCGGGGAAGTTCCTCGACGTCGTCGTGCCCGACCGCATGGATCGCCTCTCCGTCTCATTTCTCGTGGATTCGATGCGGAAGGTGCGGGGCGGCGTGGCCCCGAATATCGCCTACACGCTCGCGCTCCTCGGCCACAAGCCCGTCATCATGGCGACGGCGGGCGTCGACGCGCTCGATTACAGCCGCTGGCTGGCCGAGCAGGGGGTGGACACCTCGTGTCTCCACATCTGCGACGACCTCTACACCGCCTCGTTCTTCGTTTCCACGGACCAATGCCAGAACCAGATCGCGACGTTCTACTCGGGGGCCATGGCGCGCGCCGCGACGCTCTCCTTCCGCGATCTCTCCCTGAGCGCCGTGAGCCTCGCCGTCATCGCGCCGAACGACCCGGACGCGATGGCGAAATACGCGAAGGAGTGTCGCGAGCTGCACATCGCCTATGTCTACGATCCGAGCCAGCAGGTCGCGCGACTCTCGGGCAGCGACCTCCTTGCCGGGCTGAGGGGTGCGGCGCTCTTGATCGCCAACGAGTACGAGTTCGGCGTCATCGAAAAAAAGACGGGTCTTTCCGAGGCCGAGATGCTCGAGCAGGTGCCCGCCCTGATTGTGACGCGCGGCTCCGAAGGCTCCACGATCGCCCTCCAGGGCGGACAACCCGAGGCTCCCGCGGGCGCCACCACCTTCCGGATCCCGCCCGCCAGCCTGCGCGGTCCCGCGGTGGACCCGACGGGCGTGGGCGATGCCTTCCGGGGCGGGCTCCTCGCGGCCCGGCACCACGGGCTGCCGTGGGAAGTCGCCGGGCGGGTCGGGAGCGTGGCCGCCGTCTACACCCTCGAGGCCCTCGGTCCACAGCCGCCACGATACGCGATCGCCGACTTCGTCGACCGCTATCGCGAGAATTTCGGCTGCGAAGGTCCGCACGCGCGCGTCCGCGAGCTCCTGCCCCGCTGAGGCTGGTACACTCTCCGGTCCCATGAACGTGATCGAAGGCCATCTCTCCTCCGCGGGGCGCCGCTTCGGCATCGTGGCGGCACGGACGAACGACCTCGTCGTGTCGCGCCTCGTCGACGGGGCCCTCGATGCGTTCCGCCGGACCGGCGCCGCCGACCAGGACGTCGTCCTCGTGCGTGCGCCCGGCGCCTGGGAGATCCCGCTCGCTCTCCGCGACCTCGCGCGCTCGGGCAAGTTCGACGCGCTCGTGGCGCTGGGCGCCGTGCTGCGCGGCGGCACGCCGCATTTCGAATACGTGGCGGGGGAGACGGCGAAGGGCGTCTTCCAGGTCTCCCTCGAGCTCGATCTTCCCGTCGCGTTCGGCGTCCTCACCTGCGACACGCTCGAGCAGGCGCTCGAGCGCTCCGGCGCCAAGGGTGGAAACAAGGGCTTCGAGGCGGCCATGGCCGCCGTCGAGGCCGCCGACCTCCGCGCGAACCTGAAGAAGGCTTCCTCCCGGCGCTCCGCGCGCTGACGGCCGGGCGGAGGGGACGCGTGTGAGCGGCCGCCGGCGGAAGTCTCGAGAGCTGGCGCTTCAGCTTCTCTACCAGAACGACCTCGCGGGAACACCGGCCGAGGAGATGTTCATGCGCACGGAGGAGTACGTCCTCGCGCGTCCCGAAGTACAGGAATACGCCCAACGCCTCGTCGTGGGGACGCTCGCGCGGCGTGACGAGCTGGACGCGAAACTGTCCGAGCGGTCCGAACACTGGCGGCTCGGCAGGATGGCGGCGGTCGATCGCAATCTCCTGCGGCTCGCGCTCTACGAGCTTCTCTTCGAGGAAGACATCCCGGACGCCGTCGTGATCGACGAGGCCGTCGAGATCGCGAAGAAGTTCTCGACTCCGTCCTCCGGTCCGTTCGTGAACGGCGTGCTCGATGCCATCCGCCGCGCCACGTTCGGCCCGCGGATTCCCGCCGGAGAGGGCGGCTGATGCGGCTCCGCGTGCCGTTCTGGACCATCGCCCTCGCGTGTGCCGGCATGGCCGCGGCACAGGAAGGTCCGTCCCCGGGGGAGTGGGCCCGCTACCGCCTCGAGGGTTCCGCGCCATGGCGCTATGCGCGCCCGGTGGAGGACGCCGGCTATCGCATCGCGCTCTCTTCGCCGGACGGGCGTTCGCTGGAAGCACGCGTCGAGGTCGAGGCGGCCCCCCTTACGGTGGATGCCCCGTTCCCTCCGTCCCCGGCGACCCTTTCGGCGGAAGGCCGGGCGGTGCTCGCGGATCCGCTCGCGGACGATCCCGAACTGGATTCGCTCTCCCGGCGGCTCCTCGCGGGCGCGAAGACGACCCTCGAAGCCGTCGAGCGCGTGATTGCCTTCACGGCTCACCGCATCCGCTATGCGCTGCCGGACGGATCGTCCGAGACCGCTTCGGCCACGCTCCGCGCCCGCCGGGGCTCCTGCGTGGGGCGGTCGCTCCTCGCGGCCGAGCTGCTCCTCCGGGCGGGCGTTCCCGCCCGGCAGGTCACGGGCATCCTCGCCGCCCGGCGCGCCCGGGAGCTCACGCCAGAGTCCCGCAACGTTTTCAACGCGGAGCTCGGGGGCGTCCGTCATCGCTGGATCGAGGTCTTCGTCCCGGGGCTGGGCTGGGTGCCCTCGGATCCCGGGGGGCTCGCGAACACGGTCACGGCGCGGCATCTCGCGCTGGACCGGCAGCCGCCCGCGGGCTTCCACGTGGACGTCGCCGGCCGTTCGACCGAGCTGAAGCGACCGATCCTCGAGACGGCCGAGGGCGGCCTGACCCTGTACCGGCCGCGCGGCGCGACCGTCGTTGCGGCCGTCGAGGGCGCGCCCCTCGATCCCCGGGCGCTCGCGGCGTCCCCGCGCCGCTGACGCGGGGCCTTCGTGTCGTTTACACTCGCCGGCTCGATGAGTAGCACGACGACGACGACGAAGAGCGACGAAATTCTCCGGATCGAGGCCAAGTGGCGCGGGCGCTGGGAAGCGGATCGGGCCGCCTTCGTGGACACCGCGAAGCCCGCGGGCGAAGGCACGTACCTCCTCGTCATGCTCCCGTACCCGTCGGGCGACCGCCTGCACGTGGGGCACGCCCGGACCTACTTCCTGACCGACGCGCTCCACCGCTTCCTCCGGCAGACCGGCGTGACCGTGTTCTGCCCCATGGGCTGGGACGCTTTCGGCCTTCCCGCGGAGAACTACGCGATCCAGAAGGGGATTCATCCCCGAACCTCCACGCTCGCGAACATCGCGGCGATGAAAGAACAGTTCCGGGCGTGGGGAGTTCTCTACGACTGGACGAAGGAAGTCACGACCTGCGAACCCGAGTACTACCGTTGGAACCAGTGGTTCTTCCTCAGGCTCCTCGAGAAGGGCCTCGCCGTCCGGAAGAAATCGGCGGTCAACTGGTGTCCGTCGTGTCTCACGGTCCTCGCGAACGAGCAGGCCGAGGGGGGCGTCTGCGAACGCTGCAAGACGCCCGTGGTCCAACGCGAGCTGGAGCAGTGGTTCCTGAAAATCACCGACTATGCCGAACGGCTGCTGGAAGGCCTCGACACGCTCCGCGCGTGGCCCGAGAAGGTCGTCACGATGCAGCGCAACTGGATCGGCAAGTCCGCGGGTGCCGATCTCGACTTCGCGATCCCGTCACTCGAGGAAACGGTTCGCGTCTTCACGACGCGTCCGGATACCGTCTTCGGCGCGACGGCGCTCATCCTCGCCCCCGAGCACGCGCTCGTGCCGCGCCTTCTGGAGGGAAACGCGAAGAAGGCCGACCTCGAAGCCTGGGTCGCGTCCGTGCGCAGCCAGGAGCGGATCGTGCGCGAGGCCGAGGGCGCCGAGAAGGACGGCCGCGACACCGGCCGCAAGGCGATCAATCCCTTCACCGGTCAGGAAGTGCCCGTGTGGCTCGCGAACTTCGTCATCGCCGACTACGGCACGGGCGCGCTCATGGCCGTGCCCGCTCACGACACGCGCGACTTCGACTTCGCGAAGAAATACGGGATTCCGATCGTCAAGGTCATCGAGCCCCCGACGCCAGTTGACGGCTGCTACACCGGCGAAGGCCGCCTCATCGCCTCTGGCCCCTTCTCAGAAATGTCTTCCTCTTTGGCCCGCGAGGCCATCGCCGCCGAAGCCGCAGAGCGAGGAATCGGCGGGCCGCGCGTGCGCTACCGGTTGCGCGATTGGCTCATCTCGCGCCAGCGCTACTGGGGCACGCCGATCCCCATGATCCACTGCGAAAGGGACGGCTGGCTCCCGGTCCCCGAAAAGGATCTGCCCGTCGTCCTGCCTCCCGACGCGCCGTTCACGGGCAAGGGCGGCAATCCCCTCGAGAAGGTTGCCTCGTTCGTGAACACGACGTGCCCCCGGTGCTCCGGCCCCGCGCGCCGCGAGACGGACACGATGGACACGTTCGTGGATTCGTCCTGGTACTACCTCCGGTACATCGACCCGAAAAACGGTGCCGCGCCCTTCGACCCCGCCATCGTGAAGGAGTGGGCGCCCGTCGACCAGTACATTGGCGGCATCGAACACGCGATCCTGCACCTCCTGTACGCACGGTTCTTCGCACGGATACTCAAGGACCTCGGCCTCGTGACGTTCGAGGAGCCGTTCTCCGCGCTCTTCAACCAGGGCATGATCACGCGCCAGTCTCCGACGGGGCGCGTCGAGAAGATGTCCAAGTCGCGCGGCAACGCCGTGTCGCTCGACCCGCTCATCGCCGAAAAGGGCGCCGACGCCGTCCGCGCGTTCGTGCTCTTCCTCGGACCGCCGGAGAAGGACTCCGAGTGGAGCGACGAGGGGATCAGCGGCCCCGAGCGTTTCCTCTGGCGGGTCCGGGGCACGATCGATCGGTTCCTTCAGACCGGCGCCGATCCGCAGACCCAGCCGAGGGTGGCCGACACGCCCGCCGCGCGCGCGCGCCATATGGCCGTGAAGAGGGTCACGGAGGACTTCCGGGCGTTCTCATTCCACACCGCCGTGGCGCACCTCATGGAATTTCTCAACCATGCGACGAGTCTCGTCGGCCAAGCGGGCTCGGACGCGGGGGAGACCGCGACGACTCTTCGGACGCTCGTCACCCTGCTCCATCCCATCGCGCCTCACCTCTCCGAGGAGCTGAACGAGCGGATGGGCGGCACGAAAAGCCTGCTCATGTCGGGCTGGCCGGCCTACGATCCGGCGCTCGCAGTCGAAGAATTCGCGTCGATCGCCGTACAGATTTCCGGGAGGGTCCGGGCCGAGATCAAGCTTCGAAGAGGATCTTCTGACAAGGAAGCCGTAGCCGCCGCCGAAGCGAATGCGATCATCGCCAAGTGGCTCGAGGGCAGGCAGCGCGTGAGGACGATCTGGGTGCAAGACCGCCTGTTGAATATCGTGGTGAAGTGAAACCTTTCAAAGAAATCTTGCTTTTCTCTTTTCTCCTCGGTCTTCTTGGCTGCGGCTATGCGCTCGTGGGCACGGGCTCGAGCGCCCTTCCCGCGACGGTGAAGACCGTGTACGTGGCGCAGTTCGTGAACGACACCACGGTCGTCGGCCTCGAGCAGCGGCTCACGGACGCCGTCATCCGCGAGCTGTCCGCGCGCGGCCGCCTGAAGCCGGTCTCCGACCGGTCGGCGGCGGACTCGGAGCTCGCCGGGCATTTGACGTCCTGCAACGTCGCGCCCGTGCGCTTCGACGCGAACGGAATCGCGGTCGAGTATCAGGTGACCGTGACGGGAAAGCTCGTCCTCACGGAAAAGGCGACGGACAAGCCGATCTTCGCGGAGCCCGCGTACCTGTTCCGACAGCCGTACACGGTGCCGTCGAGCGCGAGCTCGTACTACGACCGGGAACGGGAGGCCATCGACGCGATGGCCCGCCCGTTCGCCCAGAATCTCGTCACGACGATCCTGGAAGGGTTCTAGCCGCCGCTCCGGAGCGCCAGGCTTCTACTTCTTCGCGTCCGCCTTCTTCGCCTTGTTCACGGTCTTCGAGATCCGCGACTTCAGGCGGGAGGCCGTCTTCTTATGGAGGACGCCCTTGCGGACGGCGACGTCGAGGTCGGAAACCGCGTTCGAGAGGAGATCGCCGACCTTCGCGGCTTCGGTCTCCGCCGTCTTGCGCAGGTTCTTCACGACGTTGCGGACCTTCGTCAAGACGGACCGGTTGCGGACCCGGCGCCGATCGCTCTGCGCGGCGCGCTTCTTGGCTTGCTTGGTGTTGGCCATGGAGTTCGGGTGTGCCTTTCTCTTTGACGTCTCGAGTCTTCTCTGGAGAGCCGTTCAGCGGGAATCGCCGCCGAGGGATTTGAGGCGCTGGCGCGCGCTCTTGGCCTCGTCGGAGCCGGGAAACTGGTTGACGACGAAATTCAGTTCGACCATGGCCTGAGCCTTCTCGCCGAGCTCCAAGTGGGCGATGCCCTTTTTGAGGTGGGCGGCCGGGGCCTTGTCGCTCTGGGGATAGGAGCGGAAGAGCTTGTCGAACGCGGCGATCGCTTCCCGCGGCTTCTTCTGTGCCGACCAGCATTCGCCGGCCCAGTAGAGGGCGTCGTCCGACAGATCGGTGCGCGGAAACTTCTCGACGTAGTCCTCGAAGCCCTGCCGGGAGAGGTCGTAGCGACCCCGCTGGTAGTCGGCCGTCGCCTGCGCGAAGAGCTCGGCGGGCGTGATACCGCCCCCGCGTGGCGCCGCTCCGGAAGCCGCGACGGGGCCCGGACCCGCGCCGGCCGCGGGCGCTCCGCCGGGCGCGGGAGCGGTCGGGGGGGCGAAAGCGGGCGCGGACCCCGCGTGCGCCTGCGACTCGGCGATCTGCTGCGAGAGCTGCGTCAGGCGCCGGTTCGCGTCCTCGAGCTTGCCCGCGAGGGCCTGCATCTCGCGCGTCAGGTCGTCGAATTTCGTGCCGAGATCGGCATTCGAGCGCAGCAGCGTCTCCGCCTGCTTCGCGAGTCTCTCGCTCAGCTTCGCGACCTCGTCCTTGGACGACGACTGCTTAGCGACGACGTCGACTTCCTTCTCGACCGTCGAGAGGTGCGTGTGAAGGCCGTCGATGTCGCTTCCGCTGACGCAGCCGACCGCCGCCGCGAGAACCCCCGCGGCGGCGACGGAACGAATGGCGCGCGAGGCGCGCTCCCGGTTCACTTCGCGGTGACGACGAAGTGGGCGCGGCGGTTCTTCTGCCACGAGTCTTCGTCGTGTCCGGTGGCGAAGGGACGCTCCTTGCCGTACGAAACGGTCTTGATCCGGGACGCGTCGACGCCAAGGGAGACGAGGTAGTCCTTCGCGGCGTTCGCTCGGCGGTCGCCGAGCGCGAGGTTGTACTGCGCCGTGCCGCGCTCGTCGGCGTGGCCTTCGATCGTGAACTGCACAGAGGAGTACTTCTTCAGCCAGGTCGCGTTCGTGGCGAGGACGTCACGGGAGTCGCCGCGGATGTCCGCCTTGTCGTAGTCGAAGAACGCGGGCTTCAGGTAGCTCGAGATCTCGACGAGCGATTTCGCCCGGATGTCGTCCGCCTCCACCCTGGGCGCGGGCATCGGCGCAGGCGTGGCGACCGGCTCGACCGTGACGACGGTCGGCGTCGAAACGGGCGTCGGTGAGGGCGGCGGCGCGGCAGGTGGCTTGCTGGAACATGCCACGACGAACGCGACGGCAGCGAGGGTGATGGAACCGGCCTTGAGGGATTGCTTCATGGAATCGAGCCTCCGTTGGTTGCTGTGTGGGGGGTAAGCCGGACGGCATCTCCCCGTGGGCCTTCTATTCTAGCGTCTTGACCCACGAGGGGGAATAATTGTTCCCGGACGACGTCACGATGCGCGCCGTTCCGCTGCCGTTGGCGTTCCCGACGGCGATCTGCGTCGAACTGCCGTGCTGCACCTCCCAGGCGATCTTCGAGCCGTCGGGGGACCATGTGGGTCCTTCGTGGGCGCCCGGTCCGCTCGAAATCTGCACGGTCCGGCCCGAAGAGAGATCCATCACGCAGATCTGGAAATCGCCCTCGTTCCGGCACGCGAACGCCAGGCGCCCGCCGTCCGGCGAGAATGCTGCCTCGTCGTTCCAGTTGCCGGCCAGCGTCACGCGCCGGACGTTCGCGCCTTCGAGATCCATGATGAAAATCTGGGGCGTGCCCTGCCGGTTCGACGTGAACGCGAGCTCGCGGCCATTCGGGGACCAGCGAGGCGTGGAGTCGATCGCCGCGTTCTCGGTGAGGCGCTTCAGAGAGGAGCCGTCCGTCTGGACGGTGAAGATCTCCGTGTTCCCCCGGACGCTGCCGCAGAACGCGATCGTCCTGCCGTCGGGGGAGAACGACGGAGACGCGTTGAGCTGGGTCGGGACCGGGATGGGCCGCTTGTCGGTCCCGTCCTTCCCGATGAGCCACAGGCCCGGCGTGTCCTTCTCGTAGGACTGGTACACGATCTTCGTGCCGTCCGGCGACCAGTCGGGCGCGAGCGACAGCGTGCGGGAGCTCGTGATCCGCCGCTGGTTCTCGCCGTCGAAGTCCATCGTGTAGATCTCCTTCACGCGTCGCTCGTCGCGGTCGGAGGAAAAGGCGAGCCTGGTGAGGAACGGGCCGGGCTTGCCGGTGAACTGGCGCACGAGGTCGCTCGCCAGGGTGTGGGCGATGCGGCGAGTGGCGCGGGTCTCGCCCGAGTACTTTTTGCTGAGAATCGGCTTCAGCGTGCTCAGGTCCCAGAGCAGCGCCTCGACGACGACGTTTCCGCCGTCCGGCGAAAGGTGCGTGTCGAGCAGGAACTGCGCCGACGTGGCTTTCCACGCGTCGCCCTCTTCGCGGCTCTGCGGCGGGCGCATCCCCTTCGGGTAGAGCGCCGGATCGGCCACGACGAAGACCCCCGAGCCCGCGAGGTCGTCGGACAGGGTCGTGTAGAACGGATCGACGGCCTTCGTCTGGAGCTCCGTCAGGAGCGGCGCGATCGTCATCGGGATCGCGAGGGGGCGGCGCGCGCTGGAGCTGCCCGTGATCGAAAGGTCGATGTTGGAGGCCTGCGCGAAACCGGAGGGAGCGGTCGACGTCGCGGGGGACGCCGTCGCGTGCTTCGGCGCCTGCCCGAGAACGGGAGCGGCCCAGACGAGGGCAGTGGCAGCCAGAAGCGCGCCGACCCCTCTGATTCCTTTCACGGAAATCTTCTTTTCTTCTTCTTTTCTCAACAAGTTCCCCTTTACTGAAATTTCAGGTGCACGCCGAGCGAATCGTTGCGGTAGTCGGGCGGCAAGGGCGGGAGCGGGTTCGCGGCGTACACGGCGCGCGCCGCGGCCCGGTCGTAGTAGCTCACACCCGACGTGGAATCGACCTTGACCTCCGTCACCTGTCCGGAGCGCAGGACGCGGAAAGAGACGACGCAGTTCGTGCCCTCGGCGGACTCCGGCTTGAACCAGTTCGCGCCGATGAGGGAGAGGAGCTGTTCGACGTAATAGGCGAAGGGGAAGTCCGCGTCGAAGGACGTGACCGACGCCCCGAAGGAGATGCCGGCGCCCGACGTCGCGCCGTTGGCAGCTCCGGCGGCGCTCGGAAGATCGAGAGCGGGCCCGGGAAGGGCCTTGACGCCCCCGGGCGCCGGCTTCGGCTTCTCCGCCTTCGCGGGCTTCTTCGGCTCGGGGAGCGCCTTCGCCGAGGGCAGGATCTTCTCGGAGGGCTTCTCGATGACGGGCTTCGCCTTCGCGACCGGCGCCGGCTCGGCCGGCGCGGCCACGGGAGCCGGAGCGGGCGCGGCCTGGGGCCGGCCGAGAGACGCCGGGCTCACGACGCGGACGGGAAGGGACATCGGCACGAAGACGGGAGCCTTGCGGGGGCGGCCCACGAGGAGAAGCATCGCGAGGAAGGCCGCGTGCGCGAGGACGGAAAGGGCCGCCGTCAGGCCGCGGGGCGCGCGCCCGCCGTGCGCGCGCCGCTCGAGGATCTCCGAAACGGTCGGCGGCCCGGGAAGGGCGGCCGCGCGCGTGGTCACGGAGCCCCCTCGCTCCTGAGCTCGGTCACCATGCCGAGGCTCTCGACGCCCAGCCGGTTGAGCGTGTCCATGGTCTCGACGACGACGCCGTACGTGAGGTTGCGGTCGGCCTTCAGGTAGACGGCCTTGTCGCGGCGACGCGAGAGGATGAGCTTCAGGCGGTCCCGGAGCTGCGCCTTCGGAATGGGCGTCTCGTTCAGGTAGTAGTTCCCGTTCTTCGTGATGGAGAGGATGAGAGGGTCCTCGGGCGTCTTCGGAAGGTTCTGGGCGACGGACTTCGGGAGCTGGACCTCGACGCCCTGGTGCAGGAGGGGCGCGGTGACCATGAAGATGACGAGGAGGACGAGCATGACGTCGACGAGCGGCGTCACGTTGATGTCCGAGAAGGCGTTCGCGTCGTCGTCGAGCTTGAAAGCCACGTGTCGTCCTGCCCTAGGTGAAGTGGCGCTCGGCCAGGTTCATGAACTCGAGCTCGAAGTCGCGCATCTCGGCGCGCGCCGCGCGCATCTTCCCGGTGAAGTTGTTATATGCGATGAGCGCGGGCACCGCGGCAACGAGGCCGGCCGCGGTGTTGATGAGGGCTTCGGCGATGCCGGGCGCCACGACGACGATCGACGTCGAGCCCTTCTGGGCAATCTGCGAGAACGCCATCATGATGCCCATGACGGTTCCAAAGAGGCCGATGAAAACCGTGGACGAGGCCGTGGTCGCGAGGAAAGGCAGCCCGCGCGTGAGGCGGGTCGTCTCGACGCCGGCCGCGCGCTCGAGGGCGCGCTCGATCGAGGCGAGGCTCTTGACGAAGAGGCGTCCCGTGTCGGCCGGCGCCACCTCGCGGCCGTCCTTGACCTGCTGGTCCAGCTCGGCGTAGCCCGCGCGGAAAATACCGACCAGCGGGCTCGCCTCGCACTTGTCGCAGATCCCGAGCACGTCGGCGAACTTCCGGCTCTTGCGGAAGTGGTTCAGGAACGCGCGCGAGTCGGATGCGGCGCGTGAGAAACTCCAGATCCGGCCGATGATGATTGCCCACGACACCAGGGAGAAGAACGCGAGGACGAGCAGGACGGCCTTGGCCGTCGGTCCCGCTGAAGTGAAAAGCTGGACAATGTTCGCGCCGCCGGCTTCCGTCATCGTTTCGTGTGACTCCCTCTCGGGATGCGTTCCGCGACGGACCCGTCTCGGGCCGTCCCGTCAAGGTAGCATGGAATCTTCAAGCGGGTCAAAGCGTTGGGCGCTCCGCGCGGCGGCTTTTACTCTTCTCTCCGCGCTTCTCGCGACGAGCCTCACGGGGTCCGCGCCCGCCGCGTCCCTCCCGGCAGACATCCTGCCGCTTTCGGCGATCCGGACCGGGATGAAGGGCTACGGCCTGACGGTGCTTCGCGGCTCCCTCGTGGAGCGTTTCGACGTCGAAGTCCTCGGGATCGTGCCGAACTCCCTCGGGCGTTCGCAGATCATCATCCGAGTCGGCGGGCTCGGTCTCGAAAGGACGGGCATTCTCGCGGGAATGAGCGGCAGCCCCGTCTATTTCGAGGGCCGGCTCGCGGGGGCCGTGGCCTCCACGTGGGGCTTCGCGAAGGAGCCCATAGGCGCGGTCACGCCGATCGAATCGATGCTCGCGATCGACGCCGGCGAGGGCGCCCAGGACCCGGAGGCCGGCGCGGGATCGGAACGGGGCGCGCGGCTCACGTCCTCCCCGACCGGATTCGGGGACTTCGCCGCGGCCGTGGCGCTTCCGGAAGAGGAAAGGCTCGCGGCCCTTCGCCGGATCGTCGACGCGCGCCCGGGATGGCCCGCGCACGCGCCCTCCTCGCTCCTGGCTCCGGTCTCCACGGGCTTCCCGGTCGACACACTCGGGCGATGGAGCGCCGACCTCGCGCGCCTCGGGATCCCCCTCGCGTCGGGAACGCTGCCCGCATTTCCGGGAACCGCCCTGCAGGCGGCCGAACGGGCGCGCCCCGCGGCGCCGCTCGCGCCCGGTTCCGCCATGACGGCCCTTCTCATCGACGGCGACCTCCAACTCGGTGCGACGGGCACCGTGACGCGCGTGGACGGAGAGGGACGATTCCTCGCGTTCGGGCACCGGTTCCTCGGAGCGGGAAGCATCGAGCTGCCGGCCGCTCCGGCGGAAGTCGTGACGGTCTTTCCGAGCGCGATGCTCTCGTTCAAGATGGCTTACGCCCTCGCCCCGATCTATCGCCTGACGCACGACCGCGACAGCGGCGTGGCCGGGCGCACGGACCGGACCGTGCCCCTCGTTCCCGTGCGGTTCCGGCTCGAGTCGGATGGGGGGAGCGTCCGGACGCTGTCGTGGGGCGTCGCGCGCGAGACGGCGCTGCTTCCGATCCTGCTCTCAATCTCCCTGGATGCTGCGCTCACGACGCTCGACGCGACGCCCGTCGACCGGACGCTTCGCCTCCGCGTCGCCGTCGACACGAAGGTGGGGCCTTTCGTCTACGCCGATCAGATGACGGGCCCGCGCGCCAAGGAGCTCGCCCTCATGACCGCGAACGTTCTGACCGGGCTCATCGCCCAGAACGAGTACGAGGAGCCAGGAATCACCGGCGTGGACGTCTCGATCGTGAGCACGCGCGGCGAGAGGCGGCTCCGGGTCGTGGAGGCGGCTCTCTCCACGCGGAAGGCGGCGCCGGGCGAAACGCTGCATGTCACGGTTCGCCTCGTGGATCGCCGCGGCGGCGCTGAGACGCGGGTCTTGTCCCTCACCGTGCCGAAGGAAACGCCCGAAGGCCGCGCGATCGTGCTCGTCGGGGACGGCAACGCGGCCTCCGGCGCGCGTCTCGCGGCCGAACCGTCCGAGCCGCGCAGCCTCGCGGGCCTCCGCGCCGCGATCGCGCGGCTCGTTCCCGCGGACCGCCTCGCGGCGCTGCTCCTCGTCCCCGGGCGCGGGGCGACGACGGGGGACGGCACCCTGACAGCGCTTCCCCCCTCGTTCGCGATGGTCCTCTCCGAGGGAAGCGAGGGAAACCCGCGGCCTTCCGTTCCGTCCCGCATCCTCGCCGAGGAGATCCTCGTCCTCGACCGGCCCGCGTCCGGTTCCGTGCGCCTCGAGCTCGAGATAGAAAGGCCCCGCTCCTGATGCGACGCTCCACCATGGTTCTCGCCTCTCTCGCCGCTGCCGTCTTCGTGGCGCCGCTTCTCCTCGGCGGGACGTCACGCATCGCCGTCACGGCGGGAGCGCGCGACTTCCTCGCGGGCGACTCGAAGGGCGTCGCCGTCTCCGCCGACGGAAGGCTCACGCTCGGCGCGGCCCTCGCGGCCCGCGCGTGGCCCGACGACGCGGCCGATGCCGCGGTCTTCGCCGCGGCGGCCGATGGCTCCGGCCGCGTCTTCGTGGCGACGGGGGGCGGGCTGGGCCGGCTCTTCGTTTCGAACGGCGCGAATGTGAAGCTCCTTTTCACCGCGCCCGAACCGAACATCACGGCGGTCGCGGTGGCCCCGGACGGCGCGGTCGTGTGCGCGTCTTCCCCAAACGGGAAGATCTATCGCGTCGACCCGGAGGCCGCGGACGCCGCGAAGTCCGGAGCGGTGGTCGGCGACCCGAAGGAGGCCGCCATCTGGGCTCTCGCCTTCGCGAAGGACGGCACGCTTTACGTGGGGACGGGGAACAAGGGCCGCGTCTATCGGAAGACGCCCTCGGGCACGCTCGAGCTCTTCCACGAGATCGAGGACGTGCACATCCGCGCGCTCGCGGTCGGCCCCGACGGGACCGTGTACGCGGGCACGTCCGATCGCGGTCTCGTGGTCGCATTTCCGCTCCAGGGCAGCCCGCGCACGCTTTACGATTTCTCCCGCCCGGAGGTCACCGGCCTCGCCGTGGACGCTCGGGGCGTCCTCTATGCGGCGGCCTCGCAGATCGATCCGGCCTCGGGCCGGCCCGCGCTGACGGACCTTCGGCTCCGGCCCGCTCCCGCTCCCACGCCCACGCCCACGCCGGCGCCCGCGAGAACGGAGGAAGCGCCGCGAGGCTCGGTGTCCGTGTCCGCCTCCACGTTCACGGTTCGGCCCTCCGCGGAGACCCGCTCGGCGAGCAGCTCCGAGATCGCCGTCATTCAGCCCGATGGCTTCGTGGAGCCGGGCTGGCTCTTTCCCGAGGAGTCGATTCTCGGCCTCCGGCTCGACGCGAACGGGGCGCTCCTCGTCGTCACGGGCTCGCGAGGGCGCGTCTACGAGTGGAAGGACAGGCGCGTCCGCCTCGTGGCCTCGACCGGCGAGAAGCTCGCACTCGCGGTCCCGGCCGTGGGATCCGGGTTCGCCGTCGTGACGATGGGCGCGGCGGGAATTCTGAGACCCGACGTAGGGAACCCGCCGTCGGGCACGTTCACGTCTGCCGTGAAGGACGCCTCGCGCCTGTCGACGTTCGGACACCTCCGCTGGGAGGGACACGTGCCCGCGGGAGCGGCGCTGTCGCTCTTCGTGCGGGCCGGGAATTCGGACAAGCCCGACGCCACGTGGTCGGCCTGGATGCCGGTCGGCGCGGACGGAGGCGCGAGACCCCCGGTCGCCCGCTTCTTCCAGTGGAAAGCGTCCCTTACGGCCTCGCCGAAGGGCGAGTCCCCGGTCCTCGAACGCATGGACCTCTCCTACTCCGAACGCAATGCCCGTCCGGTGCTCGAGAATCTCGCGCTTCTCGAGCCCGGCGCGGTCTTCTCCCGCGGTGGAACGGGTTTGGGCGTCCTCTCCGTGACGAATCCCGACGAGTCGGGGATCTATTCCGGACTCGAGGCGCCGCGCGACGGCGCGGGGGAGGGATCCGGAAAGCGGCTCTTCCGGAAGGGCTACCGGACGCTCACGTGGAAGGGCACGGATCCGAACGGCGACACCCTGCGCTACGAGGTGGAGGCGCGCCGCGAAGAAGGTTCGGCGTGGTTTCCGGTTCGCAAGGACCTCGAAGACACGTACCTCTCCTTCGACACGACGGCGCTCTCCGATGGGCGCTACCGTTTTCGGGTGACGGCGTCGGACCGCCTCTCGCAGCCCGAGAGCGAAGCGCTCACGGCGCGCGAGGAAACGGGGGTCGTCGTCATCGACAACACGCCGCCTGTCCTGAAGGTGGAGTCGAAAAAGGCCGAAGGGGACTCCGTCGTCGTGACGGTTCTCGCCACGGACGCCCTCTCGCCCGTCACGAAAGCTGAAGGCGCCGTGAACGCGGATCGCTGGCGCCTCCTGCCCGCCGAGGACGGCGCGGCGGACTCTCCGATCGAACGCTTCGTCTTCCGGGTGCCGAAGCCGCCGGGACCGGCCGTCCTGTCGATGCGCGTGCTCGATGCGATGGGCAACGTCGCGGCGATTTCCGTGGAGTGGCCGTTTTGAAGAAGCTCGCTCTTCTCGCCGCCGCGATTCTCCTCTCCGCGTGCGGAGTGCGCGGCAAGAGCCAGGACAGCGTCGTCCGCCGCCGCCTCGACGGCGAGCCGAAGACGCTGAACCCCATCCTCGCGACGACGGACGCCGAGCAGATCGTCCTCGCGCTCGTCGAGCGAAACCTCCTGGACTACGACGAGAAGCTGAACCTCGTGCCGGGCCTCGCGGAGGACGTCTCCGATTCCCCGGATCACCTCACGACGACGATCCGCCTTCGAAAAGACGCGCGCTGGGAGGACGGGACACCTGTCACCTCCGCGGACGTGGTCTTCACCCTGACGACTCTCCTCGACCCGAAGACGCCCGCGCTCACGCGGCGCGCCCTTTTCGACGGCTTCGTGAGGGCGGAGGCCGTGGATGCCCGCACCGCGCGTGTCATGTTCAAGACGGTCGCGGCCGGGCGGCGCGACGCCTTCAACCTGCCGCTTCTCTCCGCTGCCGCATGGGCGGGCGGCGACGTCGCGACGCACCCGCGCAACCGGAATCCGCTCGCGAACGGCCCGTATCGGTTGGGCTCGTGGGAGGCCGGCCGAACGCTCACGCTCGTGCGCAACACGCAGTACTTCGGCGAGAAGCCCGCCCCCGAGCAGGTGATCTTCCGGGTCGTGCCCGAGACGGCGCCGGCGTTCGCGGCCCTCGGAACCGGCGATCTCGACGAGATGCGCCTGACGGCGGCGCAGAAGAAGGAACTGGACGCGAAGGCCGGCACGGCCGGGACAGCCGACGTCCCGCGTGTCATCACGTTCGACGAGCTCTCGTATATCTATTTCGGCTGGAACAACCGCCTGTCGGTCTTCGCCGACCGCCGCGTGAGGCGCGCCCTGACGATGCTCGTCGACCGCGAGAGCATCGGGCGCAACCTTTACGGGGGTCTCGCGAAGCTCGCGAACGGACCGCTCCCACCGGCGCACTGGGCCTGGGACTCGTCCATCGCGCCGTGGCCGTACGACCCGAAGGCCGCCGAGGCGCTTCTCGACGATGCCGGATTCCGGAAGGGAGCGGACGGCACCCGCCGCAAGGGGGCGCTGCGCCTCGCGTTCACGCTGTCGCTCGGCATGGGGAGCGACATTCAACGGCAGATCGTGGAGCTGGCGCAGCAGTCGTATCGGAAGGCGGGCATCGACATGGCGATCCAGCCGCTCGAGTGGGCCGCCTTCGCGGCGAAGATGGACGCTGGGGAGCTCGAGGCCTGGGCGGCCGCGCTGAACCTCGACCCGAACCCGGACCTCGCCGTGAGCTGGCACTCCGGGCAGGTACCTCCGACGGGACTGAACTCGGCGTTCTACCGGAACTCCGAGGTGGACTCGCTTCTCGACCGCCTCAAGACGACGTTCGACAAGGAAGAGACGCGCGCCCTGCTCGCGCACGTGCAGGCCCTGATCCACGAGGACGAGCCGGTCACGTTCCTGAACGTGCCGCTGACGAAGTGGGGCGTCGCTTCGCGGTTGACGAACGTGAGGACGTCGCCGTATGGCCTCTTCCTGTTCTGGCCGGGGGCGGCCGGCTGGCGGACGAGCGCCACAACGGGTCCGATCTCGTAACATCTCTCCCCATGCTCCGATTCACGCTGCGGCGGGCGGCCTCGGCCCTCCTGACGCTGCTCGGCGTCCTCGCTCTCGTGTTCGGGCTCGTCACAGCCGCGCCTGGCGACGCGGCGGCACTCGCGGCGCGCGCCGGCGGAAACCGCGCCGTCTCTGTCTCGCCCGAAGCGCTCGCGGCGTTCCGGCATCTCTATGGCCTCGACCGGCCCGTGGCCGAACGCTTCCTCACGTGGACCTGGCGGGCGCTGCGCCTGGATTTCGGTCGTTCCCTCGTGGACGGCCAGCCCGTGACGGCCCGCATCGCCCGGGCGCTCCCCACGACGTTTGCCTTGAACCTCGCCGCCCTCTTTCTGGCGTGTCTCGTCGGCGTGCCCCTCGGGGTCGCGGCGGCCCGACGGCCGGGCGGACGCCTGGACCGGATCTCCGGCTTCGTCTGCGATGCGCTCTTTTCGACGCCGACATTCGTCCTCGGTCTCCTCCTTCTCCTCGTCTTCTCCGGATGGCTTCGCGTCACGCCTGTCTTCGCCGACGCGGAAACCGGTCTCAGCGGTTTCGTGCTGCCCGTCGTCACCCTGGCGCTCGCGTCGCTCGCGCTCGTCGCCCGCTTCGTGAGGGTCTGCGTCGCGGCGGCCCTTGCCGATCCGGCCGCGCGCGCGGGACGCGCCCGGGGGGAGGGACCGCCTGCGGAGATCCGCCGCGCCCTCCGCCGTTCGTCGGCTCCCTTCGCCGCGATGGGGGCGGCGCTCGTGCCGGCCGTCGTGTCCGGTTCGATCCTCGTGGAGCGCGTCTTCTCGCTTCCCGGAGCCGGCGGCCTGCTCGCGGAGGCCGTCTTCGCGCGCGATCTGCCGACCGTACTCGCGCTCACTCTTCTGTCGGCCGTCGTCGTCGTGGCCGCATCGCTCGCGGCGGACCTCGTGACCGCCGCGCTCGATCCCCGCACCGTGCGCGCGGACGACGCCCCGCCACGAGGAATCGCCCCATGACGGACGCCCGGGCCGCGCTCCGCCGCGCGGGGATCGCCTTCGCGCTCTTTCCGCTGCTCGCGCTCCTTGCTCCGCTCGTCGCGCGCGAGAAGCCGTGGGTCTCCGGCCGCGCGGGAGAGACGATTCTCAGCGCGCCGGTGCCGTTCGACCCCGACGGCGTGGATCTCGACCGGCGCCTCGCGCCTCCCGGGGGCCGGCATCTCCTCGGCACGGACGAGCTCGGCCGCGACGTGCTCGCGCGCGTTCTCCACGGGGCGCGGCTCTCCGTCGCGGCCGGCCTCCTGGCCTCCGCGCTGGCGCTCGGGCTCGGAGCGGCGCTCGGGACGCTGGCGGGCTGGGCCGGCGGCCGCACGGATCGAGCCGTGCTTCTCCTCCTGCAGATCGTCCAGGCGCTTCCGGCCCTCGTCCTCGTCATCGCGGGCGCGGCGTTCCTGAGGCCGTCGTTCCTCGTCGCCGCGCTCCTCATCGCCCTGACGGGCTGGACGGACGCGGCGCGCCTCGTGCGCGCCGGCACGCAGCGCCTGAGAAGTGAAGCCTTCGTGGACGCAGCGCGCGCCTCGGGCGCCTCGGACGCTCGCCTCCTGTTCGTGCACGTGCTCCCGCACGCGCTCCCGCCGGCACTCGCGACCCTGCCCTATGTGCTCGGATCGGCCGTGCTCACCGAGGCCGGGCTGTCCTTCCTCGGGCTGGGGGCGCCGCCGCCCGCCGCCTCTTGGGGGCGCGCGCTGGCCGAGGCGCGCAATCTGCTGCCCGGCGCCTGGTGGTGCGTCCTTCCGCCCGGCGTCGCGCTCTTCCTCCTCGTCTTTTCGGCGCGCCGGCTCGGCGATGCGTTCCTCGGAAGGCGCGGGGACGTACAATCCCGGCTCGCGTGAAGCGCACCGCCGTCTATCCGGGCACGTTCGATCCCATGACGAACGGCCACGTCGACCTGATTCGGAGAGGCTGCCACCTTTTCGACCGGGTGCTCGTTGCGGTGCTCATCAACACGGAGAAGGCGCCTCTCTTCACCGTGGAGGAGCGGGTCCACATGATCCGCGCGATCTTCCGACGCGAGCCGAAGGTCGAGGTGAAGTCCTTCAAGGGTCTCCTCGTGAGGTTCATGCGAGAGGAAAAGGCGCGCATCGTGGTGCGCGGCCTGCGCGTCGTGTCGGATTTCGAGCACGAGTTCCAGATGGCCCTCATGAACCGCCGCCTCGACCCGGAGGTCGAGACGCTGTTCCTCACTCCCAAGGAGGAGCTCTCCTACACCTCGAGTCACCTCGTCAAGCAGGTGCACGAGCTCGGCGGAGACGTGACGGGCCTCGTTCCGGCCCTCGTCCAGCGCGCCCTCGCGAAGAAGATGCCGAACGGCGGCTAGGCGGAGAGCCCACCGAACGAGCGGAACGCGTCCGCGATCGCCTCCGGAACCGTGCGCGGCTTTCCGGAGCCGTCTAGAAAGAGGTGCTGCGTTTCGCCCTCGGCCGCGAGCTGGCCGTCCGGCAGGACGACCTCGTACGCGAAGGTGCAGCCGCGGCTCTTCAGCGCGGTCATCCGCGCCCTCACCACGACCGTGTCGCCATAGCGCACCGAGCGGCGGTAGCGCACGCGCACCTCGGTCACGGTGATGAACGAGCCTTCGGTCTCCATCCGCGGATAGGGGTACCCGGCGCGTTCGCAAAACGTCGTGCGCGCGACCTCGAACCAGATGACGTAGTTGCCGTGGTACACGACCCGCTGGGCGTCGGTCTCGGCGTAGCGCACCTGAATGGACGTCTCGACGGCGGAAGGTGGGGCGCGCACGATCCTCATAGACTAGACGATGCCGATGAAAGCGCTCTTCCGAGGGGACGGTTGGGGACTGGGAGAGGGGAAAGGACCGGGGATTTTCTTAGAAGGTGGAGAAACGCTCAGGCGCGCCGACCTGACGGCCCAACTGCCCAAGCTTCTCGACGCGCTGGACGACGTGGCGCGGTCGGGCGACCCCGATCTCTTCGCCGCAGGCTTTATTTCCTATGAGGCCGGTGTCTTCCTCGAAGGATCGACGTCCCTCGCGCGCGAGCATGACTTTCTTCCTTTCGCAGAATTCTTTGTCTTCCGACGCTCCACCACCAGTCGCCGCGCGCCGCCATCCCCGGCTGAATCCTCTCTCTTCACCTTCAAAGAATCGGCGACCGTTGAGCGGTCGCTCTCTTCGGACGAGTGGTCGAGCGGTATCGCGACGATTCGCGATGGGATCGCCCGGGGCGACGTCTATCAGGTGAACCTCTCGCGTCGCACGCGTTTCCGGTCGCGTGTCGACCCCTTCGCTCTCGCGCGTGCTCTCGACGCCGACAACCCCGTGCCGTTCGCTGTGACGCTCGCGGGCAGCGGCTGGGCCGTGGTATCGAACTCGCCGGAGCTCTTCCTCGACGTCGACCTCGCGGCGCGGCGCGTCGTCACGAAGCCGATCAAGGGCACGATCGCGCGCGCGCCGGACGAAGGAGGGGACGCCAGGCTCCGCGCGGAACTGCTCGCCTCCGCGAAAGACGCCGCCGAGAACGTGATGATCGTGGACCTCCTGAGGAACGATCTCGGGAAGGTGGCGGAGCCGGGGCGCGTCGAGACGACGGCGCTCCGCGCGCTCCGATCGTTCCGCCATCTCCACCACCTCGAGTCCACGGTGGAGGCGCGGCTCCGGGCGGACGTGCGGCTCTCCGACGTCCTGCACGCAACGCTGCCCGGCGGCTCGATCACGGGCGCGCCGAAGCGCGCGGCTCTCCGGTTCATCCACGGCCTCGAGCCCGTCGCGCGCGGAGCTTATTGCGGCGCGGCCGGATTCGTGCGCGGCGACGGCCGGGCCGTTTTCAACGTGGCGATCCGCACGGCAATCGTCGGCCGGGATACAGTGGACTACCACGCCGGAGGCGGAATCGTGTGGGACTCGCAGCCGGATGCCGAATGGCGCGAAATGGAATCGAAATCGCGGGAATTCGGCGCGGCCATGGCCGCGCTCGCCGCCGGGAACGTGAATGATGCCCGTTGAGTACGCCCCCGTCCCGTTCCTTTCACCCGCCGTGCAGCGCGGCTTCGGTTTCTTCGAGACGGCGCTTCTCGCCGGCCGGCGCGCGGTCCTGTGGGAGCCGCACCTCGACCGGATGAACCGGATTCTGTCGGGACTCGAACTGCCGAAACCTTCTCGCGAGCGCCTGAACGCGGCCGCGCGGAGGATCATCGACGCGTCGCCAGCCGCCAGGCCGGACGAACAGCGCGCGCTCCGTCTCACCTGGTTCGCGGAAGGGGACGACCTCGACGACGAGGCCTCGTTCCGCCTCGAGGCGCATCTTCTGCCGATCCCCGAGAGCCGCATCGCGCGCCGCAAGGGCTCGCATTCCGTCTCGCTCCCGCTGGACCTGCAGCGCGACACGCCGGGCGTGAAGTCCACCAGCTACTTCGCCGCGATCCAGGGCGGCCGACTCGCGAAGAAGGCCGGCGGTGACGAGGGGCTGTTGCGCTCTCCGGACGGGAACTACCTCGAAGGCACGACGACGGGCCTCGCGGCTTGGAACGGGGGAGCGCCCGTGCTCGCCGCGAAAGGCGTCCTCCAGAGCGTGACCGCGGCGGCGTTCTTCGGAGGGCCGTCCGCCTCGGCGCCGCTCACCGCGGAGAAGCTGCGCGAAGGGGCGATCCTCCTCGGCTCGCTCACGATGGCGACGCCTCTTCTCACGCTGGACGGCGCGCCCTGCGCCCGCCCGCCCGAGATGCTCGCGCGCATCGCCGAATTCAATCGCCGGCTTCTTCATGATCCCGCCTTTGGCACGGAGCTTTAGCAGGGACTACACTTTCCCTCTTATGGTCAAGCCTCGCCACACCGTCGCCTCCCGCCACGTCCTGTTCACGGGGTTCCCCGGCTTCATCGGGGCGAGGCTCATCCCCCGGCTCCTCGAACTCGAGCCCGGCACGACGTTTCATTGCCTGGTACAGGAGAAATTCCTTTCCGCGGCAGACGCGTCGGTCGCGGCGCTCGCCGAGGAGCATCCCGGCACGAAGGGGCGCATCCGCCTCGTCGTCGGCGACATCACGTCGCCCGGCCTAGGACTCGCGGCGTCGCAGGCGAAGGAGCTCCTGAAGAACCTCGCGGGCTGCTTCCACCTCGCCGCCGTCTACGACCTCGCTGTGGCGCGCGACGTGGGCCTTCGGATCAACGTCGAGGGCACGAAGAACGTCCTCGAATTCCTGGCGGGCGCGCCCGCCTTCGAGCGCCTCGACTATGTTTCGACGGCCTACGTCTCGGGCACCGCCGTCGGGACGTACCGTGAGACCGACCTCGGCGTCGGACAGAAGTTCAAGAATTTCTACGAGGAGACGAAGTTCCTCGCCGAAGTGGCCGTGAAGGAAAGCCGGATTCCCGCCGCGATCTACCGGCCCGGAATCGTGGTCGGCAATTCGAAGACGGGGGAAACGGCGAAGTTCGACGGTCCCTACTTCTCCTTGAACGCGATGGGCGTGCTCCCGTCCCCCGGCGCTTTCATCAAGGTGGGAACGGGCGACGCGGAGGTGAACCTCGTCCCCGTGGACTTCGTGCTCGAGGCGATCGCCCGCCTCTCGACGTGGCCGGGCGCGATCGGAAAGACCTACCATCTTACGGACCCGAGCCCTGCGACCGCGTTCGAGATCGAGGAGATGTTCGCGAAGGCGCTCGGCAAGTCGTTCTTCTACGTGCCGGTGCCTCTCCTCGTCGCGAAGCTGCTCTTCACGCCGAAACAGATCCAGAAGTGGTTCGGGATGCCCGTCCAGTCACTCGACTACTTCGACCATCCGGTGCACTACGACGCGAAGCAGGCCACGAGGGATCTCGCACGCTTTGGCATCGCCTGCCCGCCTTTCCCCGACTACGTCCAGCGGCTCGTGGCGTTCTGGCGCACGAAGAAGGACGCCATCACGCGCGGAGCCATGATTTGAAGTCCCCCTTTCCCTTCACGAGCGCCCCGATCATCGACGGCCAGGACGTGAAGACGGGCGCGTCCTTCGCCGCCGTGAACCCGGCGACGGAGGAGCCATTCGCGGACGTCGTCCGCGCCGGCCCCCGCGAGATCGAGATGGCCGTCGCCTCGGCGCGAAAGGCTTTCCTCTCCTGGTCGCAGACGCCGGTCGCCGACCGGCAGCGGTATCTCGCGCGGCTCCTCGAGCAGGTGCGCCGCGCGCACGAAGACATCGCGCGTCTCATCGCGACCGAGCAGGGGAAGCCCGTCGGCGAGGCGCGGGCCGTGGACATCGTGCCGGCCGCCGATACGCTGCGCTATCTCTCCAGGCACGCGGGCGAGCTCCTCGCCGAGCGGCCCATCGACTATGCACAGATCCTCTTCGCGCACAAGAAGGGCAGCACCCGCTTCGAGCCGCTGGGCGTCCTCGCGGTCGTGACGCCGTGGAACTTCCCGTTCGGCATTCCCTTCGTCGAGATCGCGGCCTGCCTCGCGGCGGGCAACACCGTCGTCCTGAAGCCCGCATCCGCCACGGCCCTGACAGGGCTGGCCGTCGGGGACCTGTGTCGGCGCGCGGGCCTGCCGCCCGGCGTCGTGAACGTCGTGACGGCGGGCGGCGCCGACACGAACGTCCTCGTCGAGCATCCCGGCATCGCGAAGGTGCTCTTCACGGGCTCCGTCCCGACCGGCGTCGAGGTCATGCAGCGCGCCGCGAAGAATCTGACGGGCGTCGTCCTCGAGCTCGGAGGCAAGGACGCCGCCGTGGTGGCGGCCGACGCGGATCTCGACCGGACCGCCGCGGGACTCGTCTGGGGCGCGTTCGTGAACGCGGGCCAGACGTGCGGTTCCGTCGAGCGCGTCTACGTCGTGAAGGACGTCGCCGACGAACTGCTTTCGAAGATCGTGGCGCGGACGAAGATGCTCCGGCTCGGCGACCCGCTCTCGACGACGACCGACATGGGCCCCCTCACGACGTCCGGCCAGCGGGACCTCGTCGAAGCGCATCTCGAGGACGCCGTCTCGAAAGGCGCGAAGATTCTCGTGGGAGGGGAGCGCCCGCGGGCGAAGGGGTGGTGGTTCCCTCCCACCGTCCTCACCGGCGTCGACCACGCGATGCACGCGATGTGCGACGAGACGTTCGGCCCCCTCCTGCCCGTCATGGCGGTGGACTCTCTCGAGGAAGGCATCCGGCTCGCGAACGACTCCGCGTTCGGTCTCACCGCTTCGGGCTGGACGCGCTCGCGCCGCACGGCGCGCCGGCTCGCGGAAGAGCTGCACGCGGGAACCGTGACGATCAACGACCACCTGTTCTCGTTCGGCGAGCCGACCGCGACGTGGGGCGGCGTGAAGAAGTCCGGGCTCGGCCGCAGCCATGCCGGATTCGGCCTCCTCGAGCTCGTGAACATCAAGCACGTGAGCCTGGATCTCGGAGACGCCCCGGCCATGCCGTGGTGGTATCCCTACGACGCCGCCTTCCATGCGTTCACGAAGAGCGCTTTCGGGACCCTGTACTCGAACGATCCTCGCACGAAGGTTCCCGGCGCCCTCGGGCTGGTGGGCAGCGGCCGCTTCCGCGGGTACATCAAGGTCTCGACGCTCGCGACGCGGCTCGGGAAGGTGTTCTAGCCCCGGCGGACCGGGAGCTGGACACGCTCCGTAGAATCGAACACGTGGGCGCGCCTCCGGATCTCTCCTTCTATCCCGACCAGCCGGGCATCTATCTCTACAAGGACGCGAAGGGAAAGATCCTCTACGTCGGCAAGGCGCGCTCCATCCGCAAGCGCCTCGCGTCGTATTTCAACGCCGGACCCCGGCATCCGAAGACGGAGGCCCTCCTCGCCGAATTCGCCACGATCGACACCGTCGTCGCGACGACCGAGAGCGAAGCCCTCGCGCTCGAAAACGCGTTCATCAAGAAGCACAAGCCGCGGTACAACATCCTCCTTCGCGACGACAAGACGTATCCGTACATCAAGATCACGACGGGCGAGGACTGGCCCCGGGCCTTCGTCACGCGGCGCGTCCTGAAGGACGGCCACAGTTATTTCGGACCCTTCCTCCCGGCGCGCACGTGCCGGGGCGCCATGAAGATGGTCCAGCGGATGTTCCAGGTCCGCACCTGCCGCATCGAAATCGACGGCAAGCTCCCGCGGCCCTGCCTCTACTACGACATGCATGCCTGCCTCGGGCCCTGTGTCGCGGGCCTCACGACGAAGAGCGCCTACGACGAGGCGGTAAGGGACGTGCTCCTGTTTCTCTCCGGGCGGAGCGAAGAGCTGACGCCGCGGCTCGAGGAGAAGATGCGCGCGGCGGCGGACGCCGAGAACTTCGAGATGGCGGCGGCGTATCGCGACTGCCTGCGCACGGTGGAGGAGCTCGCCGAGAAGCAGCGCGTGCAGTCGGTCTCGGGGGAGGACGTCGACATCTTCGGAGACTTCTGGGACGGCGGTCACGCGGCCGTCGCTCTGCTCTTCGTGCGGGGCGGGACCGTCCTCGACTCGCGCGAGTACTTCTGGGAAGGCATCGGCGACGTCCCCGCCGAGGAATTCTGGGTGTCGCTCCTGTCCCAGTACTACGACACCGTGGTCGGGGGTGCGCCCGGAGATGGAGCCATCGCGGGATTCCTCCCGCGCGAGATCCTCCTGCCCGTCGACCTGCCCGAAGAGGCGCTCGAACCCATCGAGGCGTGGCTCACGGAGCGGAAAGGGTCGCGCGTCACGATCAAGACGCCGCGCCGCGGCGCGGCGTTCGAGCGCGTGCAGATCGCCCGCGACAACGCGCGCCAGAATCATCTCCGGCGCTTTCGAACGGTGAGGGAGCGCGGCGAGAAGGCGACGCTCGCGCTCGCAAAGGCGCTCGACCTCGACCGCCGCCCCTCCCGGATCGAGTGTTTCGACATCTCGCATCTGCAGGGAAATGAGACGTATGCCTCCTGCGTCGTCTTCGTGGACGGCGAGCCCGCAAAGGACGAGTACCGCCTCTTTCGCATCGACCGGCCGGGCATCGACGACTTCGCGTCGATCGCCGAGGCCGTGTCGCGCCGTTACGCGCGCGCGATGGAGGAGGGGAGGCCCCTGCCCGACCTGCTCCTGATCGACGGGGGCAAGGGGCAGCTGTCGGCGGCGCTCGCGGCGCTCGACCGCCTCGGCATCGGGATGCCGGCAGCCGGGCTCGCGAAACGCGAAGAGCAGGTGTTCGTGCCCGGCCGTTCGGCCCCGATCGTGCTCGCAAGGACGAACGCGGGCCTCAAGCTCCTCCAAAGGGCGCGCGACGAGGCGCATCGATTCGGCCTGAAGACCCATCGGCGCGCGCGCGGAAAGCGCGCGCTCGAGAGCCCGCTTCTCGCGATTCCAGGTCTCGGCCCCGGGCGGGTTCGGGTGCTCCTTTCCGCCTTCGGGGGCGCCGAAGCGGTCCTTGCCGCGACGGATGAGGCCCTCGCGGCGGTCGCGGGAAAGTCCGTCGCCGCTCGGATCGCGCGCTTTCGGCAGGCTCCGGGCGGCGAAAGATCCGCCGTCGCTGCTACACTTTCAGAGGAATGACACCTCCCAACAGCGATAGCCGCGTCAAGATGCTGAGCGACAGCCGCGTCAAGATGCTGACCGGCGGGTCCATCGAGCGCAGACCGTTTTCCGAGGTCGTGCGAAATCTCTATCGGGAACGCGCCACGGCGAAGCTGCTCGTGTCCCGGAGCGGTGAGGAGCGGACGTTCTCGTTCGACCGGGGCCAGATCCTGTTCGCGAGCTCGAACCGCGAGGCCCAGCTCGTGGGCGAGCTGCTGCGGACGTTCGGTCTCGCGGAGGAGAACCTCCTCCTGTCGGCATTCGAACAGGCGCTCAACGAGCCCGGGCAGGGCCTGGCCCGGGCGCTCACCGAATCGGGTGCGGTGCCCGGGTATGTCGCGGAGGCCGCGGTGCGGGCTCTCTCGGAGCGCCTGTTTTTCGACACGTTCAAGTGGACCACCGGAGTCTTCACCGTCACGCCTCTGGACGCGGCTCCGGCCGTCCCCGCGAAGATGGATCGGCCGACCGGGGGCCTCCTCCTCGAGGCCCTGCGCCGCCTGCCGGCTCCCGCCTCTCAACTCAATTCGCCCCTCGATCCGGGCTCGCGGCCGGTCTTCGCGCCGGACATCCTCTTCCGTTACCAGGCCATTCTCGTCTCGGCCGCGGAGGCGGAAGTGCTCGGGAGAGTCGATGGGGCGACGACGGTGGAGCAGATCCATCGCGACCAGCGGATCGTCGCCCGGCTCGCGGCGACGGGACTTCTTCAGCTCGTCGCCCACGGACGCCCCATCGAGAAGAGCGGCGTCGCCGAAGGCCTCCTCTTCCTGAACGTCGAGATCTCGGGCGCCCAGCTTCCCGCGCGCGTCTCCGAGCAGAACGAGCTCCAGCGCGAGCTCGTCTGGAATACCTATCGCCGCCTGGACTGGGCTTCGCACTACGACCTCCTCGGCGTCGAGCCTCTCGCTCCGGTCGAGGTCATCGCCAAGGCGCTCCATGAACGCGCGCGGATCTTCCATCCGGACCACCACATGAAGCCGCACCTCGCGGACGCGCGCGATGCACTCGAGGCGCTCTTCGCCAGCCTCCGCAGCGCCGAGCGCACGTTCCGGACGCCCGAGTCGCGTCAGGCGTACGACCGGACCCTCGAGGTGAGCGCCGATACCATCGCGCTGCCCGGAACGGAACCGACCCTCGAGATTCAGAGGGAAATCGCCCGCAAGAACTACACGCGCGCGAAGACCCTGTACGGGGAAGAGGACTACTACCCGGCGTACGAAATGGTCCGGCAGGCCGTCGAGTTCGACCCGGGCCAGAAGGAGTACTGGGTCCTCCTCGCGAGAATCCAGCGGAAGAACCCGAAGTGGGTGCGGCACGCCACGGAGACCATGCGGCGGGCCGTCAAGTTCATCCCCGAGAACGTCGAGCTGTGGTGGGAGCTCTCCGAGGCCTGTCTTAGCGAGCGGAACGAACCGGAGCGCGTGAAGGCCCTCAAGGAAGTCATGCGGCTCGACCCCGGAAACCGGAGGGCGCAGGTCGCGCTCCAAGACATCACGGCGAAGGCGGCCCGGTGACGGGCGGACTTCCCCAACTCTTCGGCACCGGCCTCGGGCTCTCGGCGGCGGCGGGCCTCAACTCCTACGCGGTGCTGCTCGTATACGGGGCGATGGCGCGCTTCTTTCCGGAGGACTACCCGGGCTCGATCGCGCGACTCCTGGGCTCGACGCCGGCCCTCACCGTCGCGGCCGTGCTCTTTCTGATGGAATTCCTCGCCGACAAGATCCCAGGGCTCGATCACTTCTGGCATCTTCTCCATTCGTTCGTCCGGCCCGTCGTGGGTGCGCTCGTCGCGATCGCCTGCGTCCAGCCCAAAGGGTCGCCGCTTCTCGACGTCATCGCCGGAGGGTCCGGCGGGACGGTCGCCCTCGTCTCCCACCTCGTGAAGAGCGCCACGCGCCTGACGTCGACGGCGCTCACGGCGGGCATCGCGAACGCGGGCATCTCCCTCGCCGAGGACATCCTCGCCTTCCTGCAGAGCCTCGTCTCGATCTTCCTGCCTTTCGTCGCCCTGCTCGTCGTGGCGACCATCGCGGTCCTCTTCGTGCTGGCGGTTCCTCGCATGGCGCGGTCGATCGATCTCTTCGGCCGCCGCCGCTCCGGAGGGCCGCCTGCGGGCACGGCCGTTCTCTGCCTGCTTCTCGTCGCGCCGGCCGCGTTCGGGGCGCGGCCGGACGAAGTCCTTTCGACCGTTGGCGGGGTCCCGCGGGAGGTGACGGGCGCCCGCGACATCGCGCGACTCGACGGCGACGCCCGCCTGGACCGCATCCTCCTCGTCCTGGCGCAGCGGAACCCGGACGTCCTCGCGCGACTTCTCGCCGCCCAGCAGGATCCCGCTTCGCCGGACTTTCGACGGTGGCTCTTCCCCGCGGAGTTCGAGCAGCGCTTCGGCGCCTCGGACGCGGACGTCTCGGCGCTGCGCGCCTGGCTGACGAGCCACGGCCTCGAAGTCGAGGACCCGCCCGCCGGCCGCGCCGCCCTCGTCTTCTCCGGCCGCGCCGCGGACGTGGAGAGCGCCTTCGACACCGAGCTTCACGAGCTCTTCGTCGAGGGCCAGGTCCGCATCGCGAATGTGCGGCCGCCGCGGCTTCCGCTCGATCTCGCCCGCCGGGTCACGGGCGTGCTTTCGCTGCACTCGTTCCCCCGGCGCCACCCGCTCGCGCGCCGCGCGCCCGCGTACACCTCCTCGGGAGGCAGGCACTACCTCGCGCCGGCCGATTTCACCGCGATCTACAACGTCGACCCCCTGCTCGCGGCGGGGATCAACGGAAGCGGCCGCACGATCGGCCTTCTCGCGCAGACGAACGTCAACGTCCCGGACACGACCTATTTCCGGGAGTATTTCGGGCTTCCCGTGAACGACCCGGAGGTTGTCCTGAACGGGGCGGATCCCGGCATCGTGAGCGGCGACGAGCTCGAGGCCGACATCGATCTCCAGTGGTCGGGCGCCGTCGCGCCCTCCGCTCGCACGCTTCTCATCACGTCGAAGGACACGGCAACCGCGTACGGGGTCGACCTTTCGGCGCTCTACGCCGTCAGCAACAATCTCGCGGACGTCCTCTCCATGTCGTACGGAGCGTGCGAGCTTGATTTCGGCGACGTCGATATCTCGTTCTACACGAACGTCTGGGCGCAGGCCGCGGCCCAGGGCATCAGCGTGTTCGTCGCCTCCGGCGACTCGGGCGCCGCAGGCTGCGATCCGAAAGGCGTCAACGCGTTGAGCGCGAGTGTGAACGGGCTCTGCTCGTCGCCCTACGCTACCTGCGTGGGGGGCACGCAGTTCAACGACGGCGGCGGTTCCTCGACCTACTGGAACACCACCAACGACGCGACGACTAAGAAGTCCGTCAAGGGTTACATCCCCGAGACCACCTGGAGCGGAAGCGGCGGCGGCAAGAGCATCCTCTTCGCGCGCCCGCCCTGGCAGAACATCGCCGGTCTGCCCGCCGACAACGCCCGTTACGTGCCGGACGTCTCGCTCGCCGCCTCGATCCTCACGTCGTACATGGCCGTGCAGGGACACACGGACACCTCGCCCGGCCTCATTCTCGGCTACGGGGGAACGTCGTTCTCGTCTCCGGCCTTCGCCGGGCTGGTGGCGCTCCTGTCGCAGAAGGCCGGGACTCGCCTCGGAAATCTGAATCCGCTTCTCTATGCGCTCGGACGCGCTCAGTACGGCACCGTCGGTTCGCCGGTTTTCCACGACATCACAACGGGAAACAACTCTTTCAACGGCGTCTTGGGCTATGAGGGCGGCCCCGGTTACGACGCCGCGACCGGCCTCGGCTCCGTCGACGCGTCCGCGCTCGCGTCCGCGCTGCCGGCTTCGGCGTCGGACACGACGGACTTCACCCTCGGCGCGAATCCCGCGACGCCGGTTCTCGCCCCAGGAGGAAGCGTGGTCGTGAACCTGGCGCTTTTCCAGATTGGCGCCGCCGACGGCGACGCCGTCGCGACGGTGACCCTCGCCGGCCTTCCCTCGGGCGTGACGTCCGAGTTCAGGCCGGGAAATGCCGCGAACCCCGTGACCGGCGTCCTCTCGCGAACGCAGCCCGCGACGCTGACCTTGAGCGCCTCCAACGGGGTCACAGCGGGCACTTATCCCCTTCATCTCCAGGCTACGTCCGGGTCGGTCGTGCGCGGCCTCACACTCTTCCTCACGATCGGAAGCGGCGCGGCGGCGCCTCCCTCCGGGGCGATCGTGCAGGCGCCCGTGGTCCTCGACGTGTTCGGCGCCGCCTCCTCGCACTACACGTCGGATTTCGTGGCGGTGAACCGGAGCGCCTCCGACGCGACCCTCATCCTCGTCTACGTTCCGGCATCCGGCACCCCCGGTGCCGGCGGACCGGCCGTCGCCCGCGCGCTCCCCGCCGGACGGCAACTTTACGTTCCCGATGTCATCGCGTTCCTCGCCGCGAACGGATGGACGCTCCCTTCGGACGGCTCAGCGAAGCTCGGGACGTTCTTCGCGACGTTCGTCGGCGTCACCGACCCCGCCACGGTCTTCGTCGGATCGCGCACGTCCACGCCCAACCTCTCGGCCTCCGTAGGCGGCGCGTTCGGCACCTTTGCGTCGGCCGTTCCGTCGGGAAGCGCGACCTCCTCCGCGGACGCCTGGATTTACGGCCTGCGCGAGAACGCGTCGTTCCGTTCGAACCTCGCGATCGTCCACGCGCCCGGCTCGGCGTCTGGCACGACGTCAGGGCCCGTCTCGCTCGAAATCCAGCTCTACGACGGCGACAGCGGCGCACCTGTGGGCGCGCCCCTGACGCACACGCTCCAGCCGGGAGAGTTCTTCCAGTACGACCGGGTCCTCACCAGGACGTCCACGGGCGTCGCGAACGGCTACGCGCGTCTCCGCCGGACTTCCGGCACCGACCGGTTCATCGTCTACGGCGTCGTGAACGACGGCGGCAGCACCGGCGGCGGCACCTCGGACGGCAGCTTCCTCGTCGCGGACGCGACGGAGGGCCTGATCCCGATCCTCCTCGACCTGCCGGGGTCCCCGCACTTCACGACGGATCTCACCCTCACGAACCCAACGTCGGCGCCCGTCACCGTCACGCTGACGTACACGGCGTCGACGGCGTTCTCGGGGGAGGGGAGCGGAACGAAGACGATGACGCTCGCCACGCGCCAGCAGTTCGTCACGTCGAACGCGCTCTCGTATCTGCGCGAGCTCGGACTCGCGATTCCCACGACGGGTAAACAGGGCGGCACGCTGCTCGTCGCGGGCGCCGTCGCTCTGGCCCGCACCTCGAACCCGAACCCCGACACAACCGTGGGCGGCTCCTACGGCCTGTCGTACCCGGCGCTCGCGGCGTCCGCGCGCGCCAAAGGGGAGGCCTGGGTTTACGGCCTCAGGCAAGACGCGGACGTGCGCAGCAACCTCGCGCTCGCCGACGCCCGGATCGGCGGCGGGTCCGTGTCTTACGTCGTCGACGTCTTCGATGCCGACACGGGCTCCACGACTCCCGTCCAGACGCTGACGCGCCCGCTCGCCGGCGGGCAGTGGGACCAGGTAAACGGCATCCTCTCCGGAGCAGGGATCGCGCACGGTTACGTACGCGTGCGACCCGCGTCCGGCGCGTCGGACTTCGTCGTCTACGGCGTCGTGAACGACGGGCCCTCGACCGGCTCGCGCACGTCGGACGGCTCGTACATCCCGATGGTCGTCATCAACTGATATCCTCGCCCCGACTCGGGCCGGACAGGCGGTCGCCGCTCTCGACGCTTCGGCGGAAGGAGGGGAGGAAAGTCCGGACTCCCGCGGGCAGCGTGCCGGAGAAATTCCGGTCGGGGTAACCCGAAGGAAAGTGGCACAGAAAACATACCGCCGACGCGCCGCAAGGCGCAGGTAAGGGTGAAAAGGTGCGGTAAGAGCGCACCGCGGTTCCGGCAACGGGACTGGCAGGCGAAACCCCACGCGGAGCAAGACCAAATAGGGTGACGGAAGGGGCGCCCGCCCTCGCGGCTTCGGCCGACGTCACCGGGTCGGTCGCTCGAGCCCGTCCGAAAGGCCGGGCCTGGAGGAATGACCGCCGGCCGGAAGGCGCGAGCCGACCGGTTACAGAATCCGGCTTATCGTCCGGCCCGAGTCACTTTTCTTCTCATCGGATAGACTTGCCCCGCTCTTATGAAAGTGGTCGTCAAGTCGGGGGCGCCGGGCGGGTTCACGGATTACCTCGCGCGCTTTTCCGCCGGCCTTCCCATCTTCGAGGAGGGCGAGGTCGGCACCGAGATGTACGTCATCCAGTCCGGCACGGTCGAAATCTTCAAGCGCAGCCGGCGCGGCGAGGAAAAGCTTCTCGCGACGCTCGAGAAGGGCGATTTCTTCGGGGAGATGTCGATCCTCGAGGACGTGCCGCGCACGGCCTCGGCGCGCGCGAAGTCGGACGTCGATCTCGTCCGGATCAACCACTCGACGTTCGACGAGATGCTCCGCCACAACGCGGAGATCGCCGTGCGGATGCTCCGCAAGCTGTCCCGGAGACTGCGCGAGACGACGAAGCTCCTCGAGCAGTCCACCGGCGCGGCTCCGGCGCTCGACCAGAGCTCCTCCGACATCTTCGCGAAGGTCGCAGAGCGCCACGACATCTTCCGGCTCGTGGCCGCCGCCGGCGGTGAGGAGTTCTTCCTGAACCGCGACGGAGAGACCACCGTGGGGCGCGTCGACCCCGTCACGGGTATCAAACCAGATGTCGATCTCGCGAACCTCGACACGCAGCGGTCCGTCTCGCGCCGGCACTCGAAAATCGTCCACGAAAACGGCGAGTTCAGGGTCGTCGAGGAGATCGGGACGATGAACGGCACGTTCGTGAACGGCACGCGCATCGTCACGGGCCAGCCGGTGACGATCAAGGACGGAGACCGCACGCGCTTCGGGCTCGTGGATCTCACGTTCCGGGTCAGCAAGGCGTAGGAGACATTCCCGTCCCGCTTCCACCCCTCGCGTCCCTGCCCGGCATCGGCCCCACGCGCGCGAAGGAGCTGGCCGAGGCTGGAGTCGAGACGGCGCTCGACCTCCTCCTCCACCTCCCGTTCCGCTACGAGGACCGCACGCGCATTGCGCCGATCTCGACGCTCGTGCCCGAAGGCCCGGCGATCACGGTGAAGGGCGAAATCCTGTCGGCGCGCCTCATCCGCACGCGGCGCCGCGGCTTCACGATCTTCGAGGCGATCCTCGACGACGGGACGGGCTCCCTGCGCCTCGTCTTCTTCAACCAGCCGTACCTCCAAAGGTGGATGCTTCCGAAGAAAGTCTTCTGGGTCTACGGGGTCCCGACGCAGCCCTCGCGCTTCCGGCGGGGGCTCGGCATGGAGAATCCGCAGATAGAAGAATTCTTTGAAGATGAAGAGGGAGGGGGCGCGGGCACGAATCCTCTTTCGGTCGGGCGGGTCGTGCCCATCTATCGCAAGTTGCCGGGACTGACCCCGCGCGCCAGACGAACTCTCGTCTTTCGCCTTCTAAGAGACTTTGCAGACCGTCTCCCGGAGCGCATCCCCCTGTCGTCGCGCGAGGGTCTGAAGCTGCCTTCTCTTTCCGAATCCCTTCGCGAGGCCCACTTCCCGGGGAGCGCGGGCGGCCCCGCCGACGCGGAGGCGTGGACGGAACGGAAATCGCCGTACCTCCACCGCCTCGTGTACGAGGAGTTCCTCGAGTTCCAGGTCGGTCTCCAGCGACGGCGCCGCGCGCGCGCGGCCGACCCCGCCCCCCTGCTCGCCGCCGACGACGCCATTCGGGCGCGGCTCAAGGCCCTCCTCCCGTTCGCGCTCACCGGCGCGCAGAAGCGGGTGATCCGGGAGATCGGCGAGGACTTCCGGCGCGGCACGCCCATGCGGCGGCTTCTCCAGGGCGACGTCGGGAGCGGCAAGACGATCGTCGCGGTGCTCTCGGCCGTGCTCGCCGCCGCATGCGGGTACCAGACCGCTCTCATGGCGCCGACCGAGATCCTCGCCGAGCAGCACGCGGCGACGATCTTCCGCCTGCTCGCGAAGTCCGGGCTCGTGCCCGCGCTCCTCACCGGCCGCGTCAAAGGAAAGGCCCGCGCCGCGCTCCTCGACCAGCTCGCGGGCGGCCGCGTCAACCTGCTGGTCGGAACGCACGCGCTTCTCGAGGATCCCGTGGAGTTCCTGCGGCTCGGGCTCATCGTGATCGACGAGCAGCACCGCTTCGGGGTCGCCCAGCGCACGGCGCTCTCGGCGAAAGCCGACAAGACCGGCAAGGCCGACACGACCGGCCAAAAGCCGCACCTCCTCGTGATGTCCGCGACGCCGATTCCGCGCTCTTTGGCGCTCACGCTCTATGGGGATCTCGACGTCTCGACGCTCGACGAAAAGCCGCCGGGGCGGACGCCGGTCGCGACGCGTGTCCTTCCGGAGTCCGAGCGTGGCGGCGCGTTCCGCGAGATCGAGGCCGAGATCCGGGCCGGGGGCCAGGCTTACGTCGTCGTCCCCCTCATCGAGGAGTCGGACAAGGTCGAGGCGCGCGCGGTCGAAAAGCACGTGGAGGAGATCCGCAGGGCGCTGCCCGGAAGGCGTGTCGGCGTCGTCCATGGCCGCATTCCGCCCGAAGAGCGCGAGCGGACGATGGGGGAGTTCGCGGCCGGCCGGCTCGACGTCCTCGCGGCGACGACCGTCATCGAAGTCGGTGTCGACGTGCCAAACGCCTCCTACATGCTGATCGAGAACGCCGAACGCTTCGGTCTCGCCCAGCTCCACCAGCTCCGGGGACGCGTCGGGCGCGGGAAACGGGCCTCCCGGTGCGTGTTTCTTTTCGGCACGAAAGCGTCGCCCGAGTCGCTCGAGCGGCTCACCGTTCTCGAGAAGACGGACGACGGATTCGTGGTGGCCGAGGAGGACCTCAAGCGCCGCGGCCCCGGCGACGCGCTCGGCACGCGCCAGAGCGGCGTGCCCCTCTTCCGCGTTGGCGATCTCGTCCGCGACGTCGCCTGGATGAAGCGCGCCCGCGACGAAGCCTCGCGCCTCCTCGCCCGGAACGCGGACGCGCCCTTTCGCACGCCCCTCCTGCTCCGCGCCGCGGACCTGCCGGCCGGAGACTGACGCCCTCTCGTTCCGGGTTAACATCCGCGCCCGCGCGGTGAATCCGCGCGCGAAGGCGCCGTGGACCCCCAAAAAACGCTCGAAATCGTCATCCAGATCGTGGTGCTGCTGTTCGCCGTCTCGTTCCACGAGTCGGCCCACGGCTACGTGGCGATGAAGTGCGGCGACAACACGGCGCGGGATCTGGGACGCATCACGATGAATCCCCTCAAGCACCTCGACCCGATCGGGAGCCTCTTGTTCCCGGCGATGCTCGCCTTTTCGGGACTTCCCATCTTCGGCTGGGCGCGCCCCGTTCCGATCTCGCTCCGGGGCGTCCCGAATCCGCGCCGGGCCAACCTCCTCGTATCGGCGGCGGGGCCGCTCTCGAACCTGCTGCTGGCGGTCGTCTTCGCTGCCGCCTTCGCACTCATCAAAGGCAGTCAGGTGCCTTCGAAAGCGAGCCCCCTGTACCCGCTCTCGCTGGTCTTCGCCCTTTCGGTTCTCGTGAACGTCTCCCTCGCGATCTTCAATCTGCTGCCTATCCCGCCCCTGGACGGCTTCGGCGTCGTCGAGAGCCTCGCGCCCGCGGACGCGCTCCCCGCCATCATCTGGCTGAGGCGATTCGGCTTCATCATCCTGATCGTGGCGATGTTCACGGGAGCCCTCGGGTTCGTCATGCGGCCCGTGCAGAACCTGGTGATCCAGTGGCTGAGCTCCTGATGACTGACCCTTCCAAGAAAATCGTTCTTTCCGGTCTTCGCCCCACGGGCCGGGTCCACCTCGGCAACTACTGGGGGGCGGTGAAGAACTGGGTGGACCTGCAGGCCGATTACGACTGCCGCTACTTCGTCGCCGATCTCCACGCTCTCACGACTGACTACGCCGACACGTCCGCGATCCGCGAGTCGACGCTCGAAGCGGTCACCGACTGGCTTTCCGTGGGCCTCGACCCGGAGAAGTCCGTCATCTTCGTGCAGTCGCGGGTTCCGCAGACGGCGGAGCTGGCGCTCGTCTTCGGGATGATCACGCCGCTCGGCTGGCTCGAGCGCGTGCCGACCTACAAGGAGCAGATCGAACAGCTCCGGGAGCGGGACCTCGGAACGTTCGGCTTTCTCGGTTATCCGGTCCTCATGACGGCCGACATCGCGCTCTATCGCGCGCACTACGTGCCCGTCGGCAAGGACCAGGAGAGCCATCTCGAGATCTGCCGTGAGATCGTCCGGCGCTTCAACGGCTTCTACGGCGACGTCTTCCCCGAGCCGCAGGCGCTCTTCACGGCGATGCCTAAAGTGCCGGGCCTCGACGGCCGCAAGATGTCGAAGAGTTACGGAAACACGATCGCGCTTTCCGACTCGTCGGCCGACGTCGAGAAGAAGGTCATGGGCATGGTCACGGACTCGGCCCGCGCGCGCCGTTCCGACCCGGGGAATCCCGACGTCTGCAATCTCTACCCCTTCCACGTTCTCTACTCGCCGCCGGACGAGCAGAAGCAGGTGGATCTCGAGTGCCGCACGGCGGCGCGCGGCTGCGTGGACTGCAAGAAACACCTCATCCGCAACATGAACGCCGCGATGGAGCCGGCCCGCCAGAAGCGCGCGGAGATCGTCGCGAAGCCGGGGTATGTCAAAGATGTTCTGGAGGCCGGGAACGAGAGGGCAAGAAATATTGCTTCGGAGACGATGGAGAAAGTCTCTGATGCGATGGGGCTGCTGTAGGCATGGCTGAAGGCATCCGCATCCCCATCCCCGCCGGCGCGGACCTCATGCAGCCTTACCCGGTGAAGCTGCCGATGTTCGAGGGGCCGCTGGACCTCCTCCTCCACCTCATCCGCAGGAACGAGGTCGACCTCCGGAATCTTCCCGTGGCCGACATCTGCCGGCAATACCACGAGTACATCGTCCTCATGGTCGAGCTCGACCTCGAGGTCGCGGCCGAGTTCCTCTACGTCGAGGCGATGCTCCTCCACATCAAGTCGCAGATGGTGCTGCCGCGCGCGCCCGCCGTGGAGGGCGAGCCGATGGAGGACCCGCGCGACGAGCTCGTGAGGCGGCTCCTTGAGTACCGCAAGTACAAGGGCGTCGCCGAGTCGCTGCACGAGATGGAAGCCGTCCGCCTCGGACTCTGGAGCCGACCGCCCACCAGGGTCGAGATGGGGGAAGGGGAGGCCGAAGAGACCGACCTCTCGGAGGTCTCGCTGTTCGATCTCCTGACCTTCTTCAAGGGCGCCGTCGACCGATACCGCGCCCAGCATCCGCCCTCGATGGAGATCGCCCACCAGAAGTTCTCCATCAAGGAGAAGATGGAGCAGATGCTCGCGCGGGTGAAGGCCGGGAACGGTCCCGTACCGCTCTCGGACGTGTTTCGCGGACTCTCCGGACGCGGCGAGGCGATCGCCATCTTCCTCGCCGTCCTCGAGCTCCTGCGGCTCCGCGTCGTCCACGCGCGCCAGGACGGCGAATTCAACGAGATCTATCTCGACCCGACGGGCGAATCGGCATCGCTCGAGGGCTACGAGGAGGCCTATCGGTGACCACCTACGTCGCGCTCCTCGAGGCCCTGCTTTTCGCGTCCGGTAAGCCCGCGACCGTCGAGCGCCTCGCCGAAGCCGCGGAAATCACGAAGGAAGAGGTCGAGGCCGCCCTCGACGCGCTCGAAAAGGCCTGCGAGGCCGAGGGGCGGGGCGTCCGCGTCGACCGCGTCGCGGGCGGCGCGCGCCTCGTCTCGCGGAACGAGTTCGACCTGCCCGTCCGCAGCCTCCTCGGGCTCGAGGGGAAGAACAAGCTCTCGATCGCCAGTCTCGAGGTGCTCTCGATCGTCGCCTACCGGCAGCCGGTCACGGCGCCCGAGATCGCGGAGCTTCGCGGCGTGAACTCGGCGTCCTCGCTGCGCACCCTCCTCGACAAGAAGCTCATCACGACGGCCGGCCGCAAGGAAGTCGTCGGGACCCCGTTCCTCTACAAGACGACGAAGGAATTTCTCGTCCATTTCGGCCTGGCCGACCTGAAGGATCTTCCGCGCCCCGAGGATCTCGACGCGCTCTACGGCGTCGAGACGAATACGGCGCAGACCGAGCTGTTTCCGGAAGACAATGCTGCTGAAGAAAATTCAGGATTAGAGGAAGAGAAAGATTCTTCGAATGGTTAATCGAACATGAGCGCCGAGCGTCTTCAGAAAATTCTCTCCGCCGCCGGCATCGCGTCGCGGCGCGCGGCCGAGCAGATCATCCTCGAGGGCCGCGTCACGGTGAACGGCCACAAGGTGAAAGAGCTCGGCGTCAAGGCCGACATCACGAAGGATCACGTCAAGGTGGATGGGAAGCTCGTGCGCATCGCGGTCGCGCGGCGCTACATCCTCATGAACAAGCCGAAGGGCCTCATTGTCACGCGCGACGATCCGGGCGGCATCCCGACCATTTTCGAGTTGCTGAGAGGCCGCGTCGGAGAGCGGGTCGTGGCCGTGGGACGGCTCGACGTGGAATCCGAAGGGCTTCTCATCCTCACCGACGACGGCCCGCTCGTGCACAAGCTCACGCATCCCTCCGGCGGCTGCCGTAAGGAATACGAGGTCAAGGTTTCCGGCGTGCCGACGCCCGCGCAGCTCGAAAGGCTTCGGAAGGGCGTCACGCTGCCCGACGACGGCGCGCGGACGGCGCCCGCCGACATCGAGCTCGAGAAAACGACTCCGGAGAAGAACGGGGCCGGCGGCAACGCTTGGCTCAAGGTGACGCTCGGCGAGGGGCGCTCGCGCCAGGTGCGCCGCATGTTCGACCTCGTCGGCCATCCCGTCACGAAGCTCCGCCGGGTCGCGATCGGCCCGATCCGCGACGCGACACTTCCTCCCGGCACCTTCCGCGACCTGTCGCCCGAAGAAGTCATGGCGCTGCGCGCGATCCGGCCGGCGCCGCCCCGCCCGCGGCCGGCGCGTCCCCGAACCCACCGGGCACCGAGCCCTTCGGCGCCCCCGAAAGCCAGGACTTGAAGGCACTTGTCGTCGCGATCGACGGGCCCTCCGGCGTGGGGAAGTCCACGGTCGGCAAGGCGCTCGCCGCCCGCCTCGGCGTGCCCTACCTCGACACGGGAGCGATGTACCGCGCGGTCGGCCTCGCCGTGAAGCGCAAGGGGATCGCCCTTCCTCTCGAGGACCCCGTCGCCGTCATCGCGATCGCCTCGGGCGTGGACGTCCGCGTGACCGGGAGCGCCGAGGACGCGCGCACCTGGCTGAACGGGGAAGACGTCTCGAAGGAGATCCGGACGCCCGAGATCTCGAAGTACGCCTCGGCCATCTCCGCCGTGCCGGGCGTCCGGCGCCGGCTCGCGGGCATGCAGCGCGGACTCGCGCTGGAAGGGGGCGGCGTGCTCGAGGGCCGTGACATCGGCACGAAGGTGGTTCCCGAAACGCCGCACAAGTTCTTTCTCACGGCGTCCCCCGCGGTGCGGGCGCGCCGGCGTTTCGCGGAGCTGTCGGCGAAGAATTCGCCGCAGACCTACGAACAGGTCCTCGCGGACATGGAAGCGCGCGACCATGCGGACGCGACGCGGGCCGACTCGCCGCTCACGGACGACGGAACGTACGCCCGGCTGGACACATCGGCGCTCTCCGTTGCGGAAGTCGTGGACCGCGTGCTTTCGGCCGTCGGACGGCCGGTTCCGCCGGCCGGTTGACCGGCCTCCCCCCGCCCGTCTAACATCAACGGTTCCGGCCGCTTGAGCGTTTGCCTCGAGGCGATCCAGGCGACCCAATATCAGACCCGCGAAGGAGCACCCGTACATGTCGCCTAGGGACCCGAAGAACGACGACGGCCAGATGGCCGATGAGGGCGCGCAGGACGGAGAGTTTGCACGCCTTCTCGCCGAGAGCGAGCGCTCTCTCAAGGAGGGAGAGCTCATCCGGGGCCGTGTGCTTCAGGTGACGGCCGACGAGATCCTCGTCGACATCGGCTACAAGTCGGAGGGGATGATTCCCCGCTCCGAGTTCCACCACATGCCGGCCGATCGCCTCCCGCATCCCGGGCAGGAGATCGAAGCCGTGCTGGAGCGCACCGAAGGCCCGAACGGCTACGTCGTGCTTTCCTACGAAAAGGCCCGCCGCGGCAAGGCATGGGACCTCGTCGAGCAGGCGTTCGCCACGAATGCGTCCGTCAAGGGTCGCGTCCTCGAGCGCGTGAAGGGCGGCCTCTCCGTCGATATCGGCGTCCGCGCGTTCCTGCCGGGCTCGATCGCCGACTCGCGCCCGCTCAAGAACCTCGACGTTCTCAAGGGGCGCGAACTCGAGTTCCGCGTCGTCTCGCTCGACAAGAAGCGCGGCAACATCGTGCTGTCGCGCAAGGCCATCCTCGACGAGATCGCCCTGGTCAAGAAGAAGGAAGCCTCCGACGCTCTCGCGGACGGCCGCGTTCTCAAGGGCATCGTCAAGAACCTCACCGACTACGGCGCGTTCGTGGACCTGGGCGGAATCGACGGCCTCCTTCACGTGACCGACATGACGTGGGGCCGCCTCGCGCACCCTTCGGACGCCGTGCACGTGGGACAGGAAGTCAACGTGAAGGTCCTCCGCTTCGAAGAGGCGACGGGCCGCATCTCCCTCGGCATGAAGCAGCTGAAGCCGGACCCGTGGCACGACCTGCCCTCCAACTATCCCGTGGGCGCACGCGTGCGCGGAAAGGTCGTCTCCCTGACCGACTATGGCGCGTTCGTCGAGCTCGAGGAGGGCGTCGAGGGCCTCATCCACGTGAGCGAGATGTCCTGGACGAAGCGGGTCAAGAACCCGTCCAAGCTCCTGAACGTGGGCGACACGATCGAGGCGGTCGTCGCGGACGTGAACCCCGAGACGCGGCGGCTGTCGTTGTCGCTCCGCGCCACCGAGCCGAATCCCTGGGAGCAGCTCGCGGAGAAGTACCACATCGGAGACCGCATCCAGGGCACGGTGCGCAACCTGACCGACTTCGGAGCGTTCGTGGAGATCGAAGAGGGAATCGACGGTCTGATCCACGTCTCCGACATGTCCTGGGGCCGCCGCGTGAAGCACCCGTCCGAGGTCCTGAAAAAGGGCGACGAGGTGCAAGCCGTACTCACCGCGATCGACGTCGAGAACCGCCGGATCAGCCTCTCGATCAAGGAATTCCGCCCGAACGAGTGGGAGGAATTCTCCGCGAAGCACCAGCCCGGAGACGTCGTCGACGGCATCGTGGCGAAGGTGGCCGAGTTCGGCGTCTTCGTGCGACTGCCCGAGGGCCTCGAAGGCCTCATGCACGTCTCCGAGACACCGCTCCCGCGCGGTGAAAAGCCCGCTTCCCACTATGCCGAGGGCGACCCGGTGCGGGTGCGCGTCCTCCGGATCGAGCCGGCCGAGCAGCGCATCGGGCTTTCGTCCCGCGACGTGGAGCAGCCCGTGAGGGACGCGTCCCAAGCGTCGGACGAGACGGCGGAAACCAGGACGGCAGAAGCGGTCGAGAAGGCCGTTCCCGCCGGGACCGATCCGCACGAGTAGCCGGAGCGGATCAGTGACCGGCGTCCGGGGAATGACCGCGTGAAGCGCTCCACCGTCGCCTGGATCGTTGCGGCCGGCGCCTTCGCGTTCCTGCTCCTGCTCGTCTGCGCCGTCGCTCTCGTGTTCGCGCCGCGAGGCGGCGCGCCGTCCTTCGCCTTCGGCGGGCGCGTGGGCGTCGTCGACATCGAAGGAATCATCCTGTCCGCGGATCGCTTCCGCGAGATGCTCGCCAAGTTCAAGACAGCGCCCGGCGTGAAGGCCGTGGTCGTTCGCATCAACTCGCCCGGCGGCGGCGTGGCCGCGTCACAGGAGCTCTTCAGCGAGATCCGCCGTTTTCGGAAGGAGACGGGCAAACCCGTCGTCGTCTCGATGGAATCGGTCGCCGCGTCCGGCGGTTACTACGCCGCCGTGGCGGCCGACCGCATCGTCGCGAACCCTGGCACGATCACCGGATCCATCGGCGTCATCATGCAGTGGATGAACTACGGGGACCTCCTCGAATGGGCGAAGGTCCGCGCGGTCACGCTCAAGAGCGGCGCGCTGAAGGACGCGGGCAACCCGTCCCGGCCTCTCACGGACGAGGAGAGGAAATATTTCGAGGACCTCATCCAGAGGTTGCGCCTGCAGTTCCAGGGGGCCGTGGCAGAGGGCCGCAAGGGCCGGCTGAAGCCCGAGGCGCTCGCCCACATGTCGGACGGGCGCGTCGTGACGGGGGAGGAAGCGCTTGCGCTGGGACTCGTCGACGAGATCGGCGACTACCGCGACGCGGTCGATCTCGCCGCGCGCCTCGCGCACCTCGCCGTGCCCGCGGAAGTCTGGCATCCGCGGCCCACGAGACCGGGACTCATCGAACTCCTGACGGGACCTTCGGAATCGACGTGGACGGGGCGCCTGCTTTCGGGCGCACCGGTGGGGGGCGGATGGAACGTCTTCTTTCTGTGGTAGGCCGCGCGGAAGGCACGACGACGAAGGCGGACCTCGTTGAACAGGTCGCCCACGCCACCGACCTGACGAAAAAGCAGGCGGAGATCATCGTCGACTCGGTGTTCGACGGGATCATCGCCTCGCTCCGGTCGGGCGAGAAGATCGAGCTCCGGGGATTCGGCAGCTTCCGGTTGCGGCAAAGGGGCGCGCGAATCGCGCGAAACCCCAAGCGCAGCGGCGTGAAGGTCATGGTGCCGCCGAAGCGGGTGCCGTACTTCAAGCCGGGCAAGAAGCTGAAGGAGCTCATCAACCAGGTGACTCCCGAAGCTTCCGCTTCCTCCGCCGCGCCCGGCGTTCCGGGAACACGGACTCCGGGACCCGGCCCGGGCTGATGGAGGCGCTTTTCACGCCGTGGCGCGCGGCGTACCTTGCGGGTGGCGGGGAGCCCGTGAAGGGGTGCCTGCTCTGCGTTCTTCCAGGCCGCACGGACGAGGAGGGCCTCATCGTGCACCGGGGTCAGGCGGTGTTCGCCGCTCTGAACCGGTACCCGTACACGAACGGACACCTGATGCTCGCTCCGTTCGCGCACCGCGCCTCGCTGTCCGCGATGACCCCGAACGAGCGGCACGAGCTCCTCGACCTCGCCGCGGCCGCCGAGGAGATCCTGGCCGCGGCGTACCGGCCCGACGGCTTCAACGAGGGTCTCAACATCGGCCGCAGCGCGGGCGCGGGCGTCGCGGACCACGCGCATCTGCACGTCGTCCCTCGCTGGGACGGCGACACGAATTTCCTGACGGTCCTCGGCGCCACGCGAACGATTCCCGAGGAGCTCGGGGCGACGCGGACGAAGCTCGCCGCCGCGTTCGCCCGCCGTCCGTGAAGCGCTCGGGCGGAAAGATCGTCCTCCTGGTGCTCGGCTCGGCCGTCCTTCCCGGACTCGGTCACGTCCTGCTCGGCCTGAAGGCCCGCGGCGGCGCCCTGTTCGCCGTCGTCCTCGCGACCGCCCTCGTGGGGCTTTCCCTCGAGCCCCGGAATCCGACCGCGGCCACGTATGAATATGGGCGCACGTACCTCCTCGTCGCCGCGATCATGCAGCTCCTGCTCGTCCTCGACGTGTTCGAGCGCGCCTCCGGGAGGCGCGCGTGAGCCTCGTCTCCGATCATTTCCCGCTCCTCGTTCTCCTCGCGGCCTTCATGGCCGCGTTCGCCGCGCTGCTCTGGAAGGACGATCCGAAAGACGCGCGCCGCTTCTTTCTGAAGGCCCTTCTCGGGCTGGTGGGGTGCGCGGTCGCCCTCGGATTCCTGTTTCAGGCGGTGTCGCGTTGAAGCTCCTCGTCGTGGCCGGGGAGGTCTCCGGCGACCAGCACGCGAGCGCGCTCCTCGCGGCTCTCAAGGAGCGGGTGCCCTCTCTCGCCGCATTCGGAGTCGGGGGCGACGGCTGCCGGGGACAGGGCATGCGCCTCGTCGCGCACCAGAAGGACCTCGCCGTCGTCGGCCTCGTCGAGGCGCTTTCGAAGCTGCGCTTCGCGCGAAAGCTCATCCGGATGCTCGTCAAGGAAGCCGCCGCTGAGAAGGCCGACGCCGCGGTTCTCATCGATTCCCCCGACTTCAACCTCCCGCTCGCCCGTCGGCTGACGAAGGCGGGGATTCCGGTCGTCTTCTACGTCTCGCCCCAGGTGTGGGCGTGGCGGAGCTCCCGCGCGCGGACGATCGCTCGCCTCGGCCGTGCGGTCCTCGTCTTGTTCCGCTTCGAAAAACGCTGGTGGGACGCCCGTGGCCTCGGAGAGCGGGTGACCTGGGTGGGTCACCCGCTCGTGGACAAGGCGGCCCTGGAGCTCGCCATCCCGGCGGCGCCGCCGGCCTCGGGCGCGCGGCGCATCGTCCTGATGCCGGGTTCGCGCACGGGGGAAATCCGCCGCAACCTGCCCGTCCTGCGCGACGCGGTGAGTCTCCTCGGGAAGCGTCACCCCGACCTCGAGGTCGTCGTCGTGCAGGCCGACTCTATTCCGACAGACCTCCTCAGCGAAGTGGCCGGACCGGACCTGGCTTCGTGGCGCATCGCGACGGGCCCGCACCTCGCGCTTCTCGCGGCCGCGGACGTCGTTCTCATGGCGTCCGGGACCGCGACCGTGGAAGGACTTCTCGCAGGCGTCCCCATGGTCGTCGTCTACCGCGTGCATCCCCTGACGTTCTGGCTCGCGCGTCGGATCGTGAAGGTTCCCTTCGTGGCGATGGCGAATCTCGTGGGCGACGACGGATCGGGGACCTCCGCGGTGCCGGAGCTGCTGCAGGGCGACGCCACCCCGGAGCACATCGCCGCCGCCGCGGCCGCGTTCCTCGAGGATCCCGGCCTGGCTGCTCGGACACGCGCGAGACTGGCGCGCGGCCTCCCGGAGCTGGGCGCTCCCGGGGCGCCGGGCCGGACGGCCGAAGCGGTTCTCGCCGCTCTCCGGCCGGCCGGGCCGGGGAGTCACGCATGAAGGACTTCCGGCGGCTCCTCGTGCTCTTCCGCCCGCACCGCGCCGCCGCGGTCGCGGCGATCCTCGCGATGATCGGCGTCGCCCTCTTCACGGGCGTCGTCACGTACCTCTTCGGCCCGCTGTTCGATCAGGTGCTCGCGCCGGAGGCGCGCACCGCCGTGATGGCCCACGCCGGCGAGGCGCCCGGCCTCGGATCCGTCGTGGGCGAAAAGTCCCTCGTGCGGCGCACCGCGATCGCCAAAGCCCTCGACGCCGGCCTCGCGTCTTTCGAGAGCATTCTCGGCGTCACGCCGGAGACGCGTGTCTTCGTCCTGCCGCTCCTCCTTTTCGCCGCCTTCGTGCTCAAGAACCTCTGCGCGTTCGTCGCCGAGTACCGGTTCAACGCCGTCGGGCTCGCGTTCGTCCGCGACCTCCGGAAGACCCTCTACGAGAAAATCCTAGGCCAATCGGGAGCCTTCCTCGCCCGGAACCCTTCCGGAGACCTCATCGCGCGCGTCACGGGCGACGTCGACCGTATCCAGAGCCTCTTCGGAACCGACCTCGCGGACCTCGTTCAGTCCCTCGCGACCCTCGCGGTTCTCTCGGTCGTCGTCGTCTCGCTCTCGCCGCAGCTCACGCTCGTCGCCCTCCTCATCACCCCCGCGATCGTCGTCCCGGTCATCCTCATCGCGAAGCGCCTGCGCGTCCTCTCGCGCGCGGCGCGGGAACGCATGGGCGACCTCACGGGGGTCCTGTCGGAGACGATTCGCGGGGCCCGCGTCGTCCAGGCCTACGAGGCCGAAAAGTGGGAGAGCGAGCGTTTCTCGGAGGTGAATGACCGGACCTTCCGTCTCGCGCGCAAGGGCGCGCGCGTCATGGCGTTCTCGTCGCCTCTCGTCGAAACGGCCTCCGTCCTCGCGTTCCTCCTTCTCCTCGCGTACGCGACGACGCGCATCGCGGCGGGGAAGATGACGCTCGGTACGTTCATCTCCTACGGCGTCGGACTCGCGATGATGTATCAGCCCTTCAAGCGGGCGACCCGGACGAACCTGGCACTCCAGCAGGCGCTCGCCTCGGCGCGCCGCCTCTTCGAGGTGCTCGACGCCCCGAACGACGTCGCCGACGCTCCTTCGGCGCGGCCGCTAGGCCCCTTCGGACGGGAGATTCGTTTCGAGAATGTGTCGTTCTCCTATGGCGGTGAGCTCCGCGTGCTCACGGACGTCGACCTCGTCCTCCCGCGCGGCTCGGTGACGGCGCTGGTCGGGCCGTCCGGCGGCGGCAAGTCCACGCTCGTGAGCCTCCTGCCGCGCTTCATGGATCCCACGGCCGGCCGCGTGCTCGTGGACGGGACCGACGTGAGAGGGACGACGCTCGCTTCGCTGCGGGCCCAGATCGGCCTCGTGACGCAGGAGACGGTCCTCTTCGACGAGAGCATCAGGCGCAACGTGGCCTACGGTCGTCCCGACGCCTCGGACGGCGACGTGCGCGCGGCCCTCGCGGCGGCGAACGCGCTCGCCTTCGTGGACGCGCTCCCCGCCGGAATCGACACGCGGGTGGGCGAGGCCGGCGCCCGCCTTTCGGGCGGCCAGCGCCAGCGGCTCGCGATCGCGCGCGCGCTCCTGAAAAACGCCCCGATCCTCGTCCTCGACGAGGCGACGTCGGCGCTCGACGCCGAGAGCGAGCGGGCCGTGCAGGAAGCCCTCGAACGCCTCATGGCGGGACGCACCGTTCTCGTCATCGCGCACCGGCTCTCCACCGTTCGCCGCGCCGACCAGCTCGTCGTCCTCGACGCCGGCCGGATCGTGGAGCGCGGACGGCACGCGGAACTGCTCGCGGCCGGGGGGATGTATCGTCGCCTTCACGACCTCCAGGTTTTCGACGCGCCGCGCGGCGCGCCGGAGGCGGGGAGCAACGCACCATGAAATCCATGACCGGATTCGGCCGCGCGGCGGCGACACTTCCCGACGGAACCGAGGTCTCGGTCGTCGTCCGCGGCGTGAACCATCGCTTTCTCGACCTCTCCCTCAAGCTGCGCGACGAGTACGCCTTCGCGGAGCCGGCGATCCGCAAGGCCGTCTCGGCGGTCGCGGCCCGGGGCCACATCGATGTCCTGATCCGCACGACGCGGCCCGTGGGCGCCGCGGTGAAGATCGACATGGACGCGGCGGCACGATATGCAGCGGCGTGGAGAGAAGATTCTTCGAAAAGGGGATTGCCGGCGGATCTGTCCGCGCGCGACCTCCTCTCTTTGCCCGGCGTCGTCCGCGCGGACGAGGCCGCGGCCGACGCGGATTCCTCCTTCGAAGCATCCCTCGTCTCTCTCGTCGAAAAAGCGCTGCGCGAGTTTGACGAGACCAGGGCGCGGGAAGGCGCCGCTCTCTCTCTTACCTTCGAAGAAATCCTCAAGAGGATCGAAACAGGAGTGACCCGCCTCGACGCGGAACGAGTCGGCATCTCGGAACGCATTCAAGGCACGCTTCGCGAGCGCATCGCGAAGCTGGCCGCGGGCGTGGCGCTCGACGAGTCCCGGCTCGTCCAGGAGGTCGCGCTGCTCGCCGACCGCGCCGACATCACGGAAGAAATCGATCGTCTCAAGACCCACCTCGTCGAGCTGCGGCGCCTTCTCGCCGCGGGAGGGCCCATCGGCCGGCGCCTCGACCATCTCGTGCAGGAGATCCACCGCGAGGTGAATACCTCGGGATCCAAGGTCCGGGAAACGGGCGCCACACGGCTCGTCCTTGACCTCAAGTCCGATCTCGAGGCCTTCAAGGAACAGGTCCAGAACGTCGAATGAGAGGACCGCGATGAGCCGTGGCGACCTCTTCATCGTCTCCTCGCCCTCGGGGGCGGGAAAGACGACCCTGATTCACCGTGTTCTCCGCGACCCGCGGATCGGAGGCTCCCTGCACTTCTCGGTTTCCCACACGACGCGGCCTCCGCGGGTCGGGGAGCGCACCGGAGTCGAGTATCACTTCGTCGACGAGGCCGCGTTCCGCGCGATCGAGGCCCGCGGCGGGTTTCTGGAGTGGGCGGTCGTGCACGGCAATCTCTACGGCACCTCCCGCGAAGAGGTCGAGCCGCGCCTCGAGAGCGGAATCGACGTTCTCCTCGACATCGACGTCCAGGGAGCCCGCCAGGTGCGTTCCCACGTGCCGGAGGCCGTCAAGGTGATCGTCTTCCCGCCCTCGCGCGAGGTCCTCGAAGAACGGCTCAAGGCCCGGGGGTCCGACGCTCCGGACGTGGTTCTCCGCCGGCTCGCCGCGGCCCGGAAGGAGATGGAGGAATGGGGCGAATTCGACTATGCGATAATCAATGAGGATCTGGAGGCCGCGGTGGACGAGCTTCGCTCGATCCTCGTGGCGCGGCGGGCGGGCAAAGGCCGCCGGCGCGAACGCCTCGAATCGATTCTCAGGACTTTCGCACCCTGAATTTCACGGAGGACAATCTCTTCATGTCGCAGCTTCCGCCAAACGTCGAGTCGAAGTTCCGCCTCGTTCACATCGTTTCCCGGCGGGCCGAGCAGCTCGTCCAGGGCGCGCGCCCAAAGATCGACAGCAAACATGCGAAGGTCACCCGTGTCGCTCTCGAAGAGGTGACCGCCGACCTCGTGCGCTGGCAGCTCGCGTCCGCCGAACCGGCCGTCGAAGAGATCCCGGCCGTCGACCTGCTCCCGACCGAGTGATCTTCGGGTGACCCCCGCGCGGCCCCCCGGCACTGACGCGCTCGGGGAAACCCTCGCCTACTATCGCGACCTCGGAGTGGCGGAGCTATACCTCGATGAGAGGTCCGAAGAGCACCGGGATTTTTCTGTGAATAGAAAGACTGCGAAACAAGACGTCGCCCTGCTCCAACCTCTCGCTCACGAAGTCTCCGGCTGCATCAAATGCCGTCTCTCTAAGACCCGCAAGCAGACCGTGTTCGCCGACGGCTCACCCGGCGCGCGGATCATGTTCATCGGCGAGGCCCCGGGAGCCGACGAGGACGCGCAGGGCGTGCCGTTCGTGGGGCGCGCGGGCCAGCTTCTCACGCGGATGATCGAGGACGGCATGGGGCTGCCTCGCTCGTCCGTCTACATCGCGAACGTCCTGAAGTGCCGTCCGCCCGAGAATCGGAATCCGGAGCCCGACGAGATCGCCGCCTGCCGCGGCTACCTCGAGAGGCAGATCGACCTCGTGAAGCCCGAGGTGATCGTCGCCCTCGGCAAGTTCGCCGCGCAATTTCTGCTGGAAACCGACGAGGGCATCACGCGCCTCCGCGGCAAATGGGGGATCTACCGCGACATTCCCGTGATGCCCACTCTTCATCCGTCATACCTCCTCCGCCAACCGGCCCTTAAGAAGGAGGCGTGGGAGGATCTGCTCGCGGTGCTCGCGAGGCTCGGGATCGACGCTCCGGCGCGGAAGGGGAAGCAGCCGTGAGCGTTCGCATTCGCTACGTCATCTTCGCCCTCGCCGCCGCCGGCGCGACCGCCGGCGCCGCCCTCTTCCTGGCGAGGCCGGCCCCGAAGCCGGCGAAGCCCTTGGCGAGGGCGCCGAATGCCGAGGCGCGCGGTCTCGACGCATCGGGCCGGACGAAGGCCGAACGGCTCGCCGTCGAGCAGGCTATCGATTCCTTCAAGAAAGACGGGCTCCTCGTGAGGGCGGCGGAGGACGCCGACGCGAAGGAATCGGACGAACACCGGGACCTCGAGGAGGTCTACGGGGGCTATCACCCGTTCTTCGTCCGCGGGGATCTCGACGGCGACGGCCGTCTGGACTTCGCGCAGGCCTTCGTGGAAAAGGGATCCGGCGGCCCATGGTTCCATGTGGCGATGTTCTTCGGCGCGGGGGACGGCACGTTCCAGCCGCCGATCTGGGTCGAGCGCGCAATCTCGCTCGACTCGGGCGACCTCACGATCGAGCGCTCGCTCATCATCATCACGCCTGACCTCGGGCTGGATCCGACGCGCCGCTGGCGCTGGGAGCCCGCGGAAAGGCGTTTCGTCGATGCCGACGAGGCATCGCGGCGGAACGACCCCGCGGACGACGACGCGCCCGACGAGACCCCTGATCAGAAGCCGAGGACGCGCGTCTGACGCGCGTCGCGCTTCTCCTTCCCAACCGCTTTCCCGGACTGCCGAGTTACCGGGTGCCGGAGGACGTCGGGCCTCTGATCCTCGGCGCGCGCGTCGCCGCACCATTCGGAAGCGCCCTCGCAACCGGCCTCGTCGCGTCGCTCGACCCGCCGCCCACCCCCGAAGGCACGGTGGAACGTGACGTGGTGGCGGCGCTCGACGACGCGCCATTTCTCTCGGAGCGTCTCGTCGAGGTCCTCGTCCGCGCGGCCGCCTACTACCTCGTCCCACCGGGCGAGCTCCTCCGTGCGGCGGTCCCCGCCCGGCTGCTCGCGGCGGGCGAAGCCGTCTACGTGCCGACGTCTGGCACCGTCGGCGCGGGGACCGAAGGCCTTGCCGGCGAGATTCTCGCCGTGCTTCTAGAGAGTGGAGAGGCCCGCCTGCCCGATCTCGTGAAACGCGTCGGGCGGAAGGGCCTCCCGTCGGCGCTCAAGCAGCTCGTCGTGGGGGGCCTCGCGCGGATCCGTTCCGAGAGCCTCCGCGCGGCCAAGGCTCCGTCCGACCGGGCCTGGGTCGCGCGCCCGGCCCCGGCCGATCACACCGCCTTCTCGCGCGCGCCGAAGCGCCGCGCCCTTCACGCCTGGCTCCTCGCCCTCGGCCGGCCCGCCTCGATCGCGGAAGTGCGTGAAGCGGGCGGCACGATTGCCGTGGTTTCCGCCCTTGCGAAGGCGGGCCTCGTCTCGGCCATCGAGACCGAACGCCGCACGGACATCGGCCGGCACGTCGGAGGCACCGGTCAGGACCGCAGGCCCGTCCCCACCGAAGCGCAGCGGGCGGCGATCGAGACGATCTCCGAGAGCGTCCGCGCGCGCACGCCGCGAGAATTCCTTCTCGACGGCGTGACGGGCAGCGGCAAGACCGAGGTCTACCTCGCGGCGCTCGAGGCCGCGCGGGATGCGGGCCGACGCGGGATCCTCCTCGTGCCGGAGATCGCGCTCGCTCCGGCCCTCGTGAGACGGTTCGTGGCGCGCTTCGGCGACCGGATCTCGCTCCTCCACAGCGGCCTCTCGGACGGCGAGCGCGCCGCGGAGTGGGAGCGCGCGCGCCGGGGAGACGTCGACGCCGTCGTGGGCCCGCGCTCGGCCGTCTTCGCGCCGCTGCCGGAGCTCGGCCTCATCGTCGTCGACGAGGCGCACGACGCGGCCTACAAGCAGGGGGAGTCGCCGCGCTACGACGCCCGAGCCGTGGCGCGCGTGCGCGCCCACGAGGAGGGCGCCACGCTCGTCCTGGGCTCGGCCACGCCCTCGATGGAGCAGGAGCGCGCCGCGCGCGAGGGCCGTCTGCCGCGCCTCGCGTTGCCCGACCGTCCCGGAGCCCGCCCGCGGGCGAAGGTCGAGGTCGTCGATCTTCGGGAGGAAAAGGCCCGCGAAGGCGATCACGGACGCATCCTGCTGGCCGCCCGCACCGCGGAAATCCTCACGGCGTGCTTCGAAAGGGGAGAGCAGGCCATCCTCCTCCTCAACCGGCGGGGGTTCTCGCCCAGCCTGCTCTGCCGCGCGTGCGGCGAGGACTTTCGCTGCGCGAACTGCTCGGTCGCCCGCACGTACCACCGCCGGCACGAACGCCTCCTGTGCCACTACTGCGGCGACGACATCCGCCGCCCGGCGGCCTGTCCGAAGTGCGGCGCGGACGCGCTCCAGCCGATCGGCTTCGGCACGGAACGCCTCGCCGACAGATTCGAAGAGCGCTTCCCGGGGATCTCCTATGCCGTTCTCGACCGCGACGCGGCGGCGCGGCGCGGCGGCGCCGCGGGAGTGCTTCAGGATTTCGAGGCGGGGCGCGCGCAGGCGCTCCTCGGGACGCAGATGGTCGCGAAAGGGCACGACTTTCCGAATGCGACGGCTCTCGCCGTCCTGGACGCCGACGCGCTCCTTTCGTTCCCGGACTTCCGCTCGGCCGAGCGGACCTTTCAGCTCGTGACGCAGGCCGCGGGGCGCGTCGGCCGCGGGGAGAGGCCGGGGCTCGTCGCCGTCCAGACGTCCCGGCCCGATCACGAGGCGATTCGCGCCGCGGTGAAGCAGGACCATCCCGCGTTCGCCGGGGCCGAGCTGCGCTTTCGAAAGGCGTTCCGCTATCCGCCCTACACGCATCTCCTCCTCGCGCTCTTCGTGGACATCGAGTTGCCGAAGGCCCATCGCGCGGCCGGCGCGGCGTTCACGGCCCTCGCGTCGGCGGACGTCGCACGCGAGATCCGCATCCTGGGGCCCGCCCCGGCGCCGCTCGAACGCCTGAAGGGCCTCTGGCGCTACCACCTCCTCATCAAGGCCGAACGCCGCGAGGCCATCGCCGAGGCGGGGCGTCTTCTCGCGGCGTTGCCTGAGCCGCCGCGCCTCGACGTCGACCCGCAGAACCTCCTGTAGGCAACTCCGCCTAGCCCCCTCTGCTACAGTCTCCACATGGCGAACGAGGCTCAGTTCGACGAGCCGATCCAGCGTGTACGGCGACGGCTCGGGGAGCTGAAGAGCTTCGCGGAGAGCCCCGCGCGCGATCGCGAGGTCGAGAGGCTCCAGGGGAAGCTCAAGAAGCTCTCTCGCGAGGTCTACGAGAACCTGACGCCCTGGCAGAAGACCCTCGTGGCGCGGCACCCGAACCGCCCGTTCACGCTCGACTATGTGCGGGTCCTGATCCGCGATTTCGTGGAATGGCACGGCGATCGCGCCTTCGCGGACGACCCGGCGATCGTCGCGGGCTTCGGGTTTCTCGGGGCGCGCGCGGTGGCGGTGATCGGACACCAGAAGGGCCGTGACACGCGGGAGAAAATCCGGCGCAATTTCGGGATGCCGCGCCCCGAGGGCTATCGCAAGGCGCTCCGGGTCATGAAGCTCGCCGAGAAGTTCGGCAAGCCCGTTCTCTCGTTCATCGACACACCGGGGGCGTTCCCGGGCCTCGAGAGCGAGGAGCGGGGTGTCGCGGAGGCCATTGCCCGGAATCTCCTCGAGATGTCGGCGCTTCGCACGCCGATCGTGACCACCGTCATCGGGGAGGGCGGCTCCGGCGGAGCGCTCGGGATTGGAATCGGCGACGTCGTCCTCATGCTCGAGCACTCGGTCTACTCCGTGATCTCGCCCGAGGGCTGCGCCGCGATTCTCTGGAAGGACCAGGCCCGCGCCAAGGAGGCCGCCGAAGCGATGCGACTGACGGCGGCGGACTGCAAGGCGCTGGGCGTCATCGACGAGGTGCTGCCCGAGCCTCCGGGCGGGGCGCACGCGGACCCCGTCGCGACCATCGATACCGTCGGCCGGGCGATCGACGAACGGCTGGAGCGCCTCGCGCTTCTGCCCGTCGAGACGCTCCTCGAGGCGCGCTACGCGAAGTTCCGCGTGATGGGGGCCTGGGAGAACGCGTGAACGCCCGGGCGCGCGCGCCGCGCCTCGTGCGGCGCCACCTTCGGCCCCAGCGCCCGGACGCGGCGGACCGCCTCACCCGGGAGCTCGGCCTGCCCGCGCCCGCGGCCCGCATCCTCGCGGCGCGGGGCTTCGAAGACGTCGACGCCGCGCGCACGCATCTCGCGCCCGCTCCGGACGCCCTGCACGATCCCTTCGCCATGGCGGGCCTGCCCGCCGCGGTGGAGCTTCTCGCGGCCACCGCCCGGCGCGGCGGGCGCATCGTTGTCTTCGGAGACTATGACTGCGACGGCGTCGGCGCGCTCGCGATTCTCACGACGGTCCTCCGGAAGCTGGGCGCCGACGCGCGGCCTTTCATTCCGCACCGGCTCCAGGACGGCTACGGCCTCCGGGCGGCGACTCTCCGGCGCGCGCTCGAAGAGCACGAGCCGGAGGGCATCGTCACCGTCGACTGCGGCATCACCGCGGTCGAGACCGTGGCCGAGGCCACGAGCCGCGGCGTCTACGTCATCGTCACGGACCATCACCTGCCTCCGGCCGCGCTGCCGAACGGCGCGGTGCTCGTGGATCCGAAACTCCCGGGCTGCCGGTATCCCTTCAAGGAGCTGTGCGGCGCCGGCATCGCGTGGAAGCTGGCCGAGGCTCTCTTCATCCACTCCGGTGAGCGCGTGGGCGTGGACGCCGCGGGCCGCCGTCGCTGGCTCGCGTCCCTCGCGAAGATCGCGGCGCTCTCGACCGTGGCCGACATGGTCCCCCTCACGGGAGAGAACCGCGTCCTCGTGTCCTGGGGGCTCGCGGGACTCGCGGACCCGCGTGCTCCCGGCCTCGCGGCTCTCCTCAAGCGTGCCGGCGTTCCCGTCGGGCGCGCGCCCTCCACGCGCGAGGTCGCGTTCCGCATCGCGCCGCGCTTGAACGCCATGGGGCGCCTCGACCTCGCGGCGCGCGCCTTCGAGCTGCTGACCACGACCGACGCCGCGCGGGCGGAGGTCCTCGCCGGCGAGATCGAGGCCGCGAACGACGAGCGCCGCGTCGTCCAGGAGCGCGTCATCGACGTCGTGCTCGCCCGGCTCGCCGGCGGGTTCGATGCCGCGCGCGACGCCATCGTGGTCGAAGCGGGGGACGCCGCGGACGGCTGGCACCGCGGCGTCCTGGGAATCGCCGCGTCCCGTGTCGCGAAGGAGCTGGCCCGGCCCGTGCTGCTCCTCGCCCGCGAAGGAGACGTGGTGTCGGGCAGCGGCCGAAGCTACGGGAAGACGCCGCTCTTCGAGCGCCTCGCGCCCGTGGCGCGGCGCTATACGTCCGAGCTCGGAGGTCATGCCGCCGCGCTCGGCCTCACCCTGCCGGCCGCGTCCTTCGAGGCCTTTCGCGACGACCTGCGCGCCGCCTTTGCGGAAGCGCGCGACGAAGAGGAGTGGGCCGAGGAGCTGTTTGTCGACACCGAAGTCGAGGCCGCCGAGGCGGACGAAGCGCTCGCGCGCGCCCTCGAGCGCTTCGAGCCGCATGGCCAGGAGAATCCGAAACCGCTTCTCGGGTTCCGCGGCCTCGAGTGGGACGGCCGCGGCCGCACCGTCGGCGAACGAGGTCTTCGCGTCGCGCTCGCGTCCAACGGGCGGCGCCTCGAAGCCGTGGGCTGGACGCTTGCCGACATCCCGCCGGCCGCACGCGCCGGACGCGTGGACGTGGCCGCGAACCTCGCGATCGACTCCTACACGGGCCGCCCCTCGCTCACCGTCGTCGACCTCGCACCGGCGGCGCCATGACGCGCTTCCGGCGGATCGCCCGCGCGGCGGTCCTCGCCCTCGTCGCCGGCTTCACGCTCCTCGTCATCCTCTCCTACCGCAAGCCCGGAGCGCGAACGGAGGGCGCCCGCGATCCGGTTGCCGAGACGCTGCTGAAGGAGTCCGGAGGGAAGCGCGACACGATGCGTTTCCGGGACTTTCAGTACGACGAAACGCGGGCCTCCGAGGGCCGGTATCGCGTGCGCGCCACGGAGGCCGTCAAGTTCGAGGAAAAAGGGGAGAAGCTCTTCCGCCTCAAGGACGTCGTGTTCGAGTCGCGGGAGGGCGCGGGCGAACGCGTGATCTCGGTGCGCGCGCCGCGCGCGGAGATGATCGAGGGCTCGCGAGCCTTCCGCATTTTCGACGGCGTGAGGATCGAGGGCGAGGAGACGAGTCTCTCGGCCGCCTCGTTCCGCTACGATCCGGCGCTCCGCATGCTCGCGTCGGAGGGTCCGGTCGTGGGGCTCCGGGGCGCGCTCGTAGCCCACGCCGCCTCCGGGAAGCTCGGTGTCAGGGACGGAAATCTCGTGCTCGACGGCGACGCGCACCTCAGCGGGCGCGCCGAGGGCGGGCGCGCCGTCGACCTGGCCGCGCCGCACGTCGTCGTTTCCCGCGACGGAAGGCTCGACGCGACGGGCGGCGCCGTCCTGAAGACGGATCGTTTCATCCTGCGGAGCGAAAGCGTCTCGAGGCTCGCCGAGCCCGAGGGAAGCCGCCTCCTCTCGACCACGGACGCCTTCCTGCTCGTGCTGCCGGACGGAGACCAGCTGCCCGCCGCGCTCACGGCGCAGGGCGACGCCCTCGAGATGCGCCTCGACGCGTCCGGGCAACCGGCCGGTCTCGAAGCCGATGGGGGCGCCCGTGGCCTCGCTAGGCTCGACCTCGGCCCCGCCGGGACATCAGGTACATCAGGTACATCAGGCACATCGGGAGCGCGCCGCGCGCTTGCGCCGCACTTCTCGGGGCGGTTCGAAAACGGGCGCTTCCGCGAGCTCACCGTGCCCGAACGGCTCGACGCCGCCGAGTCCGGCCGAGCCGGCGGATCCGCCGGCTCGGGGCTGCGCACACTCACCGCCGGCTTCGCCCGGGTTCTCTTCCTGCCGGACGGGCGCTCGATCGAGACGGCAACCTTCGAAAAGGGAGTCGAACTGACCGACGGAAAGAGGGCCACCCTGAAGGCCCCGCACGGCACGCTGCGCGGGCGGGACGACACGGCTGTCTTCTCGGGCGAGCCCGACGTCCCCGCGCGCTACCACGACGAGCGCGGCGCGATCACGGCCCGCTCGCTCTCGTGGAACGCACGGGAGGAGCGTCTGGACGCCGCGGGCACGGTGAAGGCCTCGTACGCGCCCGGAGCCGGGCCGGGCCGGGGCGGCTTCCTTGGTGGCGACGGGAAGAGCCCATTCTTCTCCGAGTCCGACACGTTGAAGCTCCTGTCCCGAACGTCGAGGCTCGTTCTCACGGGCTCGGTGCGCGCCTGGCAGAACGAGAACGTCCTCCGATGCGGCACGCTCGAGCTCGACGACGCCGCGAAAACCATGCGGGCCGAGCAGAAGGTGCAGGCGTTTTTCCGGCGCGAGACGGCGCCCGTGAAGGGGACGCGGCCGCCGCCGGGCGGTCGCCCGAGCGAGACCGTCAACGCCGCGGGAGACGTCCTCATCCATCGGGAGGAGGAGCGCTTCGTCCGCCTCGAGGGTCATGCGACTATGACGTCCGGGATCTTCACGATGAGCTCCGACGTGACGGACATCCGCCTCGCCCCGGACCGCACCATCGAATACACGGAGGCGCGCGGCGCCGTCGTGGTCGAAGATCGCGTGCAGCACCGCCGGGGCGAGGGCACGAAGGCGATCTGGCGCCCGCAGACCGAGGCGGTCACGCTGGAGGGCGCGCCCGCGACGGCTCTCGACGGGAAGGGGAACCGCTCGACCGGCGCGATCCTGACGTTCCGGCAGAAGAGCTCTCAGGTGGACGTGGAGACGGGCGGATCCGTGCCCACCGAGACGATCCTCAAGCCGGAAGGCTTGTGAGCGCGGCCTCACCGGTTCTCGAGGCCCGCGACCTCGTGAAGGCCTACCGCGGCCGCACGGTGGTCGCCGGGGTGTCGGTCCTCGTCTCCGCGGGAGAGGTCGTGGGACTCCTGGGCCCGAACGGAGCGGGAAAAACGACGACGTTCTCGATCGTCGTGGGCCTCGTGGCGCCCGACGCCGGCTTGGTGCTTCTCGACGGGCAGGACATCACGACGCTCCCGATGTACCGGCGCGCCCAGCGCGGGCTCGGGTACCTGCCGCAGGAGGCGTCCATCTTCCGGAAGATGACCGCCATCGAGAACCTCCTCGCGATTCTCGAGACGCTTCCCGGGAGCCGGGCGATGCGCGAAGAGACCGCACACGGCCTCCTCGATCGTTTCAAGCTCTCGCACCTCGCCCACGCGGTGGCGGACACGCTCTCGGGGGGCGAACGGCGCCGGCTCGAGATCGCCCGCGCCCTGACGCTGTCGCCCCGGTTCATCCTGCTCGACGAGCCGTTCGCCGGGATCGACCCGATCACCGTGCTCGACCTCCAGCAGGTGATCCGGGATCTCGCGGCGGCCGGAATCGGCGTCCTCATCACGGACCACAACGTGCGCGACACGCTCGCGATCGTGGACCGCGGCTACATCATCCACGCGGGCGCCATTTTCCGGACGGGATCACCCTCCGAGCTCTCCGGCGATCCCGAGGTGCGCCGCGTCTATCTCGGCGAGCGATTCCGGCTCGACTGAGTCCGGGGCTCGCGGCGGTAGAATCAGCGCGGCCTCTGCCTGAGCGGGGCCTCGGACAACACATTGGGACTCGAACAGAAACTCTCGTTGAGACTCTCCCAGCGGCTCGTCATGACGCCGACGCTGCAGCAGGCCATCAAGCTGCTGCAGATGACGCGCCTCGAGCTGCAGGACGTCGTGAACCAGGAGCTCGTCTCGAATCCAGTGCTCGAGGAACAGGATCCCGAGAGCACGGCAACGCCCGACGAGGACTCCGGCGCCGCGGAGACGCGCGAGCGCGAGCTCGCCGAGACGCCGGGGACCGGAACCGAAAACGTCGAAACCCTTTCCGACGACGCAGACGGGGGCTCGGAGCCCGCCGCCGCCGTACCCGAGGCGCTCGCTCCCGAACCGGTCGTCGACGCTGCACCGTCCGAGACCTTGCAAGACGCCCTCGGCGACATCGACCTCGAGGCCTACTTCGGCGACTACATGGACGGCACGGCGACGGCTCCCCGCATGAGCGAGCAGGCCGAGGAGTTTTCGCTGGAAAACCGGGCCGACGCGCCGCCCGGCCTCGAGCCGCACCTCACCGAGCAGCTCGGCGTCTCGGATGCTCCTCCGGGCGTCCGGGAGGCCTGTGGGTTCCTGATCGGAAACGTCGACCCGGACGGCTGCCTGCGGCTGACGCTCGACGAGGTCTGTGCGGCCATGCCGTGTTCGATGGAAACGGCGGAGAAGGCGCTGGCGCTCCTTCAGTCGTTCGACCCGTGCGGAGTCGGCGGGCGCGACCTTGCCGAGATACTCCTCCTCCAGGCGCGGGCCGCGAACATCGCGACCCCGCTTCTCGTCGAGCTCGTCACCCATCGCTTCGCGGAGCTCGGCTCGAAGCCCGCCGCCCTGCTCGCGCGGCAGATGAACGTGCCGCTCGAAGACATCCAGCAGGCTCACGATTGGATCCGGAGGCTCGACCCGAAACCCGGGCGCGCCTATGACTCCTCCCGGACGATCTACGTGGAGCCCGACGTGGCCGTCGTGAAGGTCGAAGAGGAATACGTCGTCCTGTTCAACGACGACGGCCTGCCGCGCCTTCGCGTGTCGGCGCTCTATCGCCGGATGCTCCTCGCCCGGGACGGCGCCCTCGACGGGGAGGGCAAGAGTTACCTGAGGGAAAAAATGCGCGCGGCTCAGTGGCTGCTCAAGAGCCTCGACCAGAGAAAGCGCACCATCGTGCGCGTCGCCGAGTCGATCGTGAGAAAGCAGCACGACTTCTTCGACTACGGGGTGGCTCATCTGAAGCCGCTCGTCCTCCGCGACGTTGCCGAGGACATCGGCATGCACGAATCCACCGTCTCGCGAGTCGTCTCGAACAAGTGGATCGCGACTCCGCGAGGCCTCGTCCCGATGAAGTTCTTCTTCCATTCGGCGATCGCGTCGTCGGTGGGGGAGGACGTCTCCTCGCTCGCCGTGAAAGGCAAGATCCGGAGTCTCGTCGAGGCGGAAGACCCCACGCATCCTCTCTCGGACGCCCGCCTCGCCGAATTGCTTCTTCGCGACGGGATTCGCATCGCGCGGCGCACGGTCGCGAAGTATCGCGAAGAGCTCCGCATTCCGGCCAGCTCGATCCGCCGCGTCGGGGAGACCGCCGCTGGGGCCGGTCCGGACGAGGCGGAACCCCAGCAGATCGGCGGGACGGACCCCGCCGTCCCCGAGGAGGAACCATGAAGACCACTTTCACCGCCCGGCACGTCCGGCTCCACCCGCGCCTGCGCCAGATCGTCGAGACGAAGCTCGCGAAGCTCGGGCGCACTCTTCCGGGTGACGCGGAGGCGCACGTCGTCGTGACGGCGGGCAAGAAGGACCTGGAAGTCGAGGTCTCGGTGGCCGGACGCCACGGCACGCTCACCGCCGCGGCCCGCGCGGGCGACCAGACAACCGCCGCGCAGGAAGTCATGGACCGGATCGCCACGCAGGCGGTCAAATCGAAGACGAAGGCAACCGGCGTCAAGAAACGCGCCGCCTCACCGGTCCGTAACCCCAAAACCTGGCCGGCGGAGCCGCCGGCCGAGGTGGCGCGTCACGCCGGACCCCGGCGCGAAACCCAGTCGCCGCGCGCGATGTTCGAGGAGGACGCCCTCACCGCGTTCGCCGCCTCGCGGCGGGAGGTCTTCGTCTTCCGCGATCCGGCCTCCCACCACGCCCTGCGCTTCCTGTACCGGCGCAAGGACGGGACGCTCGGCCTCGTCGTCCCCGAGTAGGCGAGGAGACACCATGAGAGATCCCGCCGAGACCAAGCCCCTGGTGCGCGCCGGCGATCTGCGCTCTCCCGGCCTCACCTCGCTCGGCCTCGAGCTCGTCGCCGGGCACAAGGGTCTCGATCGTCCCGTCGACTGGCCGCGCGTGCAGAAGCCCGGCCTCGCGATCGCGGGCTTCATGGACTACGTGAAGCCGAATCGCGTTCAGATCCTCGGAAAAAGCGAATTCGACTTCCTGAAGACGCTGTCTTCGCGCGTGGCCAAGGAGCGCCTCGACGCCTTCACACGGCTGCCTCTGGCCTGTGTCGTCGTCACGAAGGGAATCGACCCGGGCTCGGTCCTGACGAATCTGTGCCGGCGACGCGGCATCCCGCTTTTCAAGACCTCGCGCATGACGAGCATCGTCATCGAGGGGCTCACCGCGTTTCTCGAGGAATCGCTCGCGCCGCGCGCGACTCTCCACGGCGTTCTCCTCGAGGTCGGCGGTCTCGGCACTCTCCTGCTCGGCGACTCGGGCGTCGGGAAGAGCGAGTGCGCGCTCTCCCTCGTCCAGCGCGGGCACCGGCTCGTCGCGGACGACCTCGTCGTCGTGCAGCGCTTTCCGAACGACGTCCTCATCGGGTCCTCGTCCGGGCTCATTCGGCATCACATGGAGCTGCGGGGCCTCGGGATCGTGAACGTCCCGATGCTCTTCGGTGTCGCCGCCGTCCTCGAACGTCACACGGTCGAGTTCGTCATCCAGCTGACCGACTGGGACGCGCAGCAGAAGGTCGACCGCCTCGGGCTCGACGAGGAATTCGAAGACATCCTCGGCGTTGCCGTGCCGCGCGTGCGGATGCCGGTCGCGACCGGCCGCGACGTCGCCCTCCTCGTCGAGATCGCCGCGCGCAACCAGCTCCTGAAGCGGCGCGGCTTCAACGCCGCGCGCGAGCTTGCGGCCAAGGTGCACGACGAGATCGCCCGGAAGTCCGCTTCCGATCGATTCACGATCGCGCGGCGGGCCCGGCGCAAGCTGCACGCCCGCGAGAGGGCGCGGTGACGGGGAACGGGACGCGCCTCGTCGTCGTCACGGGACTCTCCGGCTCGGGAAAGTCCTACGTCGCCCACGCGCTCGAGGACATCGGCTACACGACGGTCGACAACCTGCCTCTCTCCCTCCTCGAGGAGTTCGCCGGCGAGGTGGCCGCGGGCCGGATGCCACGCCGGAAGAACGCCGTCGTGCTCGACGTCCGCAATCCCGACTTCGCCGAGCGCTTTCCGGGTCTCCTCGACAAGCTCTGCCAGCGACTTCCGATCACGGTCGTCTTCCTCGATTGCGAAGACCGGGCGCTCCTGAACAGGTTCTCGGCGACCCGGAGGCCTCATCCGCTCGCCGATGGGCGCTCTCTCGACGAGGCCGTCGCGTTCGAGAGGCGCCTCCTGACCGAGGTGAAGGAGAAGGCCGACCTCGTGATCGACACGACGGCGATGACCGTCCACGAGCTGCGGGCCGCCGTTGCGCAGCACTTCCGGGAGCCGGGAGACCCGGGCGTCCTGGCGGTCTCGCTCATCTCCTTCGGGTTCAAGCACGGGTATCCTGCCGCGCTCGACCTCTGCTTCGACGTGCGTTTTCTCGCGAACCCGCACTTCGATGCGCGCCTCAGGGCCCGGACGGGGCGTGATCCGGAGGTCGCGCGGTTCATCGAGGCCGGGGACCAGACCGAGCCCTTCTACACCCGCCTGAAGGATTTCCTCGCTTTCTGTCTTCCGAACTACCGGCGCGAGAACCGCGCGTACCTCACGATCGGCATCGGATGCACGGGAGGCCGGCATCGGTCCGTGTACGTCGCCGAACGCCTGGCGCGCGATTTCGCGACCATGGGCTATCCGGTGCGCGTCTCGCACCGGGACGAGGCGCTCGACTGAACATGACGACGTCCACCGGTCCCTTCGTGGGTCTCCTCCTCCTGTCTCATGGGCCTCTCGCGAACGCCCTGCGCGAGACCGTCCACATGCTCGAGCCCGACGAGCCCGACGACCTCGGTGCCCTGTCGCTCGCGTGGGACGAGTCTCCCGAGGCCGCGAGCCGGCGGCTCGAAAAGGCGATTTCGGAGGCGAACCGCGGGAAGGGCGTCGTGCTCCTGACCGACATGTTCGGAGGCACTCCGTCGAACCTCGCGCTCGCGTTCCTCGAGCCGGGAGTGATCGAGATCGTTTCGGGCATCAATCTTCCGATGGTCGTTAAAGCGCGCGCCCTCGCGCGCGAGGGCATGAGCCCCCGCGACATCGCCCACACGCTCGTCGAGCGCGGGCGTCGGGCGATCGTGGCCGCGGCCGAGCTCGTCGACGGCCCTCCGGGAGGGCCTCGGCGATGAAGGAGCAGACCCTCACGCTCAAGAACCGCCTTGGCCTGCATGCGCGCGCCGCCGCGAAGCTCGTACACACGGCGTCCACGTTCGACGCGAAGATCACCCTCGCCCGCGACGGCGACGAAGTGGATGGCAAGAGCATCCTCGGCCTTCTGCTCCTGGCGGCGGGGAAGGGCACGCCGCTCGTCGTGCGCGCCGAGGGGAGCGACGAAGAGCAGGCACTCGCCGCCGTCCGCGACCTCGTGGATCGCAAGTTCGACGAGGCCGACTGAGCCGCGGTTAAGATAACGGGGTGAAGCGCCCCCTTTCCCTCACCGGCATTCCCGTTTCTCCCGGCGTCGCCGTCGGGCGGGCGGTTCTGTGGGTTTCGCGGGAAGACTCGTCGCCGAAGCGAACGCTTGAGCCCGAAGAAGTCGAATCCGAGATCGAGCGGTTCCGCCGAGCCTCCGAAGCCGCGGCCGGAGAGATCGAGTCGACGGCTCGCCACGTGAAGGAGCATCTCGGCTCCGAGTACGCGGGAATCTTCCACGCGCACGCCCTGTTCCTGAAGGACCGCACCTTTCTCGGCCCGATTGAACGGCGGATCGCGCATGAAAAAGTGAACGCCGAGTGGGCCGTATCGGAAACGACCGCCGACCTCATGGCGCGTTTCCGGAGCCTCCCGGATGAGAACTTCGCCCATCGCGCCGACGACATCGACGACGTCGCGCGCGTGCTGAAGAAGCACCTCGGCGGGGAAGAGAACTCGCGCCTGCGGATGGAGGACCTCGCGGGCGAGGCAATCGTCCTCGTGGCGGACGAGCTCACACCGTCCGACGCCGTGCGCATTCCGCGAGACCGGGTCGTGGGCTTCGTGACCGAGCGCGGCGGGCGCACGTCCCATGCGGCAATCCTCGCGCGCTCGTTCGGCATCCCCGCCGTGGTCGGGGTCCCGCAGCTCCTCGCTGAAGTCGGGGAGGGCGATCGGGTCGTCGTGGACGGCCGCGACGGAATCGTGTGGCGCGAGCCGTCCGAAGACGTCATTGGCTTTTTCCGGGATCGGCGCGATCAGGAAGCCCGCCACGAGAGGTCGCTCAAGGAGCGCAGCCACGGCGGGATCACCCGCACGCGGGACGGCGCCGAAGTCACCGTGCGCGCGAACATCGAGCTCGCGAGCGAGATCGACGACGTCATCGAATACGGCGCCGACGGCGTCGGCTTGTTCAGGTCGGAGTTCCTGTATCTCTCGAAGGAGGGAACCGAGTTCCCGTCCGAGGAGGAGCAGGCGGCCGCCTACCGCGAGGTCATCCAGCGGCTCGCGCCGCGCCCCGTCGTGATCCGCACGTACGACCTCGGCGGGAAGAAGGGGGCCCGTCATCTGATCGGCTCCGACGAATCGAACCCGGTCCTCGGCCTTCGGGGCGTGCGGCTCTGCTTCGCGCGGCCCGAGATGTTTTCGACCCAGCTGCGTGCGCTGCTCGCCGCCGCGTCGGGGGGCAACCTGCGCATTCTCGTCCCGATGGTCTCGGGGGTCGAAGAGATCCGACGCGTGCGGACTCTCCTGAAGGAAGCGCGCGAAGACGTCCTCGAGCGGGGGATCCCCGTGCCCGACGACATCCCGCTCGGCGCCATGATCGAAGTTCCGTCGGCGGCGATGACCGCCGACCTGCTCGCGCCCGAGGTCGATTTTCTCTCTCTCGGAACGAACGACCTCATCCAGTACACGCTCGCCGTCGATCGCGCGAACGAAACCGTCGCGGACCTCTTCCGGCCGACGCATCCGGCGGTGCTTCGCCTCATCGCGCGCGTCGCCGAGGCCGCCCGCGACGCGAAGAAGCCGCTCTCCGTGTGCGGCGAAATGGCTGCGGACCCCGCTCTCGTCGTCCTGTTCCTCGGGCTCGGAATCCGCGAATTCTCGATGGGGCCGCGCACCGTCCCCATCGTGAAGGAGTTCCTGCGCGGTATCTCCATCCAGGAGGCCGAGCGCGTCGCGCGCGCCGCGCTCTCGCTCTCCACCGCCGACGAGGTCTCGGCGTTCCTCGCGCAGGAGCTGCGCGATCTCGCGAGAAACGGCGCCGGGGCGCGCGCATGAGCGAACGGCTCTCTTCCCGCCGTCCCCGGATCGTCCCAAAGCCCTGGGGCGAGGAGCGGATCTTCGCGGAAACCGGACGTTACGCCGGAAAGCTGATCCTGATCCGCGCGGGCGAATCGCTCTCGTACCAGTATCACAACGTCAAGGAAGAGACGATCCACGTGCTCGAAGGAACGCTCGGACTCGAGGTCGAGAGAGACGGCGAAAGGGCGGACCTTCGGCTGGCCCCGGGAGAGAACTTTCACGTGACCCCGGGAACGTGCCACCGGATGTATGCCGAAGGCGCGGACTGCCTCCTGGTTGAAGTCTCGACGCCGGAGCTCGACGACGTCGTCAGACTCTCGGACCGTTACGGGCGGGAAGGCACGTCCAAGGAATGAAGCACCGGCTCTTTGCCTCGCTTCTCGTCCTCGCCGGTCTAGGCGTTCTGGCGTCTCCTCGGGCGAACGCGCAGGAGCCCGCGCTGTCCGGCCTGACCGTCGAACCGACTCCGGCGTCGGCGACGTCACTCACGCCCTCGCCGGGCCCGGCCTCTTCGGTCCTGTCCGGAGGAAAGGTCGTGATACCGGGCGCCGGACGCTCCAGTTCCCTCGCGGACGCCGTGAAGTTGTCGAAGGAAAATCGCAAGGATCAGCCCCCGAAGAAGTCCCTCGGCACGATCACGAACGAGACTCTCCGGAAGGGCGCGACCCCGACACCCGCCGCAGGCAAGGGCACGTCGGGCAAGGGGGCGTCCGCCAAGACCGCGTCAGGCAAACCCGCGCGGGGCGCGGCGTCGCCGACTTCCACGCCGGGCGCTCCCGACGTCGCTCGTGACGACAAGGGCCGGAGCGAAGCCGACTGGAGGGCGCTCGTGGGCCATCAGAAGGCCCTCGTCACGGACGGGGAGGCCCGCGTGCGCGAGCTCGAAACCAGGACGAAGCAACTCGAGAACGACTTCTACGCGATGAGCGACGGCAACCGCCGGGATGCGGTCGTCAAGCCCGCCTGGGACCGCGCCCGCGAGGAGCTCACGAAGGCCCGCCAGGAACTCGAAGACGCGCGGAGGACCGTCGACGACCTTTCCGAGGACGCCCGCAAGTCGAACGCTCCGCCCGGTTGGCTGCGATAATCCGCCGGGACGCCCTGCTAAGCTCCCGCGGTGAGCGAGGTTCCGCTTCCCCGAAAGGCCCGGAGCGTTTTCGTGGAGACGTGGGGCTGCCAGATGAACGTGCTCGACGGGCGGCGATTCGTAGGACTCCTCGGGCGCGAAGGAATCGTCGAGGCCTCGACGCCAGAGGACGCCGACATCGTCCTACTCAACACCTGCTCGGTGCGCGACAAGGCCGAGCAAAAGGTCTACGACCGGATCGGCCGCCTCGCGAAGCTGAAGCGCGAACGCCCGGGAACGGTCATCGGGATGTGTGGCTGCGTGGCGCAGCAGGAAGGGGAAGGCCTCCTCGAGCGCCTTCCGCACGTCGATTTCGTGCTCGGGACCGGGCGCATCGAGGCCCTTCCGTCGGTTCTGCGACGCGTCGATGAAGAGGGCGACAGACCCTGCGAGACCGGGTTCGACCCGGACGAGGTCGTCTACACGCCCGGCGCCGTCGCGCACGCGGTGCCGCACCGTGCCGCGATCACGGTGATCGAAGGGTGCAACAAGAACTGCACGTTCTGCGTCGTTCCCCGGACCCGGGGGCGCGAACGCAACCGCCGCCTGCGCGACGTCGTGGACGAGGCGCGTTCCCTGGTGGAGGCCGGGGCCATCGAGATCGAGCTTCTCGGCCAGACCGTGAACGCGTTCCGCGATCCCGAGACGGGCGAGGATCTCGCGGACCTCCTGCGCGCGGTCGGTGCCCTCCCCGGAATCCGGCGCCTGCGCTTCGTGACCTCCCATCCCCGCAATTTCTCGGACCGGCTCATCGCCGCAATGGGCGAGACACCCGCGGTGGTTCCGGCTCTTCATCTGCCCGTGCAGTCGGGCTCCGACGCGGTCCTGCGGCGCATGAAACGCCAATACACGCGGGAGGAGTATCTCGACCTCGTCGCGCGGATTCGCGCCGCGGTCCCCGGCCTCGGGCTTTCGACGGACGTCATCGTGGGGTTCCCGGGGGAGACGGAGACCGACTTCGTCGAGACGCTCTCCCTCTTCGAAGAGGTGCGGTTCGCCGGCGTCTTCTCCTTCACGTACTCGCCGCGCCCGCGGACGGCCGCGTTCAGGTGGGAGCACGACGTCACGCCACAGGAGGCATCCGCGCGCCTCACGCGGCTCGAGGCGCTCCAGCAGGACGTCCAGAGGGGCCTGAACCGCGCCCTCGAGGGGCAAACGCTCGAGGTGCTCGTCGAGGGCCTCGACCGCAAGAGGCTGAGCAGCTCGGGCCGATCGCGCTGTGGCCGCGTCGTGAACATCGCAGGCGAGTCGGACCTCTCACCCGGCACACTCGTGGACGTGCGGATCGAGAGGGGATTTCCGAATTCTCTGCTCGGACGGAGACAGGAAAAGATCGAAGAGAAGATTTCTTCGAAGGCAATAAGAGTCAATGCCTCCAAAGCCAGGCAACAGTTCGTCTCGGCTTCCTAAACTCTTTCTAACTCATTCTAATAAAACGAGTTATCTCCTATCAAAGCGTGTAGTAGAGGCCGCCCTGCTTGCATTCTAGTGGCGCTCTCACTAGATTGAGTTCAGGAGAACCCCATTTGAGCGTCAGGATGGAGGTCACGGCCCTGATCGTGGACCCGATCGCGAACATGCCGGTCGTGATCCTGCGCGACGCGGACGAAAAGAATTTCCTGCCTATCTGGGTCGGCGTTTTCGAGGCGAATGCGATCGCCCTCCAGATGGAAGGCGTAACGACGCCCAGGCCGATGACGCACGACCTCCTGAAGAACCTCATCACACAGATCGAGGGCGACGTCTTGAGGGTCGTCATCAACAACCTCAAGGGAAACACGTTCTACGCCCAGATCCACCTCCGCGTCGCGAACCGGGATCTGTTCGTGGACAGCCGTCCCTCCGACGCGATCGCGCTGGCCCTCCGGCTCGCCGCTCCCGTATTCGTGGAAGAATCGGTCCTCGAAAAGAGCCGCAGCGGGGAAGACACCTCGGAGGCGCAGAACTCCGAGCGACTCCGTAAGTGGCTCGAGGAAGCCGATCCGGACACACTCGGCAATTACCGGATGTAGTTTTCGGACCACGGCATAGTGATTCTTCCTTGATGCGCCGGCGGACCCTCCGTATCATACGCGACTCCAGCGCATGATCATCACCATTGCGAACCAGAAGGGCGGCGTGGGAAAGACCACGACGGCGATCAACCTCGCCGCTGCACTCGCCCAAAAGGGCCTCCGTACTCTGCTCGTCGACCTGGACCCGCAAGGGAATTCCACCATGTCCTTCCTCGACCGCAAGGATGTGGAGAAGTCGATGTACGACGTCCTGACGGATTCGAACGTCTCGGTATTCGACATCATCAAGCCCACGAAGATCCCAAAGCTCACCGTGGCTCCGGCCCGCATCTCGCTGGCGAAGGTCGAGTCCAAACTCCTCGGGGAGATCGACGGTCACTTCAGGTTGAAGGACAAGTTCCAGGTCGTTCGGGAGTCAGGGGAGTACGACGCCATTCTCATCGACACCCCGCCCACGCTCGGCATGATCACGGTGAATGCGCTCGTCGCGTCCACGCACATTCTGATTCCAATCCAGTCGTCCTACTTTGCATTAGAGGGCACGGACGATCTCCTCGAGACGATCGAGAAGATCAAGAGCCGTCCGAACCCGAATCTCCAGATCCTCGGCGTCGTCATCACGCTCCACGACAAGCGCACGACGCTCGGGAAAGACATCCAGGGCCAGATCGACCAGGTCTTCAAAGAGAAGCTCTTCAAGACAACGATTTCGAAATCCATACGCCTCGAGGAATCGCCCGCGTATCGAGAATCCATCTTCACCTTCGCTCCGCGTTCGTCAGGCGCGCTCGAGTACTACAGCCTGACGGAGGAGATTCTTTCCCGTGTCTAAGCGCCGCGGCCTCCCCGAATCCTCGCGCATGCGCCACGACTCTCACTTCGTCGACCAGCTCGTCCGCGCGGATGAACTTCCGATCGGGCGCCGCATCGCCATTCACCTCATCGAGGCGAATCCGAATCAGCCCCGAAGCGCGATGGGAGATCTCTCCGAGCTCACGAAGTCCATCGTCGATAAAGGCGTCCTCGAACCCATCCTGGTCCGGCCCCGTGGCGACGGTCGCTTCACGATCATCTCCGGGGAGCGCCGATTCCGCGCTTCGCTGGACGCGGGCCTCGCGGAGATTCCGTGCATTGAGATGGACGTGCCGGACAACGAGCTCCTCGAGATTGCGCTCGTCGAAAACCTGCAGCGCAAGGACCTCAGCCCGTTCGAAGAAGCCGAAGGCTATCGGGCGCTCCAGGAACGCCACGGATACACGCACGAACAGATTGCGGATGCCGTGGGGAAGTCGCGCGTCACGATCACGGAGGCGCTCTCGATTGCGCGTCTTCCGGACCGCGTGCAGGCAGAATGTCGGCGCGCCGACATCGGCTCACGATCCTTCCTCCTGGAACTCGGCCGCCTGAAGGATGAGGACCTCATGTTCGCCGCCGTCGCTGCGATGGCGAGTGGCGACGGCGTGAGCCGCGACGTTCTCCGCGAGGCCAAGAAGGACACGCGGCGAGGAACGGGTTCCAAGCTCGGAGGACTCAAGAAGGCATATACGCTCGACTTCACGCCGGCAGACCGCAACTACAAAGTCAGCCTCGTTCTCAAGGGTCGGCTCCACAAGAAGGACGAGATTTTCGAAGCGATAAGGGACGTCGCGCGCCGAATCGGGGCGGGGGACATCGACCTCGAAACGCAGGGCCGGTTCGTGAAGACCAAGGCGAAGAAGAAGACTTCCTAATCCTTCTTCCTTTCTAAGAAAGTCCCTCGGGGCCCGCCGTTGCGGTCTGCCTAATGATTTTAGGCTCCCGGCACCTAATATTTAACATAATAAATATTATCGGACCCTGCGTTCTGGCCTCGGAATGAGGCCTGTTCGGCTTACGATCTGCTGTGCTCTCTCGATTGAACCGGTATGTCTTCCTGGAAGTAGCAGGGCCGACGCTCGTGGGGTTTCTCGCCTACACCGGGTTCATGGCCGTGCGCGGGCTCGTCCAGTTTTCCGAGCTCCTCGTCCAGAGCGAACACCCACTCGCCGAAGCCGGTGTCGTCGTCGCGCTATCGCTTCCGCACATCGTGGTCCTTACGCTGCCGGTTGCGTTCCTTCTCGGGCTCCTCATCGGGATCGGCCGCCTCTCGGCCGACTCGGAGCTCACCGCCCTTCGAGCTTCGGGTGTGGATCTCCTGGTGCTCTATCGCCCGATCGGAGCTCTCGCCGCCGCCACCGCCGGTGTGACGCTCGTCCTGATGCTCGCCGTCGTCCCCCGCACGAATCATCTCTTGTATGCCATGAAGCTCCGCCTCTCGAGCTTTGCCTTCGCCCAGAGAATCCAGCCCGGCGTCTTCAGCCCGGAGATCGCCGGCCTCCGCGTCTACGCCGAAGGGGCATCCGCCGACCGGCGGGAGCTCACCGGACTGATCATCTCGGACCGGTCCAATCCCGAAGGCGCCCAGTTGACGCTCGCGCGGCGCGGCTGGCTCGAGCTCGAGGAGGACCAGGGCCGCTTGTGGCTCCGGGTCGAGGACGCCGAGAGGCACCATCTCGCCGAGGACGGGCGGCGGTACGACGTCACTTCGTTCTCACGGCAGCGCATGGTTCTGCAGGACAACGGGCCGACGCTGGGTGTCTCCGAGAAGCAGATCCGCGAACAGACCCTCCGCGAACTGCTGGATCGAGCCGCTGCCCGGACGCGCCGCCCCGAGGAGCGGAGACTCGCCCTGACTGAGGTCCACAAGAAGTTCGCTCTACCGGCCGCCTGCCTCGTCTTCGGTCTGATCGGACTCCCCCTCGGAATCGTCAACCGGCGCGGGGGCCGCGCGGCCGGGTTTGCGGTATCCATCGCGATCGTCCTCCTCTACTACGCTCTCCTCGCCACCGGCGAGGCCCGCGCCATCGAGGGCCGCATGTCGCCCGGTCTCGCCATGTGGCTGCCGAACCTCCTCTTGCTCGCCTTCGGCGCTTACGCCCTGACTCGCGTGCGGCGCGACAAGAGCATCTTCGCGCTCCCGTTCAAATCGGCGCCCCGGGCCGTCCCTTCCGAGGTCAGCGGGTCCCGCCCGAACGCCGCCGCCGCTCCCACCGAACGCCCGGTCGCCACAGCCGGCCGCCGCACTTCCCTGCCGGGCCTCCTCCTCATCGACCGTTACATCGCGAGACGATTCCTCGGTGTCTTCGCCCTCGTCGTGGCCTCGATCGCAACGCTCTACGTGCTGATCGACTACCTGGAAATCTCGGATGACATCGCGCGGCATCGGCCCCCGACGTCCCTCATCCTGCGATACGTCCAGGCCTCGCTTTCGCCCATCATTCTGACGATCGTGCCGTTCGCTTTCCTCGTCGCGGCCCTCGTCACCATCGCGAGCCTCGTGCGCTCGACCGAGACGACTGCCCTGCTCGCGCACGGCATTTCGCTCTACCGGACGACGGCCCCGATCCTCGTCCTCGCCGTGATGGCCGGAGGTCTCCTCTTCGTCTTCGCCGAGCGCATCGTCCCGACGGCCGCCTCCGAAGCCGATCGACTCCGGTTCCTGCTGAAGGGCCAGACGCCGCCGGTCAGCAACGTCGGCGGCGCCTGGTTCCGCGGCGACGCAGGACGTTTCTATGCCGCGGACGCCTACGACCCCGCCTCCCGCATCGCCACCGGCGTGTCGGTCCTGCAGATCGATCCGTCGACCTGGAGGCTCGTCTCCCGTAACGACGCCGCTCGAGCACGCCTCGCCCCCGGGAAAGGCCTCTTCGCGGAGGACGGCTGGATCCGTACGTTCACGCAGGGCCACGCCCTCGCCATCCGGCGCGACGGCCCGTTCTTCATCGAAGCTCCCGAAGCCGCGGCCGGTTTCGCCTCTGGCCAGGCCGACCCGCGCCAGATGACCTACCGCGAGTTGGCGCGCTTCATCGAGGTGCGGCGCCGGGCGGGCGCCGACACGGCAATGCTCGCGACCGGGCTGCACCAGAAAACGGCGGTGGCGGCTTCCGCTCTTCTTCTGACGCTCGTCGGACTCCCCTTTGCATTCGCATATGGAAAGCGCGGCGCCGTCGCGGGCATCGGCATCGCGCTGTTCCTCGGCCTGACCTACCTGTTCCTCTCCGCGCTCCTCGTCTCGTTCGGAGAGCAGGGAGCCATTCCTCCCCTCATCGCCGCCTGGGCGCCGAACGTGTTCTTCGGTCTCGGGGCGACGTGGGGTCTTTTGGGCGTGAGGACGTAAGAGGGGATTTAGGTTCCCTCTTCCCAACCAGCCAGGTACTTCTCCTGCACCGGCGTGAGGACGTCGATCAGGACGCCCATCGACGCGAGTTTGAGGCGCGCGATCTCGGCGTCGATCGCGACCGGAATCGAGTGAACCTTGTTCCCCAGCGTCTTGTGGTTCTTGACCATGAACTCGGCACCGAGGGCCTGGTTCGCGAAGGACATGTCCATGACCGAGGCCGGGTGGCCTTCGGCGGCCGCGAGGTTGATGAGACGGCCCTCTCCGAGCAGGAAGATCGTCCGGCCGTCCTTGAGGCGGAACTCCTCGACGAACTCGCGGATCATCCGGCGCGTCGACGAGCGCTTCTCGAGCGACGGGATGTCGATCTCGACGTTGAAGTGGCCCGAATTCGAAATGACGGCGCCGGACTTCATCACGGCGAAGTGCTCGTCGGCGAGGACGCTCTTGTTGCCGGTCACGGTGACGAAGATGTCGCCGATCTTCGCGGCCTCGGACATCGGCATCACGCGGAAGCCGTCCATCGCGGCCTCGATGCCGCGAACCGGGTTGATCTCGGTGACGATTACGTTCGCGCCGAGCCCCTTGGCCCGCATCGCGACGCCCTTGCCGCACCAGCCGTAGCCGGCGACGACGACGTTCAGGCCGGCGATGAGGAGGTTCGTCGCGCGGATGATGCCGTCGATCGTGGACTGGCCCGTGCCGTAGCGATTGTCGAAGAAGTGCTTCGTCTCGGCGTCGTTCACGGCGAGGACCGGGAACTTCAGGACGCCTTCCTTCTCCATGGCTTTCAGGCGGTTGACGCCCGTCGTCGTCTCCTCCGTCCCGCCGACGATCCCGTCGAGGAGGGACTTCTTCTCGGAGGCCGAGAGCCCCTTCGCCCATGCCGCCAGAGAGGGCTCGAGCTGCCCTTCCTTGCCGAGCGCGATGAAGAGGAGCGACGAAACGAGGTCGGCTCCGTCGTCCATCGTCATATTCGGCTTGTGGGCCAGTGCGGCCTGAATGTGGGAGTAGTACGTCTTGTTGTCTTCGCCCTTGATCGCGTACGTCGAAATGCCGAACTCGGCCACGAGCGCCGCCGCGACGTCGTCCTGCGTCGACAGCGGGTTGGAGGCGCAGAGCACCAGGTCGGCGCCACCGGCTTTCAGTGCACGGGCGAGGTTGCCCGTCTCGCTCGTCACGTGGAGGCAGGCCGAGAGACGGAGGCCCTGGAGCGGCTTCTCCTTCTCGAAGCGCTCGCGGATGCGGGCGAGGACGGGCATCGAGCGGTCCGCCCACTCCATGCGCAGGCGGCCCTTCGCGGCGAGCGCGAGGTCCTTGACGTCGTGGGCAGGGAGGGTGGCGGTCGTCATCAAATCTCCTTTTGGCCGTGCGCGGACTCCCGGACGGCGTCGACGATGTACGTGGCGAGAGCGACCTCCCCGGATTCCGAGGGGACGCGGTAGGGAGAAAGAGAGGCAAAACGCGCGTCGGCGAATCCCCCGCGCCTCAGGGCGGCGCGAACGGTCTCGCGCGGGAGCCCGAGGTGGTGCGAACCCGTGGCGGCCCTGAGCGCGCGGACGCCATGCGGTTCCAGCTCGACGAGGACGACGCGGCCGCCCGCTTTCACGACGCGTCCGAACTCGCCGAGGGCGTCCGCCGGACGAACGAGATGCCGGAGGAGGTGAAACGCAAAGACGGCGTCGAGCGTACCGTCTTCGAAGGGCAGTTTCTCGGCGCTCGCGCGCCGCACGGTCACGTTCGCCGCGCACGCGCGCCGCAGCTTCTCCCGCGCGAGGCGCACCATCCGGTCGCTCGCGTCGACGGCTTCGACGGTCCCCGCGACGCCGGCCAGCGCCAGCGTGAGGAGTCCGGTGCCGCATCCGATGTCCGCCACGCGGAGGCCCCGCGGCAGGAGCCGGAGAAGCGCGGCCTCGCGGACACCCGCCGAGTAGAACGGGCCCTGAAAGCGGTCCCACTCCCCCGCCACCGCGTCGAAGCTGCCCTCCGGCAGCGCGGCGACGCGCTCTTCGAGCACGTCCTTCAGCCGCTCGTCGTCGGCTGGAAACGCCGCATCGGTGACGGCGGGGGCGACGGAGATCCAGAGCTTCAGGCCGTCTCCGGTCGCCGCGTACCTCTCGGTCCCGTTCGCACGCCGCGTCTCGACGAGGCCCGCATGGCGCAGGACGGCGAGGTGGTTCGAGACCCGTGACTGCCCGGCGCCGAGAATCCGCTGGATCTCCCGCACCTGCAGCTCCTCGCGGGCGAGAAGACGGACCGCCCGCAGCCGGAGCGGGTCGGCGAGAGCGGACAGGGCGGGGGCGGCGTCCAACACC
>DAIOUV010000006.1:22791-120500 GCA_036759345.1 Acidobacteriota bacterium | reverse complement strand
GCACATAGGTAACACTTTAGTCCAGGCACATGGGTAACACTTATCAACAGTTACCAGATGCCGTCGTCGACCTCCTCGAGCCCGACGTACTCGTCGATCAGCGGCGCTGGAACTGGCTGCTGACCCGCAGGCAACGCTCTCGGAGTTTGTCATCAGCACCGGGCTGGGAGCGTTCGAAGACCTCATCAAGGAAGTAGACCGCATCGCTGTGCTCATTGATATTTGAAACTCCGGGCCGTAGCTCGGAACAGCGAGCAGTCGCTGTCGCCTCCCCACGGCGTACCATCACGAACATGGCTACTCCCTCGAAGCGCAGATCTCCCTCGCAAGGCAAACGATCTGCCAGACGGTCCTCGGAACCGTCTGAGCCGTCGTCCAAGCCGTTCCTTCGCTTCTATCACTCCGAGGGGCTCCGCAAGAGGACGCTTTCGGTACTCAGTACTCTCGAGCAGGCCGAGGATGCTACCGCGCACCGCGAAGCCCTTGCCGACGTCGTCGTGGAGTTGACGAACAGTGGCCTGGACTACTACTTCATGAAGCCGCTCAAGCTCGCCAAAGCGGGTTTCATCGTGCAGCAGTCGGCGAACCTCGGCTTGGCAGGGGCGCAGCAGGTCATGGGGTCCGTCATCCGTAACATCATCGGGCGCATGGACAGGCCACAACTGCTTTCCGTACGCGGCTCCATCCGGCAGCTCATGCTTTGACCGGAGGACATGCGACTCTGATGCGCGCTTTTTCGCTTTTCACATTCGTGAGCGCCTTCGCGCTCGTTTCGACGCCCGAGGCGAACGCCTGCACCTGCAGCGTTCCTCCGATCGCGCAGGCCATCGCTCAGGCGGAAGCGGCTTTCGTCGGCACCGCCAACTCCAGCGGCCTCGACCCGGAGAAAGAGAAACGCATCGTCACGTTCACAGTGCAGCGCGTCTTCAAGGGGTCCGTGCCAGTCCAGGTGCAGGTCGTCACGCCGCTCTCTGAGGGAGGCTGCGGTTACTCCTTCGCGCCCGGCTCGGTCTATCTCGTCTTCACGCGAAACGTCCGCGGCAAACGTCTCACGCATTTGTGCTCCGGCAACGCCCCTGCTCACCTCAAGGGCCCATGGCCCCGGGAGCTAGACATCGGCTGGTCTCCCGTCGCGGCGGAATCGTTCAAGTAGGGCGCTCGCGGCTTCCCACTTCGCCGCGTACACTCCGCCGGAAGGGCTCCCGCCCTTTCACCTAGAAGGAGAGCATCCCCAATGTCTTCCAACGTAGCCGCCTGGGCGGCACCCGCCGCGAAGGCCCCTCTCGCCCCTCACTCCATCCCCCGCCGCGAACCGGGACCGGACGACGTGGGGATCGAGATCCTCTTCTGCGGCGTCTGTCACTCCGACATCCACCAGGTCCGCGACGAATGGGGCGGGTCGATTTTCCCGATGGTGCCGGGCCACGAAATCGTGGGCCGGGTGACGAAGGTTGGCGCCGGCGTCACAAAATTCAAGGCGGGCGACCTCGCCGGCGTCGGGTGCTTCGTCGACTCGTGCCGCGCGTGCGATCCGTGCCGGCGCGGTCTCGAGCAGTTCTGCCAGGCCGGGACGGCCTTCACTTACAACGGCACCGAGATGAACCGTAAGACGCCGACCTACGGCGGCTACTCGGCCGAGATAGTCGTGAAGGAGCGGTACACACTGAAGGTCCCGACCGGCCTCGACCTCTCCGCGGCGGCTCCCCTCCTGTGCGCCGGAATCACGACGTACTCGCCGCTCCGCCAATGGAAGTGCGCGCCCGGGACCCGCGTCGGCGTCGTGGGGCTCGGGGGCCTGGGCCACATGGCGGTGAAGCTGGCGGCCGCGATGGGGGCCGAGGTGACGATGCTCAGCACGTCGAAATCCAAGGAGGCGGACGCGCGCCGGCTCGGGGCGCATGCCTTCGAGTTGACGAACGAGCCCGACGCGTTCAAGAAACTGTCGGGACGGTTCGATCTCCTGATCGACACGATTTCGGTCGCGCACGATCTCAACGCGCACCTCGGCCTGCTCCGGACGGAAGGCGCGATGGTGATCCTGGGCGTCCCGCCGTCCCCCGCTTCGCTCGCCGCGATGTCGGTCATTTCCGGGAACAAGAAGCTGGCCGGCTCGATGATCGGCGGCATCGCCGAGACCCAGGAGATGCTGGACTTTTGCGCGGAGAGGAAGATCACCGCGGACGTCGAGGTGATCCCGATCGGAAAGATCAACGAGGCCTACGATCGCATGCTCCGGAGCGACGTTCGCTATCGCTTCGTGATCGACCTCGCGAGCCTGAGCGAACTGAGGCCATAACCGAGCGGCGAAAAACTTACGCTTGACTTACGTCTGAGCCGGACATACGTTTGCGGCGTGTCGGCGCTGCCTCTCCCCGCCCTTCCTCGAGACATCGCCGCGCAGATGACCACCGCCGCGAGGCTCTCGCGCGGACGGTTCGCGCCGGCCTATCTGCCGACAGGGTGCGAGGGGCTGGACCGCCTCCTCGGGGGCGGGCTGCCGCGCGGGGCGCTGGTGGAAATGTCCGGGCGCGCGTCCTCGGGCCGCTTCTCGGTCGCGCTCTCCGCACTCGCGGCCACGACAGAGACGGGCGAGGCCGCCGCTCTCGTCGACCCCGGCGACCACTTCGACCCCCAGGGCGCGGCCGCCGCGGGCGCCGACCTTTCGCGGGTGCTGTGGCTGCGCCCGCGCGGGTTGAAGATGGCGTTCGCCGCGGCCGAGACCGTCCTCGCCACCGGCTTCGCCCTCGTCATCCTCGACCTCGGGCTCGCGCACGTCTCGCGCCGGCGCTTCGATGACGCCGTGTGGCTGCGCCTCGCACGGCGCGCGCGCTTTCACGACGCGGCGCTGTTCGTGCTCGCGCCCTACCGCGTCACGGGCGTCGCGGCGCGCATCGTCCTCGCGGCGGATGCGGCGCGGGCGGGCTGGAACCGCGCGTGCTTGGACCACTGGCCGCAAAGCCTCTCGCTCCTCGACGGCCTGTCCGCGCGCCTCGTGGTGGAGAAAAATCTCGAGAAAACGCGCGACATGCACATGAAAGAGAAAACAAGCCTGCTGAATCTCTCCCTGCTGGAAGCGCTTCAGGCGGGGAAGGAAGAAAGAAAGATTTGCTTAGAAAAGGAAGAAAAAGAAAGAGAGGGCGCCGGCAGCGCATTGTCCGCGTTCGGGCGCTGAGGTGGCTCCCCGCCTCGCGTGTCTCGTGGTGCCGCTGTTTCCTCTCGCCGCGCGGCTGCGCAGCGAGCCTGCGCTCCGGGACGAGGCGGTCGTGCTGTGCGAGGGAAACGGGACGGCCGCGCACGTGGTGGCGGCCACGCGCAAGGCGCGCAAGGCCGGCATCCGTCCGGGCTTCACGCTGCCGCAGGCGCGGGCGCTCCTGCCCGACCTCCTCACCCGCGCGCGCGACGCCGAGAGCGAGCGCGCCGCACAGGAGGCGTTGCTCGACGTGGCCGGCACGGTGTCGCCGCGCGTGGAGGACGCGGGCGACGGCGTCGTGTACCTCGACGCGGAGGGCCTCGAGCGCCTCTTCCCCGACGAGCGCGACCTCGGTCGCGCGCTGATCGCCGCCGCGAAGCGGGAGTCGCTGCCCGCCCGCTGCGGCCTCGCGTCGAGCAAACTCGCCGCGCGCGTGGCCGCGACGCTGCCGGACTCCCCCGTCGTCGTGCCCGCCGGCGGCGAGGCCGCGTTCCTCGCGCCGCTGCCGCTCGTGAAGCTGGACCCCGAGGCCGAGATCGTCGAGACGCTCGCGCGCTGGGGGCTCGCGTCGGTGGGCGACCTCGCGAAGCTGCCCGCGGCCGACGTCGCGAGCCGGCTCGGCGCGCGCGGGCACGCGCTGCACGAGATCGCGCGCGGGCGCGACCCGCGCCCCCTCGTGCCGCGCCGGCCGCCGCCGGGCTTCACGGAGGGCATGGAGCTGGAGTGGCCGCTCGTCACGCTCCCGCCATTCCTCGCACTGGCCGAGGGCGCGCTCGAGCGGCTCGAGCGGCGCCTCGAGGCCGAGGCCGTCGGCTGCGCGCGGCTGGACGTGTCGCTGACGCTCGAGCCCGAGGGCTGCGACACGCGCACGATCGAGCTGCCAGCGCCCACACGCGACGTGAAGACGCTGCTCACCCTCGTGCGCCTCGGCCTCGAGGGCCGGCCGCCCGGCGCCGCCGTGACGGGCTTCTCCCTCACGGCGCATCCCGACGCGCCGCGGAAGGGCCAGCTCACGCTGTTCGGGCCGGCTGAGATCTCGCCCGACCGGCTCGCGACGGCGCTCGCGAAGCTGTTCGCGCTGCTGGGGCCGGGGCGCGCCGGCGCGCCGCAGGCGGTGGACGGCCACCGCCCCGAGCGCTTCGCCCTCGTGCCGTTCGCGCCGCCACCTCCCCCCGCGGCCCGCAGGGCTCCGCGAACGGGGCGCGGACTGCTCTCGGTGCGGGTGCTGCGCCCGGCCGTGCCCCTCGAGGTGCTCCTCGAAGGCGAGCGCCCCGCGTCGCTGCGCGCGCTCGCTTCGGCACTCGACGTGTCCGGCCCCGTGCGCGTGGCCTCGGGGCCGTGGCGCCTCGAGGAGGGCTGGTGGCAGGAGACGCCCGCCTTCCGCGCGTACTGGGACGTCGAGCTTTCGGGCGGCGGCCTCTATCGCATCTTCCGCGACGAGCCCGGCGGCGAGTGGTTCGCCGACGGCGTCTACGACTAGATCGGAGAGAAGACAAGGAGCGCGCTATCGTCGGCGGGCAAGGAGAGCCCATGTCCAATCCGCCCCTTCCACCGAATCCGGTTCCGCAGTCCGAGCTCGTCGCCCTGCAACCCGGCGCCGTCGTGAGCCGCACGCTCGTGAAAGCCGCGGGCGGCACCGTGACGGCCTTCGCGTTCGACACGGGCGAGGCTCTCAGCGAGCACAGCGCCCCCTTCGACGCGCTCGTGCTCGGGGTCGAGGGGACCGCCGAGGTGACGATCGCAGGCTTGCCCCACCGTGTTTCGGCGGGAGAGATCCTGCGCCTGCCCGCGAACGAGCCCCACGCGCTGCGCGCCACGACCCCGTTCAAGATGATCCTCGTCATGATCAAGGCGTGAGGTTCAGTTGAGGACGGAGAAGACGTACGACGCGGCCTACTTCCGGAAATGGTATCGCGACCCCAGGAAACGCATCGTGCGCCGCGCGGGCGTCGCGCGAAAAGCCGCGATGGCCGTCGGGGTCGCGGAACATCTCCTCGGGCGGCCGCTCGCGTCCGTGCTCGACGTGGGCTGCGGCGAGGGGGCGTGGTTCCCGCTGCTGCGCGAGCTGCGCCCAAAGCTGCGCTACCTGGGCCTCGACACGAGCGATTACGCCGTCCGGCGCTTCGGCCGCTCGCGCAACGTGCGGCCCGGATCGTGGGGCCAGATGGCCGAGCTGCGTTTCGACGAGCCGTTCGACCTCGTCGTGTGCTCGGACGCGCTCCACTACGTGCCGACACGCGAGGTCGTGCGCGGACTCGAATGCTTGCCCGAGCTGATCGGCGGCGTCGCCTACTTCGACTTCCTGACGGCCGACGACGATCTCGAGACCGGCATCGAGGGCGACATGGTGGGCTTCAAGATGCGCCGGGCTGCGTGGTACCGGCGGAAGTTCCGCGGGGCGGGCCTCATGGAGTGCGGCCTCGGCTTCTGGGCCGCGCCGGACCTCGCCCCACAGATCACCGCGCTGGAGCGCGCGCCCGGGTCGAAATAGCCTTCCTTGACTTACGCCTTACTTGCGATCAGGCTCGCCGCCCCATGGCGGAAGGGCCTCCCACCCGCGACTTCATCGGTCCTTACGGCGGGTGCGGCCTGCATCCCAACGGGCCCGGCGCGCGCAAGGAGAAGGCGCGCGTGCGCGCCTACGCGCGGCCGCCCACCGTCGCCCGGAAGGCGAGGGCCTACGCTGAACTGCGCGTCGCCTCGGCGTTCTCGTTCCTGAACGGGTCGTCGCTGCCGGAAGACCTCGTCGATCGCGCGGCGGCGCTCGATCTCCCCGCCGTCGCGCTCATCGACACGAACGGCGTCTCCGGCGCCCCGCGCTTCTGGAAGGCGGCGAAGGCGGCGGGCGTCAAGGCGCTGGTCGGCGCGGAGGTGGTCCTCCAAATGCATCCGGCTCTCGTGGGGCGGCGTGGCCCATTAGGGCTCGTTCCCCCTCCCCTCCCAGCAGGAACTCCCTTCCCCCGCCTGACGCTGCTCGTCGAGAACCAGAGGGGCTACAAGAACCTCTGCCTGCTCCTCACCGCTGCCGCCGCGGGAAAGCCGAAGGGGCAGGCGGCCGCGACGTGGGAAGAAGTCGCCGCGCACGCGGAGGGACTGCACGTGCTGACGGGCGGCGAGGAGAGCGTCGTGACGCGCGCGCTGGCTTCCTCGGGCCTCGACGGGGCCGCGCGCGAGCTGGACCGCCTCGCCACGCTGTTTCCGGGGCGCGTGCACGTGGAGCTTCAACGCCATTTTCTGCGCGAGGAGGAGCATGTGAACCGCGCGCTCCAGGGCCTCGCGAGCGCCGCGCGCCTGCCCGCTCTCGCGACGAACGGCGTGCGCTACGCGGAGCGGAAAGACAAGGACCTGTTCGACGCGCTCACGTGCATCCGTCACCACACGCACCTCGACGCCGCGGGGATGAAGCTGCACGCCGGGCGGGAGCGCCACCTGAAGTCCTCGCGCGACATGGAAGCTCTCTTCGCGGATCTGCCGGGCGTCCTCGAAGCCAGCGCCGAGCTCGCGGGGAGCCTCTCCTTCACGCTCGCGGATCTCGGTTACCGCTTTCCCGCGTACGCGCTGCCGCCAGGCGAGACGCCATCGTCGTTTCTTCGGCGCGTGGCGTGGGAGGGCGCACGTGGCCGCTTCCGGCCGCTGACGGGCAAGGCGCAGGCGCAAATCCAGCGCGAGCTTGACCTCATCGCGAAGCTGGACCTCGCGGGCTACTTTCTCATCGTCTGGGACATCGTGAACTTCTGCAAGAGGGAGAACATCCTCGTGCAGGGGCGCGGCTCGGCCGCGAACAGCGCCGTGTGCTACGCGCTCTCGATCACGGCGGTCGACCCCGTGAAGATGGATCTGCTCTTCGAGCGCTTCCTCTCGGAAGAGCGCGGCGAGTGGCCCGACATCGACCTCGATCTGCCCTCGGGCGATCCGCGCGAGAAGGTCATCCAGCACGTCTACAGGACGTACGGCCCCGCGGGCGCCGCGATGACGGCGAACGTCATCACGTATCGCGACCGCTCGGCGTCCCGCGAGATGGCCAAGGCGCTGGGCTTCTCGCCGGAGCAGGTGGACACGATCGCGAAACGCCTCGGGAAGTGGAGCTTCGGCGAGTACCGCGACGGCGCGGCCGACCTCTCGGCCGAGCTGGCCGCCGCGGGCTTCGACCCCGCGCATCCGCGTGTCGCCCACTTCGGGAAGCTCTTCATGCGCGTCCAGAACCTGCCGCGCCACCTCGGGCAGCACTCGGGCGGAATGGTCGTGGCGATGGGAAAGTTGTCCGAAGTCGTGCCGCTCGAGCCCGCGGCCATGGAGGGGCGCGTCGTCATCCAGTGGGACAAGGACGACTGCGCGGACCTCGGCATCGTGAAGGTGGACCTCCTCGGCCTCGGAATGCTGGGCGCGATCGAGAAGATGCTGCCCGCGATCAAGAAGCACGAGGGCGTGGACGTGGATCTCGCGCATCTCCCGGCGGGAGACCCGAAGGTGTACGAGATGCTGAACGCGGCGGACACGATCGGCCTCTTCCAGGTGGAGAGCCGCGCGCAGATGGCTTCGCTGCCGCGCCACGCGCCGAAGATCTTCTACGACATCGTCGTGCAGGTCGCGATCATCCGGCCGGGGCCGATCGTGGGCGGGATGGTGCATCCCTTCTTCGACCGGCGGCAGGGCAAGGCGCCGGTCGAGTACCCGCACCCGTGCCTCGAGCCGATCCTGAAGCGCACGCTCGGCGTGCCGCTTTTCCAGGAGCAGCTTCTCAGGATCGCGATGGTGGCTGCGGGCTTCACGGGCGGCGAGGCGGAAGAACTGCGCCGCGCGATGGGCTTCAAGCGCTCGCAGGAGCGCATGGGTGCGATTGAAGAGCGGCTGCGCTCGGGCATGGCGAAAAACGGAATCACGGGACCCGCGCAGGATCAGATCGTCAAGTCCATCACGTCGTTCGCGCTCTACGGTTTTCCGGAGTCGCACGCGGCCAGCTTCGCGCTCATCGCGTATGCGAGCGCGTGGCTGAAGGCGCATCACCCGGCGGCGTTCACGGCGTGCCTCCTGAACGCGTGGCCGATGGGCTTCTACCACCCCGCCACGATCGTGAAGGACATCCAGCGCCATGGCACGCCGGTGCTGCCGATCGACGTGAACCATTCGGGATGGGATTGCACACTGGCTCTCTTACCTTCTAAGAAATCTTCTCTCGCGGTTCGGCTGGGCATGCGCTTCATCAAGGGGCTGAAGCAGGCGACTGGAGAAGCCATCGAAAGGGAGAGAGCCGGAAGATTCTTCGAAGACGTGGCGGACTTCTCGCGCCGCTGCCGGCTGCGTCCCGAAGAGATGACTTTGCTCGCGTACGCCGGCGCACTTTCGTCCCTCGGGCTCTCCCGCCGCGAGGCGCTGTGGCAGGTGGCGGAAGTTTCCCGCCCGCTCGGGCCCCTCTACGACACTCTTCCTCTTTCTTTCTCCTCGCGGAATTCTCCCCTCCCCGAAATGTCGGCCGTCGAAGAGACGACCGCCGACTACCGCGCGACCGACCTCACGGCGGGGCCGCACCTCCTCGAGCATCTGCGCCCGGCGCTCGCCGCGCGGTCGATCCTGTCGGCGATGGAGCTCCGGAGCGTGCCCGAGGGCGAGCGCGTGAAGGCCGCGGGCGCCGTCATCGTGCGGCAGCGCCCGGGCACCGCGAAGGGCTTCGTCTTCCTGTCGCTCGAGGACGAGAGCGGCATCGTGCAGGCCATCGTGCGCCCCGACCTCTTCAAGGAGCACCGGGCCGTCATCGTGGGGTCGGAAGGCCTCATCGTCGAGGGAAAGCTGCAGAAGGAAGGCGGAAACGTCTCCGTGAGAGCCGAGCGGTTCTGGCCGCTTCCGGCGCTTCCGGACCTCCCAAGCCACGATTTCCGGTGAGCCCGCGTCAGCTCCCCGCGGCGATCCGCGCGGCCTCGCGCAGCTTCGCCTCGGCGGTCGCGAGCGCGCGAAGCAGCCGCGAGGTCTCGGCTTCCACCGCGCCGTCGCCGCGGAGCGCCCGCTTGAGGCCCGGCAGCGTCTCCGTTCCGCAGCCGGTTTCGGCGGACGGCCCCAGGAGGAGGTTGCGGCGCGCGAACTCCGCCGGGGCCGCATCGTGAAACGCCCCCATCGCGTCGAGAAGCAAAGGCTCCGTCGTCTCCGCACTCGCCCGGCGGCGCGCCGCGTCGAGCGACTCCCACGCGCGCGCCGCGAGGCGCAGTCTCAGCACCGCCGCGAAGAGCTCGCCGTGACGCAAAAGGCGGGCGGCGGAAGCCTTCCCTAACCCGGAGAATTCGGCCGTCAGAAACGTCGCGACCTCGGAGAGCCGCCACGGCGGCTCGGACGACTCGGCAAGCACCGACGTCCAGAGCGTGAGGATGCGCGCGAGCGTGGCGCTCATGACGTAGCCGGGATCGAGGATGCGCGGCCCAGGAGATAAGGATCGTCGTACGCGGAGTGGTATTGCGCGTAGGTGCGCCGGCCGAACCCGAGTTGCGCGGACGGCACGCCGCCGAGACCGAGGGAGGGGGAGGTGTCGCCGCTGAAGCCGGGAAGCCGCATGGCGGGGCGCACTGCCAGAAGGAGGTGACCCGAAACCGGATCGACGACGTGCCGCAGGGTCTCGTCGAGGGACTCGGCGAGCCCCGGGGAGACGTCGGCCATGAAATCTAGCGCGCGGACGGAAGAGTCCACGTAGAGGAACGCGCCCAGGGGCGCCGCGCGCGCGGCGAGGCGCTGCTCGACCCAGCGTGTCGAGCCGAGCATGCCGTATTCCTCGCCGTCGAAGAGCACGAAGACGACGTCGCGTTCCGGCTTCCAGCCCTCGCGCGCGAGAGCCGAGAGCGCGGTCGCGGTCTCGAGGACGACGGCGGCACCAGAGACGGGATCTACGGCTCCGTTCACCCACGCGTCCGTGTGCCCGCCCACGACGAGGACCGCGGCATCGCGCCGGCGTCCCGCGAGAGTCGCCGTGACGTTGAAGAGCATGCGCGCCTCGGTGCACGAACGCGTGCGGAGCCGCACCGTCTCGCGCGTCGCTCCGAGGCGGTAGGGAATCCGGAGCCATCCGGTCCAGTCCTCGGGCGCGGCCGCCCCCTCGAGGCGGCCGAGCAGATCCGCCGCGACGGTCTCCGAGACCGGCAGCGCGGGCAGCTCGGGACGGAGACGCGGAATTCCGCGGCCCGCCGCACAGTCCGGATCGCCGGGGCGCAGGAAGTACCGCAGCATCGAGCCGCGCTGCACGGTCCATGGGTTGAGGTAAGGACCCGCAGGAAAATCCGGCTTCACGATCCCGAGATCGCGCCGCTCTGGGTAGAGGAGCAGCGCCCTGGCCCCCTCGTCCTCGGCGAGAAGGGACTTCATGGACCGGCAGACTCCCTGCGACCGCGCGAGGACGATCGCCCCTTTCACGGAGACGCCGGCCCGGCGCAGGACGTCGTAGTCCTCGCGCGCCCCGTGATTCGCGTAGACGACGCGCGCGGACACGTCGCCGTCGGGAGCCCAGGCGAAGAAAGGGACCTCGAGAGGAGCCGCCTCGGAGTAGGGGTCGCCCGCGAGCGCGTGCTCGGTGAGGTCGAAGGTGTGCCCGGCCGGCCCTTCGACGACCAGGGAGGCCTCGACAAGCTCCGGCAGATTCACCGTCTGCTCGGCGACCACGGTCTCGAGGCCGTTCGCGCAGAGGGCTTCCGCGACGGCGGCAACCGCGGCGCGCTGCGCGGGAGTCCCGGCCCGATGCGGAACGCGGGCGAGCGTCCCGACGGTCCTTTCGATCCGGCGGGCGTCCACGAGGGACTCGAGGCGCGCGGCGCGCCGCGCGAGCGGATCAGGACGCCCGCAGGCCGCGAGAGTGCCGAAAGCGAGAACGGCCGCGGCGCCCCGCCGGCGCGTCACGGCCTGCGCGCGCCCGCGGAGACCCGCCGGGTGGGCCGGCCTCCGTCGGCGAGGAGGTTCGCGATTACGAGCTGCTCGCGCGCCCGCGAGAACGCGACGGCGAGGTGATCGATTTCTCGCGCTGCGGCGGCGCGGTCGCTTCGGCTCACGGCCTCCTCCAGTGCGGGAAGGCCCACCGCCCCGCAACCCGTTTCGGGCGACAGTCCCCAGAGCCGGCATCCCCGGCCGAACGACTCTCCAGGTGCGCCGAACGCACCGAGCGCGAGCGAGACGTTGCGGTCGAATCGCCCTGCGTCCTTTCCCGGGCCTCGCGACGCGCGCGTGCGGCCGTCCCACGCGCGCGCCCCCGCCTCGAAGCCCTCGATCTGGCTCGTGAGCGACCGGGCCGCCTGGGGCACCCAGCCGATCGACGCGGGATGTCGTCCCTGGATCTCGCGGATCTCTCGGTTCGTAAAGTCGGAAAGCTCCGCGAAGCGCAGGGGAAAAAATCGCGGGGTCGCGAGCACACCCACGTAGAGAGCAACGACGCGCGCGAGGGTCGCCGTGCGAAGGAAGCCGGGGTCGCCGAAGCGCTTCAGCCACGTCGCCGTGTCGTAGAGCGTGTGGGTGCTGCCGTACCAGCGGCCGAAACCCAGCGCCGCGACGGGCGTCGCGCTGAAACCGAGGAAGGGCGCGGCGTCACTCGAAAATCCGGGGAGGGCCGGCTCGCCCGAGCTCTCGCGAAGCGACTTTCCCGAATCGGGGTCGTTGACGAGCGCGAGCACTTCGGCGAGCGGACCGCGAAGCCCCGGCGTCGTCGACGCATAGAGGTCGTTCGCCCGGACCGCCGAGTCCACGTCGAGGAACGCGAGGGCGGGAAGGTCGGCGCCCGTCAGGCGCGTCTCGAGAAAGCGCGTCGAGCCGAGCATGCCGAACTCTTCACCGTCGAAGAACGCGAACACGACCGGCCGCGAGGGCGCCCAGCCGCGGTCCGCGAGAGCCGCGAGAACGGTCGCGACCTCGAGTACGGCCGCCGTACCGGAAGACGGGTCGACCGCTCCGTACACCCAGGCGTCGATGTGACTGCCGTAGACGACCGGCGCCTCGACGTCGGCATCCGGCGCGTACGCGAGAAAGGGCAATTCCTCCTTCGCCACCGCCGTCGCCGGGTCCTCGGCGAGCGCCCGCTCGTGAAGATCGAAGTTCTTCGCCACCGGCTTCGTGAGCGCGAGCGAGAGCGCCACGGGCTCCCAGAGCTCGACCTCGTGGACGTCGCTCCAGGGCTTGAGCCCGGCCGCCGTCAGGCGCCGCGCGATCTCGTCCGCGGCCGCCGCGTTCGCCGGCGTGCCCGCGCGATGCGGGCTCTTCGCGAGAACTTCCAGAGTTTCGCCGATCCGTCCCGGCGACACGAGACGCTCGACGTCGGCTCTGAACCTGCGGACGAAAGGCCGCCTCCCGCGGAGGATGAAGAATCCCGCCACGAGAATCGCGAGCGTCGCGACGGTGGCCGCGACCACGAAGACGCGTCGAATCTCGATGTCCTCCGTTGGCGTTCTTATGTTAGCTGGGGCCCTGCTACGCTCACCCGCCGTGAGCTGGGATTCCGGCCCGGAAAGCTGCGGAAAGTGACCGACGCCTTCGTCCGGAATTCCGCCTAGACGAGGCGCATGAGGAGGCTGGCGTTCGTCCCGCCGAACCCGAAGGAGTTCGAAAGGGCGATCGGGAGCTTCTTCTCGCGCGCCGTGTTCGGCGTGTAATCGAGATCGCACTCGGGGTCCGGCGTCGCGTAGTTGATCGTGGGCGGGATCACGCCGTGGCGCATCGCGAGCGCGAGGACGCCGGTCTCGAAGCCGCCCGCGGCGCCGAGGAGGTGCCCGGTCATCGATTTCGTCGAGGAGACGGAGAGCGTCCGGGCATGGTCGCCGAACACCCGCTTGATGGCAATCGTCTCGATGCGGTCCCCGTGCGGCGTGGACGTGCCATGCGCGTTGACGTAGGCGACGTCTTCCGGATTCACGCCCGCGTCGAGAAGCGCGTTGCGCATGACGCGGAACGGACCGTCTCCGTCCTCCGACGGCGCCGAGATGTGATACGCGTCGCCCGACATGCCGTAGCCCGCGAGCTCGGCGTAGATCGCCGCGCCACGTGCCTTCGCAAAGCCCATGTCCTCGAGCACGAGGATCCCCGCGCCCTCGCCAAGGACGAAACCGTCACGGTCCTTGTCCCAGGGCCGCGATGCCGCCTTCGGATCGTCGTTGCGCGTCGAGAGGGCGCGCATCGCCGAAAAGCCCCCGACGGCGAGACAGGTGATGACCGCTTCCGAGCCGCCCGCGATCATCGCGTCGGCGTCCCCGCGGCGAATGACGTTCGCCGCGTCCCCGATGGCGTGCGCCGAGGTCGCACAGGCCGTGGCCGTGGCCGAATTCGGGCCCTTCGCGCCGGTCTGAATCGAGACGAGCCCAGAGCACATGTTGACGATGAGACCCGGGATGAAGAACGGGCTGATACGGCGAGGTCCCTTCTCGAGCACGGTCCGATACGTCTCCTCGATGAGAGGCAGCCCGCCGATCCCGGATCCGATGCACACGCCCACGCGCTCGGCGTTCTCCGGCGTGACGGCGAGGCCCGAATCGGTCATGGCCTCCTTCGCCGCCGCCACGGCGTAATGAATGAACGTGTCGAACTTCTTGATTTCCTTCTTCGCGAAGAACGCGCCCGGGTCGAAACCCTTCACCTCCCCGGCGATGCGGCAGGCGTAATCCGAGGCGTCGAAGCGCGTGATCATCCCGATGCCGGACACGCCGGCCGTCAGGTTGGCCCAGTTCTCCTTCGCCGTCAGACCCACGGGAGAAACGAGGCCGACGCCCGTCACGGCGACGCGGCGCCGGCCGCGGCCGTCGAGCAGGGATGCGGGATTCGCGGACACGCGTTCGAGAAAGCCCGGGTCAGGCGGGCTTGGCGTGCGATTCGATGTAGGAAACCGCGTCCTTGACCTTCTGGATCTTCTCGGCGTCCTCGTCCGGGATCTCGATGCCGAACGCCTCCTCGAAGGCCATGACGAGCTCGACCGTGTCGAGAGAATCCGCGCCGAGGTCGTCCACGAAAGAGGCCTCGGGCTTCACCTCGTCCGCCTGGACACCGAGCTGCTCCACGATGATGCCCTTGACCTTTTCTTCCACCGAATTCGCCATCTGCGATCCTCCGAAAATTTTTGTCGTCTTAAAGACCGGCATTCTGAGGGCTGCCGGGACTCGAATTCAAGCGTGCGGAGTCTATCCGATGTAGAGCCCGCCGCTCACGTTGAGACAGGTGCCCGTCACGTAGGCGGCCGCGTCGGACGCCAGATAGACCACCGCCCCCGCGACGTCGTTCGCGGTTCCCAGCCGTCCGAGCACGATCTGGCCCACAAGGGCCTTCTTCTGGTCTTCGTTCAGGAAGTCCGTCATGGACGTCTCGATGTAGCCCGGCGCGACGGCGTTGACGGTGATTCCCCTCGAACCGATCTCGCGCGCGAGGGCCTTCGTGAACCCCACGACCCCGGCCTTCGCTGCGGCGTAATTCGTTTGCCCGGCGTTCCCCATGAGCCCCACGACGGACGTGATGTTCACGATGCGGCCGGGAACCCGTTTCTTGAGCATGACCTTCGCGGCTTCCTGGGCGCACAGAAAGACCCCGGTGAGGTCCGTCGCGATGACCCTGTCCCAGGACTCCTTCGACATGCGCAGGATGAGGCCGTCGTCCGTGATGCCGGCGTTATTCACGAGAATGTCGAGCTTCCCGTGCTTCTCCACCAGGGCCTTGAATGCCGCCGAGACGGAAGCGGGATCGCCGACGTCGAGGCGCAGGGCCTCGGCCTTCCCGCCCGCGGCCACGACGGCCTGCGCGACCGCCGCGGCCTTCTCTTCGCCGCGAGCGGCGACGACGACGTGGGCGCCGGCCGCACCGAGCGCCTTCGCAATCGACTCCCCGATGCCCTGCGAACCGCCCGTGACGAGCGCGACTTTTCCCTCGAGCGAGAACGAAAGAGCCATCTGAGCTTCCTTTCTCCGTCAGGCGAACGCCGCGAGAGCCGCGGCCGTGGACGTGGTCTTCACGGGCCAGTCCTTCGCGATGCGTCTCGCGAGCCCCGCGAGCACCGTGCCGGGCCCGGACTCGACGGCGGACGGCGCGAGCGCGACGAGACGCTGCACGGACTCGACCCAGCGCACGGGGGAGCAGATCTGCCGCCGGAGGGATTCGCGCGCGACCTCGGGGTCGGTCGTCTCTTGGGCATCCACGTTCGTGACGACCGGGATCGACAGCGGCCGGAACGACGCCGAGGCGAGGAAAGGGGCCAGCGTCTCCTCCGCCGGCTTCATGAGCGCGCAATGGAACGGAGCCGACACCGGGAGCGGGAGAACGCGCTTCGCGCCCCTCGCCTTCAGGATCTCCCCGGCCTTCGCGACGCCCGCGGCGCTGCCCGCGATGACGGTCTGCTCCGGCGAGTTGAAGTTCGCGGCCGAGCAGACTTCGCCGGTCGCGGCGGCGGCTTCCGCGCACGCCGCGGCGACCGCACCGGGCGCGAGCCCGATGACGGCCGCCATCGCGCCCTGCCCCACGGGGACGGCCTCCTGCATGAAAAGGCCCCGGCGCCTCACGAGCACGACGGCGTCCTCGAGCGTGAGCGCACCCGCGGCGACGAGGGCGGCATACTCGCCGAGCGAGTGGCCGGCCGCGACCGAGGGCGCGACGCCCCTGACCTTCAGGACCTCGAAGACGGCGACGGAGTGCGTGAGGATGGCCGGCTGCGTCACGGCCGTCTGTCTGAGATCCTCGTCGCTGCCCTCGAAGGAGGTCTTCGAGATCGACAGGCCGAGAGGCGCGAGCGCGGCGTCCGCGCGCTCGTACACGCGCTTCGCCTCGGGGAAAGCGTCGGCAAGGTCTTTTCCCATGCCCGCAAACTGCGAGCCCTGCCCGGGGAAAAGAAAAGCGAGGCTCACGGCGTTCACCATCGGACGAGCGCGGCACCCCAGGTGAGGCCTCCGCCGAAGGCCGTGATGAGGATGAGGTCACCGCGCTTCAGGCGGCCATCGCGCGCGTATTCGTCGAGCGCGATCGGAATCGAGGCCGAGCTCGTGTTGCCATAACGCCCGATGTTGTTCATGCAGCGTTCGGGAGGAATCTGCAGCCGCTCGGCCGTCGCGGTGAGAATCCGCTCGTTCGCCTGGTGCGGCAGGAGCCAGCTCACGTCCTGGGTGGTGAAGCCGCTCTCCGCGAGGACTTCCTTGCAGACCTCGACCATCGAGCGGATCGCGATCTTGAACGTCTCGCCGCCCTTCATCTGGATGTACATGAGTCCTCTGTCGAACGTCTCGGGACGGTTCGGCGGGAAGGTGGAGCCGCCGCCGGGCATCGAGATGAACGGCGCTCCCTCTCCGTCCGAGTGGATCGAGGTGGAGAGGACGCCGTGGTCGGCCTTCGTGGCCTTGAGAACGGTCGCGCCCGCGCCGTCTCCGAAGAGGATGCACGTCGAGCGGTCGGTGTAGTCCACGAAGCGCGTCAGGAACTCGGCGCCCACGAGGAGAATGTTCTTCGCCTTGCCCGACTGGATGAGCCCGTCCGCCACGTGAAGTCCGTAGAGCCAGCCCGAGCAGGCGGCGTTCAGGTCGAAGGCGGCGGCCTTCTTCGCGCCGAGTTTGTGCTGGACGACCGGGGCCGCGCCCGGAATCAGGTGGTCGGGCGTGCAGGTCGCGAGGATGATCGTGTCGAGGTCCATCGGGCCCACGCCCGCGGCCTCCATCGCCGGGCCCGCCGCCCGCACGCAGAAGTCCGAGAGGATGTCGCCTTCCTTGACGACGCGCCGCTCGCGGATGCCCGTCCTCGACGTGATCCACTCGTCCGACGTCTCGACCATCTTCGTCAGGTCGGCGTTCGTCAGGACCCTCTCGGGAACGGCCCGGCCGGTGCCGGCGATCGTGGCGTGAAACATCATCCCTCCGTGAATGCGTGGGGCCGGAATGTTACCGGGAGAGCGGCGGCGGCGCGAACGTGAGCGCGCGCTCGCGGATTTTCTCGGAAATTCCGCGCCGGACGAAGTCGTCGGCGGCGCGAATGGCGTTGCGCACGGCCTTCGCGTTCGAGCGCCCGTGCCCGATGAAACAGGCCCCGTTCACGCCGAGGAGCGGCGCGCCGCCGTACTCGCTGTAGTCGAGGCGTTTCTTGAAGGAACGGAAAGCGTCCTTCGAAAGCAAAAAGCCCATCGACGCCTGAAGGCTGCGGGTGATCTCCTGTTTGAGCGCCTCCTCCACGAGGTGCGCGAGGCTCTCGGAGACCTTGAGGATGACGTTTCCCGTGAAGCCGTCCGTGACGATGACGTCGACGTCACCCCCGTAGACGTCGCGGCCCTCGACGTTCCCGACGAAACGGAGGCCGGACTCCTTCAGGAGGCGAAACGACTCCTTCACGACGTCCGTGCCCTTGCCCTCCTCCTCGCCCACCGACATGAGGCCGATCTTCGGCTTCTCGATGCCGAGGACTTCCTGCGCGAAGAAGTGCCCCATGAGGGCGAACTCGCGGTAGTGCTCGGGGCGGCAATTCACGTTCGCCCCGACGTCGAGGAGAACCCGTTTGCGGTCGAGGCCCGGCAGCACGGCGGCGAGGGCCGGCCGGTCGATGCCCTCGACGACGCCCATGATCATCTTCGCGACGACCATCGCGGCGCCCGTGTGCCCCGCCGTGAACATCCCCTTCGCGCGGCCGTCGCGAACGCATTCTGCGGCAATCCGGATGGACGCGCGGCGCTTCTTGCGGATCGGGGTGATGGCGGGCTCGTCGAACAGGACGACTTCGTCCGCCTCGACGACGCCGACGCGGCTCCCGCTGTAAGCGGTCTTGTGGAGCTCGGATTCGATCTCGCGCCGCTTGCCGACGAGCAGCGTGTCGAGGCCGAAATCGACCGCCGCCGCGACCGCGCCTTCCACGTTGACGCGGGGGGCGTGGTCGCCCCCCATGGCGTCGACGGCGATCGTCAAGTCAGGCCTTCTCGGCTCCGCTCATGACTTCGCGGCCCTTGTAGTGCCCGCAGGACGGACACACCCGGTGCGGAAGCTTCTCCGTGCCGCAGTTCGTGCACTTCGAGGTCTGCTTGGGCTTCAGGAAGTCGTGGGCGCGGCGCAAGTCGCGACGCGTCTTGCTGTGGCGATGTTTTGGATTCGGCATGGCGATCTCCTGTGACGGTCACACGCTGCGAAGGCGAGGACGAGAAAGGTCGTGGCTTCAGTTCCCGAGTTCGAGAAGAGTTCGGAGCGTTTTCCAGCGCTCGTCCGCCGGAGGCCTGCAGGCGCACGGGGCGAGGTTCCGGTCGGCGCCGCACGTCGGGCAGAGCCCGCGGCAGTCGTCGCGGCAGAGGGCCTTGAGCGGAAGCTCGAGCTGCACCTGCTCCTCGACGAGAGGGTCGAAGGGGACGACGAGGTCATCGTAGTACAGGACGTCGAGGTCCTCCGGGGAGAGCTCGAGGCCGTCCTCAGGGTCGCCCTTGGCCTTTTCTTCCCGCGGCTTCGCGTGCGCGGGAGCGAAGAGCCAGTAAGCCTCGCTCGAGCGGTGGAAAGGGACGGGGGCGAGGCAGCGCGCGCACGCCGTGACGCCGTCGAAAACGACGCGACCATTCAGGACGAAGCCGGGCTCCTGGCGCTCAAGACGGCCGGTAAAGGACACGTAAGAGAGCGACACGAGCTCGGGACGCGCGAGACCGGCGGCCGGAAAGTCGAACTGATGAGAAAGATCAATTGGCTCGTCAAAAGCAGCTTCGAGGTTCAGATCCATGGGAAAAGGCTCCTCCTCCACGAAGAGGAGCCGCAGAATATAACATGGAAGCATGCGCATCGCCGTCGACGCGCGCCCGTTCGAGGAGTGTCCGACTGGCGTTGGCCGCTATCTCGACGGGCTGCTCTCCGCCTGGCTTCGTGCCCGGCCCGAGGACAGCTTTGTCCTCCTGTCGCCGCGCCTTGTCCACGTGCCCCCCCGCCTGGAGGGGCGAGTGGCCGTGCCCCCCACGCCCGCGCTTTTCGGCACGATCTGGCTGCAGACCGCCGCCGGCCCGGCGGCGCGCCGCGCCGGGGCCGACGCGTTCCTCGGGAGCCTCGCCATCCTGCCCCTCGCATGCGGGCTCCCCGGCGTCGCAACGGTGCACGACCTCACGCCGATCCTCTTCCCCGAATGGCACTCGCGGAAGAACCGCCTCGGCTTCACGCCGTTCATCGGCGCGACCGTCCGCCGCGCGCGGCGGATCGCGGCCGTGTCGGAAGCCACGCGGCGAGACCTCGTCGCCGCCTTCCCGGACGCGGCCGGCAAGACGCGCGTCGTGCACAACGGCATCGAGCCCGAGGCGCCTGGCGCGGGCGGCGAGGCGCCGCACGAGGGGCGCCCCTATGTCCTTTACGTGGGGACGCTCGAGCCGCGCAAGAACGTCGTCCGGCTGGTCGCGGCGATGGAGACGATTTGGGACCGCCGCCCGGAATTCCCAGACCTCGTGCTCGCGGGCGGGGACGGCTGGGGAATGGGAGGCTTCGCGGAGGACGTCGCGCGTTCGAGGCACGCGGAGCGCATCACGCTCGCGGGCTATCTCGGAGCGGGCGAGAGGGCACGCTGGCTGAGGGATGCGCGGGTCTTCGCGTACCCGAGCCTGTACGAGGGCTTCGGCCTCCCGCCCCTCGAGGCCATGGCGCAGGGCACACCCGTCGTGGGCTCGTCGATGTCGTCGCTGCCGGAGATCATGGGCGGCGCCGGCCTTCTACCCGACCCCACGAGCGTTCCGGACATCGCCCAAGCCCTCGAGCGCGCGCACGACGACGCCGGCTTTCGGCGGCGCGCGGCCGTCGAGGGCCCGCGGCGCGCCGCGAGCTTCACGTGGGCGGCGGCCGCCGCGAAGATGCGGATCCTCTTCGAGGAGGCGCTCGATTGACCGGACGAAGGAAACGGGTCCTCGTCGACGCCCGCAAGGCGCGCGACTTCGGGATCGGCACCTACATCCGCGGGCTGCTCGGTGGCCTCGCGGGGCTCGACCGCTTCGATCTCCATGCGCTCGTGCTGCCCGGCGAGAAGGGGCTCTTCCCGTCGGGCGTCACCGCGACGACCTGCTCCGCCCGGCACTATTCGCTCGAGGAGCTCGTCGCCGTTCGGCGGGCGATTTCATCGGTCGCGCCCGATCTCTTCCATGCGCCGCACTATGTCGTCCCGTTCTTTCCGCCACGCGCGACCGTCGTCACCATCCACGACCTCATGCACCTCACAAGGCCCGAGCACGCGGCACCCGCAAAGCGGGCGTATGCGCGGTGGATGATCGGGCGGGCGCTGCGGCTTTCCGCGCGCGTCATCGCGGTATCGGAAGCCACGAAGAAGGAAATTCTTGCTTTCGGACCCGAGCTGATCGGAAAGGTCGAGGTAATCCCGAACGGAGTCAGAGAAGAATTCTTTGAAAGTGAAGAAAAGAATACCGCCCCCTATCTCCTTTTTCTCGGGAACGACAAGCCGCACAAGAACCTCGACGGGCTGCTGCGCGCGTGGCCGCGCGTGCACGCGGCGCATCCCGGGCTGTCGCTCGTCCTCGCGGGCGTGGCGCCGGGCCGCGTGCAGGCTCTTGGCGTACAGGCTCTCGGCTTCGTGCTCGACGAGGACGTGCCCGGCCTCGTCGCGTGCGCCCGCGCTCTCGTCCTCCCCTCCTTCGCCGAGGGCTTCGGTCTCCCGGTGATCGAGGCGCAGGCGGCGGGCACGCCCGTCGCGTGCTCGGACATTCCCGCGCTCCGCGAGACGGCGGGCGACGCGGCGGTCTTCTTCGACCCGCACGACATCTCGTCGATCGCAGAGGCTCTGGGCGCATTGCTCGGAGATGAAGAAAAGAGAGATTTTCTTAGAAAAAGGGGACGGGAGCGTGCGGCGCAATTCACGTGGTCCCGCGTCGCGGAACGAACCGCGGGAATCTACGAGAGCGTTCTTTCGTGAGAACCGCCCTCGTCCACGACTGGCTGACGGGCACCCGCGGCGGCGAGAAGGTGCTGCTGGAACTGGTCCGGATGTTTCCGTGCGCGCCGATCTTCACGCTCTTTCACTTCGCGGGCTCGCAGCCCCCCGAGATCGAGGCCGCCGACATCCGGACGACGTTCCTCCAGAAGCTCGTCTCGCCGCGCGCCGACTATCGCAAACTGCTCCCCCTCTTCTTCGTCGCCGCCGAAACGTGGGACCTGTCGGGATTCGACCTCGTGATCTCGACCTCCCACTGCGTCGCCAAGAACGCGAAGAAGGCTCCGGGCGCGTTCCATCTCTGCTACTGCCACACGCCCGTGCGGTACCTCAACGACCAGTTCGACGACTACTTCCGCGGCCGGCCGGCCTTCGTGACCGCGGCGGCACGCCTCGCGCGCGGCCCCCTCCGCGCGTGGGATCGCGCGGCCGTGCCCCGCGTCGACGCCTTTCTCGCAAACTCGGAGAACGTGAGGGCACGAATCGCCCGCCTCTGGGGACGCGAGGCGGACGTGGTCTTCCCGCCCGTTGACACCGGTTTCTACACGCCGCCGCCGCCCGGGACGCCCCGGAACGGTCTCCTCATCGTGTCGGCCCTCGCGCCGTATAAGCGCCTCGAGGACGCCATCGACGCCGCGAACGCTCGCCAGCTGCCCCTCACGATCGCGGGGTTTGGGCCGGAGCGCGCGCGCCTCACCGCCCGGGCCCGTGAGACGGTCAGCTTCCTCGACACTCCCAAGGACGACATGCTGCGCGAGTGCTACCGGACCGCCGAGGCCGTCCTGATGCCTGGAGAGGAAGATTTCGGCATCGTGCCGCTCGAGGCGCAGGCGTGCGGCGCACCGGTCGTGGCGCTGGGCCGCGGCGGGGCAATCGAAACGGTCCGGGACGGAGAAACGGGCGTCCTGTATGACGCGCCGGGCGCGGCGGGCCTCCTGACGGCTCTCGACCGCCTGCGCGGCCTCACGCTCGACCCCGCCGCCCTGGCCCGCAACGCCGCCCGCTTCTCGCCGGACGTCTTTCAGGGCCGCTTCCTCGCCGCCCTCAGGGCGGCGCGAAGCCGCCCCGAAAAGGGGCCCGAGGACGCTAGAATCGGCGGTCCGGAGTCCGTGTGATCCGCCGCCAGACCCGCCGCCTCCAGGCCCTGTTCGTGGCCGCCGACGTCCTCGCGACCGTGCTCGCGCTGGGCGCGGCGTGGCTCATCCGCTTCGAGTCGATGTGGCCCACGCCGAAGGGCGCGCAGCCTTTCGAGAACTACGTCGCGTTCATCCCGATCCTGATCGCGATCTGGCCCGTCGTCTTCTACTTCCACCGGCTGTATCAGATCCGGCGCGACCGCTCGACGATCGACGAAGTGCTCGCCGTCATCGTCGCGGCGTCTCTCGGGACGATCCTGCTCGTCGGCCTCCTTTCCTTCTGGCGAGGCTTCACCTACACGAGCCGGCAGATGCTCGTCCTCTTCCTCTTCCTGGACGTCCTCTTCGTGTCGCTCGTGCGCTTCGGGATCCGCAAGTACCTCGAGACCATGTGGTCGACGGGCACCGGCGTGCGCCGGACCCTCATCGTGGGCGCGGGGCACACGGGGCGTGCCCTGGCCGACAAGCTGCTCGACCACCCCGCGACGGGCTTGAAACCCGTGGGCTTCGCGGACGACGACCCCGCCAAGCGCACCGAGGGCTACCGCGGTCTCACCGTCCTGGGCGCGACATCGGAAGTCACGACGCTCATCCGCGCGCACGAAGTCGACACCGTCTTCCTTGCGCTGCCCGTCGAGGCCCACCGCACGATGCTCACGATCCTCAAGGAGGTCGGCAACGAAATGGTCGACCTGAAGGTCGTGCCGGACCTCTTCCAGTACGTCACGTTCAAGGCCGGCGTCGAAGACTTCGACGGGCTGCCCGTCATCAACCTGACGCAGATGCCGCTCGAGGGCTGGAATTCCCTCGTGAAGCGCACGATGGACGTCGCGCTCTCGGCTCTCGGCCTCGTCGCGCTCGCCGTTCTCTTCCCCATCCTCGCGCTCGCGATCTGGCTCGAAGACCGCGGCCCGATCTTTTACGCGCAGGAACGCATGGGTCTCGACGGGCGGCTCTTCCGGATGTTGAAGTTTCGCTCGATGCGCGTCGACGCCGAGGACGACGGCGCGCGCTGGACCGAGGAGAACGACCCGCGCCGCACGCGCGTGGGCGCGTTCCTGCGCAAGACCTCGCTCGACGAACTGCCGCAGCTCGTCAACGTCTTCACCGGCGAGATGTCTCTCGTGGGGCCCCGTCCGGAGCGCCCGGAGTTCGTGAGCACGTTCAAGGAGAAGTTCCCACAGTACATGCTCCGCCACCGCGTGCGCGCCGGCATCACGGGCTGGGCGCAGGTCCACGGCTGGCGCGGCAACACGAGCCTCTCCAAGCGCATCGAGTACGACCTCTACTACATCGAGAACTGGACGGTCGGCCTCGACGTGAAGATCCTGTGGCTCACGGTCAAGTGGGGCTTCACCCACAAGAACGCGTACTGACGGGCGGCTTTCCGCCGCACTCAGATCACGAGCGAGCGCCCCGCCTTGAGCCGCATCGCGGCGCTCTCGAGAAGCTCGGCGTGCTCGCGCTCCTCCGCCTCCAGCTCGCGGTAGAGGCGCCACTCGGGCGAGGCCTCGGAGAACTTGCGACCGGTCTCCAGGAAGAAGCGGCCGGCGCGCTTCTCGAGGTGGACGGCGAGGCGCAGCAGCGCGACGCCATCGGCGTCCTTCGAGGTCTCGACGCCCGAGAAGACGGCGAGCTGCACCGGGGACGGCCCCTGCCCGGTGAGATCCGGCGCTTCGAGATGGTAACGGCGCGCGAGCAATTCCATGTGTTCGCGCTCCATCGCCGAGAGCCGGCTGAAGAGCGCGATGACTTCCGGGTCGGCGCCGGCTTTTTCCATCGCCCTCGCCCCGTTCGCGTAGAAGAGGACACCGCCGATCTCGATCTCGTACGCGCGCCGCACGGCCTCGGCGAGCGCGCCTTCCGGGGTCGCGAGCTCCTCGCGGGGCGCGAACGCGCCGCCGCAGATCGGGCACAGGCCGTACGGGAAGGCGAAGCCCTCGGAGACCTTCTGGCAGGACGTGCACTGGAAGGAAAGCCGCTCGCCCGCGCAGCAGACGTAGTCCTCGCCCTCCTCGATCGGGCGCCGGCACTTCTTGCACACGGACTCGGCGGGCGCGGCCACGGCCGGGATCATCGATTCCGCGCGCACCTCGGGAGGCCAGACGCGGTTCTTCAGGTACGAGGTGATCGCCCGGGCCGCTCTTCGGCCGGCGCCGAGCGCGAGGATCACGGTGGCGGCACCGGTGACGATGTCGCCGCCCGCGAAGACGCCCGGCAGGTTCGCGGCCTGCGTCGTCTCGTCGACGTTGATGTACCCCTCGCCGCGCACACCGAGGCCCGGCGTGGACCGCGCGATGATGGGGTTCGCGCGCGTGCCGAGCGCGTAGATGACGGTGTCGCACTCGAACGTCTCCATCTCGCCGGGGATGGGGACGGGGCGCCGGCGGCCGGAGGCGTCCGGTGGACCCAGCTCCATCTTCTGGCAGACGAGGGCCTTCACGCCGCCCTTGTCGTCCGTGACGATCTCGGTCGGGCCCCGCAGCCAGTGGAACGTGATGCCCTCTTCCTCCGCGTGGCGAAGCTCTTCGACGCGGGCGGGAGCCTCCGCCTTCGTGCGGCGGTAGACGCAGCGGACCAGCTCGGCGCCGAGGCGCTTGGACACACGCAGGCAGTCCATCGCCGTGTTGCCCGCGCCGATGACGACGATGCTGCGGCCGAGCGTGACGGGCGTGTCCTCGTAGGGGAAGTTGTCGCCTCCCATGAGGTTCACGCGGGTGAGGAACTCGTTCGCGCTGTAGACCTGCCCGGCGAACTCGCCCGGGATGCCGAGAAAGGCTGGAGCGCCCGCCCCGGTCCCCACGAAGACGGCGTCGAAGCCGCGCTCGCCGAGGAGCTGCGGGATCGTGAACGTCTTGCCGACGACCTTGTTCGTCTCGAAGCGGACGCCCATGTCCTCGAGCTGCTTCACTTCGCGGTCGATGATGTTCCGCGGCAGCCGGAAGGACGGGATCCCGTAGCGCAGAACTCCCCCGATGACGTGCAGCGCCTCGAAGACCGTGACCTCCGCGCCGTCGCGCGCGAGGTCGCCCGCGCACGCGAGGCCGGCGGGGCCGGAGCCCACGACCGCGACCTTGCCGATCGGCGCCGCCGGGCGCACCGGCGGGGCGGTGACGGGCGCATGGTCGCCCACGAAGCGCTCGAGCCGGCCGATGGCGACCGGCTCCATCTTCTTGATGAGGATGCACTGCACCTCGCACTGGCTTTCCTGCGGACAGACGCGGCCGCACACGGACGGGAAGTGGTTGTTCTCGCGGATGACCGCGGCGGCGCCCGCGAGGTCGCGGACGAGGAGGTGCCGGATGAAGCGCGGGATGTCGATGGCGACCGGGCAGCCCTGGATGCAGGAGGGCCTCAGGCACTGGATGCAGCGCTCGGCTTCCGTGAGCGCATCGGCGATGGTGTAGCCGAGGTTCACCTCGAGGAAGTTGTGCGCGCGCTCTTCGGCGTTCCGCTCGGCCATCTTCGTGGCATGCGGCGCCACGTCCTTCAGCTTCTTGTAGTTCCGTTTCTCGTCGTCGAAGAGCAGCTTCTCGATGTTGCAGGTGTGCGCGAAGTCCTCGTTCGCGCGCGTCTCCTGCGACTTGAAGCGTTGCTGCCGCAGCATGAGCTCGCCGAAGTCGATCTTGTGCGCGTCGAAGTCGGGGCCCTCGACGCACGCGAACTTGATCTCGCCGCCGACGCTGACGCGGCAGGAACCGCACATTCCGGTGCCGTCCACCATGATCGCGTTCAGGCTCACGGCCGTCGGCACGCCGCGCGGGCGCGTGACCTCGGCACAGGCGCGCATCATCGGGAGCGGGCCGATCGCCACGACTTCGTCGACCTTCTCGCGCGAGAGGACGTCCTCGAGCGCGGCCGTGACGAATCCCGGCCGGCCGTACGTGCCGTCGTCGGTACAGACGATCAGTTCGTCGCAGTATTTCTTGAACCGGTCCTCCCAGAAGACGAGCTCCTTCGTGCGGAAGCCGATGATTCCCGTGACGCGGTTGCCGGCCTCCTTGAAGGCCCGGAGCTGGGGGAAAACGGGAGCGACACCGAGGCCGCCCCCCACGAGGACGACGTGGCCGACGTTCTTCACGTGGCTGGGCATGCCGAGCGGCCCCACGAAATCGAGAAACGTGTCGCCTTCCTGATAGGCGGCCATCATCTCGCGCGTCGTCTTGCCGATCGCCTGAATGACGATCGTCACGGTGCCCCAGTCGCGGTCGTAGTCGGCCACCGTCAGGGGAATCCGCTCGCCCCCTTCGCGGAGGCGCAGCATGACGAAGTGCCCCGGCTGGGCGGCACGGGCCACGTCGGGCGCGTACACGTCCCACAGGAAAGTCGAATCCGAAAACTGGTGGCGGCGGACGATCTGATACATGGAGACGGATTCTCCGTATCTGCGGGTCCGCAGGCTATGGTGCAAACCGATCAGGCCCTCCCGGCCCAGGGGAGGGCGGCCGGGGTGCCTCTCAGGCCCGCGGGGACCGCAGAATCCGGGGGACGATCATCAGGGCGGCGCCGTAGAGGACGAACGTCGCGACGAGCGTGCCCGGTCGCCCGTGCGGGAGGTCTTCGAACAGCAACTTTAGCGCGGAGAACGCCAGCACCGGAGTGGTGAGCCACGCGAGGGGGGAGAGCCTCGGGAGTCGCCGGCACAATGCGAGCAGCACCGAGGCCGCGGCGAGGACGGCGCTGCGCACGGAGGCCGTGCGGCCCGGGTCTCCGTCGGGAGCGACGAGGAGCGCCAATCCCCACTCGGCGAGCGCGCCGGCCCCCACGATCGAAATACACGCCAGCGCGAACATCGTCCCGCGCGTGGCGAGCCCGCATGCGCCCAGACGCACACGGTTCGCGAGGAGCGCCGTCGCCACGGCCGAGACCGACAGAACGAGAACGGAGTCCGGGGACGGCCTGCCGGCGACCGGTGAACCCAGGAAGGCGTGTCCGGCGAACGCGACGAGCCCCGAGACGAACGCCGCCGCCACGAGCAGGACCGCGCCGTACGCTGGAGCCGCCGAACCGACGGCGCGGGCTGGCGCGACGGCCGCCGCGAATCCGGCAAGGCCCCAGACGAGTGAGGGCGGAAGGCCCGCCAATGGAGTGAGCCGCGAAACCGCAAAGACGAAAAGAAAAAGAGCCGCTCCCAACTGAACGGCCTCGAAGGCGTCGGGCGTCCCCACGCGCCCGTACGCACGCCGGACCGTCCCCGCGAGAGGAGCGGCGAAGAGCGCGAGGGCGAGCGCGAGGACGGCGCCCGAAGAGAGGCCCAGATACGCCTCGGGAAGCCCCTCGGGGCGTGACGCGATCCAAACGACCTCGAGCACGACGAGATCCGCCGCGGCCGCGGGCGCCCATGGAAGGCCGGGCCAGCCCATGCGAACCGAGGCTGCCCAGGAGGCTCCGGTGAGAACGACGAGAAAAGCGGCAAATGCAACGAGGGCATGGGTCGCGACGATGAGCACGATCGCGGTCACGAGGGCCGAGAGCACGGAGGCCCAGGCCAGCGCGTACAGATTCCGGCGAACAGACGCGGCGAGGGCGGCGACGGCCACGGCGAAGAGCGCGCCTGCGGCTCCCGCCGGCGGCAGCACGTTGAAGCGCGTCGAGGCCTCCCAGACGAGAGGACATGCGATGACGAGCGCCGTGACGCCCCATGCCGTCGCGGCCGTCGCGGCCGCGGCGGAGCCGTTCCGGCCGGTGCGGTCGGCAACGACGAGCCAGGTCATCGCATAGGCGAGCCCCAGCGCCACCCCCGCGCCTCGCGGGAACGTGCCCGAGTCCGTGAGAGCGCGCACGAGGAACGCGCCGGCGAGAACGAACAGACACTTGCCCGCAAGCGCGGCGTACGAAGACAGCGGGGATTCCGGTGCGGCGGACGTCGCGGGGACCGACTCGGCGGGTGGGACAGGCATGGGCCTCGCGCTCTTCGGCGCGGCCGCTCCCTCGAGCGCGGCCAAACGCGCTTCCACCGACCGGAGCGACTCAGCCAGCGCGGCGACCTGCTTCGCGAGCTTCGAGCCCGAGTCGTCCATGGCGGTCAAACCCCTGATGCGGCGCTCAAAGGCACCCCTGTGGGCGGAAGCTCAGACCGCCGCCTTCTCCTCGTCGAAGGGTGGCAGCAGCTTCACGAGACCCCAGAGGATTCCGAACGGAAGGATCATCAGGAGAATCGCGGGGAGCAGCCCCTCCTTCGTCGCGAATGCCATCTTGTACGTCGTGTACCCGAGGAAGCTCTTCGAGAAGAGCTGCCCGCCGATGACGACGTTCCACCGCATCGCGAAGATGCCCATCAGCGTGAGGAGGCCGGCGAGGGCATAGATACCCTTCCGGGCCGCTTCGCTCAGCTTCACGAGCTGGATGAAGGCGAGCATGGCGATCGGGATGATCGTGCCGAAGACGATCTGGACGAGAATCTGGGACGTGTAGAGCCGCGTATGGACCATGAAGTCGAGGCTCTTGAAGGACTCGTCCGCCTCGTAGATGCGGTGGATCAGGTCGAGCATCTCGAGAGAGAAATCGACCAGAAACGCGTACATCAGGTAGCGGGCGATCGTGTCCACGCATGGCATGTCGATGGGAATGCCCTTCAGGAAGCAGACGAGCATGTACATGAGGAGCACGAGGGCGATGCCCGACACGATGGCCGAGAAGAGGAACACGATCGGCATGACGGGCGTGGACCACCACGGGTTCGCCTTCACCGAGCCGAAGATGAATCCAACGTAGCCGTGCAGAAGGAGGGCCGACGGAATACCCACGATCGTGATGAAGCGCCCCAGCTTGTCGTCGATGCGGAGCGACTCCTCGCTGATGTTGTCGACGCCGAGGGTGAGGATCCGGTAGAGCGTCTTCTTCCAGCCCGTCTCGGACCGGGCCATGAGGACCATGTCCTTGCGGTAGTCGAGCCAGATCTCGAGAACGAGGACGGCCATCAGGTACCAGAGATAGATGAAGCCGAACATCGCCATCGCCGAGCTCGTATGCGGCGTGAGGTACATCTCGATGGAGCGCTCCGGGTGGCCGAGGTGGAGCTGCAGCGGCAAGGGAGAGACGAGGAGAAACGCGAGCGCGGAGAGCAGCGCGAGCCGGTACGTCGGCTTGACCGCCGCCACGTTGAAGACGCGCTCGAGCGACGCGAGGATGAAGGCGCCGGCGACGAGGCCGGTCGTGAACGGGTACAGGACGATGAGGATGCTCCACTGGAGCTCGACCTCGTTGGGGTACATGTACCCCTGGATGGCGTGGAGAATGCCTTCTTCCATTTCCCTACCTCACGGACCCGTCGAGGGCGTTGTAGAAGACCTTCGAGCCCGTGGCCATCTGAGGCTTGAGGACATGCACCTTGTGCGTTCGGAGGAACTCGTGGACCGGATCCCTCGCGTCCTTGAGATCGACGAGCTGGCGCGCGCCCGTCGGGCAGCTCTCGCAGCACGCCGTCGTGAGGCCCTTCGTGATCCGGTGGTAGCAGAGGTTGCACTTGTCGACCGTGTTCGTGCGCGGGTCGATGAACCGGCACCCGTACGGGCAGGCCTGCACGCAGTATCGGCAGCCGAGGCAGTAAGTCTTGTCGACGAGGACGGCGCCGTCGGGGCTCTCGAATGTGGCGCCCACGGGGCACACTTGTGTGCAAGGTGAGTGCGCGCACTGATTGCAGAGCTTCGGAACGAAGAAGCTCTTGGCGCCGTCGCCGGCCGCGTACTTCTCGGGAAAACCATTGTAGCCGCCGTCGGGCGAGTCGACGTCGGGATGCTCCCCGGCGCCTTCGACGTGGTAGCGCTCCACCCATGTGCGGAAGAAGTACGGCTCGAGGGGCACGTCGTTCTCGACCTTGCAGGCCCTCACGCAATTGCCACACCCGATGCACTTCTCGATGTCGACGATCATTCCCCAGTAGTGCTCGAAGGTCTTGTAGGCGGGCTCTTCCGCCTTACCGGTCTCCATGGCCTCGAGGTAGGCGGCCGCCGGCGCGGTCAGCACGAGGAGCTTTCCGGCCGTGAGCACGAAGTCGCGGCGGTCGGAATTCATTTCTTCGGCTCCTTGTCGGGGGCGTGCTGGTCGTGACACGTCAGGCAGGGCCCACCGTCCATGTGGCTCTTCGGGTCGATCTGGGGGAACTTCGCCGGCTTGGCGACGTTCATCAGGTGGCACGTCTGGCAGAGCGTCTTCGAGTCTGGCTTCGTCGGCTTGAGGGACGACGGGTCCGCCGCGTGCTTCGCGAGCGCGCCGTGGCAGGCCTCGCAGCCGACTCCGGCGTGCTTGCCGCCCTTCAGGCGGTCGCCTTCGTCCGTGTGGCACTCGATGCAGGCGGGCCGGCCCGCGAAGCGCGGTGCGCGCACGCGGTTGTCCTCGAGGGCGCCGGCGCGGTAGTGCCCGTACACGCCGAACCCCTTCGGAACAAGCACGGCCCGCACGATCAAGAAGAGGACGACGCCCGCCGCGAAGAGCGCCGCCATGCGGAACAGATGCTCCTTGTCCTTCAGGAACCGATTCATGATCGGGAAACGATGGGCCCATGGCGGCCGTCTGCCAATGATTCAGACGCCCTATTTTCGCGGCTCGCGATCGATCTGCTTGATCTTCAGGTAGAGCAGGACCGCGAACAGCGAGATGAGTCCGCTCGCCAGGATGAGGCCGTTCCGCCGGAAGCGGTACTCGGCCCAGACGGCCTTGGAGCCTTCCTGGAGGCCCGCGAGCGCCTTCGACGTCTCCTCCGAGTTGCGCGTGAAGTCGCTCCAGTCGAAGGTGTGTATCCCGAGACGCGTCTTGCGCAGGTCGTCGGACACCGCGCTCGCCTGGAAACGCAGCTCGTCGACGTCGAAGCCGCGCTCAGCGAGCCGGTCGACGTCCTTGGTCAGGGCTTCGTGCGACTCGCGGAGGGTCGTAATCGTCCTGTGGAAGTAGCGCGCGGCCTCGTCGCATTTCGGCTGACCGTACTTCGCGTGGCAGGCGTGGCAGAGCGCCTTCGGGTCGTCCTTCAGCATCTCGTCCGTGGGACGCACGATGTCGTGCTTGCCGTGGCACGTCTCGCATTCGGGCCAGCCGTGCGACTCGAACGCCTTCTTGTGCGGGCTGCCATCGAAGAGGCTGCCGTTCGCCGCGTGGCAGTTCCGGCACACCTGCGAGACGAACGACACCTGAGGCGGGAGGGCCGCGTGGTTGCCATGGCAGCCGTTGCAGGCCGGAGCGCCGGAGTCGTGCTTCCCGAGGAGCGCGAGGCCGTGCACGCTCTTCTTGTACTGCTCGAGCTGGTTCGTCGGGATCGGCGTTACGCCGTCGTCGAGCGTGTAGCCCTTCATATAGGCCGCGTCCGCGTGACACTTGCCGCACGTCGCGGGAATGTTCTCGCGGTAGACGAGGGAGTTCGTGCTGTCGGGCGGGCGGATCCCATGCACGCCGTGGCAGCTGACGCACTGCGCGGCCTTCGAGTCCTTCTTTTCCAGGAGAAGCTGCCCGTGCTTGCTCGTCCGGTACTTGAGCAGCTGGTCCACGGGCAGCGACGGGTTATACCCCCGCATGAATTCGCTCGAGGAGTGGCAGCGAGCGCAGAACTCCGGAATCCACGAGCGATCTTTCTTGCGCTTCTCGCTCTCGGGCCAGCGCTTCGCGATATCCGCCGACATTTCGGCGTCGGTCGGTTTGCCGCCATGGCAGCCGGAGCACATCAGCCCACCGCGGAAGTGGACGTCGCTGACGATCTCGTTGAGGTCCAGGTGCGCGTTCGGGTCGCCTTTCCCCCGAGGCTTGAAGAGAATCTCGTCCGGCATATCCGGGTTCGAGTGGCAGAGGACGCAGTTGTCCCCGAGGATCAGCTCGACCTTGCGGTCGTCGATGTCCAGCGCGAGAAGCGTCGCGAGGTGCGCCGAGGAAGAGAGCGTGCCCGCCTTCGCCGCCACGAAGAACAGATTCTGCGCGTGGCTGGGCAGACTCCGGAACCGGGCCTTCGCCTTCTCGTTCAGGACGGGGCCCGTCTTCTTGTCCACTTCCGTGAAGAGCTTCTGAAAATCCGCAGGCCAGGCTTCCTCGACGACCTGCCCCGGCACGGACGCGGTTGCCGGTGCGGGCGCGGCCTCCTTCGCTTCCCCCTTCTCTTCCGCCTTCTCTTGCGCGCGCGCCGGGGAGGGCGCGGCGAGCGCGAGAAGGAGGGGAAGCATGAGACCCGCGGCGGACGCGCCGCCGCGAACCCGCCCGGCGAGAAGCAGGACGGCGAGAACGGCAAGGGCGACTCCGCCGCTCGCGAGCCAGCTCAGATGCGCGAATCCGTTCAACGCCGCTTGCAGGAGGACGGCCGCGGTGAAAGAGAAGGCCGAGTGCCCCCACCGAAGGCGCCGGAGCGCCGTCACGGCGAGCCCGATCCCGAGAATCCACAGAGCCGCGGTCCGCGCGATCGTCGCGGCCATCGCGGGGTTGCCCGCCGGATCCTGCCCGGGCGGCGCATGGACCCCGACGTCCCACGCCTTGAGGGTCAGAAGCCCGAGGAAAAGAAGCCCGGCGACGCCAAGGTCCGTGAAGAGCGGGCTCGGCTTGCCTTTTGCGGCGTTCCGGTCGAGAAGGGGGATCGCGAACGCGATCGCGCCCAGGATGCTCGCGAGAAGCAGGCAAGCCTGCGGCCCCTCCATGCCGAAGAGGTGCGCCGGGAACTCCCGAAGCATCTGGTACACCGAGAGGAAGTACCACTCGGGCTTGATGCCCGGATATGCGGGCTTGAGCGGGTCCGCCTTCGCCCCGAGCTCCCATTCCATGCCCGGGATCCCGGGACCGAATGGAAGCGCGACCGCGAGGAGCGCGAGGATGTTCAGGCAGATCACCCAGAAGAGCAGGTCCCGCATCGCGAAGTTAGGGAAGAAGGGCATGCCGCGGTGCCGCGTCTTCGGCTCGGGCGATGGCCTGTGTTCGAGGGGCTCGGCCATCCCCTGCCGCTGAATGAAGAGCAGGTGTGCCCCGATGAGGCCCGCCATGATCAACGGAAGGATGCAGACGTGGAGCGCGAAAAACCGGTACAGCGTCTGGACCGATACCTCTTCACCGCCCCGGAGCACGCGCAGCATCCATGGACCCACGATGGGGACGGACTTCACGGAGTCGGTCCCGACGGCCGTCGCGAAATAGCTCAGCTCGTTCCACGGGAGGAGGTAGCCGGAGAATCCAAAGCCGAGGACGAGACCGAGCATCGCGAAGCCTGAATACCAGGTCAGCTCGCGTGGCTTGCGGTAGGCCTTCAGGAACAGGACGCTGAAAAGATGGGCCATCACCGAGAGGCTCATGAGATGAGCGGACCAGCAGTGAATCGATCGGATGAGCCAGCCGAACGGGACGCGACCCACGAGATGCTTCATGCTCTCGTACGACGTGTTCTCGCCGACCTGGTAGTTCATCAGGAGGAGAATTCCGGTCCCGATCTGAACGACGAAGAAGAAAAGCGAGACGCCGCCAAGGTAGTACCAGATCGGCGAATGGGCGCCGACAGGCACTTCCTTGTGTCCCAGGAACGTGACGAGGCCCGAAATCTGGAACCTCTCGTCGAGCATCCGAAAAATCCTGGCCCCGACACCGGACGGGACCGGCGCCGAATCGCGCGCGTCGCTCATGCCATGCCTCCCGGCTTGATCACGTTCACGACTCCCTTGAGGTCTCCCTCCACCGTGAACGCCATGAGGGGCCGGGGCGGCGGGCCCGAGATCACGCGGCCGTCGAGCGAGAACTTCCCGTTGTGGCAGGCGCACCAGATGATCCCGTCGGCCGGGACGAACTGCACGGTGCAGCCCTCATGCGTGCACTTGGCCGAAAGCGCTTTCAGCTTCTGCTCCTTGTCTTTCAGAAGCAGGACGCGGTCTGTGCCGACGCGGGCGATCAGGAACCCGTTGCTCGCGAGCTCCTGCTTCTGCGCGTCGGTGAGCGTGGCCTTGTTCGAGCCGCCACCGTCCCGGGCCGGGGTGAGGTACCGGAGGACCGGATAGACCACGGCCGCTGCCCAGGCCGTGAAGCTGGTGCCGAGGAGGATGTCGATCCACCGTCGCCGCGTGATTGGCGCCGGGCCTTCGCGTTCCAAGGCTTACTTGGACTTCGGGTCGCCGGGGTTCGTGCCGGCCTTGATCTCGTCGATGTTCTTCACGCCGTCGCCATCGCTGTCGAGACTCTCGATTTTCTCGAACTTGTAGGTCTTCTTCTCGGCCTTCGGGTCGACGACGGCCTTCGTCTGGACGTCCTTCCCGTACGGGTTCATCTCGTGGTCTTCCTTCTTCGGAAGAGGCTTCATGTGACACGTCGAGCACTTGCCCAGAGAGGCCTTGGCGTCAGGATACTTCGCCACGAACGCCTTCTGGTTGTCGAGATTGGCGAGCAACGTCGTGCCGGCACAGACCGCAACGAGAACAGAAACTGCTATTGTCGTCTTCTTCATTCCTTACCTCCAGGTGCGCCAAGCAGAGCTTGAGCACCCGCGAAAGGATATCCCCAACATGAATCATTGCGTCGGCAGCCGGCCGGCCGCATCGCGAAACTCGTCGAGCAGCGCCCGCAACCGGCCTTCCTCTCCAGGCGCAGGGGCGAGACCTCCGAAGGACTCACGGACGTAAGCGCGCACGATGGCTTCGGCGGGCCGCGCCGCGGCCGGACCGAGCGCGGCGGCGGCGGCGAGGGTCTCGGCGGGAACGGACGCGGGCGTGAGCGGCGCGCCGAGCCGGTGGAGCGCCTTCTGGAGGCGGCGGTAGGCCGCCGACGCGGGTGCGAGGCCTCGCGTTTTCCACGAAACGCCGAGCAGGCGGCGCCCGAGAAGCACCAGGAAGGCCAAGAGGAGTGCGGCCGCCACCAGTGCGGCCGCCGGCAGGCGGCGCAGTAAAGGACTCACGCTTCCGCCTACGCGGCGCAGCGCGGAAAGGGCGCCGCCCGCCGCCTCCCGCAGCTTTCGGAGAAGCTCGGCCTGATCTCCCTGACTGAACGAGAGAACAAAGCGGTCGTAGAAAAACTCGAGCCCGTCGGTCACCTGGCGGAAGCGTTGCGCGAGCGGGACTCTTTCGAGTCCCGGCTGCCCGACCTGAGGCGTCGGGTCGAAGGTGACCCAACCCCGGGTCTCACCGCACCACACTTCGACCCAGGCGTGGACGTTCTGCCCGCGGACGAGGACGTATCGCCCGAACGCACCGATCTCGCCGCCGAGGAAGCCGGTCACGAAGCGCGTCGGGACGCCCACTTCCCGCAGGAGCAGCGCCATCGCCGTGGCGAATGTCTGGCAGTGCCCCTTCCGCCGGTTCACGACGAAGTCCTCGACGGCATTCGGGCCGCGCGGCTGGAGATCCAGCTCGTATGTCCAGCCCCGGAGCACGGACTCGATCGCGTGCGCGGCCCTCTCGGGGTCCGCCGCTGGATCGATTCCGTCGAGCTGGCCGAGGGCGAAGGAGCGCAGCGCGAGCAACCCGGCTGGCTTTCGGGCTTCGGCCACGTCGCCGGGCTCGAGGTCCGCGATCGGGCGCGTCCCGTAAGTCACCGTGTACTGGATCGTCCGGTCCGGTTCGAACGGCAGGCGGAGGTTGCGGGCCGCATCGCGCTCGACGTATGCGAGCCCGGGGTTACGAAACGAGGCCTCGGAGAGACGCAGCGCGTTGCCGAGAAGCGGATAGGGCAGGTAGCGCGTCTGGATCGGGGTGAGGTCGATCGTCATCGCCGTGCCTCCTCCCGCGCCACGGCCGCGCGGCACGAGGGGGACGAGCGTCGAGAAGCCGGAACGGGCGCCGGCGGCGGAACGCTCCGAAGGCTTCTTCCACACCCCGTTCTCCCACCGCGAGAGGGCGAGCGTCCGAAGCCTCAGGACCGCCGCCCCGCCCTCGCCGAGCGCCTCCTCGCTCGTGATCCGGAGGAAGACGCGGTCGCTCTGCTTGAGCGCGCCGAACAGGTCCGGATCCACGTTCTCCGAGAAACCCGTCGTGATCTCGTGCCCCGCTTCGGCGCCCCTCACGTAGGGCGCCTTGAGGCGCGGGAGGAACAGGAAGAGCGGGATGGCGACGAGGACCGTGGACAGCACCGAGCTGACGAGCGGACCGCGACCCGGAAGAGAGCGCGCCGTGCGGTCGCGGCTCCATTCCTCGGGAGCCCCGGAGAGGTCGCGCCAGAGGGCCCACTTCACGAGCACGCTCCAGCCGACGAAGGCCACGAGCAGCACGTAGAGAAGGATCGCGTAATGAAACGACGTCGAGACGGACGCGACGAACAGCAGGCCCGACAAGGCCAGCGCGAGCGAGAGGTCGCGCTCCTTGCGAATCGCGGCGAGCTTGAAGAGCGTCGTGAAGAGGAGGAGATGGAGCATCGTCTTCAGGAGCGTCTGGCTCCCGAAACGCACGTCGAGGACGATGATCGGAACGTAGAGAAGCCCGGCGAGATTCAGCGCGCGATTCCCGAGGCGCGGCACGCTCCCCCGGCGCACGCGCGCCAGAAACAGCGCGAGCACGCCGAGGTAGACGAGCAGAACGGCGAGCTCGAGGGCATTGCTGAAGAAGAGCGGCATCGGGGCGAGAAACGCGAGGCTTCCGAGCGCGAGGAGGCGCTCCTTGAGGAACGGGATTTCGGCGGTGGCAGTCGCGGGGCCCGCGTTCATGCGGCGCGCTCCGGCCCGTGGCCCGCCCGGTAAACGGCGACCGATCCCGGGACGAAGGGGGGCGCCCGCCCGGGCTCCTTTGCCGGCTCGACGAGCGCGAGCGCGCGCAGAAGGCCGCGGCGATGCGCCGGGCCGGAGCCCGGCGGCATGAGGGAGCCTCCGAGCAGCAGCCCCACCCGGCTTCCGCGGGTGAGGAGCCGCAGTGCGAGACCCGCAGCCTCGGACACCGATTTCTCGAAGGCATCGTCCCAGGCCGTGCCGGCGCCCGCCGGGCGATGCGTGTCGAGCGCCACGAGCGCGTCGCGGCCTTCCTCGGAGGCGCGCTCCTTCACGATGAACTTGCCCTGGCGCGCCGTCTGGGGCCAGTGGACGTCTCGCGGATCGTCGCCGAAGCCCGCCTCGCGCAGGTTGCGGATCTCGGCGCCGCGCCCCCGTCGCCGGTCGCGCGGATCGCCGCCCTCGGCTTCCCGGGGGTCGGGGGGGACGTACGGCACGTTCGCCGGGGACGGGTAGACGAGGCGCTCGTCTTCGAGCGGATGCACCCGTCCCTTCCGAAAGAGGCCGATCGGATAACCGCTGTAGAGAAGGAGCGACTCGATGGATCTCCGACCGCGTCTCGGGAAGACGAGGTCGACGCCGCGTTCGGCGGGCCGTCCCGGATCGAGGCGGCCGAAGAGAATCGGGGCGGCCGCGCTCGAGATCTTCACGAGAAGGGCGCGGCGCGGCAGCCGACCCCGATTCGTGAGCCGGAGCGTGAACCGCACCGGCACGCCGGCGAAGATTTCCGCGGGACCGTCCAGCTCGACCGCGACGTTCTCCACGTTCCGACGCGAGACGACTCCCGAGACGACGAGCGCGCCGAGGAAGAGCGACACGAGGATGTAGAGGCCGTTGTTTCCCGTGTTCGTCGCGGCGACGGCGACGACGAGCGTCATCAGGATGAAGCCGAGCCCGACATTCGTGACCCGGACCAGGATTCCGGGATGGAGGAGCTTCTGGAAACGCGCGCGGAAAGCCACGGGTTCAGAGGGGAACGGGCGTCTCGTCGAGAATGCGCTGGACCGCGTCGCGCTCGCGCCGGCCGCTTCCCCCGCCGTCCCAGGCGCCCGGCTGCGAGGCGAGGACGCGGTGGGCGAGCGTCGCGACGGCGACGCGCTTGACGTCGTCGGGAGTCGCATAGGGCCGGCCCGAGATGAGAGCGCGCGCCTGCACCGCGCGGAAAAACCCCTGCGCGCCCCGCGGCGAGACGCCGAGGAGGAGGTCCTTGCCGCTCCGCGTACGCCCCACGATCGCGAGCACGTAGTCCATGAGCTTGTCGGCCACGGTGACGCGCTCGGTAGCGGCCTGGGCCGCCCCCAGCTCCTCGAGCGAGAGCGCGGGCGCGAGCGTCGCGAGGATGCGGTCCGCACCGCCCGACACGAGAAGCCGCCGCTCCTCCTCCATCGAGGGATACCCCAGTGAGATGCGCATGAGGAAGCGGTCGAGCTGCGACTCGGGGAGCGGGTAGGTGCCGAGGTACTCCACCGGGTTCTGCGTCGCGAGGACGAGGAACGGCTCGGGCAGCGGCCGCGTGACGCCGTCGGAGGAGACGGCGCGCTCGTTCATCGCCTGCAGGAGCGCCGCCTGCGTCTTCGGGGTCGCCCGGTTGATCTCGTCGGCGAGGAGCACGGGTGTGAACACGGGGCCCGGGTGAAACTCGAACTCCTGCGTCCGCACGTTGAAGACCGTGAGGCCGAGGATGTCGGACGGAAGCGTGTCCGGCGTGAACTGGATGCGGTGCACGCCGACGCCGAGCGCCTTTCCGAGCGCGGAGGCGAGCGTCGTCTTGCCTACTCCCGGCACGTCCTCGATGAGGAGGTGGCCGCGCGCGAGGAGGCACACGACCGCGTCCTCGACGGCGGCCGCGGGCCCGCGGTAAGCGGTCCGCACGGTCGCCACGAGCCGTGAGAGGGACGCGAGAATGGGGGCGGCCACGATCATCTCTCGAGCCCCTCTTCCACGCTCCGCCGGAGGGCGTCGGACGCGCCCCGGCGCATGACGAGGAGGCCGCCCTCCGATTCCACGACCACGACGTCCGAGAGGCCGACGACGCGCACCGGCCGCGCCTGCGCCAGCACGAGGTTGCCGGAGCCGTCCACCGCTTCGGCCGGACCTTCGAGGATGTTCCCCGCGGAGGTTCCACCCCGGAACTCGAAGACGGCCTCCCACGAGCCGAGGTCGCTCCAGCCGCAGGCGCACGGGATGGCGAGCACGTTTCTGGCCTTCTCCATCACGGCGACGTCGATGGAGATGGACGGGGAAGAAGAGAAGATTTCTTTGAAGGAAGAAGAATCACCGGCTTTACGGGCCGCATGCGCGCGGCGAGCGACGTCGAGGATTTTGGGAGCAGTTCGGGAGAGTTCTTCGAAGAGGAGCGAGGTCCGAAACACGAAGATGCCGGCGTTCCAAAGGAAGCGGTCGGACGCGACGAACTCTTCGGCCTTCGAAAGCGTCGGCTTTTCCACGAATCGCATGACGCGGAGGGGCGCGGCACCCTCTTCAACCTCCATGTACCCGAACCCCGTCTCGGCCCGCGTCGGAGGGATCCCGAGCGTGACGAACGCCTCGTGCGTCCGCGCCGCCGCGGCCGCCGCGTGAAGAGCGGCGAGGAACGCCGGCTCGTCGCGCACCGCCTGGTCGGACGGCAGCACGGCGAGAACGGCGTCGGGCGCCTCCTCCGAGGCTGCCAACGCCGAAAGGGCGATCGCGGGCGCGGTGTTGCGGCGCACGGGCTCGAGGACGAGGCGCGCGCGCGGAACTTCCGGAAGTTCGGCGACGAGAAGCGGCTCGTGCGACGCGCGGCCCGAGACGAAGACGTTGTCTTTTCCGGCGAGGTCGGCGGCGCGCCGCCAGGCCTCCCGAAGCAGCGACTCTCCTCCCGTCAGCGCGAGAAAGGGCTTCGGCCTGCCGTCGGTCGAGCGCGGCCACAGCCGCGTGCCACTCCCGCCGGCGAGGATGAGCGCGCGGAGTCCGGCGGTGCTCGACATTCCTGAGATTGTACGGGCCCGGAGGCCCCCGCGACTGCGAGGCGGGCGCTTGCCGAAAGTCAGGGATCGACCGTGGTCACGAAGACCGGCTTGCCGTCTTCGACCCTCATCATCACGGCGCTCTTTACCGGGTCGCCCGAGCCTTCCTTGAACGTCATTTTCCCGGTCACGCCTTCGAACTCGCGGATCTTCGACAAAGCCTCCCGGATCGCCTCGCGATCCAGCCGCGAAGCCCCCGCGACGGCCTTCGCGAGAAGCTTGAAGGAGTCGTACGTCAGGGCGGCGACGTCGTCGGGCGTCTGCCCGTACTTGTTCCTGTAGGGCGTGACGAAGTGCGCGACCGCGTCCACGCGCACTTCTGGCGCGTAGTGGTTGCAGAACGTCGCCCCCTCGGCATCCCCGCCTGCCAACTTGACCAGCTCCGGGCTGCTCCAGTTGTCGCTGCCGAGGAAGGGCACCTTGATTCCGAGCTTGCGCGCCTCGCGGAGCTGCAGAGGGACTTCGTTGTAGTAACTCGGCAGGAAAATGATGTCGGGAGCGGCGGCCGCGATGCGTGAGAGAGGGGCGGCGAAATCCTTGTCGCCGGTCTTGTACGTCTCGAACGCTACGACCTTGCCTCCCGCCTCCTCGAAGTCCTTCCGGAAAAGCTCGGCCTGGCTCTTCGGCGCCTCAGAGCCCGGGTCGTAGAGAACGGCCGCCTTCGCCGCGTGAAGGTATCCCGTCGCGAACCGCGCGAGGACGTGCCCCTCGAAGGCGTCGGTGAAGCAGGCTCGAAAGACCCACTTCTTCCCCGCCGTCGTCAGCGGGTTCGTGGACCAGGGAGAGATCATGGGGATCTTCCCCTCCTCCGCCACTTGCGCGGCGGGGATCGCGCCCACGCTCGCGTTCGGACCCACGATCGCGAACACGTTGTCTTCCGAGGCGAGGCGCTTCAGAGCCTCGCCGGCCTCCGCTGCGGTTCCCTTGCTGTCTTCCATGACGAGCCGGAGCCGATGCGCCTTCCCGGCGACCTTCACGCCGCCGGCTTCGTTGATCTCGGCGACGGCCATCTCGGCCGCGTTCTTGCACGAGGCGCCGATGGCGGGAATGTCGCCGCTGAGCTCGGCGATCACTCCGATCGCGAGGTCGGGAAGCTCCTTCGTTCCGCAGGCCCCGAAGAGCGCCACGCCCGAGAGCAGGAGAAAAAGGAAAGCGAAATGTCTTCTCATCGGTCGGTCCTCCCGAGGGACGAGCGATACGTTATCCGAGAAGTCGAATCTCGGCTGCCAATTCGATGCCGAACCTGTTTTTCACGGCCTTCTTCATCTCTTCCATCAGCGACGTGACGTCCGCCGCAGTCGCTCCGCCGACGTTGACGATCACGTTCGCGTGAACGGGCGAGATCTCGGCGCCTCCGATGCGGCGGCCCTTCAACCCGCATTCCTCGAGCAGTTTCCCCGCGAAGAAACCCGGCGGGTTCTTGAAAATCGAACCGGCATTTGGCTGCGTCGGCAGGGCGTTCTTTCTCTTCGCGGTCACCTCCGCCATTCGCGACGCGATCTCGGCGGGTGGTTTCGGCGCGAGGCGGAGGCGAGCCCCGGTCACGATGTCGTCGGTGTCAGAGAGCGCCGTCCGCCGGTAGCCGTGTGCGATCTCGGACGCCGGCGCCGTGCGCGCTTCCCCATCGCCCGAGACGAGATCGGCCGCCACGAGGACGTCGAACAGCTCCGAGCCGTAGGACCCGGCGTTGATGCGCACGGCCCCGCCGAGCGACGACGGAATGCCGGACAGGTTCTCGAGGCCGGAGAGGCCCGCCCTCTGCGTTCTGGCGGCGAGCGACATGAGCGACACCCCGCCGCCCGCCACGACCTCCGGCGGCTCGATTCGCGTCGCGAGGAAGTCGCCCGCGAGCGTGAACACGACTCCGGGGAATCCCGCGTCGGGAACGAGGAGGTTCGACCCCTTCCCGAGAGCGAGAACGGGCAGTCCCGCGGCGCGACCCGCGCGGAGGAGCGCCGCGAGCGCCTCCGCGTCGTGGGCTTCCACGAAATACCGGGCCGGCCCGCCGATCCGGAGCGTCGTCCGGCCGGAAAGCGGGACGTTCTCGCGCACGACCGCGCGCATGCCGGAGAGGGCGCTTTCGATCATCGCACCAGGAGGAGCACGGCGCCGGCGAGCGCTCCCGCGACGGCGCCGCCGAGGACGTCGTCCATCATCACGCCCCATCCCCCCGGCAGCCGCTCGAGCGCGCCGATCGGGCCGGGCTTCCAAACGTCGAGAACACGAAAAAGGGCGAACACCCCGAACACGGCGCCGATCCGGATGAGCGTGGCCTCGGGCGGCACGAGCGCATAGACCGGCAGGAGCGCGATGGACTGCCCCGCGACCTCGTCCACGACCACTTCCGGCGGATCGCCGATGCCGCGCAGGCGCGCCGTCTCGCCCGCCGCGTGCACGCCGACGAGCGTGACCGCGAGCGCGAAGCCGACGAGACCCCAGACCCCCCAAATCGCCACGACGAGATGGGCGAAAGGGATCGCGGCGAGGCTCCCCCACGTGCCCGGAGCTACCGGAAGCAGCCCGGCCCCGAACCACGTCGCGACGAGGGTCGTCACGCGCGAGGCCGCGAAAACCTCGGGCCAGGGGCGAAGACCGCCGTTGACCTCTTGATTTTCGGGCGACCGGGGACTACTTTCCATGCGTTCCTTCCGCGCGGCCAACTGATCGTAGGCCGTTTCCAAGTGTTTTTCTTAGAAGGCTGAGTGGCGCCGGTGTGGCGTGTGTCGCCCCGTCCGCTCCTTGGTCCCTATAATCCGCCTCTCTTCTCTAAGGAGACCAAATGGTCGAAGTGAACAAGGAAAAGCAGAAAGCACTCGAGCAGGCGCTCCAGCAGATCGAACGGCAGTTCGGCAAGGGCGCCCTCGTCCGTCTCGGCGACAAGCCGCACGCGGTCATCCAGTGCATCTCGACGGGTTCCATCGGCGTGGACGCCGCGCTGGGAATCGGCGGCATCCCCCGCGGCCGCGTGATCGAAGTCTTCGGACCGGAGTCCTCGGGCAAGACGACCCTGACCCTTCACGTCATCGCCGAGGCGCAGAAGCGCGGCGGGCTCGCGGCCTTCATCGACGCCGAGCACGCGATGGACCCCGACTACGCCCGGAAGCTCGGCGTCGACGTGGACAACCTCATGGTCTCCCAGCCCGACTCGGGCGAACAGGCGCTCGAGATCGCCGAGGCGCTCGTGCGGTCGGCCGCCATCGACGTCATCGTCATCGACTCCGTCGCCGCGCTCGTTCCGAAGGCCGAGCTCGAGGGCGAGATGGGCGACGCCGTGGTCGGCCTGCAGGCGCGCCTCATGTCGCAGGCGATGCGCAAGCTCACGGCGGTCGTCTCGAAATCGAACACGACGCTCATCTTCATCAACCAGATCCGCGAAAAGATCGGCGTCATGTTCGGGAACCCCGAGACGACGTCGGGCGGCCGCGCCCTGAAATTCTATTCGTCGGTCCGCATCGACATCCGGCGCCTCAACGCCATCAAGGATGGCGAGGTCGTCATCGGAAGCCGCACGAAGGTCAAGATCGTCAAGAACAAGGTCGCTCCCCCCTTCCGGTTCGCCGAGTTCGACATCGCGTACGGCGAGGGCATCTCGAAGACGGGCGAGCTCATCGACCTCGGCATCGAGATGAAGATCGTCGAGAAGTCCGGCGCATGGTTCAGCTACGGCGACCTGCGCATCGGGCAGGGCCGCGAGAATTCCAAGCAGTTCTTCCGCGACAACCCCGACATCGCCGCCGAGATCGAAAGGAAGATCCGGGCGAACCTGGGTCTTCCGACGGGCGACGTGCTCGGAGCCCCCGTCGCCTCTCCCGGGACCCTGCCCCCCGAGCCGAAAGCGGAACCCAAGGCGCCCGAGCCCAAGGCCGCGGCAAAGAGCGCCACTCCCGAGAAAAAAAAGTGATTTCGGGGGCCCGCGGCGTAAACCAAGGGCCCCCGCCATCGTCTCAAAGGTAAGCCATGGCCGAAACTCGCCTTCCGCGCACCCGGACCGAGGCCTTCCATTTCTGGATGCTCGCGATCGCGACCACCGCCCTCGTCGAGACGGCCCTCGTCGCGCTCGGGGCCGCCTTCCCGTCCGCGGGCCATCGGGAAGGGGGCGTGTCGACCCTCCGGGTCCTGGCGATCGCCGCGGCGCTGCCGCTCCTGTTCCTCTCGTTTGCCCGCGTCGCCGAGAGCAAGTACCAGCGGCGCCCCTCGAAGGCGTTCCAGATCTGGCAATTCGGCTTCTATCTGTCCGGCACGGCCCTCGTCAGCGCGGGATTCCTCCGGCACCAGGCGAATCTCGATCCGGCCGAGCCTCTCGTCGCCGCGGGGGAAATCCTGCTCGGAGCGGCCGCGTGCCTCTTCGCCGCCTGGATCGCGAGCGTCATCCTCTGCACGCCGCCCGAAGACGCCCCTCTCCATATTCCCTGAGCCCGCAAACGACCGACGCCGGCCACCCGTACAATCCCCGGATGTCGCTGCGCCGAATCCTCACGGCCCTTCTCGGCCTCTTCCTCTCGCCGACGGCGCGCGCGGCGACGCCGCGCCCGTACGTCGCGCCCTGGCTCGCGGTCGTCCCGGCGGACTCCCGGATCGCGCGCCTCGCCTCGAGGCCGCCGGCTCCTCTTTCGCCGAACGCGCCCGGGCTGCTCCTGAAGATCGACGCAGCCTCGTGGGCGGGCGGGCGTGGGGCGTCGCTCGCCGCGGCGCGCTCCCTCGCCGAGCACGCGCACGGCGCCGGCTGGCGCTGGGGGCTCTCGCTCGCGCTGCCCGATGCCGCCGTGCCCGCGGACGTGCGCGCCGCGGAAACGGCGACAGTGGAAGACTTGTGGCCGGGGCCGGGAGAGATCCTGAGAGAAGCGAAGAGCGCGGATCTCGTCACGATCGCCTTCGCCGCGCCCGAGGGCGGCGACCCGAAGGCACGGGCGTATTTGCTCAGAAAAGTGTTTGCAGGCGCGCGCGCAGCAGCGCCGCAAGCGCGCCTCGTTTTCGCGGCCGGTCCCCTCGCTCACGGCGAGCTTTTGCCGCGCGACGTCCGCAGTCTCCTTTCAGAAGAAAATACCGCGTACGTCGATTTTCTCGGCGTGACCCCTGTTGCGCCGCCAAGGCCCGGCGAGGTCCGGGTTGCCATCGACGATGTCGCCTTCGGGAAACCCGCCTTCGTCGATCTCGAGCATTTCTCCGTCCCCTCCCCCGGTGCTCTCCTGGCCGCAGCCGCGCGCCTCGCGCCGGAGAACGTCCCGTTCGTCGTCGCGTCGCCCGCGTGGCCGCCCGGCGATGACGCCGCGCTCGAGGGCTTCGCCGGCGTCGTCGCCGGCGACTTCGGGCCCGACGCGCGCGCGGCGTCGGCCGCGGCCCCCGACGGGAGCCCGCGCGACGCGTTCCGTGTCGTGTCGGGCGTCGACTCCGGAGGCGTCGTCCTCGTGCCCGGCACGCGGGACGGCGCGTCCGCGCCCGCCGGAGCGGTCGTGCTCACGCTCGACGCGACGCCCTACGCCTCGGCCGAGATCCTCGAGCTCGCGACCGGGGCCTCGAAGAAGCTCGAGATTCCCGCCGGCGCGGTCCCGGCACGCCTCACGCTCTCGCTCGCGAAGGGCCCGCTCGCCGTGCGCCTCGCGGCTCGCGAGAAGGCCCCCGCAGAGGCGCCGAAGGCCGCGGTCGGCGTCGCGGCGGCGCGCGGGATCACGGCCGAGGAGATCCTCGCGCAGCACCAGGCTTGGCGGGCGGCCCGCGACGCGCGCTGGAAGACGCTCTCGGCGACGAACTCGCTCTCGATGCGCTTCCGCTTCGCGAACCTCGGCAACACGCTCGACCTCACGCTCGCCGGTCCGTTCTTCTACGAGAAGGGCGCCGGGTTCGACTGGGCGTGGCACGACGCCTACTTCAACGGCGTGCGCTGGAAGGCGAAGAAGCTGCCCGAGCTCCCGCTCCTGCAGCCCGAGAAGGTCTCGGACATGCCGCTCGCCCTCACGCTCGACGACACGTACCGCTACGCTCTCGCCGGCGAGGACACCGTGAACGGGGTCCCATGCTGGGCTCTCGACTTCGAGCCGCGCGTCGCCGTGACGGACAAGCCCGTTTACGCCGGACGCGTGTGGATCGCGCGCGACGGGTTCGCGGCCGTCCGCGTGCGCACGCGGCAGCTGAACCTCACGGCCGAGATTCAGGCCGTGGACGAGACGGCCGACTTCACGGACGTTCCCGCTCCCGACGGCGGGCCGCCGCTGCGCCTCCCGACGCGCACGACCGGCCAGTGGATCCTCAAGACCTTCTCGCGCACGACCGTGATCGAGCGCGAGAGCGTGCTCACGGACATCCGGCTCGACGCTCCCTCCTTCCTCGCGGACCGCGAGGAGACGTTCGCCTCGAGGGACACGATGGTGCGTGACACCGAGAAGGGGGTGCGCTACCTCGAGAAGACGAAGGACGGGGGGCGTCGCGTCACGGAGGACGCGAAACACGGCAGGCTCTTCGGCCTCGGCGGCCTCTTCTATGACGGGTCCTACGACTACCCGCTCCCTCTCCTCGGCGTCTACTGGATCGACCTCGACGCGAGCAAGCGGCACGACCAGTTCCAGATCCTCTTCGGCGGCGTCCTCCTCGCGGCGTCGTGGGGTCAGCCCCGGCTCGGGGGCTCGCCGGTCGACGTCGGCATCGACGTCTTCGGCATCGCAATCCAGGGCACGGACGCGCTCTACGCCGGGGGCGAGGAGGACAAGACACAGCGCGTGAAAAGCCGGTCCTTCGCGGCCGCGTTCAAGGCCGGCGTCCCGATCGCGCGGCACCTGAAGCTGACGGGCACGGTCACCGAGTCTCACCGGGATTTCGCGGCCGACAACGCCGAGACTTCGCCGGCGTTCGTGATCCCGTCGAATCACTGGCTCACGCGGCTCGAGGGCCAGCTCGCGTGGGACTGGCGCGGGTGGGCGCTCACGGGCCGCTGGGCGTGGAACAAGAGGTCGCAGTGGGACCCGTGGGGCTTCGCGGGGAACCCCGACTACGACCCGGGCAAGGACGCGTATACGACCTGGGGCGTCGAGCTGCAGAAAGACTTTCACCTGCCGCGCTTCCAGCGCGTGCGCGCGTCGGTCGGGTACCTCGGCTCTCACAACACGGACCGCTTCTCGAACTACACGTTCGGCTTCTTCGGCGGTACGTCGCTCATTGGATACCGCTCCGGTGCCCTGCGAGCCGAGGAAGCGGTCACGTCGAGGTTCGCGTACGGCTACGTCATCGGGAGCGCATTCCGCCTCGAGGCGATCTACGACGACGCGCGCGTCAAGGACCGGGCCGCGGGGCTCGACTGGGCCTACTTCAGCGGCGCGGGAATCTCGGGCGAGTTCGCGGGGCCGTGGGCGACGCTCGTGCGCCTCGACGCCGGGACGCCCGTCTCCGGGCGCAATCGCGGGATGAAGGGCTTCGTTCTGGGCCTGACCATCCTGAAGATCTTCTGAGCCGCCGGCCGCGCCCGCCGCCCGTACAATCCGCCCGCCATGAGACGCCTCGCCACCGCCCTTGCACTTGCTCTCATCGCGCCCGCCGCGCGGGGCGCGGAGCCCGTGCGCTGGAGCGTCCCCGACGAGGCCCGGATGGCGGCCGAGGCGGCCTCCTGGGCGCCGCCGGACTTCAAGCGTCAGCTCGCGCGACACAGTCGCCGGCTCATGCAGGGTGTGAGCGACGCGGTGGCCGCCGAAACCGGCACGCACGACGCGGCCGCCCATCGCGCAGCCGCGGCCCGCGGCGCGCGCTCTCTCGCCGAGGCCATCCGCAAGCACACGGCCTTCGAGGAAGTCGTCTATCAGACGGGCGGAATCGTCCACGAGTTTGCCCTCGCGCTGCCGCCGCCGGCCGGCGCGGCCGGGGACGTCCCCAAGACCGCCCGATTCCTCGGGTACCCCGCGGAACCGTTCGTGGCGCCCGAAATACTGGCCGCGGCGCCGCTTCCCGCGACCACCGCGCGCGAGCGCTACGACGCGGCCGTCACCCTCTCGACCCGCCTCCTCGCCTGGATCTGGAAGGCTGCCGGAGGCGACGTCTCGTCCGTCACGCAATATCCCGCCTCGAAAGGACCGTACGCCGTCCGTGAGTAACACCCGTCTCGCGCTTCTCTCCGTCTCCGATCGCACCGGCCTCGTCGATTTCGCCCGCGCCCTCACCGGGCTCGGCTTCGGCCTCCTCTCGACGGGCGGGACGGCCGCGCATCTCGCGGCGGCCGGTCTCCCGGTCACGAGCGTCGCAGACGTCACGGGTTTCCCGGAGGTCTTCGGCGGCCGCGTGAAGACGCTGCATCCGAAGCTCTTCGGCGGCATCCTGTTTGACCGCTCCGTGGACCGCGACCTCAGCGAAGCCGCCGCGAACGGGGTCTCACCCATCGACCTCGTCGTCGTGAATCTCTATCCCTTCGAGGACACGGTCGCGAAGCCGGACGTTCCGTTTCACGAGGCCCTCGAGAAGATCGACGTCGGCGGTCCGGCCTTGCTGCGCGCGGCGGCGAAAAACCACGCACACGTCGGCGTCCTCTGCGACCCCGCCGACTACGCGGCCGTGGCGGCCGAGCTGAAGGCGAACGAAGGCATTCTGGGCGACGGGACCAGGCGACGCCTCGCCGCGAAGGTGTTCCGGCGCACGGCGGCGTACGACGCCGCGATCGCCCGCTGGTTTTCGGCCAAGACGGGCGAGACGTTTCCCGAACGGCTGTCGCTCACCTTCTCGCTCGGGACTGGTCTCCGCTACGGAGAGAACCCGCACCAGAAGGCAGCCCTTTACGTCGATGCTGCCGCGGCAGCGCCCGCCCTCTCGCGCTACCGGTTCGTGCAGGGGAAGGAGCTCTCGTACAACAACTTCCTCGACGCCGACGCCGCCCTCTACACGTCGCGCGTCGTGGGGGCGAACGCCCTCACGATCGTGAAGCACCGCATCCCCGCGGGAGCCGCGACGGCGCCCGCGATGGCGGACGCCTTCGAGGCCGCGTGGGCCTCCGACCCCGTCGCGGGATTCGGCGGCGTCGTCGCCTACACCGGAACGCTCGACGCCGCGGCCGCCGGCGCTCTCACGTCACGCTTCCTCGAGGTGATCGTCGTCCACGACGTCACGGACGACGCGAAGACGGTTCTCGCGAAGAAGCCGAACCTCCGCGTCCTGACGGTCGAGAAGGAGACCGCGCCGCGCCCGCGCCTCGAGGCGCGCGGCATCGACGGGGGTCTCCTCGTGCAGGAGGGCGACCTCGTTCCGGACGACGCGACGGCGTGGAAAGTCGTGACGAAGCGCGCCCCGAGCGACGCCGAGACGCGCGCGATGCGCTTCGCGAACCGCGTCCTCAGGGGGGTCGTCTCGAACGGCATCGTGGTGGCCGGCGAGAACGCCACGTACGGCATCGGCGGCGGGCGCACGAGCCGCGTGGATGCCTGCCGCGACGCGGTCGGCAAGGCCGGCGAGCGCGCGAAGGGGGCCGTCGCCGCATCGGACGCGTTCTTCCCGTTCCCGGACGGCCTCGAGGTGCTCGCAAGGGCGGGTGTCATGGCGGTCGTCCAGCCCGGAGGCTCCGTGAAGGACAGTGTCGTCGTCGCCGCGGCCGACGCCGCCGGAATCGCCATGATGTTCACGGAAAAAAGGCACTTCAGACATTGAAACGCGCCGCAGTCTTCGTCTCCTCCCTCTCCTTTCTCTTCGCCTTCGAAGCACGGCCGGCGCAGCCGGTCGAGATCCTCTCGAAGATCCGCGCGGCGTACGCGACGCCGGGCTCGGTCTCCTGCACGTTCGTCCAGACGTATGCGCCCGCGGGGTTCGCCGAGACCGCGCCGGAGACCGGGCGGCTCATCCTGCAGGCGCCCGACCGCGTGCGGTTCGACTACGACGGGCCGGAAGGGAAGGTCTTCACGTTCGACGGGAAGGCCGGCCGCCAGTACGTGGCGGCCGACCGGCAGCTCGTCGTGAGGACCCTGAGGCCGGAGGAGCGCGCGCGCCTGCCTCTCGTTTTCCTCGAGTCGCCCGAGGCGCTCCTTGCACGCTACGCCGCGCGCGCCGCCCCGACGGACACCGGTCTCGTCGAGCTCACGCTCACACCGCGCGCTGGCGCCGACCCGAAGTCGCTCACGATCCTCGCGGCCGCGACGGGCGACGTGAAGAGGCTCATCCTCGTGGACGCCGCGGGCAACCGCACGGCGTTCACGTTCACGCAGAAGATGTCCGGGCCGAAGCGTCCGGACTCGGACTTTGCCCTCGCGCCCCCCGCGGGCACGAAGATTCTTTCGGAGTGAAGCCATGGCCGACTCCACATTCGACGTCGTCTCCGAAGTCAACCTCCCCGAGGTCGCGAACGCGGTCGCGCAGGCCCAGAAGGAAACCGCGCAGCGCTACGACCTGAAGGGCAGCGCCGCCGGAATCGTGCAGCAAGACAAGGAGCTCACGCTCACGGCCAACGACGAGTTCGGCCTGAAGGCCGTGACGGACATCCTCCAGACCAAGCTCGTGAAGCGCGGCGTGTCACTGAAGTCCCTCGACTACGGCACGATCGAGCCCGCGACGAAGGGCACAGTGCGTCAGGTCGTCACGATCCGCGAGGGCATCGCGTCCGAGAAGGCGAAGGAGATCGTCAAGGCGATCAAGGACAGCAAGCTGAAAGTGCAGGTCGCGATCCAGGGCGAGCAGCTGCGCGTCTCGGGCAAGAAGAAAGACGATCTGCAGGCCGCCATCGCGCTCCTGCGCGGCGCCGACTTCGGCATCCCTCTCCAGTTCACGAACTTCCGGGGCTAGAGCATCCTGCCTACGCGGCCGGGCGAAAACAGGGGCAGAGGGGCGGTAAGATGCGCCCCACGCCGATGAGCCAGACCTCACTGAAAGACCGCTTGCTCGTCGCCACCCTTCCCGCCGAAGAGCGGGAAAACGGGCGGCGCCTTCTTTCGGCCCTCGCGCCGATCGAAGGCAAGCTGAAGCTCGTCGAGACGCGCCTCCAGGAGCGCACGCGTTCGGGAATTCCGACCATCTCGCTCATCGGCGACTATCTCGTCGAGGGCGGCGGCAAGAGAATCCGGCCCGCGCTCCTCCTCCTCGGGTCGCATCTCCTCGGCTACGAGGGCGAGCGCGACGTGAGCTACGCAGCGATGATCGAGTTCATCCACACGGCGACGCTCGTCCACGACGACATCATCGACGACGCCGAGCTGCGCCGCGGCCGGCCAAGCGTGAATCACCGCTGGGGCAACGAGCTGACCGTCCTCTTCGGCGATTTCCTCTACATGAAATCCATGGAGATCGCCCTGGAAGAGGGCGATCTGCGCGTCCTGCGCCTCCTGTCGGACGTGACACTGCGCATGACCGAAGGCGAAATCATCGGCGCCGAGCGGCGCGGACTGCTCGACCTCACGCTCGATGGTTATCTTGACATCGTGCGCCGCAAGACGGCCCTGCTGTTCGCGGGCGCGTGCAAGATCCCGTCGTTCCTCGTGACGGAGGCGTTCGGCGAGACGCGCGAGGTCTGGGGCGAAAGGCTCTGGGAGTATGGAATGTCGCTCGGGATCGCCTTCCAGCTCCAGGACGACCTCCTCGACTACACGGCGAATGAGGTCGACCTCGGCAAGCCGGTCCTTTCCGACCTCAAGGAGGGCAAGCTCACACTGCCTCTCATCCTCTGCCTGCCTCACGCCACGCGCGCCGAGCGCAGGCTCGTGGAGACGGTCGTCGCCGAGCAGGGATTCGACTCGGTGAGGCCCGAGCAGATCCTCGAGATCGTCCACCGCCTCTCCACCCTCGAGCGCGCCCACGAAATGGTCGAGATCCATGCCGAGCGGGCGCGCGAAATCGCCTCGCGCTTCCCGGATACCGCGTCCCGCGACGGGTTCCTCCTGGCTGCGGAATACGCTGCTAATCGGCGTAAGTAATTTAAAATCAATAATATATATGTCTTAGAATGAAATAAGGTCCGGGGAGGGCTGTGCCTAATCTTTCTAGTGTCAGTCAGAATTGAGCGGCTGCTGGCCGAAGGACGTAAGGCAAATATGCCTCCTCGCCTTCTTTTTTCTGGAATCTCTCTTGATTTCAGCACCTGGCGGTTCTAAGCTCTCCCCAACATATCGTGGGTCACGAATCGGCCCCCACAACTTCCGGGAACGGTCAGGAGAGCGAATGATCGAAAAGCTGTTCCAGTCCTTCCGGTCGCCCTTCAGCGCCACGTCGCGCGAGGACTTCACTCTCGAGGAAGAGGTCGCGCTCTATCGCCACCGCGCTGAAGTCGCGCTCGAAGAGGAGCGCTACAACGACGCGCTCGTGTTCCTGGCGAAGATCCTGCGCCTCAACCCCTACGACCTGCAGGCGCGCATGACGGTGGCCCACACCTATCACTACGCTCTCCAGGAACCGACGAAGGCCCTCCTCACATACGAGAAGGTCGTCGCCGCATCCGGGTACGACGAGTCGAACTCCTATTCCGTCGCGGCCCGCGAGGGCATCCGCGAGCTGGAGGGCGTGCTCGAAACGGCCGCGCTCCCCCTCCATGACCTCGTGGACGAAGAAGAATCCAGCGAAGACACGAAAGGCCGCGCCCACATCGCGGCCGGATAGCGGGCTCCCCCGAATCCCTCCTTCTCCATCCTCTTCAAGTCGTCATCGACCCGCCAGAGGGGGCCGGTGACGACGACTCTTTCGGGAGTCTCGAGGCGCAGCCCGGCGGTCGTTGACGCGCCCACGGGCGCGGATGTTAGTATCGAACGTGCACCAGTTGGCGACCAACTCCCCCCTTTCCTCGGTCGCCGTCATCCCCTCCCGCTACGGGTCGGAGCGCTTTCCGGGGAAACCCCTCCATCCGATCGCCGGAATTCCGATGGTCGTGAGGGTCCTCGAAAGGGCGCAGAAGGCCAGGCGCGTCTCGCTCGTCCTCGTCGCGACGGACGACGAACGGATCGCCCGCGCCGTCGAGTCTGCGGGCGGAAAAGCCGTGATGACCGACCCCGCCCTGCCGTCGGGAACCGACCGGGTCTTCGCCGCCGTGAAGGACCTCGACGTGAGCATTGTCCTGAACGTGCAGGGCGACGAGCCGATGATGGATCCCGAGAACATCGACCGGGTGGCGGGATTCCTCCTCGACCATCCTGAGTTTCCGCTCGCCACGATCGCGCTGCCCGTCCGGGACCCGAACGAGATCGCGAACCCCAACAACGTGAAGGTCGTGCGCGGAGACGACGGGCGCGCCCTGTACTTCTCCCGGTCGCCTCTCCCCTACCGCCGGCGGGCCGAGCCGGGCCTCCTGACGCTCAAGCACCTCGGCCTCTATGGCTACCGCAAGGAAGCGCTCCTTCGGTGGACGTCGCTCCCTCCGCATCCGCTCGAGCGCGCCGAGAACCTCGAGCAGCTGCGCGCCCTCGCGGCGGGGATGGCGATGGCGGTGCTGGACGCAACGAGCGACTCGATTGGAGTGGACACGATCGAAGACGCCCGAAGAGTCGAAGCTCTCATCCTCAATTCGCCGACCACAGCGGAGGTGTAACGTGGGAACGAAGTACATTTTCATCACCGGCGGCGTGGTTTCGGGCCTCGGCAAGGGAATCGCCGCGGCCTCGATGGGCGCGCTCCTCGAGGCGCGCGGATTCCGGGTCACCCTCCAGAAGTTCGACCCCTACCTGAACGTGGACCCCGGCACGATGTCGCCGTTCCAGCACGGCGAGGTCTACGTCACCGACGACGGCGCCGAGACCGATCTCGACCTCGGGCACTACGAGCGCTTCACCTCCACCATCACGGGCAAAGCGAACAGCGTGACGACCGGAAAGATCTATCTCTCGGTCATCGAAAAGGAGCGCCGCGGCGACTTTCTCGGGAAAACCGTCCAGGTCATTCCGCACATCACGGACGAGATCAAGGATTGCATCCGCCGCGTCGAGGACGACAACGACGTCGTCCTCGTGGAGATCGGCGGCACCGTCGGCGACATCGAGTCGCTGCCCTTCCTCGAGGCGATCCGCCAGTTCCGCCAGGACGTGGGCCGCGGCAACGCGATCAACGTGCACCTGACGCTCGTGCCGCACATCGCGGCCTCCAACGAGCTGAAGACGAAGCCCACGCAGCACTCCGTCAAGGAGCTCCTCTCGATCGGAATCCAGCCCGACATTCTCCTCTGCCGGGCCGACCGCTCGATTCCCGAGGAGATGAAGAAGAAGATCGCGCTCTTCTGCAACGTGGACGAACGAGCCGTCATCACGGCGCGCGACGTTTCGACGATCTACGAGGTGCCGCTCGCATTCGCGCGTGAGGGCCTCGACGAGATCGTCCTCGACTACCTCTCTCTCCCCCACTACGACCGCGACCTCGCGAAGTGGGACTCGATCGTGAACCGCGTCAAGAACCCCCAGGAAGAGGTCACGATCGCGTTCGTGGGCAAGTACGTGCAGCTCGGCGACAGCTACAAATCCCTGAACGAGGCGCTCCACCACGGCGGCATCGCGAACAACGTGAAGGTGAAGATCACGTTCGTGGACTCCGAGGAGCTGGAAACGGTCGGCTTCCCCGAGACGCTCGCCCGCGCGGACGCGATCCTCGTCGGCCCCGGCTTCGGCCGGCGCGGCATCGAAGGAAAGCTGAAGGCGATCCGCCTCGCGCGCGAGACGAAGGTCCCGTTCTTCGGGATCTGTCTCGGCCTGCAGTGCGCGGTCATCGAGTACGCGCGAAATGTGTGCGGCATCAAAGACGCGAATTCGACCGAGTTCGAGCCGAACTCCCCGAACAAGGTCATCTACATGCTGCGCGATCTCATCGGGGTCGAGGCGCTCGGCGGCACGATGCGGCTCGGCAAGTACCCGTGCGACCTGGGCGAGGGCACGCTCGCGCGGCGCGCCTATGGCGAGGCCACGGTCTGGGAACGCCATCGCCACCGCTACGAGGTCAACCAGGAATACCTGCCCGCCCTTCGCGACGCCGGGATGACGTTCTGCGGCATGTCGCCCGACCGCAAGTTCGTGGAGATGGTCGAGCTCTCCGACCACCCGTGGTTTCTCGGCTGCCAGTTCCACCCCGAGTTCAAGAGCAAGCCCATGACGCCGCACCCGCTCTTCAAGGACTTTATCCGCGCCGCCCGCGCGCACAAGCACGCGCGACAGGACGGCCTCGACAAGAAGAGCGCCGAGCTCGCGCCGGCCGTCGTCGTGCCCGCGAATCTCCCGACGCCCAACGGCCAGTCGGCATGACGGACGTCGTCTCGTTCGACCCGAAGAGCCGCTGCGGGAAGACGGCGGAGCGCTGGGGCAACCTTCTCCTACCGAAAGGGGCGGCCGAGGTGGACACGCGCTTCGTCTTCGAAGGCGAAGGGGAGACCACGTACCGGGTGTCGCGCGTGAACGCCTTCCCGCAGGATCCTGGGAAGCGCCTGTACTACTACCTGAGAACCCGCGACAACCCGAACAATTCCTGAGGCGCGCCCTCAGGCGCAGAGCGCCGAGAGAGCGCGCGAGGCACGGTCGATCTTCCGGTAGACGGGGATCCCGCCGCGTTGCAGGACACCGACGAAGTCGTCGTAGAGGCGCCCGGAATCGACGTTCACGACGAGCGGCTTGGCGGTCTCACGGAAGACGCGCAGGAGCTCCTGCGCGAGCGAGCCCGGGGAGTAGATGTTCTCGGTGTGGGAGCCCGAGAGATCGGGCGCGAGGTCGTCGAGCGCCGGAGTGACCGGAATCGGCGAGACGATCAGTGCGTCCACTCCGGAGTCGCGCAGCAGGGCCTCGGCCGCGGAGACGAACGTGGCGGTGTCGGCCATCGGCGTCGCGTCGACGGGGTTGTCCGCGTGCGCGATCGCGGGGAGGCAGGCCGCGAGGCGCGCTTTCGTCTCGGGAGAGAGCGCCGCAAGCGTCAGCTCGTACAGGCGGTCGAGCACGGCCCCGCACTCGAAGCCGGCGTTCGAGAGGACCGCGAGCCGCCGTCCCGACGGCAGACGGTCCGCGAGCATCGTGAAGATCTTCGTGTGGTCCTCGAACATGTCGAGCGTGACCGCCACGACGGCGCCCGCGCCTTCGAGGAGAGCGCGCGAGACCTCCCAGTCGCCGGCGAGGGACGCCGTGTGGCTCTCGGCCGCCCGCGCGCCGAGAGGCGTGCGGCCAGCCTTGTAAACGAGCACGCGCCGGCCCGCGGCCGTGAGCCGCCGCGCGATCGCCGCGAAGCGCGCGCCGTCGAGCGGGAGGAAGCCTTCGACGTAGAACGCGAGGACCCGGACGGACGGGTCCATCTCGAAGTACTCGAGAAAGTCCGCCGCGGTGAGGTCGATCTGGTTGCCGTAGGAAATCGACGCGCGCGGGAACACGATCCCGTCGAGATTGCTCGTGAGAGACACGAGGTACGCGCCGCTCTGGCTCACCGCGACGAGACGGTCCCCCGGCGCATCGTGGAACGGGAGTTTGTATTGCGGGAGAAAGAACGTGTTGTAGGCGTGCTTCGAGACGACGCCGAGGCAGTTTCCGCCTACGAGGACCGGGCCTCCCGAAGGCAGCTTCCGCGATTCCGCGAGGGCCGCTTTGATCTCGTCCTCGAGGACGCGGTTCCCCGTCTCCGAGAAGCCGCCCGGGATCAGGATGATCGCGCGTGCGAGGTTCCCCGCACAGAGGTCCCGGATGGCGTCGCGCGCGCCGGCGGCCGGAATCGCGACGACCGCGAGGTCCACGGGGGCCTCGAGCTCCGATGCCTTCCGGAGGCACGGCACGCCGTCGATCGTCAGGGCGCGCGGATGCACGGCGCGCAGGCGGCCGTAAGCGATCGTTTCGGACGCCCTCAGGTTGCGCAGGATGATGCGCCCCGGGTTCGTGTCGTGGGCGGAGGCCCCGAAGACGACGGCGCTTTTGGGGGCGAGGAGCTTCTCGATCTTCTCGAGAGGGCGGCGCGTCCGAACGACGCGGCGCTCCGAGAGGCTCGCCTTCCCGTCCGCCGCCACCCAGCGCCCGTCGCCGGTCAGGACGACGGGATTGATCTCGACCTCCTCGACCGTCGGAAGACCCTCTCCATTTTCGGGGGAGAAGGGGGCGAGGACGCGCGCGAGCTCTTCGAGCCGCTCCGCGACTGCGAACAGAGAGAGCGGAGCCGTGGCGTGGAGCCGTCCCCCTTCGAAGAGAAGCCGGAGCGCGGGACTCGTTCCGAGCGCCTTCGAAAGATCCTCGGCGACGCGCCCAGGCTGAAGGATGATGGTCGAAGAGCCTCCCGAGAGACGGCCGTACCACTCGGTCAGGACTCCGCCGAGCCCGAGGAGGAGCACGGGCCCGAAGGCGACGTCCTGCTTGAACGAAACGAGCACCTCCGCCGCAGGAGAGCTCACCGCCTTGAGGCGTTCGAGCAGGAGGAGGCCGAGGCGCGAGGCGCCGGGTGCCTTCCGGCCCGTTTCCGCGAACATGCGTTGCGCCCCGTCCAGAACAGCGGACGGCTCGCGGCGCGCGAAGGCCACGCCGCCCACGTCCGACTTGTGGAGGAGGCCGGGCGCGACGATCTTGAGGACGACATCGTCGCCCGGCGCGGCCTCCAGGAAGCTCCGGACGTCGGCGGGCACGCGGTCGCCGGGCGCGCCGGGCCAAAGCACGTGCCGGGGCACGTCGAACCCCGCGCATGCGAGTAGCGCGTACACCTCGTGCTCGAGAAGGGACGTCCGGCCGCCGGCGCGCGCTGCCTCGAAGATCGGCGCCGGCCCGGCGGCCCCGAGCGCAGCCGGGCCGGTTCCGCTCATCCCGGGAAGCCGCGGATCTGCAGTTCCATCGCCTCGAGGCCGTCGAGCATGCGCGTGACCTCGACGCACTGGTCGCAGTTCGCGTGCACGCTGGCGCACGGCACGCCGTCCGGCTGGTGCTCGGGGCAGCGCGGCTCTTTGGCCATGAGGAAAAGTGCTTCGATGAGCGCCTTCACGCGCGTCTTCAGCGAGGATTCCGGCACATCGCGCAGGCCCATGAGCAGGCGGTACTCGGCGGGAGTCAGCGAAACGGGGATCAGGTCCTGATTCATGGTGCGTCTCCTTGGTTCAGTTCGCAGGCGGCTGGACGGCGCGCATGCCCCACGAAAAGGCCTCTTCGTTCAGAGGGACCAGCGCGCACTTGTCCTTCAGGGCGAGGCGGATCGCCGTGCGAAACGTCTCCTCGGGGAAGAGCTTCGTCGCGGCCTGCAGCGCGCCGAGCGCAACGATGTTCTTCACCATTACTTTGCCGAGGTCGACGGCGATCTCCGTGAACGGCACACCGAAGGCGTGGACGCCGTCCGGAAAAGCCGGAGGGTCCTTCACCACGGAGCTGTCGTAGAGAATCGTGCCGCCGGGCGCCACGTCCGGCGCGAACTTCGCGAGGCTCGGGGCATTGAATGCCACGAGGATCCGCGGATGCGGCGAGGCCGGCGAGAGCACCTCGTCCGCGCTCACGTGCACGTCGGCGTAGGACGTGCCGCCGCGCGACTCGGGCCCGTAGCTGGGGATGTGCGTCGCGTCATAGCCTTCTTGGATGGCGGCGCGCGTCAGGAGCATGGCCGCCGTCTGCGCGCCGTCGCCCCCCGCGCCCGCGAGCTTCAGCGCGATGTCGGTGCCGCCGAGGTGCGTCGGGAATCCCGTCGCGAACCGGGGCGGGCGCTCGGCGGAGGCCCCCACGGCCGCGAGGAGGCTGTCGGCGTCGAAGCGGGGCTTCTCGAGGTGGAACCACGGTTCCGGAACGGCGTCCTTCTTCACGCCGAGCGGGAAGACCGGAACCATCTTCTCCTTCACCCAGGCCTCGGTCTCCTCGGGAGTCATGCCGAGATGCGTGGGGCACTCGGCGAGCACCTCGACGAACGCGAGGCCGCGGTTCTCCGCCTGGATCCTGACGGCCTTGAGAATGGCCTTCTTCGCCCTCATGCGCTGCTTCGCGTCGAAGAGCGCGACGCGCTCGACATACACCGGCCCGTCGAGGCCCGCGATGAGCTCGGCCATCTTGATCGGCTGCCCCATCATCGCGGTGCGGCCCTCCGGGCTCGTGGCGCTCTTCTGGCCGATGAGCGTCGTGGGAGCCATCTGGCCGCCCGTCATGCCGTAGATCGCGTTGTTCACGAAGATCACGGTGATCGGCGTGCCGAGCTGCGCGGCCGAGACGATTTCCGCGAGCCCGATGGAGGCCAGGTCGCCGTCGCCCTGATAGCTGACGACGACCGAATCCGGGTTCGCGTACTTGTGGCCGAGCGCCACCGCGGGCGCGCGTCCATGTGCCGCCTGCGAATTGCCGACGTCGAAGTAGTAATAGAGGAAAACCGAGCAGCCCACCGGCGAGATCGCGACCGTGCGGTCCTGGATCCCGAGCTCCTCGATGGCCTCGGCGAGGTACTTGTGCACGAGCCCGTGGCCGCAGCCGGGGCAGTAATGCGTGGCATGGCCCTTCAACCCGGCGCCGCCCGCGTGGCGCTCGAACTTTTCGTAGAAGACGCTCATGCCGCCACCTCCGCATGATTCCGGACCGCCGCGGCGATCTCGGCCGACTGGGGAAGGACGCCTCCGAAGTGACGCACGGATTCGATCGGCGGCGCCGCCAACCCGGCCTTCGAGAGGGCGAGGCGAAGCTCGTCCTCGAGCTGCCCGTTGCTGGCCTCGACGACGAGGATCTTCTTCACGTTCGGCAGGAACGCCTTGAGCGCGGCGATCGGGAAGGGCCAGAGCGTGAGCGGACGGAAGAGCCCGACAGGAAGGCCCTCGCCGCGCAGCGCCTCCACCGCCCCCTTCGCCATCCGCGCGGGCGTGCCGAACGCAATGACGAGCGTGGACGCGTCGCCGCAGGCGAAGAGATCGGCCCTCTGCTCTGACTCCATCGCTAGGTACTTCTCGTTCAGGCGCACGTTATGGGCCTCGAGATCCTTTTCGTCGAGAAAGATCGAGGACATGAGGTTGCCGCGGTGGGCGCCGTCGCCGAAGACCGCCCAGTCGGGGAGGCCGGGCCGGACCATCGTGGACGGAAGGACGACCTTGCCGGTCATCTGCCCGAGGTAACCGTCCGCGACGACGACGACCGGATTCCGGTAGCGAAACGCCAGCTCGAAGGCGAGCCGTGTCAGGTCGAGCATCTCCTGCGGGGTCGAAGGAGCGAGCACGATCGCGTGCGTGTTGCCGTGGCCGAGGCCGCGGCACACGAGCTTCACGTCGGCCTGCTCGGGCGCGATGTTGCCGAGGCCGGGGCCGCCGCGCATCACGTTCACGAAGACGCCGGGCACCTCGGCGCCGATCATGTAGGAGATCCCCTCGAGCATGAGACTGAAGCCGGGCGACGACGTGAACGTCATGCACGGCAGGCCCGCGCCCCCGCAGCCGTACATCATGTTCACGGTCGCGACCTCGCTCACCGCCTGAAAGAAGATGCCGTCGAGCTTCGGCTGGAGCTTCGCCATCAGCTCGGCGCCCTCGGTGGAGGGCGTGATCGGATAGCCGAACACGTGCCGGCATCCGGCGAGAAGGGCCCCGATCGCCGACGCATAGTTTCCCTTCAGCACGAGCGGCGAGACGGGCGGGAGCGGGATCTCTTCCGGCGGAATCGCCGCGGGCCGGGGACGGATCGCTGGCCGGCCGCCGAAGAGTTTCTCCGGGTCCTGGAGCTCGAAGCCGGCGCCCTCCACCTGCGGCCGGAGCCCGTATGGCTCGGGGCAGGCCTCCATGCAGAGCCCGCACGCGTTACACGCGTCGAGGTTGAGGGTCACCGGCACGAGGCCCGTCAGGGGGTCGATCTCGGAGCCGGGCTCGATGCAGTGCTTCGCGCACGAGTCGATGCAGCGTCCACAGCCCTTGCAGTATTCGGGCAGGAGGACGGGTTTGGGGCGTTCCCTGAGAGGGGTTGGCATGCCGGGAAACCTCCACAGTCAAGGTACCCGCACGGAAGGTCCGGCGGTATACCGCAAATGAATCAGACTCGTCAAAGATCCGGCTAACTGCACCCTTTGGAAAGACATGGTGCGGCCATGGGCTCAGCTCCCGCCGACGCGGTCGCGCTTCACGACCACCTTCTGCCCGCGGATCATCGTGCCCCGCAGCGCCTTCATGACCGGCTCGGCGAGGGCCTCGGAGATCTCCACGAGCGAAAAGCGCTCGGCGATCTGGATCGAGCCGACGTCCTTCGGGCTGACCTTGGCCTCGTTGCAGATGGCGCCCACGAGGTCTCCCGGGCGGACGCCCGCCGCGCGCCCGGCGCCGATGAAGATCCGCGCGGAGCTGCCGGCCTCGCGCCCGCCCGACTGGTACTTCGGACCGGATTTCGCGCGGGGCGGCGGGGCCGCGGCGATCGCCGGAATCTCATGCTCCTCCCCGACCGAACCCGAGCCCTCTGCCGACGGATCGGCCAGTTTCACGGCCGCCGCGGCCACGTCCATCGGATCGAACTCTTCCGCGAGCGACTCGACGACGACACGATAGTCGTCGAGACCGCCCGCGAGAATCGACTCGCGGAGCGACGCCCGCGTCAGCTCCAGGCGCTTCGCGCGCAGGTCGGCCACGGTCGGGACGCTCGCGATCTCGATCTTCTGCTTCGTCAGGCGCTCGATGTTTCGGAGCTGCCAGTGCTCGCGGGGCTCGGAGAGCGTGATGGCGACGCCCTCGCGCCCGGCGCGCCCGGTCCGGCCGATGCGGTGGACGTAGAGCTCCGGCGAGGAGGGCACGTCGTAGTTCACGACGTGCGAGAGATGCCCGATGTCGAGACCCCGCGCGGCCACGTCCGTCGCGATGAGCAGCTCGAGCGTCCCGGCGCGAAACTTCTTCATCACGCGGTCGCGTTGCTCCTGCGACATCCCCCCGTGCATCGCCTCGACCCGCATCCCGCGCCCCTTGAGGCTCTCGGCCAGGTCGTCGACCTCGATGCGCGTGCGGCAGAACACGAGGGCCCCGGCCGGGCTCTCGAGGTCGAGGATGCGGCCGAGCGCCGCGCGCTTGTGGCCGCGCGCGACGACGTACGCCGTCTGCCGGACCTTCGGCATCTTCCCCGGAGCGGTCTTTTCCTTCTCGATGGCGATCCGGATCGGCTCGCGAAGGTGGCGGGCCGCGAGCGTGGCGATGCGCGGTGGAAGCGTCGCCGAGAAGAGCGCCGTCTGGCGCGTCTTCGGAGTCGCCGCGAGAATCGCGTCGAGATCTTCCGCGAAGCCCATGTCGAGCATCTCGTCGGCCTCGTCGAGGACGAGCGTGCGGAGGCTTCCGAGGGCGAGCGACTTCCGGTTGACGTGATCGAGCGCGCGCCCCGGGGTCGCGACGACGACGTCGACTCCGCGCTTGAGCGCCCGGAGCTGCGTCTCCATGGAGGCTCCCCCGTAAACCGGAAGCACCCGGACGTTCATCTCCCGGCCGTACTTGTGCACGGCCTCCGCAAGCTGCATCGCGAGCTCCCGGGTCGGCACGAGGATGAGGGCCGAAGGGGCGACTCCCCTCGCGGAAGCCGCCGCCATTGCGTTGAGAATCGGAAGCGCGAACGCGGCGGTCTTCCCCGTCCCCGTCGCCGCCTGCCCGAAAACGTCGCGGCCTTCGATGAGCGGCGGGATCGCCGCGCTCTGGATGGGGGTGGGCTCTTCGTAGCCGAGCGCCACGAGCGCGCTCACGAGCCGCGCGTCGAGGCCGAGGCTCGTGAATGGAGAAGCGACGGGCTTGCTCATGGCCCCATTCTGGGGCCGAACGCCCCCTTTGGCGGAATGCCCTTCCGCTCGATCTTCTCGAAAATGCCATGCGCCCGGTCCTTCCGGACTTCGTCCCACGAGAAGCAGCGGCCGTTCATGGCGATGTAGACGCCGGGCGGAAGCACCTGGACGAACGACAGCGCGCTCCCGAGGTTGAAGAGACCGTCGGAGCTGCCGAACGCCCACGGCACCATGGCGCCCGTCAGGACGATCGACTTCTCCGTCGCGGCCGCGGCGAGGATCGCGGCCGTCTCCACCATCGTGTCGGTGCCGTGTGTGACGACGATCCGTTTTTCGGAGGCCTCCCGGCACCGGCTCGCGATCGTCTCGCGGTCCCGGGGGGTCATCTCGAGGCTGTCGATCATCATCACCGTCTCGACGGCCACCCGCGCCCGGCAGCGGCCGAGCCGCAGCATGTCCTGAATGTGCGTGTCCTTGAAGTAGAGGCGGCCCGTCAGCTCGTCGTATTCCTTGTCGAACGTGCCGCCGGTCACGAGGATGCGGATTGCCATTCGTTTCGGACCTCCCCTTCTCCCTCATTCTGTAACATCGGCGGCGTGAAGGTCTTCGCCTCCATCACGCCGCACCTTTCCGTCGGGGACCGCTGCCGTCCCGTCTTTTTTGCGGGCCCGTGCGTCATCGAGTCGCGGGCGCACGCCCTGAAAATGGCGAAAGTGCTGAAAAAGATCTTCACGGACGCCGGAGTCGCCGACCGGCTCGTCTACAAGTCCTCGTTCGACAAGGCGAACCGGAGCGCCGGGGCCTCCTTTCGCGGGCCGGGCCTCGAGAAGGGGCTCTCGATCCTGTCGGAAGTGAAGGAGAAGACCGACCTCCCGATCCTGACCGACGTCCACGAGCCCGAGCACTGCGCCATCGTGGCCGAGGTGGCCGACGTCCTACAAATCCCCGCGTTCCTCTGCCGTCAGACCGACCTCATCCTCGCCGCCGCGGCGACGAAGAAGGCCGTGAACGTCAAGAAGGGCCAGTTTCTTGCGCCCGACGACTGCAAACAGATCATCGACAAGTGCCACGCGGCGGGAAACTCGAACGTCATGCTCTGCGAGCGCGGGACGAGCTTCGGGTACCACAACCTCGTCGTGGACTTCCGCGGCCTGCCCATGATGCGGTCTCTCGGCGTCCCGGTGATCTACGACGCAACGCACTCCCTCCAGCTCCCGGGGGGCCTCGGGACCGAGACGGGCGGCTCGCGCGAATACGCGCCGGCGCTCGCGCGGGCGGCGGCGTCGGTCGGCGTCGACGGTTACTTCTTCGAAGTCCACGACGACCCCGCGCACGCGAAGTCCGACAGGGCCACGCAGCTCCCGCTCGCGATGCTGCCGAAGTTCCTTTCGGATCTCCTCGCCTTCGACGCGCTGAGGCGGAAGACCGGATCCTGACGAGACGGCCGCCACGCGAGTTCCGTAAAATCCCTCCGTGGAAACCGACGAGCTGAACCAGCTGATCCGCTCGCTCAACCAGGGCGCCCAGGGCGCCGCGTCCGACCGGCGTGAGACTGCCGCGCCCGAGCTGGAGCTCGTGCGTCCGGAGGAGCCGTCTCCCGACCTCGAATTGACCCCAAAACTGCCGCCGGCCGGCGAAGACGAGATGCCTCCCCGCCTCGTCGCTCTTCTCTCCGAGACGGTGCGCCGCGGCGCGACGGATCTCCTCCTCGTGCCCGGCGCCTCGCCGGTCGTGCGGGTGAACGGTTCGCTCGAGAAGGCGGGTGGAGGCGACGCAGTCTCGGCACAGACGGCGTTCGACCTCTTGTCGCCGTTGCTCTCGGGCGACCGGCGACGCCGCTATCACGAGACGGGCGTCGTGGACCTCTCGCTCAGGCTCGCGGGCCTGGGCCGCTTCCGCGTGAACCTCCACCGCACGCGGCGGGGCGTGGCGGCGGCCCTGCGCGTCCTGCCGGAGCGCGTTCCTTCGCTCTCCGAGCTGGGTCTCCCCGAGATGCTCTACGACCTGACGAAAGCCGCCCGCGGCCTCATCCTCGTCACGGGCGCGACCGGCTCCGGCAAGACGACGACGCTGGCAGCGCTGGTGGATCGCATGAATCGCACGGAGAAGCGGCATATCGTGACGATCGAGGACCCGGTCGAATACGAGCACACCCACGCGCGGTCGCTCGTCGAGCAGGTCGAGGTGGGAGTCGACGTGCCCGGCTTCGCGGCGGCCCTCGTCGCGGCGCTCCGCCAGGACCCGGACGTGATCCTCGTGGGCGAGATGCGCGACCTCGAGACGACGCGCGCCGCGGTGACGGCCGCCGAGACCGGCCACCTCGTCCTCACGACGCTCCACACGAACGACGTGCCGCAGACGATGAACCGGATTCTCGACATCTTCCCGGCCGAGCAGCAGGTGCAGGTGAAACACCAGCTCTCGCTTGCCCTGTCGGCCATCGTCTGCCAGCAGCTCGTCCCGAAGAAGGATGGATCGGGGCGCGTGGTGGCGGTGGAGGTCCTCGTCGCGACCGATTCCATCCGGGCCCATATCCGCCGGGGCTCCTTCCACCAGATCCACACGGAGCTGACGCTGGGAAAGCGGTTCGGGATGGTGACGATGGAGGACTCGCTGGCTTCGCTGGTCCAGGCGGGGACGATCTCCGAGGCCGAGGCCCGCCTGCGCGCATCGCACCCGGACGACCTCGCGTCGCGGCTCGCGGGCGGGCGGGCTCCGGGCTAGGCGTTCGGAGTTTCTCTCCGGCGCCTTGACAAACGGGTGCCGGCGTCCGTACTGTATTAGTGTTGCGATACACCGATTCGGTAAGCGCTCCCGCAATCGTCGTTTCCGGGCTCACGAAGCGCTATAGAGACAAACCCGTTCCGGCTCTACGGGACGTGTCCTTCGAGGTGGAGCCCGGCATCGTCCTCGGCCTCGTAGGCCCGAACGGAGCCGGGAAAACCACGCTTCTCGGCTGCCTGCTCGGGCTCCTTTTCCCGGACGCGGGCCGGATCCGGATCCTCGGCGGCGCGCCCGGAACGCCCGGTGTGAATCGTCTCATCGGATACGTCCCCGAGCGCCTTTCCTTCGACCGCTGGATGACCGGCCAGGCCTTCGTGGCCTACCACCACGCCCTCGCCGGCCGCCCCCCCGCGACGCGGCGGTCCGATGTCGCCGAGACGTTCGATCGCGTGGAGCTCGAGCCCTCGGCGCGTCGTCGGCGCGTCGCGACCTACTCCCGGGGAATGCTCCAGCGCCTCGCGCTCTCGCAGGCGCTCGTCGGGAAGCCGCGACTTCTATTCCTCGACGAGCCCACGTCCGGGGTCGATCCGAATGGCGTGCTCCTCGTTCGCCGCCTGCTCGCCGACCTGAAAGCAGACGGGGTCACGGTTCTTTTCAACTCGCACCAACTCGACCAGGTCGAGCGCGTATCGGATCGCGTCCTCTTCCTGCGCGAAGGTTGCCTCGAGGACGTTCCGGTGTCGGGCGCGGACTCTCCCCGAACGCTCGCCCTGAGGTGGCTTGCGGACGGCGAGGCGCCCCTCACGCGCCAACTCGCCGAAGCGGCGGCCTCCTGCGGTGCCGAAATCCTCGAAGAGAGCGCGACGACGGCGCGCGTCAGGGTTGCATCCGACGACGCGGCGGCCCGGCTCGTCTCCGCGCTCGTCGCGGGTGGCGTCCAGCTCGTCGAGGCCGCTCCCGTCGAGGCCCGGCTCGAGTCCCTGTTCCGCGTGAACGACGCATCCACCGTGGAGGGGGCGGCATGAACTTCGACGTCTGCACCGCGACCCTGCGTGAGCGCTTCTCGAACCCGATCCGCCTCGCGACCCTGCTCGGCTTCGCACTCTTCCCGATCCCCATCGCCCTCGTGGATCCACGGCCGAATTCGAGCGCCTCTTTCTTCCACCCGCTGCTCGCCGTGACGCTCGCGAGCGGGATTCTCGGGCTCGAGTTCTCGAGCGGAGTTCTCGCTCTCGTGTTCACGCGACCGATCTCGCGCCGGGCCTATGCCCTGAGCAAATGGTTGGCCGTGACGGCGACCGCCGTGATCCTCTCCATCTTTCAACTCGTCGCCGTTCTCCTGATTCTCCGGCTTCGTCACGGCTCCTTCGACCCGGAAGCCCTTGGACCCCAACTCGTCGAACGAGTCCTCGCAGCAGCCGGAACGTGCGCGGTGCTGCTGCTCCTTTCCGCGCTCGGGAGCGGACTCTCGGACCTCGCCGTGTGGGGTCTCGCCTCGGTCGCGGCACAGACCTTTCGCACCATCGGCTTCGTCAATCGCGACGATTTCTGGACCCGTCTGGGCGAGAGCCTTCAGTTCCTGCTCGCTCCCGGGTGGGGCATGGCCTCGGGCACCTCTCCGTCGGTAAGCCTTCCCGAGCTCCTCGCCGCCGTCGGCATCACCGCAGTTGCGCTCGCTCTCGCGGTCTGGGTGCTCGAGCGGCGGGAGGTTACGTACGCGGAGGTGCGCGTATGAGCCGCGGCCTCTCCGTCGACCCCTCCGACGCCGTCCCTCTCTGGAAGCAGATCGAGGAGAACGTGCGACGGCTCGTGGCCTCGGGCGCGCTGAAGCCCGCCTCTGTGATGCCCTCCGTGCGCGACCTCGCGCGCGACCTCTCGATCAATCCCGCGACGGTCACGAAGGGCTACCAGCGCCTCGTCGACGCTGGAATCCTCGTCGTGAGGCGCGGCGAGGGGACGTTCGTGGCCCAGAAGCCGCCGTCCCTCCCGCGCGGCGAGCGCGAGAAGGAGCTCGAAGGCGGCGCGATGCGCTACGCATCGCTCGCCGTGACTCTCGGCGCGGCGAACGAGGAGGCGGTGGAGCAAGTGAGGGGCGCCTTGAAGGATCTTGGAAAGAAGAAGAAAGATGAAGATTCCTAGAGGGAAGAAGAGCGGAGGCACGCGATGAGCGCGAATCCCTCGCCCGCCAAAACCGCGGCCGGCGCGTCCACGGCGGTGGTGTCGGTCGGGAGTCTCGTCGTTCGCTACGGCCGTGACGCGAAACCCACACTCGAAGAAATCTCCTTCTCTGTTCCAAAAGGCTCGGTGTATGCGCTCCTGGGCCGCAACGGCGCCGGCAAGTCCTCGCTCGTGCGCTGCCTCCTCGGCCAGCAGAAGCCCACGGCCGGCCGGTGCTTCCTCTTCGGCGAGGACGTGTGGAAGCGCCGTGCGCGCCTGATGGCGAAGGTCGGGGTCGTCCCCGAGGATCCGGACGCGCCCCCGTCCATGACCGCCCGCCAGCTCTCGGCATTCTGCGCAAGGATCTATCCCACATGGGACGCGCCGGCCGTCGAGGCCCGCCTCGCGCGCTTCGGCGTGCCGGCCGGGACGCCCTACGGCAACCTCTCGAAGGGCCAGCGGGCGCTCGTCGCCCTCGCGCTCGCGCTCGCGTCCTCCCCCGAGCTCCTCGTCCTCGACGACCCGACGCTTGGCCTCGACGTGGTCGCGCGGCGCGCGTTCTTCGAGGAGCTCGTCGGCGAGCTGGCCGACCGCGGGACGACCGTGCTCCTCACGTCGCACGACCTCACCGGCGTCGAGAGCATGGCGACGCATGTCGGGATGCTCAAGGGCGGGCGGCTGATCCTCGACGAGGACCTCGAGGCGCTGAAGTCGCGCTTCCGACGCCTGCGCTACGCGAACGAGGCGACGGAGAATCCCACGAGGTACGGCCAGGAGCTTTCGGACTTCGACGCCGTGAAGGTGAAGGTGCGGGGCTGGGGCGTCGAGGCCGTCGTCTCGAACTACGGCGACGAGACCTTCGCGAAATTCGCCGCCCTCGAGGGCGTCGTGGACGCCGAGGCCTCGGCCCTGTCGCTCGAGGAGATTTTCGTCGCCATCGCGGGCGAAGCGTCTCCCGGGAGGAACGCATGAGAGCCCTCGCCGCCGTCTTCGCGCGCGAGATCTTCGCCCGCCGCCTCGTCTTCCCCGTCGCCCTTGCCGCGGGATTCATGCCGATCGTCGTGTCCCTTGCGAACGGCTGGTCGAAGCCCGGCGCGGCTGAGTTTCGAGTCCTCGCGGCCCTCGTCGCGGCCGCCGCCTTCTCTTTCGCATTCGCGCTCCTCTTTGGAGGCTCCGTCATCGCGGGCGAAACGTCCGAGAAGCGGATCTCCTTCTTCTTCTCACGCCCCCTCCCGGCCGGCGCGATCTGGGGCGGCAAGCTTCTCGCGGTCCTCTTCCTCACCTTCGTTCCAGCGGCTCTTGCGCTCGTGCCCGCGTTCGCCACCAGCTCGACCAGGGCAAACCAGAACGTCCTTCAGCTAGGAGGCGCTCCGTGGGGCGTTCTCGGCCTCTTCCTCGTCACGCTCTTCCTCATCCTCGGCGCGCACGCGGTCGTCACGATCGCCCGGTTGCGCTCGCCGTGGGTCGCGCTCGACCTCCTCCTCGCGCCGGCCCTCGTCCTCCTCTCCGCGGCTTTCTTGCGCTCCCTCGTGAGGGACGGCCTCATCCCTTCCCTCTTCTTCTCGACGACGTTCGACCTGATTCCGCGCCTCGTCGGCCTGGCGGCCTTCGTCCTCCTTGCCGCCCTCGCCGCGGGCAGTTACGCGCAGGTGGCCGCAGGCCGGACGGACTCGCGCCGCGCGCATGGCGCGTTCTCCGTCGTCCTGTGGGGGATCCTCGGAACCGCGACGGCGGCGCTCGGAGGATATGCGTCGTGGGTTGCGTCCGCACAGGCGACGGATCTGGAGACCGTCGGGGGAGGCGTGATGACGGCGCCCCGGGGCCCTTGGGTGGCGCTCGGCGGCCCGCTCCGCGCGGGCCGAGGCGCCGGGTTCTTCCTCGTCGACACCACGGGCAATCGCTCCCAGCGGATCCGGTCGGGTGATGCCGTCTTCTCCGCGGACGGCGCGCGGGCAGCGTGGACGGAGGAGAGATTCGGATTCTTCGAAAGGGAAAGGAAGTCGGACCTCTTCGTGGCAAATCTCGCCTCGGCGAAAGCCGTCGAAACGGGCCTCACGTGCAGCGTGTGGTGCCGCGTCGCGCTTTCGCCTTCCGGCAGGGAACTCGCGATCCTCGACGACAACTCGCTCGCTGCCTACGACATCTCGGACCCCTCGAACCCGAAACAGCTCGCGGCGATTCGCGTCGAGAGCGATTCGAGGTCCTTCGCCTTCGTCGGCGAAGACAGGGTTCGGCTCTTTCCCCACGTCTTCAACTCGGCAAACCGGAAGGACATCGCGGCGCCGGGGCTCGAAATCGAGGAGTTCTCCCTGCCCTCGAAGAAATCCTCCGTTTCCGGCCGCTTCGAACGCGAGAAGCTTCCCTATTTGCGCATGAGCGCGGACGGGCGATACCTCGTCGGCACGCTGGACATACTCCTCACGCTCCACGATGGCCGGACGGGCGCGCTCCTCGCAACGCTCTCCAAGGATCTCGAGGCGCCGAAGATGCGCTTCCTTTCGGGGGGCCGCATGGTCGTCGCCGGAATTGCCGGAGCGTCGGCGAGGCTGCTCTTCTTCGAAGGTGAAAAGGCGCCCGCCCGCGCGATCGAGCTTGGCCCCGCTGCAAGCGTCGTCCTCGGAGGCGAAATCGCACCCGGGCGCGTCGCCGTGGCCCTCAATCCATTTCGAGGCAATGACGAAAGGGCACGAAAGGCATGGAAGCTGGCCGTCGTCGACATGAGCGCGGAAATGGTCATTTCCTCCCTCGAGGGTCTGGTTCCGGCGGACCGCTTCTCGTGGTGGAGCGCACCTCTACCGCCCGCTGAAGCGGGCTCCGCTGCCTCGACGCTCTTCCTCGACGCCAACGGGCGTCTCGTCCGCCTCGACCCCGCGACGGGTGCACAGACGGTGCTTCTCGGCCGGAGCAAGTAAGATCGTCCTCCAGTGACCACGTCCGCCCGGCGGGAAGCCCGCCGCGTGATCGAGACCGAGGCCGAGGCCGTGCGCGGCCTCGCCGACGGCCTCGACGAAGGCTTCGACCGCGCGGTCGAGGCCATGAAGGCGACGTCCGCCAGCTCATGCCGCGTCGTCGTGACGGGCATCGGCAAGAGCGGCATCGTGGGCCAGAAGATTGCCGCGACGCTCGCCTCGACGGGCACGGCCGCGTTCTTCCTCCACCCGTCGGAGGCGATCCACGGCGACCTCGGGATGATCCTCAAGGGCGACGTCGTGCTCGCGCTCTCGCACTCGGGCGAGACGGAGGAGGTGGTCGCGCTGATCCCCCACGTGAAGCGCCGCGGGGCGACGCTCGTCGCGATGACCGGCCGGAAGGATTCGACGCTGGGCAAAGGCGCGGACGTCGTCGTCCCGGTCGTCATCCGCGAGGAGGCCTGCCCGCTCAACCTCGCGCCCACGGCTTCCACGACGGCCCAGCTCGTCATGGGCGACGCGCTCGCGATGGCGCTCTCGGTCGAGAAGGGCTTCCAGCCCGAGGACTTCGCGGCGCTGCACCCCGGCGGAAAGCTGGGCAAGCGCTTCCTGAAAGTGGCCGACCTCATGCACACGGGAGAGGCCATCCCCCTCGTGCCGGAGTCCGCGGCCATGAAGGACGTCGTTTACGAGATGTCGCGAAAGCGCCTCGGCATCACGGGCGTCACGAACGCGGCCGGACAGCTCGTGGGGGTCGTGTCGGACGGCGACGTTCGCCGCCTCCTCGAGAGGGACGGGCCGAAGATCATGAGCGACACGGCCGCCGACGCGATGGGCCGCACACCGAAGTCGATCGTCGCCACCGCTTTCGCGGCCGAGGCGCTTCGGCTCATGGAGGAGCGGAAGATCACGTCGCTGTTCGTGCTCGACGCCGATCGGAAACCGTCCGGGATCCTGCACCTGCACGACCTGTGGGGAATCGAGTCGATTTAGCGGTTGGCGGGGCATAATCTCCCGAACACATGCCCGCGAATCCGATCGTTCCCGACGACCTCCGGACCCGCCTCTCGCGCATCCGCGGGATCGTCCTCGACGTGGACGGCGTCCTGACCGACGGTTCGATGACGTTCGACGAAAACGGGCGCGAGTGGAAGACGTTCGACGTGAAGGACGGCCTCGGCCTCGTCCTGCTGCGCGACCTCGGCTACAGGCTGGGCATCATCTCGAGCCGCTCGTCGAAGGTCGTCGCGCACCGGTGCGCCGAGCTGAAGATCCCCGAGGAGAACGTCCTGCAGGGCGAACGCGACAAGGTGGCCGCGTTCGACCTCCTCGCGAAGCGCTGGTCGCTCGACGCGTTCGAGATCGTGGCGGTCGGAGACGATCTGCCGGACCTCGGGATATTGCGGCGCGCGGGCGTCGGCGCGGCTCCATCCGACGCGGTCCAGATCGTGCGGGAGGCCGCGACTCTTCAGTTGACGAAGCCCGGAGGCGCCGGAGCGGTGCGCGAGTTGTGCGACCTGATTCTCGAGGTGCGGCGCGGCGCGCGCGCGGACCGTCCCGCCGCCGTGGAGCAGCCCCAGGCGCCCGGCGACGGCGACGTGATTCCGTTCCCGTTCGGCCGCACCTGACCCCGGAACACGGCCCATGTCCCAGAGCCTTTCCACGCGCGCGCTCTCGACCCCCGAGCCGCTGGTGCGCGCCTTCGCGCGTCGCGTGCAGCAGGAGGGCGCGCTCGACCTCACGCAGGGCGACTACAAGAACGCGGACTTCGCGCCGCACCCCGAGGTCGTCCGGGCGGCGCAGCGCATTACGCGCAATACCGTCCACAGCTACGGGCCCGCCGTGGGCCGGATGGACGTGCGCAGCGAGATCGCCGAGTTCTTCAACCGCGATGGCCTTCTCGACTATCCCGCCTCGGACGTCCGCTTCCTGCCCGACGAGGTCATTTTCACGCCCGGCACGCGCTCGGGCCTCGCGATGGTGCTCGAGGTGCTCGGCGCCGACGGCTCCGGCGTCGTCGTACCGCGTCCGAGCTGGGAATACGACTGGTTCATCGAGCGCGCCGGCAAGCACGTCGTCGAGCTGCCGACCACGCCGCCTGATTTCCTGCCCGATCCTGCGGAGCTCGAGCGCCTGCTCGAGGGCGGTGGGATTTCCTCGGTCATCGTCAACAACCCGCACAATCCGACCGGACGCGTTTACCCTCGTGCACTCGTCGAGGAGCTCATACGCGTGGCGGCGAAGCACCGCGTGTATGTGCTTTACGACTCGGTCTACCAGCGCCTCGACTATGTCGGCTCGTTCGTCAACCCGGCGTTCGCCGACCCCGAGTGGCGCGATTGGGTGGTCACGCTGTCCGGCCTGTCGAAGATGGACATGTTCGGGGCGTCGACCGGCACGCGCGCGTGCTGGATGGTGCTGTCCGACCAGATCAAGACCGGCGGCGTGCGCGCGCGGGAGATCGTCGCAAACCTCTCGGCGTGGCTCGTCGCGACGCCCTCGACGCTCGCGCAGGACTGGGCCCTCGCCGCGCTGCAGAGCCCGCTCGCGACGCTCCGGCGCCCCTCCCCGTACATGCGCGAGCGGCGCGACTTCATGATTCAGGCGGCGGACGCGCTCGCCCATCTCGGCGTGACGCGCACCGACTTCGGCGGCACGTTCTACTCGCCGCTCGCGTTTCCCGGGCTCGTCGGCGAGTCGTTCGAACGGCTCCGGAATGGCGTCCGCGAGCGGGCGGTGGTGAAGACCTCCGTGGACGCTTTCGATTTCCTCCTCACGGGCGGCGTCGGAGGCATCCCGTTCGCGGCCTTCGCCGGCAGCGACCCGGCCCGCTATGGGACCTGGCAGCGCCTGTCCTATGGCTCGAAGGACGTGAGCGAGCTCGCGGTCTTCATGGACCGCGTGCGTGCCCGAATCGAGAGTCGGGGTCATGCGGGCTCGAGCGCGCCCTTGCCGCATGAGGGAAAGCGATCGATCGAGGAGGCCGTCTGGTTCAGCGTGTGCACGGAATCCGGGTACGCCGCGCTCGACGCCCTCGACGTTCCGGCCTTCGCCGCGGCGCGGCGCCGCTTCCTCGAGCATCCGCGCCTCGAGACGCTGCGCCTGACCGGGACAAAGCACCCGGACTCCACGGAGCACCGCGCCGAACAGCTCGCGCGCGCCTTGCGCTCCGCGCCGGAAGGGACAGCGGACCGTGCGGAACGCGCGCTGACGCACCTCGAGTGGAACCCGCTCGTCGAGGCGCGCCAGGAGTTCGAGGAGACGATTGCCGACCTTCTCGGGCCGTGCACGGAGGTCCTCCTGGACTACGAGGGCCGGCAGATCAGCCCCGACTGGCTGGAGGTCCCCGAGAAAGTCGTTCTCACGCTGCTCCGGCACGGCATCGTCCCCGGCCAGGACCGCCACCTCCTCTTCCGCGTGCCGAATCCCTGGCTCGAACAGGACGAGGAGAAGATCTCCAAGATCCTCGCGGCCGTCGCGCGGGCCAACTTCCTGTTCCTTCTCGCCTGCGAACGGCTGGGGATCGAGCCCGTCCAGAACGCGATCTACGAGCTGACCGTGCCGCAGGTCAACTCGCTCACGGAGCTCGGTGCGGTCGTCAAGATCGGCACGCTCTACCTCCAAGCGGTCGAAGGCCTTTTCCGCGGCCTGCCGGAGCGGATCGATGCGTTCCTCTCAGAACGCATCCCCGAGGCGCGTCGCGCGGAGCTGTCTTCGCGGGTGTCGCGCGTCCGCCTCGTGCCGCTCGTCGAGAACGTCGGCGCTCTCGCGCACATGCCCGACCTCCTCGAGGGCTACTACCAGGCGCTCGAAAGGGGCCGCGGTGCCGCGGACCTTCCGGGACCGGGCGGCTTTAGGACGCGCTACGACGGGACCGGGGCGACCGTGAGGGTGTTCGTCGCGATGTCCGACACGGCCGAGCAGAGCGGCAAGATCGCGACCGACGCGGCCTACACACTCACGGTCGCGGGGAGGCGCGAAGCCGAGCACCGCCTCGCCGCGCGCGCCCGGCGCATCAAGCAGCCCGCACCCTCGGTGACGTTCCTCGTCGGCGCGGGCCGGGCCGGATTCCGCGGCGGGTTCGACCCTGATCACGAGGGTGTGATCGCCCAGTTCGCGCGCGCGGACGGCGTGACGATGCAGGGGATCAGGGCCGACGCACCGGCCGAGGCCGAGCGACTCGCGTCGAAGTTCCGCGCCGCGGTCGCCATGAAACGCGCGGCGCCGACCCTCGGGGCCGCGGACCGGGAGTCCCTGCTCAAGCTCCTCGAGGCGGGCGTCAAGGCGCACACCGAGACGCTGCTCCGGATCGCCCCGCTCCTCGCGCCGTTCAGCGGGCTCGTCCCGCAAACCCGCGTGCGGATCCGCGCGACCGGCTCCGTCAACTACGGCCGCTCGATCCCGGAATATCCCGAGGAGTGGGGCGGGGGCCGGGAGCTGCCGGGCAACCGCGATCTGCGCGACGCATGGCCCGAGGGCGTGACGCTGCCGCGGGCGATCAACTACAACCTCGGCTGCACGACGCTCGGGCTCCCCGCCGTCACGAGCGACCTCGCGGCAATCGACCGGCGCGCCGCGACCCTCCTGGAGCGGCACGTGCCGGGATACCGGGAGATCATCGCGAGCGAGCTGAGCTTTTTCGTGAGCGAGTCGGTGGCGCTGGTCTTCGGCAAGCGCCTGGCCGAGACGACGGCGAAACGGTGCCTGCGCGCCGCGGCGGCGCTCTGGGCCGACGCCCGCGTGCGCGAGGAACTCGTCCAACCGACGTGCCTGTTCGCCATGCTGTACCTGCGGTACATCGCGGAAGATTCCGACAGCTGGGACGAGCCGAAGGAGCACGAGAGCATGACCACGCGCGAGGAGGAGCTGATCCGCGAGACGAGCAGCGGTGCGTTCGCCGCTCTGTGCGCGGAGCGTCCCGGCAGCCGGTGGAACGTGCTCCAGACGGTCATCGACGCGGAGGAGGCCGGCCGCCTGCTGCTCGCGCGCGAGCTGACGATCGAGGAGAAACGCGAGTTCGTCGACCTCAGGATCGAGGGCTGGCTCCGAACGCTGCCCGATTCGCTTTCGCGTGAGCTGCGGCGCGACTGGTCGGGGCTCCGCGAGCTCGGCGAGGCGGAGCTGACGCTGCGCACGATCGAGCAGATGATCACGCTCGAGAAGCTGCGCGGAAGTCGCGGGGCTTGATGCGCTGCCCGTATTGCGGCGTGGGCGATGACCGGGTCGTCGACTCGCGCGAAAGCCGCGAAGGAGCGGTCATCCGCCGGCGGCGGGAATGCAATGCCTGCCAGCGCCGCTTCACGTCGTACGAGACCGTCGAGGAGATCCCGCTCCTCGTCGTGAAGAAGGACGGCCGACGCGAGCCGTTCGACCGCAACAAGCTCCTCCGGGGCCTCATGAAGGCCTGCGAGAAGCGGCCCGTCGAGACGACGACGCTGGAAGCCGTCTGTGACGAGATCGAGGCGGCGCTCTCGGCGCGCGAGCCCCGCGAGATGACAACCGCCGAGCTCGGCGCGCAGGTCATGGAGAAGCTCAAGGAGCTCGACCAGGTGGCCTACGTGCGCTTCGCGTCCGTGTACCGCCGGTTCGAAGACCTCGGAGATTTCGTGGACGAGCTCAAGGCGCTCCTCGGACGCGTGCCCGGGGCGGGGAGAACGAAGTGAAGAAGCACGAACGGCCCGTCGCCTTCCTGTTCGGCGAAGAGATTCTGCCGCCGGTCCGCCCGGCCCTCATACCGCCGGTCGACGTCGTCGAGGACGCGCAGGGCTGGCGGCTCGTGTTCGAGATTCCCGGCGCCGAGCCCGACCAGATCGCGGTGAACATCCAGGGCCGCATCCTCACGCTCAAGGGCGTCCGCCGCGCGACGGACCGCGCGGACGGTCTTTTCCTGAGAGTCGAGCGCGCGGCGGGCGCCTTCGAGCGCGCCCTCGAACTGCCGGAGGACCCCGACCCGGAGCGCACGCGCGCGACCTACACCGACGGCCTCCTCGTCCTCGAGGTGCCGAAGAAGGCGGTTTCTCGCGGCCGTTCGATTCCCGTCGTCAAAGGGAAGAAGGGCGCATGAGCGCGGAATCCCCTCCCGCCGAAAAAGCAGTCATTCCAGACATCCTTCCGGTCCTCCCGCTGAAGGACGTCGTTCTTTTCCCCTACGTCATCGTGCCGCTTTCGGTGTCGCGCGAGAAATCGATCTTCGCGGTCGACGCGGCGCTCGCCGAGCAGCGCGTGCTCCTTCTCGTCGCCCAGCGGGACTCCTCCGTCGAAGAGCCAAAACCGGAGGACCTCTACACGATCGGAACCGCCGCCGCCGTCATGCGCATGCTCAAGCTGCCTGACGGCCGCATCCGGCTTCTCGTGCAGGGCCTCGCGCGCGTGAGGATCGACTCGTTTCTCGCCGAGTCGCCCTCTCTGCGCGCGAAGGTGACCCGCATCGCCGAACCCGAGGAGCCGACGCCCCGCTCCGAGGAAATCGAGGCGCTTACCCGCAGCGTGAAAGAGGCGCTCGAGAAGACGGTCACGCTGGGAAAGTCGATCTCGCCGGAGGTCATGGTCGTCGCGGCAGGTCTCGACGACCCGGCGCGCCTCGCGGACCTCGCCGCTTCGAACCTGGAGCTCAAGATCGAGGAGTCCCAGAAGATCCTCGAGACGATCCCCGCGATCGAGCGCGTGCGCACGGTGCTCGAGATCCTGCGGCGCGAGGTCCGCGTCCTGACCGTCCAGCAGGAGATCACGGGCGCGGCCAAGGGAGAAATCGACAAGAGCCAGCGCGAGTACTTCCTGAGGCAGCAGCTCAAGGCGATTCAGCAGGAGCTCGGCGAGACGGAAGACATCTCCGAGGAGATCGCCGCCTATCGCAAGAAGATCACGGAAAAGCAGATTCCCGAGGAGGCGGCACAGGAGATCGAGAAGCAGGTCAAGCGGCTCGAGCGCGGCAACCCCGACTCCGCCGAAAACGCGATGCTGCGCACGTACCTCGACTGGCTCGCGAACCTGCCGTGGGGAAACGTCTCCAAGGACAACCTCGACCTCCCGCGCGCGCGAAAGATCCTCGACGAGGACCACTACGACCTCGACAAGATCAAGACGCGCATCATCGAGTTCCTCGCCGTGCGGAAGCTCGCGCCGGACTCGAAGGGCCCGATCCTCTGCTTCGTCGGGCCGCCCGGCGTGGGCAAGACGTCGCTGGGGCGCTCGATCGCGCGCGCTCTCGACCGCAAGTTCCTGCGCCTGTCGCTGGGCGGCGTGCATGACGAGGCCGAGATCCGCGGCCACCGCCGCACCTACGTGGGGGCCATGCCGGGCCGCATCGTGCAGGGCCTCTCGCAGGCGGGCACGTCGAACCCCGTGTTCATCCTCGACGAGGTCGACAAGATCGGCGCCGACTTCCGCGGCGACCCGTCCTCGGCGCTCCTCGAGGCGCTCGACCCCGAGCAGAACAAGACGTTTCGCGACCACTACCTCGGCGTGAATTACGACCTCTCGAAGGTCCTCTTCATCACGACCGCGAACGTCCTCGACACGATCCAGCCCGCCTTCCTCGACCGCATGGAAGTCATCCGCCTGTCGGGCTACACGCTGGAGGAGAAGCTCGCGATCGCGAAGACGCACACGATTCCGAAGCAGCTGAAGGAAAACGGCCTTCCGCCCGGGGCCGTCACGTTCACCGACGCGGGTCTCCGGGCGATCGTGGAAGGGCATACGCGCGAGGCGGGACTCCGCGGTTTCGAGCGGGAGATCGGCTCGTGCTGCCGCAAGGTGGCCGTGCGCTGGGCCTCCGGGCGCAAGAAACGCGTCGCCGTGACGCCGCGAGAAGTCCGCCTCTTCCTCGGCAATCCGAAGTTCACGCCCGACGAGGCCCTCCGGACCGACCAGGTCGGCACGGCGACGGGCCTCGCGTGGACCGCCGTCGGCGGCGACGTCCTCATCGTCGAGGCGCGCGCCGTGCGCGGCAAGGGCAAGCTCCAGCTCACGGGCCAGCTCGGGGACGTCATGAAGGAGTCCGCGCACGCCGCGCTCACGTTCGCGCGCTCACGGGCCGAGACGCTCGGCCTCGAGGCCGACTACTTCGAGACGCACGACATCCACGTCCACGTGCCGGAGGGCGCGATCCCGAAGGACGGACCGTCGGCGGGCGTGACCATGGCCACCGCCATGATCTCGGCCTTCGAGAACCGCCCGGTACGCCGCGACGTGGCCATGACCGGCGAGATCACGCTTCGCGGAGACGTCCTCCCGATCGGCGGCCTGAAGGAGAAGGTTCTCGCGGCGCGGCGCGCGGGAATCCGCATCGTCGTGATCCCGAAGGCGAACGTGCGCGACCTGTCCGAGATTCCGAAGGAACTGAGGCGGGACCTCACATTCGTCCTGGCGGCGCGCGTCGACGACGTGCTGAAGACCGCTCTCGGCAAGGCGAAGAAGACCGCATGAAAGCGGGTCTGCCGCCGGAGGATGTGATCGTCCAGCGTCTCGCCGCCGCCTTCGCGACGCGCCGGCGCGACGTGAAGACCGGCATCGGCGACGACGCCGCGGTCCTGGCCGCGCCGGCGCGCCTCGCGGTGACCACCGACGTCCTCCTCGAGGATCACGACTTCCGGCGCGATTCGGATCCCCGCCGGCTCGGCCGCAAGGCTCTCAACGTGAACCTCTCCGACCTCGCCGCGATGGGGGCGACGCCCCTGTGGGCCGTCCTCGCCCTCGGCCTCCCGAAGAAGACATGCCCCGAATGGCTCGACGCCCTCGCGATGGGCGTGCGCGAAGCCGCCGCCGAGCATGGCGTGGCCATCGTGGGCGGAGACCTTTCCGCGTCCGAGAAGATCTTCGTCTCCGTGACGGCCATGGGGCAGGCGCCGCAGAAGCCGCTTCTTCGCTCCGGCGCCGAGCCGGGAGACGCGCTCTACGTCTCCGGGACGCTCGGCGCTGCGGCCGCCGGTCTCCGATTGCTCGAGGCCGGCTACCGTCTTTCCGCGGAGAAGGACGTTCTCGACCCGAAGGGGCGGCGCGTCCCGGCGCCGCGCGCGCCCGAGAAGGCGCGGCTCATCCGCCACCAAATCGACCCGCGGCCCCAGCTCGAGCTCGGAATCGCGCTGGCGTCCGGCGGCCTCGCTTCGGCCGCCCTCGACGTGTCCGACGGGCTCGCGCGCGATCTCTACCGACTCTGCCGGGCATCGGACGTGGGAGCGACCGTGGACGCGAGCCTCCTGCCCGCCGATTCCGCGCTCTACGATCTCGCCGGCGTCCTCGATCTCGATCCGCTTGCCACGGCTCTCTACGGCGGCGAGGACTTCGGACTGCTTTTCACCGTGCCAAAGCGCAAGCTCGCCGCGATCGAGGCTCTAACCGGCCGGTTCGCCCTCCGGCGGATCGGCACCATCGACGACGGCGCGGGCGTCCGCCTCGTGCGCGGCGGAAAGCGCGCGCCCCTCCCGGACGCGGGCTTCGACCACTTTGAGCCCTGAAGGCTTCAAGCACCGGTTTCTTCACATGCTCGGGAGCGACTCGCCCCCCGAGACCGTCGCGGCGTCCTTCGCGATCGGCGTCGCGATCTCCTTCACGCCTCTCCTCGGCCTTCACTGGATCATCGCGCTTCTTCTCGCCGTCATCCTGAAGCTCAACAAGGTGGACGTCCTCCTCGGGACGCTCGTGGTGAATCCGATCACGCTGCCTCCGGTCGCGGCCCTCGCGATCCCGATCGGGCGCCTCCTCCTGCGTGCGCGGCGCGAGGCCGTCGCCCACCTGCCGTGGCACGAGATGTTCCGGCGGTCGTTCTGGACGGCCGCCGGCCCCACGATGAAGGCCATCGGCGTCCAGATGGCGGTCGGGATGTTCTTCCTCTCCGTGATCGTCGGCGCGCTCACGTACGTGGTCCTCGTGAACCTCATCCGGCGCCACCGCGCGAAGCTCGCGGCCGCCCTCGTGACGGAAGGCGAGCGGGAAGAGGCTGCGCGCGCCGAGCAGAGCCCCCCGCCCGTCGACTAGGCGCCGAGCGCCGCGAGCGCCTTCGCGAGGCGATCGCCGGGCTTTGAAAAGCTCCGGCGGATTCCCGGCACGAGGAGCCGCGCCCGAAAGCGCGTCTCGGGGTGTCGCACCGCGTACTCGAGAAGCTCGGAGGCGAGCGTCTCGTCGTCCGGATTTCCGCGCACGGCGCGCGTCCACTCCGCGCCTCCGGCGAGCGTCCGGCCGGCGCGCTCGTATCCCTCCGCGAGAAAGCGGCGCGCCGCGCCGTTCGCGGGATCGTTCACGAGGGCGAACCGCGCCTCGTCCCACGCTTCCTCCTCCCGCTCGAGCTTTCTCAGAACGCGGGCGTGCGCGAGGCGCGCGGAGCCGGCTCCGTCGCCGTTCTCGACGGCATCGCTCCAGGCATCCTCGGCCTGCTCCAGCGTGCCGTGAACCTCGAGGAACGCGGCCCGGTGATACGCGATCGGATACGAATCGGGTAATTGATCCGCACCGTCTTCAAAGGCCTTTCGGGCCTCCTCGATCCTTCCCGACTCTTCCAGCGTCTTAGCGAGACCCCATCGTCCGTTCTCGTACGACGGAAAGATCTCGACCGACTTTCGGTAGCACGCGATCGCCTCGTCCCATTTCTTCTCGTCCCAGAGCAGCTTTCCGAGGAGCGCCCAGCCGTCGTAGTAGCCCGGGAAGATCGCGACGGCCGCGCGCAAATGCGGGGCGGCCTCGGCGCCACGGCCCTCGCGCTGCGCGTCCCAGGCCACGTTGTAGTGGGCCTTCGCCGAGTTCGGGACCTTCGCGACCATGTCGGCATAGAGCGTCCGGTCGTCCTTCCAGACCCGGTTGCGCGCGATCGTCGCCGCGCCGTACAGGGCGACGACGGCGAGGAGGAGCCATTCGCGCCAGGGCCGTGCGGGCCTCGGGACCTCCCGGGACGGAGGGGCGAGGAGACCCACCGCGAGACAAAAAAGCCCGGCGGACGGCAGGTAGGCGAGACGCTCGGCGAAGATCGTGCCGATGATGAACGGGACATTCGAGGCGGGAAAGAGCGCGCCGGCGAAGAGGCAGAGGCCCAGGGCGGCGAGGGGTCGTCTCCGCCAGAGCGCGAGGGTGAGGATGACGCCTGCCATCGCCCCGGCCACTCCCCACCAGGCGACGGGGTCGCGCAGAGAGCGTGCGAGCGGCAAGGCGTAGGCAGAGTGGTCGGCCGAGAGGTGAATCGGCAGGAACGTCTTCGAGACATAGCGCAGGCCGAGGCCGAGGGCATTCGCGGCCCGCAGGGGAAACGCAAGCACGACGAGAGGGTTCTCGAGCTCGAAGACTCCCGCTTCCTTCGAAATGAGGAACCCCTTGATGACGATGAGACGCACGGCGAAGAGGACAGCGATCGGAAAGGCGAATCCCGCGAGAGCCCAGCGCGCCGCTTTGGAAAGGCCGCTCCACGCCGCCCGCGGCGATCGGCCGCGTCCGCCGCGGAACAGCTCGCCGAGGACGACGACGCCCGGCGCCACGATCGCGTTCTCCTTGACGAACACCGCGAGAAGGAAGAGGCCGAGCGCGGCCCCATAGGGCCTTGGCGCGATGCGGCCTTCGCGCGTCGCGCGCAGCCAGAGGCGCGCCACGACGAAGACGAGCAAGGAGGCGAGGAGCTCGGCGCGGCCGACGAGGGACGTCACGGCCTCGACGTGGATAGTCGCGACCGCGAACAGCGCGGCCACCGCCGAGGCGGGACCGGCGGCGAAGCCGAGCGCGAAGAGCCACTCGCCGAGCGACACGGTCACCGCCGCGTGCAGTGCGAGGTTCACCGCCCGGAAAAGCCACGGCCGGTTTCCGTGGATCCAGTGCTGCACGGCATAGGTCAGGAGGAGGATCGGCCGGTAATTCTGCGCCGAGGTGAGCGCCCCGCCGAAGTACTGCGTCGTGAAGATTTCCTCCACCTTCGCCGGCGCTGCGATGCGCTCGTTGTCGCGGATGATCAGCTTGTCGTCGTATGTGAAATCGTATGGAAGCCCGTTCAGGAACGGGAGCAGCGCGAGGAGCGCGAGACCAAGCCGGCGGCGCGAAGACACGCGCGGAGTCTAGCGTCCACCGCGCGGCGCATCGATCTCCAGCTTCTTCATTTCGTACAGCAGCGACTGGCGCGAGATTCCGAGCGCGCGGGCCGCGCGAGTCCGGTTTCCCCCGGCCGCCTGGAGCGCCCCGTCGATGGCCGTGAGACGCGCCGCCCGGAGCGCGTCCTGATAGGACCCCGCGCCGGCCGGCGCCGTGCTCCTCTCGCGCAGGGCGCGTGGAAGCTGCTCGAGGCCGATGACGTGTCCGGGCGCCGCGAGCGCCACGGCGGCCTCGAGAGCGGCGAGGAGCTCGCGCACGTTTCCCGGCCACGGCCATGCCCTGAGGGCGGCCGCCGCCTCACGCGCCAGCGTCGCGCGTCCTGTGAGAGCCACCTCGATGAGCCGCGCGAGATCCCTTGGACGCTTCCGGAGAGGAGCCAGCTCGAGCTCGAGCCCGGCCAGGCGGAAGTACAAATCGATCCGGAACGAACCCGCCTCGGCCATCTCCTTGAGGGGGCGGTGAGTCGCTGCCAGTACGCGGAGGTCGACGCGCCGGACGGCGGTCTCACCCAGCCGCCTGACCTCGCCTTCCTGGAGGACGCGCAGGAACTTGCCCTGGAGGGCGAGCGGCAGGTCGCCGATCTCGTCGAGGAAAAGCGTTCCACCGGACGACTCCTCGACGAGACCCCGCCGGTCCCGGTCGGCGCCCGTGAAGGCGCCGCGCGCGTGGCCGAACAGCTCCGCCTCCGCGAGCGTGCCCGGAAGCGCCGCGACGTTCACGGCCAGGAAGGGTCCCCGCCGGCCCGAGAGGCGGTGGAGCTCACGCGCCACGATCTCCTTCCCAGTGCCGCTCTCCCCAAGGAGAAGTACCGAGATCGTCGACCGAGCGACGCGGGCCGCCTTCGCGAACAGATCGCGCGTGGCGAAATCCTCGGCGACAACGGTGGGAGGCGCCGCGATCGGTACCCCCGGAGGTTCGGGCGGCGCGCCGTGCTCGAGCAGCCGCGAGAAGCGCTCCTCGGCGCGCGAAAGGCCCGCCCGCGCCGCGACGCGACGCGCGAGCCTCAGGAGCGGGCCGGCCACCGACGTCGCGAAGAATGCCGGAAAGCGGCCGGACCACTCGAGAACGCGCCGGACCGCGGTTCCGGCGCCCGTGCCGGACGCCGCGAGGCGTTCGAGAGCCGCGTTCGCGGCATCCGGCACCGCGCGTCCGGAGGCGAGAGCGGTCTCGGCGTCGAGAAGAACACGCTCGTCCGCAGCGAAGGCCCCCGACCGCTCACGGGAGGGTCGGCCTGCGTCGCGCGAGGCAGAGGCCACGAGCCGCAGCCGGCGCGCCTCCGTGCGGGAGCTGTTGTCCGGGAGGTGCCCAGCCCGGGCGAGAAGGACGAGAGCCCCCTCCGGGTCCGGCGCCGCGAGGAGGCGCTCCGCCTCGAAGAGCAGAATCTCCCGCCAGGACGGGTGACGGGGGCTCGACGCCCCGCGCGTCTCGGCCTCGCGGAACGCCGCCGCCGCCGCGCCCTCGTCTCCGTCGAGAAGCGAGAGCTCCTGAAGGCTCGGGATCGCGAACAGAACCTGATGGTCCCGCCCTCCCGCGCGCTCATGCGCGAGAACCCGCTCGAGGACGCTGCGGGCGGCCGGGAAGTCGCCGATCCGAAGGAAGAGGTCGATGCGGTTCCCGAGTGCCGAGAGGTACCGCTCTTCGTGCCCGCTCGCGGCATAAAGAGCCAGGGCGGACTCGAGCTCCCGGGCCGCGACCTCGAACCGGCCGCCGTCGAGCGCCGCGTACGCCACGTCGTAGGTCGAGTCCGCGCGCTCCAGCGCGCTGCGGGAGAGCGCCTCGGCACGCCGGAAGAGCACGATCGCCTCGTCGGTGCGGCCGAGGTCGTTCGCGAGATAGCCCGCGGTGCGCGCCATCTCCCGCGCGAGCCCATCGTCCTCGACGCCGGGCAGCAGCGCCTCCGCCTCGGCGAGAGCGGCGCCCGCGGCGTCGTAGTCGTGCGCGCGTTCGTGAAGCTCCGCGCCGAGCAGCTTCACCCGGAGGCGGAACGCGACGGGCGCCCCCGCGAGGCGCGCCGCAGCACGCTCGAGCACGCGCCGGGCCTCGGCGTCACGTCTGGATTCGACGAGAACCCAGGCGCGCGCGACGTCCTCCTCGGGCGCGCCTCCCGGGCAGAGCGCGAGAGCGCGACTTTCCTCGCGCAGGCGCACGAGCGCGCGGGCCGTCGCGAGCCGCTCGTCGAGTGGGATGCTGGAGATCATGTCGGCGGTGATCCGCCCCGCCACGGCGCGCGCGCCTTCCGGGCGGCCCGCCCCCTGCAGGACGCGCACCGCGAGAAGCGGCCGCCCGAGATCGGGCTCCGTCCGAGGGGCGCGCGAGAGGAGTTCCGCGGCCGCGGATGAGTCTCCGTTCGCCACGGCCGCGTCGAGGGCGAGGCGGGCCGCCGCGAGGTCGCCTGCACTCGCGCGCGCGAGTGACGCGATGGCAAATCGAGATGTCGTGATGCCCGAAACATTCGCGTCTTCGAGGCGGGCGACCGCGTCGCGGCGCGCCGAGGCGGGCACGCGCGCGGCGATCCTCCCGCGCTCTTCGTCGTCCCGGAACGAGTATTCGTCGGCGTGGGCGGGCACGAGGAGTCCCGCTTCCGCGGCCGCCTGAAGAGCCTCTTCCGCGTTCCTGAGGGAGACGCCCGCGGCCCCGGCGGCTTCCGCGGCCCGGAAACCGCTGGCGAGGAGCGCGGCCGCCTCGAGCACGGGACCCGCATGGCGCGACACCGCCGGCCGCGCCCGCGCGGGGCCGAGGCGCCCCTCGGCGGGATCGAACCGCGCCGCGAGTCCGTGCACGACGTCGAGGAAGCGGCCCGCATCCGTCGCCCCGGCCGCGTCTTCCGCCTCGCGCCACGCGGCCACGGCGTCGTGCACGGACGCGAAGGGAAGCCAGAGAAGCGATGCCGCGTCGCCGCGGCTCATCCGGAAGGCGACGAGCGGCGCCTCCTCCCAGGGACGGAGACTCGCGGCCCGCGTGGCGAAGAGCCGAAACCCGAGGGCGGGAAGCTCTTCCTCGAACGCGCGGCGCGAACGCCCGTCCCACCTTTCGAGAGAGATCGCGACGAGCGCGACGGGAGGTCCGTCGACCGAGCGCGGAGCCCGCGCTCGGTCCGCGAGAGCCTCGACGAAAGCCGCGCGCGGATCCTCGGCGAGAGCACGGGCGAGCCGACGAAGCGCGCCCCCCTCCTCGAGGGCCGAGAGAGATGCGCACTCCAGGAACGCGGGCGGCTCGTCCCGGCGCGCGGCTCCGCGGGCGAGCCAGAGCGCGGCGGGTCCAACCGCCACCGCGGGTCGGGCCGAGTCGCCTCGCGCGACGGATACGGCCGGAAGCGCGAGACCGAGCAGATCGTGCGACACGGTGCGCTCCACGTCTCCCCGCCGCGCGAGCTCACTGACGAGAGTCTCGGGGCGCGCGCGCGTGTCCGCCGAGCGAAGCGCGGAGAGAACGTCCTCCGTGACGTCGCGCGGCAGGGCGCGATCGAGGGCGCTCTCGATCGAACGGCGCAACGCTTCCGCGTCGTCGCCCCGCACGTCCCGCCCGGCGAGTCGCAACGCCGCGGCCGCGACGGCGAGCGCGGGCGGCACCGCGCGCCACGCGGCGGCCGGGGGCGCGCCCAGCGCCGGCCGGTCCGCATCACCGTCCCGGGCGCCGAGAAGCCGGACGTCTTCCGCGGCGACGCCGAGGCCATGGAACGACAGAAATCCCGCGAGCGAGCCAAGCCTCACGAGGTACGCCCGACGGGCACGAGCGTCGAGCCGGCCGAGCGGCGCGGGCCGCGCGCCTTCGAGGCCGAGGACGAGGCCTTGCGGGCCCGAGCGCGCCGAGATGAAAGCGGGGAGAAGAGGATGGGAAAGCCGCACGAGCGCCGACCCGCCGGCCGCGAGATCGCGGCGCGGAATCGTCCATTGCCGGAGCGCCTTTGAAGGCATCTTCCGTCCTCCCGCCGAGCGGGTCTCTGCCCGGTGTCGCAGGCCGAACGATTTCGAAAAACGGACGCGCCGTCAAGTGAGCGGGCGGCGCGCCGAAACGAGCTCGAAACCGTGGAGAAAGCCGCGGCCCACGTCGACGACGGCAGCCCCCGTGAGACCGGCGGCCGCGAGCAGCCGGGCGACCTCCGCGCCGTCGCACGTGGCCACGCCCCTGCCCCGGGTGATGCCGAGGCCGACGGCAAGCCGTTCCTGCGCCGTATCCAGCCGCCTCTTCCAGCGCGGCCCCCCTCCGCTCGTGAGCGCGACGAAGAGTCCGCCTGGTGTCAGAGCCCGTACGGCCCGCGCGAGGAAATCGGATCTCTCCGGAGGCGGCACGAGATAGAGCACGTCGATCAGGGCCGCCTGCGAGAACGCGCCCGGGGTCACGGCGTCGACCGTCCCTACCCGGAAGAGGCGCGCAGGCGACTCCGGAAGCCAGCGGCGCGCGCGGTCCACCTTGCGGGAGTCGGGATCGAGACCGAGGTACGTTCCCGCGAATCCCGCGCGGAGCAGCAGGTGCGCGAGGAGGCCCGGCCCGCAGCCGAAGTCCACGAGGCGGCCGTCCGGCTCGAAGGCCTCGACGACGCGCCTCCACGGCGCGCTCCGAAGCCGCAGATCGAGGTGGGCTCGCTCCGGCAACGTGAGCGGCGCGGCGGCCTTGCGGAGCGCGGCCGATTCCCCGCTTCCGAGAGTCAGGGAGGCTCCCGCTGCCGGTTCGGCGTGCCGTTCCATGGGCGCCCGTAGACTACAGCCACGAGCTCCGTCTCTTCCTCTGCGCCTTATCCGTGGCCGTTTCGAGCCGCCGAGGACCGCCGCCTCGCGGCGCTGGCGATCGCGTGGCTCGCCCTGATCCACCTCTGGGCCGCATTCGCTGTCCACGTTCTGCCGCTCGCGCGCCCCTCGCCATGGGGCGCGGGGGCGAATCCCTATTTCGCCCGCTACGACTCGGGCTGGTACTTCAGCATCGCCCGGGACGGTTACGGCCCGCCTCCGGCGCCGGGGCAGGAGTCCGCGCACGCGTTCTTCCCGCTTTACCCGATGCTCGCCCGGGGACTCTCGCTTCTCACCGGGCTCGCCCCTCTGTGGGCCCTGACGGCCGTCGCGTGGGCCGCGTTCGTCTTCGCGCTTCCTCTCTTCGGCGAGGAGTGTCGCGCGCGTCTCGGACCGGAGCGCGCGCGGGGGCCGCTCCCCTTCCTTCTCCTCTATCCCGTGGCGTTCTTCTTCGCGGCCGCGTATACCGAATCGCTTTTCTTCCTGCTGCTTCTCCTCGCCTTTCGGTTCATCCGGACGGGCCACCCGCTCGCGGCGGTCTGCGTCGGCGTTCTGCTCGGTCTGACGCGCGCCCCGGCCGTCGCCGTGGGTCCCGCGCTGGCCCTCGCGTACGGGCTCGGCGAGCGGTTTGGCGAACAGGGGCTCGGCGAGCATCCGCGCAAGCGGCTCCCGGCGTCCTTTGCCCTCGCGGTCGCGCCGCTCGCGGGCGTCCTGACGTATGTACTGGGCATCGGATGGTGCAAGGGGGAGCCGGGTCTGTTCTTCCGCTCGATGGGCGCCTGGGCTCACCGCTCGACAAATCCCCTCGCCGGGGGCGCGGCGTTCGTGCGCGAGCAGGTCACGCTCTTTTCGAGCGGCACGCTCCTCCAGCATCCGGGGGCGCTCGCGCCCCTCGCGCACTTCACGCTCTTCGCGGTTCTCGCCGTCCTGCAGGCGAGGAGACGCCGTTTCTCCGACGCGGCGTGGACGGCGGGCGTTCTCGGCCTGGCGTTTCTCACGGGGACGACGAACGGCGTGCCGCGCTATACCCTCACGATTTTTCCGGGGATCATCCTTCTCTTCGAACTGCTCGAGCACCGTCCGGGTCTCCGCACCGCGGCCCTCGCGCTATCGACGGCGCTGCTCCTCCTGCGCGCCGCCTTCTTCGTGAACTGGCACTTCGTCTCGTGAAGGGCCGGGTATGCTTCGGGCCGTGACCGAAGACGAACCCGTTTCGCGCCCGGCAGGCGCCCTTCGGCCCGCGCGCTCCGTGTCCCTCGTGGTGCCGATGTTCAACGAGGAGAAGAGCGTCGGCCGGCTCCTCGACGTCGCGATTCCGGCTCTCGAGGAACATGTCGACGAATGGGAGATCGTCCTCGTGGACGACGCCTCCACGGACGCGACCCTGGCGCTCGCGCGGCTGCGCGCCGAAAAAGAGCCACGTCTGCGCGTGCTCGCACAACCGGCGAACCGTGGCCTCGGAGGCACTCTGCGCGAGGGCTTCGCCGCCGCCCGACACGAGTGGATTCTCTACAGCGACTGCGATCTGCCCTGGGACCTCGCCGAGACGGATCGCCTGTTCCGGGCCGCCGAAATCACCGGGGCGGATCTCATCTCGGCCTACCGGCTGGACCGGACCGGAGAAGGCGTCCTGCGCTCGCTGTACTCGTTCGCATACAACGGGCTCGTGCACGTCCTCTTCGGAATCGTCCTCCGGGACGTCAATTTCTCCTGCAAGCTCATCCGGCGAAGCCTCCTGACTGGCATGACGCTCCGCAGCGAAGGGTCCTTCTTCGACGCCGAGCTCCTCGCGCGCTGCGCCGCCCGCGGCGCCGTGATCCAGCAGCTGGGCGTCGACTACTTTCCGCGGACGCGCGGTCTTTCGACCCTCTCCTCGCCGAAGACGGTCCTCACGATCCTGCGCGAAATGGCGCGCCTCGCGCCGGAGATCCGCGCCGAGCGGCGCCGGCGCGGAACGCCTTGACGCGCGTCATCCTCAACGCCGACGACTTCGGCCTCGCTCCCGCGCACACGCGCCGTGTCGCCGCGCTCCGCGCGAACGGGCTCCTCACGGACGTGAGCCTTCTCGCGAACGGCACCTCCTTCGACGAGGCCGCGGTCGGCCTGCGCGAGGCGGGGATTTTCGAGACGGGCGTCCACCTCTGCATCACGGGCGGCGAGCGACCGGTCTCCGCGCCCCTCGACGTCCCGTCGCTCCTTTCCGGCGCCTCCTTCCGAACTCACTGGCCCGCTGTTCTCCTGGCTCTGACGGCCGGCCGAATTCGGAGCGCCGAGGTGGAGCGCGAATGGGAGGCGCAAATCGCGCGGGCAGAGGGCGCCGGCCTACGGGTCACGCACCTCGACTCGCATCAGAACCTGCATCTGCACCCGTTTCTTTTCCCCGTCGCCGTGGCGCTCGCGCGGCGATTCCGCGTGCCCTTCGTGCGTGCCCCCCGCGCCGACGACCCGCCCGCCCGGCCGGATGCGCCGCCTCCTTCCCGGCTTCGCGCGCGCCTCCTCGCGCTTCTCGGCAGTCGCGGCCGAAGGCTCCTCCACGAGGCCGGACTTCCCGAGCCTCCCCGCGTTCTCGGGCTGGCCGAGGCGGGACACATGACGGCCGCGCGCTTCGCGAACGCCGTCGCGAATCTGCCCGAGGGCGACTACGAGGTCGCGCTCCACTCGGGGGACGAGGACGACGTCACCCGCGCGCGCTACCTTTGGGGCTACGACTGGCGCGGGGAGGCCGAAGCGCTCGAATCGGGCGCGGTCGCGGCGGCCCTCGCCGCCCGCGGAATCGCGACCGTGAGCTTCGGCGCGCTCATTTGACGGCGCAACGACGGTTCCGACGCGCGAATGACTCGGAAGCGGCTGGGAAGTCCAGAGCTTCCGAGTCGAGCCCTGGCTCCTGCCGTTTTCACTTCCGCAGCCTATTTGGCGGTTCAGGCAGCGGCCGTCGCAAGATTCAGGCGCAGCTTTTTGGGGTCGGCGTCGTAGTTCAGCTTCTCGAACCCGATGACATGTCCCAGGCGGTCCTTCATCAGGATCACCTCGTCGCCCGTTTCCTCGCACACATACTCATCCGACGGCCGGCCAAACCAGACCGTCAGCGTTCGGGCCTGAGCGTCGTAGAAGACCTTCACTTCGTCCATCGCCGTTCTCCCTCCTTGATCGCGTCCGTCGGATAGGCCGTGACCAGGAAGCCATCTTCATTATCGACCTTCTTGACGACTGCCGAGAGCCAACGCCTCCCACGTCTCCCAGAATCCCGGCCATGACTTCGCCACCGATTCCGGATGATCGAGCGTCGAGCCCGCGGGCAGCGTGAGCGCGAGAACGGCCGCCGACATCGCCACCCGGTGGTCCGCGTGCGCGGCGAACGCGGCGGGGCGCGGCACGCCTGCCCGGCCGTCCACGACGAGCACGGGGCCGCGCGCGTCCTGCTCCTCATGCACCACGGCCCCGGCTCGAGTCAGGAGATCGAGGGCCGCCGCGAGGCGATCGGACTCTTTTTCACGAAGGCGTAGGGCGCCCGTGAGCCGTGACGTCCCGGCCGCGAAGGCGACGAGCGCGGCGAGCGGGAGCGCGGCGTCGGGAGCCGCGTCCACGTCGACCTCGACCGGAAGAAGCGCCTTCGCGCCGCCGGGAGGCCCCGAGACCGTGAGCGCGTCCTCGCCTTCCGCCGAGGACTTCCAGGCAATCGTGCCCCCGGTGGCCGCCGCCCAGGCGCGGAAGGCCGCGTCCGGCTGCTCGGAATCGCGCGCGAGGCCGCGTAGCATCACGTGCCCGCCGGATGCGAGCGCTCCCGCGATGGGAAAGCACGCCGCCGAGTCGTCGCCGGGCACGCGGAAACGCGCGGGACGGTAGCCGCCGCCGGCGGACGCTCCGAAACCCTCGAGGACCCGGCGCGTCAGGGCGAGGTAGGAAGCCGAGGCGAGAGGTCCGTCGACGTCGAGCTCGATGCCTCCCGGCACGAGAGGCGAGACGAGCATGAGCGCCGAGAGAAACTGCGAGGAGACGTCCCCGCGAATTCTCACGCGTCCCCCGCGCAGGGATCCGCCGCGAATCGAAACCGGCAGAAAGCCGGCGCGCCCGAGAAAGGTCACGTCGGCTCCGAGGGCTCGGATTGCTTCGAAAAGGGGGTTCATGGGGCGTTCGCGCAGGCGAGGCGTGCCGTTCAACACGTAGCGGCCCGGAATCGCCGGCAAGAGCGCCGCGAGAAAGCGCGCGGGCGTTCCCGCGTCTCCCACGTCGATGAAGACCTCCGAGTCCGAGTGACCGCGGTGACGCAGCGGTCCACGCACCCGCCAACCAGCACCTTCTAAGAAGATCTCTCCTCCGAGCAATCTCAGCGCAGATGCCAACGCACGGGTGTCCGAAGACTCGAGGGGATTGAGCAGCACGCTTTCCCCGTCCGCGCAGGCAGCCGCCACGAGCGCGCGATTCGTAAGGCTCTTGCTGCCGGGGACCTGCAGGTCTCCAGAGAGACGGCCGCGTCGAAGCGGCCGGGCAGCGCTCACGCTCTCACGCGCCCGCGGAGGAGGCCGCGGGGCCCGCCTCGAGCGCTCCAAAACCCCGGCGCTTCGCCTTCGGGGCCGTGTCTTCCTGGACGATCGAAAGCGTTCCGTCCGGGGCGATCTCGGCGTGCTTGCGCTCCTCGAGCCAGGCGGGGAGGACGTGGGTGACGGCGCCGCCGTCGGCCAGCGTCCTCTCGACGTGGAAGTGGCCGACCAGGAGCGCGTCGTATCCCGCGCCGCGCGCCACGCGGCCTTCCGCAAGCAATGCGGCCTCCGGGAGCCTCTTCTTGTGCCGGAAGTTCGAGCGGTAGAGCCGCGCTTCCGTGCGCGACACGATCGCGCGCGCGAGAGATCCGGGGATCAGCTTCAGGACGCCGTGCGCGACCGGGTTCTTCGAGATTCGGCGCCAGAACCGGTACGGCAGGTCGGCGGAATTCACGCGATCTCCATGGACGAAGGCGTATCGCGTCGCCCCCACACGGAGGCCGTCCGCCAGCGCCCAGGATGCAAAAGGTTCCGCATACGGGGAGCCCGCGACGAAAAAATCGCGGTTCCCCTCCACGTACCGCAGCGAAAGACCGCGTGAAGAGACTTCTTTCAACCCCCGGAGCGTCCGTGTGAGGAGGGGCGTCTCGAGCTTCGAGTCGCCGATGAAGTAATGAAAGATATCCCCGAGGAGTACCGCCGTGCCGAATCCGCGTCTCCGGACCCCCTCGAGGGCGTCCAGGAAATCCTCGGCATCCCATTCTACCTGCCCGAGATGCGCGTCGGCGAAGACGGCCACGCCGCCGTCGACGTCGAGGGGTTGTGGGAAGGTCGACACGGTGAGATCTTACCGGCTCGAGTCACTTCCGGCACGCCCCTTGCTCCTATTCTTATCTCGATCAATGTCCCCCACATGAACGTCAATCCTCTCCTCCTCTCCGCGGTGGCTGCCGCGCTCGCCCTCGCACCTGTTTCCGTGCGCGCCGCGGTGGTGTCGAAGGAGATCGCGGAGCACGTGAGGGCCGGAGAAGCGCGGATTCCGGTCGTCGTCTCCCTCAGGACGGGATCCGCGAGCGCGGGCTTCCCGGTCACGCGCCGCCTCGCGAACGTTCCCGTCGTCGCAGGCTGGGCGACCGCGGCCGAGATCGCCGCGCTCGCGCTCCGGCAGGACGTCGTCCACGTCGGCTTCGACCGCCTCGTGCGTCCCGCGGGACAGATCGGAACGGCGCAGATCGGCGCGGACCGGCTGCTCGGTTTGGGCGTGACGGGGCGCGGCCGGAGCGTCGCCATCGTGGACAGCGGGATCGACGTGGCGCATCCCGACCTCAAACCTCAGGCGGGTTCGGCCTGGCCGGGTTGGAACTTCGCCGACAACGACGGGAATCTCGCGGACTGCAGCGGCCACGGAACGGAGGTGGCGGGAGTCATCGCGGGTCCTCAGGGCCTCGCGCCGGACGCCGGCCTCGTCGTCCTGAAGGTCTTCAGCCTGCGCGATGGCTGCCGCAGCGCGCGCGCGTCCGACGTCCTCGCGTCCGTGGACTGGGTGGTCTCGAACCGTGACGCGTGGAACGTCGAAGCGGTCAACCTCAGCCTCGCCGACGACACCTCGCACCGCGCGTTCTGCGACACGGAGGACCCGGCCGGCGCGTCCACGTTCGCGGCCGCGCGCGCGGCCGGCCTCGCGGTCGTGGCGGCCGCCGGGAACGACGGCAAGACGTCGGGCCTGCCTTGGCCCGCGTGCTTCTCGAACGTCGCCGCCGTGGGAATGGTCTACTCGGCGTCTTCCGGATCGGTCGCCTGGGGCGGATCCGCTTCCTGCGAGGACGCCCTGACCGGGCCGGACGTCGTCCCTTGCGCGAGCACGTCGGGCACCGGCCTTTCGGTTCTCGCGCCCGGCGTCGGATGGACGACGACCGCGGCGGGAGGAGGACGCACCGCGATCTTCTCCGGCACGTCGGCCGCCACGCCCGCCGCCACCGGCGCCGTGCTGCTCGCACGGCAGGCCCGGCCACTCGCCGATCCCGCTCTCGCATTTGACCTTCTGCGCGCCACCGGCGTTCCGGTCCTCGACAACCGCACGGGCCGGTTCACGCCGCGCCTCGATCTCTCCGCCGCCCTCGACGCCACGACGCCCGTCGGCTCCTGCGGAGACAGCGCGATTCCGGACGGAACGGGCGAGCCGCTCGTCTGCGAGGCCGTCGTGTCCGCGCTCGCGGGCCGCGTTTCCACGGTGACCGTCGCGCTCTCGATCGACCATCCCGATCCGACGCAACTCGTGGTGTCGCTGACGGGCCCGGACGGCACGAACGTCCTCCTCATGAATCACAGCGGCCATCCCGGCGAGGCGCTCCGGGAGGTCTTCGGACGCACGCTCGATCCGCTCGCGCCCCTCTCGAACTTCGCGGGAAAGCCGGCCGCTGGCTCGTGGCGGCTTCGGGTGCTCGACGACACGCCCGGGGCCGGCGCCGGGCACGTGGTCTCCTGGGCGATCGTCATCGAGCCCGAAGCCTTGCCCCCCGACGTTCCGTTCCCCGACGCGACCGCATTGATCCCCACGTCCGCGCACCTGATGGGAAAGCTCGGCGCCTCCTTCACGACGGACGTCCGGCTGTTCAACACCGACGCGGCCAATTCCCAGACGGTCGCGCTCCGATTCCAGCCCGCCTCGGGCGGACTGGCGCGGACCGTGTCGCTCACGCTCCCGCCGCTCTCGACCCGGGCGCTCGACGACGTGCTCGGTAACACCTTCCGCACGGAGGGTTACGGACCTCTGTTCCTGTCGGCGGCCGGTTCCGTAGTCGCCGCGTCCCACACGGCTACGACGGCCGTGCGCGGCGGCGCCTTCGGTCTCTCGATTCCCGCCACGCCGCCCTCCGCGGCGGGCGGCGCGGGCACGACCCTCACGCTCATCCCCGTTTTCGCGAGCACGGGCTTCCGCGTGAACATCGGGCTCACCGAGGTCACCGGGAACGATGTCGCCACCGAGATCGTCGTCAAGGACGCGCACGGCGCCGTTCGTGCCGTCCTGCCGGAAAATGTGCTCGGGGGCGGTCTCCTGCAGGTCAACGACATTTACACGGCCGCCGGCATCCCGGCCGACGCCTCGGATCGCTTCGAAGTGCGCGTCCTCTCGGGAGGCGGGCGCATCGTGGCCTTCGCGACGCCCGTCGACGACTCCTCGAACGACGGCGCGTTCTCCGGGACCGCCGTCGCCGGCGCGGACCTGCTGCTTCCGGCGGTCGCGCGCGCGAACGGCCAGCTCGGTGCGCGCTACGTCACCGATCTCAAGCTCGCGAATGCGGGAGCCTCTCCGGCGCGCGTCAAGGTCGCCTTCACCCCGACGTCCGGCGGCAGCTTCTCTCCGGTCCTCGTGACGCTGGCCGGTGGCGAAACCCGTTTTCTCGACGACGCCCTCGGGCAGCTCTTCGCGCCCGCTTCCGACACCTCCGGCGCGCTGCGCCTCACCGCGCTCGACGGCGCCGTCCTCTTCGCGTCCAGCCGCACGTACACGCTCGACGGCACGCGGAGCTACGGCGTCGCGATCGATCCCGTGTCCGGCGCGTCCGACGCCGTTCCAGGGCGCACGCTCGCGCTCGCGTTCCTTTCCGGCTCCCCTCGGGAGCGCACGAACGTCGGCTTCGTGGAGACGGGAAGCCTTACGACGCATCTCCGGGTCTCTCTCGTTTCGGCGTCGGGCGCCGTAGCCGCCGTCCGCGCGCTCACGCTCTCCCCCAACGAAGCCGTCCAATGGAACGACGTCTTCGCCGAGATGCAGACGTCGCCGCTCGAACAGGCGTCGATGCTCGTCGACGTCGTCGACGGCGGCTCCGCGACGGCCTGGGCCACGCTCGTCGACAACCGGACGAACGACGGCAGCTATTTCGCGGCGACGCTCGTGCCCTGAACGGGCTTTTCGGCCAGGACGAACACCGTCACGCCGAACGGGAGTCGCCCGCGCGCAACGATGCGTGCCTCGAGGGAGAGAACAGAAAAGAGGATTTCTTCGAATAGTTTCGGGGAGAGGACGAAGTCGGAGGCGACCTCCTCCGCAGGCCGGGCGCGCGACACGGCGCGGGTCAGAACTCTGACGGCCCAGATGACGGGCGCCAGGAAGAAGTTCGCGTAGGTGGAGCGCGAGACGCGCAGCCCGGCCCCGGCCAGGAGGCGTTCGATCTCCGGAGCCGTATGGCGCCTCAGGCCTCCGACCGCGCGGTCGTGCGCGCCCGAAAGAGCGCGGAACGCGGGCGACGAGATCACGAGGGTTCCCCCGAAGTCGAGCACCCGCGCGAGCTCCCGCGCGGGTGCCTCCTCGCGGGGCACCATGTAGAGGACGTCGCGCGAGAGCGCGCCCGCGAAGGCGCCGGTGCGAAACGGCAGCGCTTCGATCGAGCCACACACGAGAGGGGTCCGGCCTCTCCGTCGCGCGAGGCCGAGCGCGCGCAGAGAGACGTCGACGCCCACGGCATGCCCTCCCGCGGCCTCGAGATCCTGAAGGTTGCGGCCCGTGCCGCAGCCCGCGTCGAGCAACCAGGACCCGGCGGCCGCGGTGAAGAGGCCGGGCGCGAACGCCCGCGTCACGCGCCGCATTCCGCGATACCACCAGTAGGCGTCTTCGCGGGCGAACATGATTTCGTATTCGCGCGGGTTCATACGGGCGATCCCTATAATCCGCGCTGTCGTGACGACACGCCAGCGGGTATTCGGGCTGGGCCTTTCCTGGCTCGTGGGCGTCTGGATCGTCGCGGAGATCTCGGGTTCGATCCTGCCCGGAATGTCGGCTGGTCGGCCCTGGAGCTACGACATCACGCGGCGGGTGACGCCTCTCACCCGCTGGGACTCCGGCTGGTACGTGAACCTCGCCGAGGCCGGTTACCGGGAGCCGCCCACGCATGTCGGGCAGGAGACGAACCACGCATTCTTCCCGCTGTACCCGGCCCTCATCCGCCTCGTCGTGCGCACGACGGGCCTCGAGACGTCGCATGCGGGGAACCTCGTCTCGGCCGTGGCCTTTCTTGGGGCGCTGCTTCTCTTCGCGGACTGGACGAAGCGCCACTACGGGGAGGCGCGCGTCGTGCCGGCCGTCCTCGTCCTCCTCCTGTTTCCGACTTCCTTTTTCTTCGCGGCCGTCTACACCGAAGCGCTGCTTCTCGCGCTCTCGCTCGCCGCCGTGGCGGCCTTCGAGCGTCGCCGCCTCACGGTCGGCGCGCTCGCGGGTCTCCTCGCCGGCCTCACGCGCATCTCGGGCCTCGTCCTCGCCCCGTATCTCGCCCTCGTGGCCTTCCGGGCTGAGCGCGACGCGGGGAGTCCGCGAGCTCGCGCCCTCGGGGCGGCCGCCCTCGCCGCGGCCTCGCCGCTCGCGGGGTTCGGCCTCTTCTGTCTCTATTTCTGGAAACGCTTTCGGGACCCGTTCCTGTTCATCACGGCGCAGCACAACTGGAGCGGTCAGACCAAGTCCATCCTCGACGGGCCGTCGCTCATCTGGCGGAGCGTGGTCGACGACATCCAGCGAGGCCGCGTTCTCGGGGCGGCGCCGGCGCGGACGCTCGAGGGGCTCTATCTCCTTCTCTTCGTCGTCCTCGCCGTCATCCTGGTCCGGCAGCGCCGCCGCGCCGAGGCGCTCTATGTCTTTCTGACCGTCGCGATCGTTTTCACATCCGGCACGTTCGAGAGCGCGGGGCGCTACGTCCTGCCCGCGTTCCCCGCCTTCGCCGTCCTCGCCGGCCTCGACGGCCTTCCGGCTCGGCGCGATCTCTTCCGCGCCCTCCTCGTGCTCGCGGGACTCGCCGAGGTGGTCTACGTCTGGGCGTTCGTCCACTGGTACTGGGCCGGATGAGCGGCCGCGGGCGCTTCCTTCTGGCGGTCGTTCTCGCGCTTCTTCCCGCCGGCTGCCGGCGGGCGCCCGAGCCGTTCGGCGCCCACACCGCGTTCCTGCCCGTCGTCTTCTGGTCGCGCGCGCACGGCTATCTTCCGTGGGCGACCCGCCTCACGTTGACGACTCCCGAGGGAGCGCCGGCGGTCGTTCGACTCACGCGCTGGCCGCCCGACGCCGCCGATGCCGAAGAGGAGCTGATCGACCTGCCGGGGGGCGCGACGCGGCGCGTGCCGGTGCGAACCCCGCCTTCGACCCCGGCTTCGCTCTATTTCGAGAGTCGTTCACCGTTCTCCGTGAGGGCGTCGATCGTGGATCGCCGTGGCCTCGTGCCCGCCCTCGACGTGCCCGTGCTCACGCGGGAGGACCTCGCGCGTCCCGGCGATTCTCTAATACTCGGCCCCATCGTTTCGAACGACGCGGAACGGGGCCACTTCGGATTCACGTTTCC
>DAIOUV010000006.1:0-22691 GCA_036759345.1 Acidobacteriota bacterium | reverse complement strand
TCGGCCCCATCGTTTCGAACGACGCGGAACGGGGCCACTTCGGATTCACGTTTCCAGGCGTGGACCGCGACGCGGCTCCCTACCGCGTCCGCGTTCGTCTCACGACGCCGGGCGGCGGCGCGCTCCTTCACGAATCGACCTTCGTCCTGTCGGGGCTCCCGCTGACGATCGAGGACCCCTGGAAACGCTTTGGGCTCGCTGCCGGAACCCCCTTCGACGTCGCGGTCACGTTTCTCGGCGGCGTGAGGGGCCGGCCGGTCGCGACGGGCCTGTGGGTTTACGGAATCATCAGCCTGCGGGCGACGAGCACGTCGCGCTTTCTGGCGACCCGGGTCGAGCGCGCGTCAGAGCCGCACTGAGACGCGAACGGCCTCGATCACGCGCTCCACCTCGTCGTCCGCGAGCTGCGGATAGAGAGGGAGCGAAACGACTTCCCGCATGGCCCGTTCCGTTTCCGGCAGCGGGCCGCGCGTCAGCGCCGCGAAGGCCGGCTGCTCGTGAACGGCGCGCGGATAGTGGACGTCGGTGCCGACGCCGGCCGCCTCGAGGCGCCCGCGGAACGCGTCGCGGTCGCCGACGCGCACGACGTACACGTGATGCGCGGGAACCTCGCCGGCCCGCGCCGGTGGCGGCGTGCGCAGGAGGGGCGCCAGAGGAGTCAAAGCCGCGTCGTAGCGCGCGGCGATCGCCGCGCGGCGCGCGTTGCGAGCCGCGAGCCGCCCGAGGCTCACGCGCAGGCCCGCCGCCTGAAGCTCGTCGAGCCGGCTGTTGAAACCCGCGACGTCCGCGTCGTTGCGCGTGGCGTATCCATAGAGGCGCAGCTTCCGGATCTTCCCCGCGACATCGGGCCGGGCCGTCGTCACCGTGCCGCCGTCGCCGAGGGCTCCGAGGTTCTTCGTCGGATAAAAGCTCCAGGCGGCGGCATCGCCGAAGGAGCCCGCGGGCCGACCGCCGAGCATGGCTCCGTGCGCCTGCGCGCAGTCCTCGACAAGCAGGAGCCCGTTCGCCTTCGCGAAGGCGAGGATCCGCTCCATATCCGCCACGCGCCCGTAAAGGTGCACCGGCACGATCGCCTTCGTCCGGGCCGTCAAGGCGCTCTCGAGCAGCGCCGGATCCATGGTGAGGCGATCGGCCTCCACGTCGACGAACACCGGCGTCGCGCCCGCGCGCTGGATCCCGACGGCCGACGGGGCACACGTCATCGAAACCGTAAGCACCTCGTCGCCGATTCCGATACCGAGTCCCGCGAGGGCGAGCGTGATCGCGTCCGTGCCGCTGGCGCACGAAACGGCGAACGGAGCTCCGCAGAAGGCCCCCCATTCGCGCTCGAACGCCGCGACCTCGTCTCCGAGAACGTAGCGGCCTCGGCGCACGCACGCGAGAAGCGCCGCCTCGAGGGCCTCTCCCCCCTCCGCCGCCGCACGGGCGAGATCGAGGTACGGCACGGATGGGCGGTTCGAAGCCCGGCTCATGGCCGCGGGGTTTCCCAGTGATCTCTCACGCCACCCTTCGACGACAGGTGCGCGATGTCGCGCGGGGTGTCCCGCGTGACCTGGATCTCCCACCAGAGCCTGATGATGTTCACGCCCGTCGCGAACAGGCGCCGGAAGTTGAAGAACTGGGACTTCCCCGCGACGCGGTGATAGTGGTGGACCGGGAAATCCACGAAGCGGAAGCCGGCGAGCTCGAGCTTCTTGACGAGCTCGAGGCAGATGACGCCGCTCGAGTGCTTCAGTGTGACGGCCGCGAGCGACGCGCGCCGGATGAGCCGGAAGTCGCAGTCCACGTCGCGCACGTGAAACTGAAAGAGGATCCGCATGAGGACGACGTAGACCTTGCCGATCACGACGCGGTGGAACGGGTCCGAGCGCGAGATCTTGTAGCCGTTGACGACGTCCACGCCTTCCTGCAGGACGGGAAGGAACTTCCGAAGCTCGAGGACATCGTACTGGCCGTCGCCGTCCGTGTAGAAGACGAGGTCCTTCGTGGCCTGCGAGAAGCCCGAGCGCAGCGCGGCGCCGTATCCGCGGTTCGTGCCGTGGTAGACGACCCGCAGCGCCGGATACGTCTTCTCGAGCTCTTCGAGGATGGCGGCGCTGTTGTCCTTCGAGCCGTCGTCGATGACGAGGATCTCGAACGCGCGGCCGGATTCCGCTCCCACCAGATTCGCCCCCGCGACCAACGAGCCGATCGTGGCGGCATCGTTGAAGCAGGGGAAAAACATCGTGAGGCTGGGGGGCGCATCCGTCGGCACGACGCCGATTCTATCGGGGCCGACGTAGACTTCGCCCATCATGAAAATCGCGCTCGGCTCCGATCACGCCGGATACGCCTACAAGGAAAAGATCAAGGCCATGCTCCTCGCCGAAGGCCACGAAGTGAAGGACTGCGGCACGTCCTCCCCGGACATGGTCGACTACCCGCTCTACGTTCGGCCCGCGGCCGAGGCGGTGGCGCGGGGCGAATGCGAGCGAGGCATCGTCCTGGGCGGGTCGGGAAACGGGGAGGCCATCGTCGCGAACAAGGTGAAGGGCGTGCGCTGTGCGCTCTGCTGGAACGAGGCGACGGCGAAAGCGTGCCGCGAGCACAACGACGCGAACGTCCTGTCGCTCGGAGAGAGGATGATCACCGCGGAAATGGCGCTCGCGATCGTGCGGATCTTCCTCGCGACGCCCTTCGACCCCGCGGCCGGCGGCGGCCGCCACGCCCGCCGGATCGCGATGATCGAATAATCCGTTCCACCCCGCGCGGGCCTGCTATCGTCCGCCGCCCATGATCGCGCTCTCCGGCATCTACAAGCAGTATGGCCGCCAGGTTCTGTTCGTCGATGCCTCCTTCCAGCTCAACACCGGCGAGAAGATCGGCCTCGTCGGTCCCAACGGGGCCGGCAAGACGACGATTTTCCGGCTCATCACGGGCGAGGAGCACGCCGACGACGGCGACGTCTCGGTGCCGAAGAAGCTCTCGATCGGCTACTTCAAGCAGGAGATCGACGAGATGTCGGGCTGGCCCGTCCTCGACGAGGCGATCGCCGGGAGCGGGCGCCTCGGCGACCTCCATCACGAATTGATCGAGCTCGAGCATGCGCTCGGCGATCCGGCGCGAGCGGACGAGATGGAAAAGATCCTCGAGCGGTTCGGCGAAGTGCAGGGGGAATACCAGCAGCGCGGCGGCTACGAGCTGGAGGCGCGCGCGCGAGAGGTGCTCCGCGGCCTCGGATTCGCGGACGCGCTCATCGACGGCGACGTCGGCGCTCTCTCGGGCGGCTGGAAGATGCGCGTCGCGATGGCGAAGGTGCTTCTCGGCAGGCCCGACGTCCTCCTCATGGACGAGCCGACGAACCACCTCGACATCGAGTCGATCCTTTGGCTCGAGGAATACCTCAAGGGCTACCCCGGCTCGCTCCTCATGACCTGCCACGATCGGGACTTCATGAACCGCGTCGTCACGAAGGTGGTCGAGATCGACGCCGGTGAGACCGTGACCTACTCCGGCAACTACGACTTCTACGAGCGCGAGCGCATGCAGCGCGAGACGCATCGCGAGGCCGCCTTCGCGCGGCAGCAGGCGATGCTCGCGAAGGAACAGCGCTTCATCGATCGCTTCCAGACGCACGCCTCGAAGGCCGCCCAGGTGCAGAGCCGCGTCAAGAAGCTCGAGAAGATCGAGACGATCGAGCTGCCGAAGAAGCGCGCCGTCGTGCGCTTCGACTTCAAGGCGCCGGCCCGTTCGGGCGACGACGTGGCGGTCCTCGAGAAGGTCTCCAAGGCATACGGCGAAAGGCGCCTCTACGACGGCTTCGACTTCCTCATCCGGCGCGGGGAGCGCTGGTGCGTGATGGGCGTCAACGGAGCCGGTAAATCCACGCTCCTGAAGATGGTCGCGGGCATGCTGCCGCCCGACGGCGGCACCGTGCGCGTCGGCGCGAGCGTTAAAATGGGCTACTTCTCGCAGCAGGCGCTCGATGTCCTCGACCCCGAGCTGACCGTGCTGGAACAGGTCCAGAAGGACTTCCCCGCCGCGGGCATCGGCGTTCTGCGCGCGCTCGTCGGGGCCTTCCAGTTTTCCGGCGACGACGTGGACAAGAGGGTCCGCTTCCTCTCGGGCGGTGAAAAATCGCGCCTCGTCATGGCGCGCATGCTGTTCGACCCGCCGAACTTCCTCGTCCTCGACGAGCCTACGAACCACCTGGACCTCGCGACGAAGGAGATGCTCGTCGAGGCGCTCTCGAAGTTCGAAGGGACGATGCTCTTCGTGTCCCACGACCGCGCCTTCCTGCGCGGGCTTTCGAACCGCGTCCTCGTCCTGAGCGAGAACGACTCGTCCGACCCCCCGCACGCTTACGGCGGCTCTTACGTCGAGTGGGTCTCGCGCACGGGGCACGAGGCTCCGGGCGTGCACGCATAATCGGCCGATGTCGCGCGCGCGGTTCGCGGCGGCGCTCGCCGCCATCGCCCTTCTCGCGCTCCTCGGCGCCGAGGTCGCCCGCTTCTCCCTCTGGACGACTTCGGACGAACCCGCCCACCTCGCCGCCGCGCGCGAGTGGCGCTACGGGCCCGGGATGGTCTCGAACTTCGAGCACCCAGTCCTGATGAAGCTCCTCGCAGGAATCTCGCTCCCGCGCGAGAAGCCCGCGATGGAGATCGACGAGACGCGCGCGGGCCGGGCGCCCATGCCGTTCATCTTCGCGGGCCTCGCTCTCGTGACCGGACTCCTCGCGCGCGCCCTCGCCGGAAATGGCGCAGGCCTCGCCGCCGCGGCGCTCATCGCGATCGAACCGACGCTGCGAGGCCACGGCACGCTCGTTCAGAGCGACGTCCTCGTGGCGTTCTTCCTCGTCGCGGCGGCGCTCGCGCTGGAGCTCGCGGCACGCTCAGGAAAGCGGACGATGCTGATGGGAAGCGGCGTGCTTTACGGCTTCGCGATGGCGTCGAAGTACTCGGCGTTCCCATTCCTTGCGGTCTTCCTCGTGGTCGCCATGATTCGGCCTTCGTCAGGCAGTTTTTCTTTGAAGGTGAAGAGGGGATCCGCGCTCGTCGCGATCGCGCTTGCAACGCTCTTCCTCATCCAGCTCCTCGCGTACGCGGGCACGAGCGACGAGGCGTTCCGCGAGGGCCTCCGCGGCACGTTCCAGGGCCTGCCCCAGGAACGGGCGGTGCTGGGCCTCGCGCGCACCCTCCCGAAGTGGATCGCCGGCTATGGCGCGGGACTTCTCTTCGTGCAGGGCGTGGCGGGTCCGGGAGAGCGTTTCAACTACTTCTTCGGCGGGGTCTCCGGCAGGGGACACGCGCTCTACTTCCCTGTCGCGCTGGGAATCAAGCTGACGGCCGCGGTTGTCCTCGCGTCCGCCGCAGCGTTCCTCACCGCCGGCCTCGGCCTTTTCCGCGGGGCGCGGCTCCGCCGCCTCCTCTTCGGGCGCGCCGCGCTCCCCGCGGCGCTCGGCGGCGCGTATCTCGCCGCAGCCTGCGCCTCGAACGTGAACATCGGCGTGCGGCATGCCCTGCCCGCCGTGCCGTTCCTCCTCGTCGCGGCGGCCGGCGCCGGCAGGACTTTTCTGGCCCACCGTCCGCGGGCGTTCCGCGCGGCGCTCGCCGGAGTCGTGCTCCTCGCCGCCGGTGAGTCCGCCCTCCGCCTCGGCCACGAGATCTCGTTCGGCAATTTCCTCGTTGGAGGCCCCGCCGGCATTCCCGCGATCCTCTCCGACTCGAACGTGGACTGGGGCCAGGAGCAGGGACAGGTCTTCGAGCGCGTCCGGCGCGGTGACCTCGGACGCGTGGGCCTCACGACTCTCATCGTCGACGAGTCCGGCGCCCGGGCCGTTGGAATCCTCGGGCAAGTAACCGGGCCGGACGCCGGGGTGGATACGGTGTTCTTCTCGCGATTCCTGTGGGACATCGCGCGCGCGATCGAGAAGAACAGCGAGCCGTGGCCGAAATTCGTGTGGCTCCGCGGCTGGCTTCCGCCGCTGCGACGGGGGCTCGAAGCGCGCGCCGTCTCGATCGAGCCATTCGGCGACACGCAGCTTCTGATGCGCCTCCGTCCGGCGACGCCTACTACGGCTTCCCCGTTCGCAACGCCCGCACCCACGAGGTGAGGGTCCAGCCCTGGCGGCGCGCGGCGTCCAGGCTTCGCGCGAAGCCTTCCCGCCCGGCCTCGGGGATGCACGAGAGGTCTCCCGGGGGCTCCGCCATCGAACGGACGAAGAGGATCCACGCGTGGCAGGAGACCGCGGAAGAAGAAGAATAAGAAGAAAATTTCTTAGAAAGATAAGAGAGCGCCGCCGCGGGGCCTCGCGTGCGATCGCCGAGGCGGATCGATTCGGCGATCAGCGCGACCACGCGAGGGTCACTCGAAGAATCCGAATTGAGCGCCTGTGCGCGCGCGAACTGCTTCACGTCGATCGCGCGGACCGTCTGGTCACGCACGGCGTCCCCCCACGGATCCGACAGTCTCTCTTCCCCTTCAAAGAAATATTCGCGGCCCCACCCGATGCGAACCGGCCCCAGCGCGAGGAGCATTGCGGGCGCGGGTTCCTCCGGAAGAACGGGCAGGAATGGCGGGTCGAGCGACGGAAGCCCCTCGCGCCCCAACCGCGCCGCCGCTCCGCCCCGCAGCTTCGCCGCGAGGACGAGAGCGTGGACGCGGATCGGGCTCCACGCGGGCGTGAGCGAGAGGTGGTGCGGAGCCGTCGCACGCAGAACGCCGTCCTCCCCCCGGCCGATCTCGTATTGCGTCCCGGCCGCGCGCGCCTCCGCGATCGGCTGGGGCGGCACCACCGATGAGAGCGCATAGACGGCGGGAAATGGCACGAGGGCGCCGAGCAGATTGACGCCGAAGCCGAGAAAAAGCGCGAGCGCGCCCGCGATACGGACAGGCTGGCCGGACGATGCGCAGGCGAAGCCGGCAAGGAACACGAGGGGGGGGAGCGCGGGCAGGAGCAGGCGCGGTCCCCATCCCGCCTGCCCGTCCCACGCCCACCACGCGGATGCCGCGAAGAGAAGCGCGGCGGAGGATAGAGCGGATGCGAAGGCGAGCCGCGCGTCGCGGCGAAAAAGAGCGACAAAGCCAACCGGCGCGAAAAGAACGATCGGCGCGTACCAAAAGAGCCCCTTGTTCGGGAGCACGGTGAGACGCAGGAGGCCCGTGAAGAACGGATATGTGAACGTCTCCCCGCCGTATCCACCGAAGGGCTTGCCGAAGCGAACGAGCTCGAAAGCAACCCAGAGAAAGAGAATTCCTGCGAATGAAAGGAGCAGCGGCCATGGCGGCGCCGGGCGACGAGAATCCGTCGCGGCGGCACGCCGCCTTGACCCGGTTCCTCTTTTCTTCTCGAAGACCAGATAGACCACCAGCGGGGCGACCGCGATGAGCAGCAAGGTCTTCGTGAGGACCGCGAAACCCGCGGCGACTCCCGCAACGATCTGCCAGCGCCGGGAGACCGGAGCGTCGCGCAGCTCGGCGACCGCGAGCAGCAGAAGCGCGATGCAGCATGCCTGCAGCGGCTCGCCGTAATCGCTCGCCGCGTATCCCCAGAGCGGCGTCGCGAGGACGAGGCCCGCACCCGACGCCGCGGCCCAGGCGGGCGTCGCGCCGAGGAGGAGCAACGCCCGGGTCGTCGCCCACGCCGCGGCGACGAGGCACGCGATCGGCAAGAGAACGAAGACCGGCGCCGACGGCGCGGAGGGAGCGACCGTCCGGATGACGCGCATCAAGGCTCCGGGCACCGCCTCGGCGAGGGAAAGCCCCATCCCGTAGCGCGACACGGCATCGCCCCCGGGGCGCCGCGGCGCGTTGACGAAGTCGCGCGAGACGCCGATTTCGAGGAAGCGCGAGATAGCGGCCGACGCCGAGAGCATCTCCTTTCCGTCGGGGATGAGGCCGAACGCGCGCGTGTCGACGGTCGCGAGGAGGACGGCGAGCACCGCGAGCGCGGCCCACCGGGTGGCGCGTGGCCCGGGTGACGGTCCGGCTTCGCTCATGCCGCGATTATGCGAGAGAGCCGGCTACTTCACGCGCTCGAGGACCCCGTCGATGCCGAGCGCGAGCGGCAGGCGGACGCGGGCGAGCTTGTTCTCCATGACGAGCGTGTAAATCCCGGGCTCGAATCGCCCCTTCGGGGATTCGAAGAAGAGGTCTCCCCACGCGAGCGTGTCGCGGTTCACCGTGACGCGATCGAACACGATCTGTTCCCCCGGTACGGCGAAAAAACCGAGCCTCTCCTCGCGGGTGCGCCCCGGGAAGTAACCTCCGAGCGGATCGCGCATGACGCGCGCCTGATTGAGCATCCGGCGGAGGTCCGGAAGACCCTGAGCCATCTTTTTCTGGCTCGGCATGGGAACCCGCGTGCCGTCGGGCAGGATGAGCGACACGTCCTCGCGGAAGATCTCGACGGGCTGGTTGCCCGACGCGGAGAGGCAAGTCTCGAGCACTATCCACCGGCTGTCGAGGTGAAGCTGCGCGTGCTTGTAGCCCACGACGACCTGAAGCGTGTCGTCCTTGAAGCGCGCGACCGTGCGGCCCAGCTTCTTCACGTTCGCCGAATCGAGGTCGGCCGCCCGGGTTCCGGACCCGACGACGAAGAAAAACGCGGCCAGTACCCAGCAGGCCGAAACGGACCGCCGCGAATGAAAATTCACGATTGATCCTCCGGGACTCCGCGAGGGGAAACCCTCGCTCACCCCTCTTGCATGGAGCATACCGTCGGGTGGACACCTTTTGCGGACGCCCTCGCCCGGGGCCAGCCGGAGTAGGATCGCTTTCGACATGCACGGGACTTCCCTCGCCGGGGCCTGGAAGCTGCTCGTCTTCGAGTTCCGCTCCGAAGGACAGGTCGTGTTTCCGTTCGGGACGAACTTCATGGGCCTGTGCCTTTACGACTCGACCGGTTACATGGCGCTACAGATCATGCGTGGAGACCGCCCCCGATTCGTCGCGAACGACCAGCATCTGGGCACGCCGGCCGAGGTCGGGGCCGCCTTCTTCGGTTATCTCGCCTACTCGGGCACCTACGTGGCGGACGAAACGCACGGCGTCGTCGTGCATCACGTCTCCCAGTCCCTGTTCCCGAACTGGGTCGGTACGGATCTGGTCCGCTTCTACCGGATCTCCGGCGACCGGCTCATCGTGGGCGCTCCGACGCAGCAGGTGGGCGGCCATCTCATGGACGTGATGCTCGTGTGGGAGCGGCTCGCTCCCATTGCAGGAGCCTGACGAACGTGCAGCGGTTCGTCCTGCCCCGCCACGTCTCGCGGCGACTGCCGCTCGCGCGCCGGACGGGGCCGTGCCCGCCCGGCGAGGAGATCCGCTTCACGGTCCTCCTCCATGCCAAGGACATGCGCGCGCTGCGCGAGGCCGCGGCCGCCGTCGCGGACCCGAAGAGCTCCGTCTACGGGCGCCACCTCTCGCCCGACGAGGTGCGCACGCTCGTCGCACCCGGGTATCAGGATCTCGACGCGGTCCTGGCGTTCCTGCGGGACGCCGGGCTCACCGTGGACGGGGTAACCGGGGCACGCACCGCGGTCCAGGGCCACGGCCCGGCGGAAAAAATCTCGCGTGCGTTCGATATCCCTCTTGGCACGTACGACCTGCCGCGCGCCCTGTCGCCTCGCGTCCGGCGAGCCATGGCGGCCGAGCGGGACCCCTCGATTCCAGCGTCGCTCGCCTCCGTGATCCGCGGCGTCGCGGGTCTCAATACGCTCCCCGCGGCCCGGCGCTTCCCGCCGATCTTCGCCCCGCCCCGCTCTAGGGTGCCGCGGCGGGGCGCCGCCGCGACGCGAGGACCCGGAGGCGGCTTCACGCCCGACGAGATTCGCGCCGCCTACGCGCTCCCCGACCCGGTCACGGCCGGCGGCCGTGGCGAGCGCGTGGCGATCCTCGAGTTCGGAGGCGGCTTCTCGAGCGCCGACTTCGCGGCTTTCTGCACGCACTACGGCCTGCCCGCCGGCGACGTCACGGACGTCTCGGTCTCGGGCGCGAAGAACGACTACCAGGGGAAGACGGGCGACGCCGACGTGGAGGTCGCGCTCGACATGGACTGGGTGCGGGGCACCGCCCCGAGCGCGGATCTCGACCTGTGGTGGGCGCCGAACACGGACACGGGCTGGGTCGATTTCCTGAACGCGCTCCTCGACGCGCCCGACGCGCGCCGCCCCTCGATCGTCTCGATCTCGTGGGGCATGCCCGAAGACGGCTTCGCCACGTCCCGCCGGTACGACCAGACCCGCCAGCTCTTCCTCTCCTGCGCGCTCCTCGGCATCACGTTCGTCTGCGCCTCCGGCGACGCCGGCGCGGGCGACGTCCTGCCGGAGGACTCCGCCTTCGACGGCCAGCGCCACGTGGACTTTCCGAGCGTCGTCCCGGAGGTGACCGCGGTCGGAGGCACGAAGCTCGTCCCTCGAGGCGGCTCCTTCGCGGAGAGCGCCTGGAACGACGGCCCAAATCGCGGAGCGACGGGCGGGGGCTTCTCGAGGTTCGTTGCCGTCCCCGCGTGGCAGAAGGCGGCCCTCGGTGCGCGCCGCGGCGTGACCGGCCGCGGCATTCCCGACGTCGCGGCCGTCGCGTCGCCCGATCCCGGCCTCTCGATCTTCGTGAGCCGCAAGTGGACCGCCGTCGGAGGAACCAGCGTGGCGGCGCCGATCTGGTCCGGCATCCTCGCGCACGTCAACGCCGCGCGCGCGGCGGCCGGGCGGCCTCGCCTCGGCGCCGCGAACGCGGCCCTTTACGAGGCGGCCCGGGGGGCCTCGCCTTTCCGGGACATCACCCAAGGTGACAATTCGTACGGCGGCGTCACGGGCTATCAGGCGACGAAAGGCTGGGACCCGACGACGGGCCTCGGCTCCGTCGATACCGGAGCGCTCGTGAAGAAGCTCCTCGCCTGAGCACGAGTTGAACTAGGGCGGCACGCGAACGAAAGCTGCGTTCACCGGCGCGGGCATCTCCGCGTCCGCGCCCCTCACGCTCTTCCAGATCGCCTCGTTGAGCGCTAGGTCCGGCGCCGCGTCTTCCTTCGTGAAGTCCCACGTGCCGGCGAGAGCCTGGAGGGGCGCGCCGTCGGGGTTCATCTCGTAGAACGGAATTCTCGTCTCGCGATGCACGAACGCCGTGAGGTCCGGAGCGTCGACGAAGGCGTTCGTCATCGGCGTCGCGGACGCATCGTGCTGCGACATCGGTGGCAGACCGAGGATCAGCTCCATGGTCCTGAGCATCGACACCGTGGAGTACATCGTCGAATCCACGAAACCTCCGCGGCGGGTGAACGGCGAAATCACGAGGCCCACCGTCCGATGCGCGTCCACGTGGTCCGAGCCGTTCTGGGCGTCGTCCTCGATCACGAAGATCGCGGTTTCCTTCCAGAAGGGCGAGTGGGTGATCGCCTCGACGAGACGGCCGAGCGCGACGTCGTTCTCGGCGACCATCGCGCGCGGGGTGCGTTCCCCCTTCTTCGTCCCCGCCGTGTGGTCGTTGCCGAGCCGCACGATGGTGAGACGCGGCATCTGCCTCGTCTTCACGAAGCCATGGAACTCCTTGAGAAAGACGTCGATGCGCTCGTTGTCGAGAATGTCGAGGTCGAAGCCGGGGTAGAAGGGGCAGGTGTTGCCTTTGAGCGCGCCTTCCATGCCCGTCGACAGGGAGAGTTTCGTCGGCTCCGTCTCGGCCGCGACGCCGACGAACTCGCCGTAGTTCCGGAGGGTGAGCCCCGCGCGCGCGGCGGCGTCCCAGAGGTAACCGTTCGTCGGGAACGCGTTCGCGTCGTTGCCCTCGAACAGGTAGTCGAAGCCCTTGCGGCCGTAGTCGGGCGGCCAGATTTTCTCGACGAAGTCCGTCGCGTACGCGCCCATCGACCAGTTGTGGCCGTCCGCGGAGACCTCGGCGTCGGCGTAGAGGTTGTCGAGAAGGACGAACTCCTCGGCGAGCGCGTGGGCGTTCGGCGTCACGTCGCGCCCGAAGATCGCGAGCGCAGGGTCGCCGTTCCCGTGCGGGAGATCGCCGAGAATCTGGTCGTACGTGCGGTTCTCGCGGACGACATAGACGACGTGCTTGATCGGCGAAACCCCGCCGGGTACCGCCGGGACGACGGCCGAGGCCTTCACCGGAGCCGCGCCGCGCGCCCCCGGGCGACGGTTCGCGTACGCGCGCGTCGTATACGCCCGGAGCGCCTCGGAGGACGGGATGTCCACACGCGAGACCGACCCGGGGATCGTGCGCGTCTTCTTCCAGGCATTCCCATCCGCCTTCTTCGTCGGGTCGGGCCCGCCGACGGCGTTCGACCAGGACCCCCCGCCCTTCGCGTTCGCGACCCACAGCGTCTTTCCGTCCGCGGAGAGCGCGAGCGCGGCCGGATACCAGCCGCTGGGGACGAATCCTTTCGTCCGAAGGGAGCGGACGTCGCCGGCGACGTCTACGACGGCGACCGCGTCGTCGTCCGCGTTCGCGACGAAGAGCGTCTTCCCATCGGGCGCGAGGGCGAGCGCGTTCGGTGTGGAGCCGTCCGGCAGCGCGTCCGCCGAGGGCGACCCTGGGCCGTCCGGCCCGAGCGCGACGGAGATCTGGCGCACGACGCTCCGCGACGCGACGTCCATGGCCGCGACGAGGTTCCGGTTCGACTGGGCGACGAAGAGCGTCTTCCCATCCGGCGAGAAGACGAGATCCGACGGATGGTCGGCGGTCTTCACCGTCGCGAGGACAGAGCCCGAGGAGGAATCCACGAACGACACGGAGGCGGCGCCCCAATTCGCGACGGCGAGGAGCTTGCCGTCCGGCGAAAGGACGGGGCGGTACGGATGGATGCCGACGGGAACTGCCACCGCGATCGCGCGCGAAGCGAGGTCGATCTTCACGACGTCGTTCAGCAGCATCCGCGCGGCCCAGAGGCTCTTGCCGTCCGTGGAGACCGCGAGGCCGGACGGCGTCGCGTCGAGCCCGGCCGGCTCGCCGACGGCCCTAAGAGCGATCGGCTCCTCAACGACGAACCGGTCGCTCTCGAGCCGGTAGATGAGGACGTTCTTCCCGCCGGCGCCGGCGACGTAGACACGCTTTCCGTCCGGCGCGACCGCGAGGCCGAGCCACGACTTCTTCACGGGCTCCTTCGCGAGCGTCTTCCCGGTCGCCGCGTCGAGGAGGTGGAGTGACTGGTCGTCCGCGCCCATGCAGGCGACGACGACGCGCTTGCCGTCGGGCGTCAAGGCGAGGGCGAAGGGATAGGGGGCGACCTCGGTCTGCGTCCCGGTCGGCGTCAGGAGCCGGCCGTTCGGAAGCAGCATCTCGCCCGTCGGAAGCTTCCCGGGGACGAGACGTTCGGCGGCCGGGGCGGAGACGGCGAAAGCGAGAGTGACGACGGGGAACAGACGGACGGCTCGGCGCATGGACCGAGACTATCGCGGCCGCAAGAAGAAGGGTGCGGCCGCGCCCGCCCATAATCGGCTCACGATGGCGCGGTCGGATTCCCACGACCGGATGGATCTCGCCGCGCTCGTGGCGGCGTTCTTTGTCCATGAGATCGTCCTGCTGCTCGTCGCCGGTTGTCTCTCGGCTGGGGTCATGGTGTTGAAAGATTTGCCCCACCCCAATCTCCCTTCTAAGAGAATCTTCTCTTTTCCCTTTCCTCTTCTTCTCCTAACAGCCGCTTCTTCTTTCTCTCTCGGCAGCCTCTTTCTCTTCTTCCTGAAGACCGGCGCCGTCCTTTTTGGCAGCGGCTACGTGCTGGGCGGCCTGCCCGGCGCGGCGCTCGCAACGATCCGGATCAACGCAGCCTGGCTCGTCCTCGCGGGCGGCCTCCTCGGAGTCGCCTTCGGCTGAAGTCCCGCAGCTATAATCATCGGTCGTCCGGCGCGCGCCCTCCGGCGCGGCGCCTCGTCTACCAAGCAAGGAGACTCGTTGAGCGCCAATCCCTCCCCTTCGTATGACCTCGTCGTGATCGGCTCCGGCCCCGGAGGCTACGTCGCCGCCATCCGGGCTTCGCAACTCGGCCTCAAGACGGCCCTCGTCGAGAAGGACGCGAAGGTTCCCAGCGTCGGACTCGGCGGCACGTGCCTCCACCGCGGCTGCATTCCCACGAAGGCGATGCTCAAGTCCGCCTCGCTCTTCGACGAAGCGAAGAACGCCGCGGACTTCGGCGTCCGCGTCGCCGGCGTCGAGCTCGACTATCCGGCCGTCGTGAAGTTCCGCGACAAGGTCGTCTTCAAGGGGGCCAAGGGCGTCGAGTACCTCATGAAGAAGAACAAGGTCGACGTCCACGCGGGCTTCGGGCGTCTCGTCTCGCCGACGCAGGTTGCCGTGAAGGGCGATGCGGGCGAGACGATCCTGAACACGAAGAACATTCTCATCGCGACGGGTTCGGTCCCCCGCGATCTTCCGTTCCTGAAGGCGGACGGCCAGGCCGTCCTGAACTCGGATCACATCCTGAAGTCGCAGTCGATCCCGAAGACCCTGCTCGTCATCGGCTCGGGCGCCGTGGGCTCGGAATTCGCCTCCTGCTTCTCGCGTTACGGCACGAAGACCGTCCTCGTCGAGGTGCTCCCCCGCGTCCTGCCGGTGGAAGACGAGGAGATTTCGAAAGAGGTCGAGCGCCTCTTCAAGAAACGCGGGATCGAGGTGCGCACGAAAACGGGCGTCGAGTCGGCCACGCCGAACGGCGACGGCACCATCACCGTCAAGGCGAAGGGGCCGGACGGCGGGCCGCTCTCGTGGTCCGTCGAAAAGGTCCTGCTTGCCGTCGGTCGCAAGCCGGTGACCGAGGGACTCGGGCTGGAAACCGTCGGCGTCGCGACCGACCGCGGCTACGTGAAGGTGGATGCGCACCAGCGCACGAACGTCCCGGGCGTCTGGGCGATCGGCGACGTCACGCCCACGATCTGGCTCGCCCACGTCGCGTCCGCCGAAGGCATCGTGGCCGCCGAAACGATGGCCGGCGCGCCCACCTTCCCCGTCAACCGCGACCAAGTCCCGGGCTGCACCTACTGCGACCCGGAAGTCGCGTCGATCGGCCTCACCGAAGCGAAGGCGAAGGAGCGCGGCTACGTCGTGAAGACCGGAAAGTTCAATTTCGGCGTCCTCGCCAAGACGATGATGGAGCACACACAGGACGGCTTCGTGAAGATCGTCTCCGACGCGAAGTACGACGAGATCCTCGGCGTCCACATCGTCGGCCCGCACGCGACCGAGCTCATCGCCGAGGCCGGCGCGCTTCTGCGGCTCGAGGCGACGACCGAAGAGATGATCCGCACGATCCACGCGCACCCCACGCTGTCCGAGGCCCTGCACGAGGCAGCGGAGGCCGTCCACGGACACAACATCCACGGCTAGACGCGCCGCTGGGGTCGCGCTCGCGCTCCTCGGAGTCGCGGGCGCAACGGCCCTCGGCCGCGCGGTCGGCGCGAACGCGACGACCGTCGGCTTCGTCTACCTCGTCGTCGTCCTCTTCGTGGCGGCGCGATTCGGATTCGCGGCTTCCGCGGCGGCGTCGCTCGCGGCGACGGCCTGCTACAACTATTTCTTTCTTCCGCCCGTCGGGACGTGGACGATCGCGGACCCCGCGAACTGGGTGGCCCTCACGACGTTCCTCCTCGCCTCTGTCGTCGTGAGTCGTCTCGTCGCCCGCGCCCAGCGCCGGGCGGCGGACGCCGAGGCGCGCCGGACGGAGATGGAGGCGCTCTACGACCTCTCGATCGACCTTTTCGCCGCCACGAACCGCATCGGCGCGCTGGGCGAAGCGGCGGGACGCGCGCTGAGGACGATCGGGGCTTCGGGTGGCGGGCTCGTGCTCTTCGGCGACGGCCCCCCCGAGGTCGTCGTCTCCGTCGGGCAGGGACTCGACGTCGGCGATCCGCTTCTCGAGAGCGTCGGCCGCGCCGGGAAGCCCGCCGAGGTGCCCGCCAAAGGCGGCATGCGGGACGTCTATCTGCCGCTCGCCGTGGGCGGCCGCACGAACGGCGTTCTCGTCGTGCGCGGCACGCGCGCCGAACGCAACGCCCTCGCCTCCGTCGGACGGCTCGTCGCGCTCGCGGTCGAACGGGAAAGGTTTCTCTCGGAGCGCACGCACCTCGAGGCCCTGCGCGAGAGCGACTCTCTGAAGACGTCCCTCCTTCGCGCCGTCTCCCACGACCTCCGGACGCCGATCACGGCGATCCAGCTCGGCCTCGAACGCCTCCGCCGCACGAGCGGAGCCGCAGCCGCGGCCGACGTGCACGAGGTCTCGGCCGAGACGGAGCGTCTCTCGCGCCGCATCGACAACCTCCTCGCGATGGCGCGCCTCGACGCCGGCACGTACGTCCCGCGCCCGGAGCCCGCACCGCCCGCCGATCTTTTCCGCGCCACACTCGAGGCTTTGCCGCTTGTCCTCTCGGGCCGGACGATCCAGGTCACCGTCGCACCCGACACGCCCGACGCGCTCGCCGACCCCGCGCTCGCCGTGGAAATCCTCGCGAACCTCCTCGAGAACGCTGCGCGAGCCGGCCCGGGCGATGCGGCGCTGGAGCTGGCCGCCGAACCGAACCCGTCGGACCACCGGCGCCTACGTCTCGACGTGCGCGACCGCGGTGCCGGCGTCCCTTCCGACGTCAAGCGCGCGGCCGCGTCCGGCCTCTCGCCCGCCGAGGCGGGGCGCGCGGGCCTCGGCCTCGTGATCTGCAGCTCGCTCGCGCGAGCGATGGGCGGAACGGTCGCCCTCCTCGACCGGCCGGGGGGCGGGACGATCGCCCGCCTCGACCTCCCCGCCGCCCCCGAGGCCCCGGCGTGACGCGCGTCCTCGGCACGATCCTCGTGGTCGACGACGACCCGTCCATCCGGCGCGGCCTCGCGGCGGAGCTCGCGGCGGCCGGCTACGAGACGCTCGAGGCGGTCGACGGCGAGGAGGGCGCCCGGCTCGCCGCCGAGCGCGAGCCCGATCTCGTCCTCACGGACCTCGCGATGCCCGTCGCGGACGGCTTCGAGCTCATCGCGCGGCTCCGGAGGGCCGGCCGGACGCCGATCCTCGTCCTCTCCGTACGCGGTGGCGATGCGGACAAGATCCGCGCACTCGACCTCGGCGCCGACGACTTCGTCGTGAAGCCGTTCTCGGTGCCCGAGCTCCTCGCGCGCGTGCGGGCCCAGCTGCGGCGCCATGCGGACGAGAGCGCGGCCGGAGTCCTCGAGTTCCCCGGCCTCACGCTCGACCGCGAGAGGCGGCGCGTCGTCGTCGAAGGCAAGGAGATCCGTCTCACGCCGACGGAGCTCGCGATCCTCGAGCTCCTCGCCTCCCACGCGGGCAAGCCCATCACGATCCGGCAGATCATCGGCCGTGTCTGGCACGGCGCGCCGGGCACGACGCCCGACGCCGTCCGCGTCCACGTCGGCTCGCTCCGCAAGAAGCTCGAGCCCGATCCCGCCCGCCCGCGATACATCGTGACGGAGCCGTGGGTGGGCTACCGGTTCGTTGCCGAGCCTCTTTAGAACTTCTTTAGGTCTTTCTCCGGACTTCCTTGGCGGGACGAGAGCACCTTCTCGACCGTGAGAGAGGTCCTTCCCCCTTCCCGTCTCCGCTCCCTTCCCTCGGTGCTCGGCCTCGTAACGGCCTCCATCGTCTGCCTTTGTGTCGGCGCCCTGCTGGCCGTCACGCGCGAGGGCCTGCCGCATCTGCTGTTCGCCGCCGGCGGGTTCGCCTGTTACCTGTACTTTTTCGCACATGCCCTGAGAGAGCTCGGCCTTCCGAGCGTGCTGATCGAGGGACGGCCCGCGCCCGACGGCGAAGTCCAAAGAGAACCGGACCGGAATCACGTCCTCACGGCTGCGGCGTGACGTCACCGCGTCCTTAGAAACTCTTTCGCTCTCCCTCCGGACTTCCTGAGCCCATGAGCGGCACCTTCAGGGCGTGAACACGTCACCTGATGTCATCGCGCGAGGCGATCTCCGCCCGGCCTCGACAGCGCGGCCTGCGGCCCGGGACCGGCTCCTGAAGCCCGTTTTCCTCGCCGCCGCATCCCTGCTGTCTCTCGCCGGGTTCACGCTGGTCGCAGCTGCCCTCCGAACTCCCTATGGCTTGGCCACGGCCCTGCTGGGATTCGCCGGCTACGTCTTCCTGATGTCGAAAGCGCTGCAAAGCCTCCCCGTCGATTGGGATGTCTGGACCAACCGCCGGAAGCCCGCGCTGCCTCCTCCTCCTCCTCGTGGAAAGCTCGTGCCCTTCGGCCGCGGGCCCGCGGCTTCGTGACGCGGACCGTTCCGCTCCTTCTCGTTGTGGACGACGAGGCCGCGTTCGCACAAGGCCTCGCCTCCGAGCTTGCGGCGCAGGGCTACGAAACGGTCATGGCCGCCGACGGGCAGCAGGGCCTCGAGGTCTTCTCGGCACGGCACCCCGACCTCGTGGTCACCGACGACGCGATGCCGCGTCTAGACGGCTTCGGACTGATCGAGGCGATTCGCCGAATGGACCGCGAGCGCCGGCGCGTCCTGCAGGGTGAACGGCTGGCGCGGGAGGTGCGCCTGACCCCCACCGAGTTCGCGATCTTGGAGGTGCTGGCGCTTTCGGCCGGCCGGCCGGTCGGGATCGCCCAGATCGCCGCGCGCGTCTGGAAGGGCGCCCCGGCGCCGACAGCCGACTCCGTCCGTGTCCAGGTCGGCGCCCTTCGCCGCAAGCTGGAACCCGAACCTTCGCGCCCTCGGTACATCGTCACCGAGCCTAGAATCGGCTACCGCTTCGCGGCCGAACCGCTGGCCTGAGAAGAGGTTTCATGCACCTTAGAATTTCTTTCGACCATCTTCCGGACTTCCTTGACCTCCCGGGCGCACCGTTCTCCCCATGAGAAAACTCCCGTTCGCACGCCCGCGGCGATCCACCGCCTCGTTCAGGCGGCACCGCGTCGCGGCGGCCGTGTTGATCGTCTCCGCCCTCATGCTGCCGGCCGCGGTCGCCCACGCCACGCCGTCGACGACCTTCTGGACGCCGATGACCCTGGATATCCAGTCTCCCGGGGTGTTTCACCTCGGGATGGACAACTACTTCACGGTCGCCCGGAAGACCTCCGACGGCGGCAGCTCTCTTCCGACAGACATGACGCTTCCAGAGGTCGGCCTGGCCTTTTCGTCCAAGGTACAGATGGAATTCGGGATCGACTACTTCGGGAACTCGGACTATCCGTGGTACTTCAACGCCAAGATCGGCTCACCCGAGGACGTCTGGTTCAAAGGCCAGCCCGCTTTACAGATCGGGGTTTTCAGCGTGGGCACGAAGGCGAGCGGGCCGTCCCGAACAGACTTCAACATTCTCTACGTGATCGTCGGCAAGACCATCCCCGGGGTTGGGCGCCTCTCCGTCGGCCCGTACTGGGGCAATCACGCGAGCATGGTCTCGAGTACGGGCGAGTCCCAGAACACGGGCTTCATGGTCGCCTTTGACCGGGGCTTTATTCCCGCCAAGGACAAGGACGGGAACGAGTTCACGAGGCTCGTCTTTGCCGCTGACTATGCGTCGGGCAAGAACGTCCTCGGCGGCGGGGGAGCCGGCCTCTACTACTACTTTACGAAGGACATCAGCCTGCTCAGCGGACCCGTCTGGTTCAATGACGAGGGACTCAACGGAAAGTGGAAGTGGAGCGTGCAGCTCGACATCAACCTTCCGAAGCTTTTCTGAGTAAGCGGTGGGATGTATCTTCTCCACGCGATCTTCGAGATTTAAGGGAACCTCCGAAAGGAAACTCATGCTCGACGCCCTTTTCCTCCTCCTGACGCTCGGCCTCCTCGCGCTGTCGCTCTGGTACGTGAAGCGCTGCGACGAGATCTGAATCGAAAGAGAAAAGAGACACGCCATGTCTTTCGAAGCCACCCTCGGCCTCGTCCTCTCCGTCGCCGCTCTCGCCTATCTCCTCTACGCGCTCCTGAAGCCCGAGAAGCTGTGAGAACGCCATGCTCGATGTTGTCCTGAAAACCGGCGTCTTTTTCCTCATCGTCCTCGCGGTCGTGAAGCCGCTCGGCATCTACATGAAGAAAGTCTTCTCGAAGGAGAAGACTTTCCTGGATCCGGTGCTCGTTCCGCTGGAGCGCCTTCTTTACCGGGCCGGCGGCGTGGACGCCTCGAAAGAGCAGGGGTTCGTCGCGTACGCGGGCTCGATGATGGTGTTCAACGTCGTCAGCCTGGTCGTGCTCTACGCGATGGAACGATTGCAGCACCTCCTGCCGCTGAATCCCGACAAGATGCCGGCCGTCCCGGCCGCGCTCGCCTGGAACACGGCGGTCTCGTTCACGACGAACACGAACTGGCAGGCCTACTCGGGCGAGTCGACGATGTCGCTCTTCACCCAGATGGCGGGCCTCGCCGTCCACAACTTCGCCTCGGCGGCCACGGGCATCGCCATCGCGATCGCCTTCGTGAGGGGTGTCGCCCGGGTCGAGTCAAAGGGCATCGGGAATTTCTGGTCCGACCTCGTGCGCGCCACACTCTGGGTGCTCCTGCCACTCAGCCTCGCCGGCGCGGTGGTCCTGATGTCGCAGGGCGTCATCCAGAACTTCAAGCCGTCCGAGACGATCACGACGCTGGAAGGCGCGACGCAGAAGATCCCGCAGGGGCCCATCGCCTCGCAGGAGGTGATCAAGAACCTCGGCACGAACGGCGGCGGCTTCTTCAATGCGAACGCTGCCCATCCGTACGAGAACCCCACGCCTTTCAGCAACCTCGTCGAGATGTTCCTGATCTTCGCCGGCGGCGCCGGGCTGACGTACACGCTCGGCGCGATGACGGGAAGGAAGCGGCACGGCTGGGCGATCTTCTGGTCGATGGCGATTCTCTTCCTGGTCGGGGCGTTCGTGGCGGGCTTCTTCGAGGTGCGCGGGAACCCCATCCATCACGGTCTCGGCGTCTCTTCCGCGATGGGAAACATGGAAGGCAAGGAGGTCCGGTTCGGCCCCGTCGACTCGGCCCTCTTCGCCACGATCACGACCGACGCTTCGTGCGGCGCGGTGAATTCGATGCACGACTCCTTCACGCCGCTGGGCGGCCTCGTGCCGCTCCTGAACATGCAACTCGGCGAGATCATCTTCGGGGGCGTGGGCGCGGGGCTGTACGGCATGCTCCTCTTCGTCGTCCTGACGGTTTTCATCGCCGGCCTCATGGTCGGGCGCACGCCCGAGTACCTCGGCAAGAAGATCGAGGCCCATGAAGTGAAGCTGGCGATGCTCTCCGTGCTGATACTGACCTTTTCGATCCTGGTCGGGACCGCACTCGGGATCGCCTCGAAGCCGGGGCTCGCCGGGCTGAACAACGCGGGTCCGCACGGCCTGTCCGAGATCCTCTACGCGTTCACGAGCGCCACGGGGAACAACGGCAGCGCCTTCGCCGGACTGAACGCGAATTCGGACTTCTACAACGTGGCGCTGGGCATCGCGATGTTCTTCGGGCGTTTCCTGATGATCATCCCGCTCCTCGGCATCGCGGGCTCGCTCGCGGCGAAGAAGAAGGTCGCCGAATCGATCGGCACGTTCCCGGTGGACGGGCCCGTGTTCGTCATGCTCCTGATCGGCGTCATCCTGATCGTCGGCGCGCTCACGTTCTTCCCCGCTCTTGCGCTCGGACCCATCGTGGAGCACCTCCTGATGGGTGCCGGAAAGCTGTTCTGAGGGAAACACGACCATGACAAGAACGACACCGACCTCCCTGCTCGACCGGGCGATCCTCTCCCGGGCTGCCGTGGACGCCTTCACCAAATTGAACCCGGCGCGGATGATGAAGAACCCGGTCATGTTCATCGTCGAGGTCGGCGCGATCGCGACGACTCTCTTTCTCATCCCCGGTCTCGCTCCGAAAGGTCTCTTCGGCTTCCAGCTCCAGATCGTATTCTGGCTCTGGGCGACGGTTCTCTTCGCGAACTTCGCGGAGGCGGTGGCCGAGGGCCGCGGCAAGGCGCAGGCCGACGCGCTGCGGCGCACGAAGACCGACACGATCGCGCGCCGACTCACGGGAAAGGGCCGGCCTCAGGTGGAGGAAGCGATCGCCTCGACTCTCCTCCGCAAGGGCGACCGCGTCGTCGTGGAGACGGGCGGGACGATCCCGGGCGACGGAACCGTCGTCGAAGGTATCGCCTCCGTGAACGAGTCGGCGATCACTGGCGAGTCGGCGCCGGTCATCCGGGAAGCGGGCGGAGACCGCTCGGCCGTCACGGGCGGCACGACCGTCCTCTCGGACCGCATCGTCGTCCAGATCACGTCCGAGCCAGGACAAACCTTTCTCGACCGGATGATCCGTCTCGTCGAGGGCGCCGAGCGCCAGAAGACCCCGAACGAGATCGCGCTCGACATCCTCCTCGCGGGCCTGACCATCGTCTTCCTCTTCGCGACGGTGACGCTGCGCCCGTTCGCGGTCTACTCGGGCGGAAATGTCTCCGTCACGGTCCTCATCGCCCTCCTCGTCTGCCTCATTCCGACGACGATCGGAGGCCTCCTCTCGGCCATCGGCATCGCCGGCATGGACCGCGTCCTCAAGCACAACATCCTCGCGATGTCGGGCCGGGCCGTGGAGGCGGCCGGCGACGTGAACGTCCTTCTCCTCGACAAGACCGGCACGATCACGCTCGGAAACCGCGAGGCGGTGAAGCTCGTGCCGGCACCAGGCGTACCGGAGACGGAGCTGGCCGAGCTGGCACAGCTCTCCTCGCTCGCCGACGAGACTCCCGAGGGTCGCTCCATCGTCGTGCTGGCGAAGCAGAAGTACAACCTCCGGGCCCGGGAGCTTC
>DAIOUV010000005.1:55528-120864 GCA_036759345.1 Acidobacteriota bacterium | reverse complement strand
TCGGCGACCCACTCGACCCCGGGGATTCCCACCGAAGATCACCACCCTCTCTTGACAACAACCGGCCTTCTCATGGAAGTCCGCTGCAGCGCGCTGTTAGTCCGCACTCGTCCCAGCCTCCTCGATTGAAGTACCCCAGCCGTCATGTACCCCTCCGAACTCAAAGGCGATGCGAACGAGAGGCTCGATAAAGGCGCGGGTGACGACGACGGTGACAGGAAGCATGACGGTGGCCTCGACACTGACCATGCCATCCGAGTCGGATGTGCTGACCGCGGGCTCGGGAAGCCCTCGCGCCTTGAGCGCGGCTGCGATCGACCGAGCGGCCGGCTGGCTGGGCGCAAAGAAATGCAGGTCAATTTCGCGAGGTTGATTTAGCACGACATGGAATTCACGCAGCCGGGCGATGAGCGCCTCGTTCCGAACACGATGCCCGTCGAGTGCGGCCTCGATATGGTCATCAGGCGACGGAAACGCCACGATCTTCATTTTGTGCGGGCTAACGACTCGGAGTTCAGCGGCGGCTGGGCGCAAGCCCAGACGTCCGCTGGAACGAGTTGTTAGGTGTGCCCGCGTAGGAACCAGCCCAGGACGGCCGCGGAGGCGATTGCGACGAAAAAGAGCACCACGAAGCTGCCTCGGAGCGCGCCCTCGCGCCAAAACACTGATAGCGCGCCTAGCAATGCGGCGACACCGATGACGCCGCCTACCCATTCAGGCACGCCTGCAGAACTGGCATTGCTTAACAGAAGCGGCCCGGCGATTGCGAGGCCGAGCAGGAAGGCAAGCACGATCCGCGACGTCTGAAGCCGGCTGGCAGTAGTGGGCTCTTTCATCAACGACCACCTCCCAAGGCGCACCTAACTAGTATTAGACGTCATCGAAATCGGTCATCTCTATTCGATTTTCCACGCAATCGAGCAGGGATGACCGAATCCGCGTGGGTATCCCTGCCCGAAAATTCCATCCCTCAGCCCGCCTTCGCCGCCGGAGGCGTTGCCGCCGGCTTCGGCGGAGGAGGGGGCGGCATGCGGTTGATCGCGAGCCCGCGCGCCAGGAGCGCCGGAAGCAGCGGAATGCCCGAGGGCTCGAACTGCCCGGCCTTCCTCATCGGGCTCTCGCCCTCGTACGGCCGGTAACCGTAGCCGGGGCCCGACGCGTCCGTGTCGGAGGGCTTCTCGGTGAGCTCGGGGATGCCGAGGATCGCGCTCTTCCTGTCGAAGAACGCCATTTCATAGTCTTTCGTCATCCAGATTGCGTCCTTCGGGCACGCGTCGACGCAGTAGCCGCACATCACGCAGCGAAGCAGGTCGATCTCGAAGAGGGTCGGATACTTCTCGTAGGCGAGGACGGGGTGCTCCCCCGCCTCGATCTTGATGCAGTCGGCCGGACAGGCGGTCTCGCACATGTAGCAGGCGACGCACCGGAGCGAGCCGTCCTCGCGGGTCTTGAGGATGTGGCGCCCGCGGAACCGTTCCGAGTATTTCCTGCGCATCTCGGGAAACTGGATGGTCGGAAGACCCTTCATGTTCCCGAGGTTCTTCATCAGGTGGCCGAACGTCCGCGCGAGGCCCTTGAAGATCTCGGGAAGATACAGGCGCTCGAGAATCGTGGGTTCGGGTCTCGTGAGCGTGACGACGCGTGCGGCCATTTTCCTTTTCCTGCCTAACGGTCCAGCTCGCCGGCGATGATGTTCAGCAAGCCGAGCGTGGCGACGGCGTCGGACACCATGCCGCCCTTGATGATGTTTTCGTACGCGGCGAAGAGCGGGAAGCACGGGGGCCGCACCTTGACGCGATATGGGAAACCGCTGCCGTCCGACACGAGCGAGTAACCGAGCTCTCCGTTCGCGCCTTCGGTGAAGGAGTAGATCTCCCCCGCCGGCACCTTCACGCCCTCGAATACGAGCTTGAAGTGGTAGATGAGCCCTTCCATCTCGTTGTAGACCATCTCCTTCGGGGGCAGGATGACCCGATAGTCGTCCGTGTTGACGGGCCCCTTCGGGAACCGCGCGAGGATCTGCTCGATGATCCTCATCGACTGGCGGATCTCTTCGACGCGCACGATGTACCGCGCGAAATTGTCGCCGTCGGTCGCGATGGGGACGTCGAAGTCGACCTCGCCGTACATCTCGTAGGGCTTGTCCTTGCGAACGTCGTAAGGGACGCCGGAGGCACGTAGGCACGGGCCCGTGAAGCCCCAGGCCAAGGCCTGCTCCTTCGTTACGACGCCGGTTCCGCGCAGGCGGTTCCAGGCGATCTTGTTCTTCGTGATGAGGCCGTCGACGTCGGCGACCCGGTCGCGGATTCCCGGGAGAAGCGACCGGGACCACTCCACGAAGTTGTCCGGGACGTCCTTCGCGAGACCGCCGATGCGCGCGTATGAAGACGTGAGGCGCGCGCCACAGCAGGCTTCGAGGAGGCCGTAAATCTCCTCGCGAGGCTGGAACGCGTACCAGAAGTTCGTGAGCGCCCCGATGTCGACGAGGTTCGCCGCGATGCACACGAGGTGATCCATGATGCGGCTGAACTCGTTCAGGACGGTGCGCGCGGCTTTCGCGCGCGGCGGCACGTCGATGCCGAGCATCTTTTCGACCGCCAGGGCGTAACCGTTGCCGTTGATCATGGGCGAGCAGTAGTTCAGCCGGTCCGTGTACGGGATGACCTGCACCCACGTGTGGCTCTCGGACATCTTCTCGAAGCACCGATGGAGGTAGCCGCACTCGGACTCGGCCGCGACGATCCTCTCCCCGTCCACGCGCATCACGACGCGCAGCGTGCCGTGCGTCGTGGGATGGGAGGGGCCGAAGTTCAGCGTCATCGTCTCGAACATGTCCGCAGGGTCGTCCGTCTTCGCGGCGAGCTCGGTCTGGAGCAGGTCTTCCTCGGTGCACAGCCAGCGCTGGCCCTTGTCGTAGTCCTTGCGCAGCGCATGGCCGACGAAGCCGTTGTGCGTGAGCAGCCGCTGGAGGTTCGGGTGGCCTTCGAAACGGATCCCCATGAGGTCCCATGCCTCGCGCTCGAACCAGTTCGCCGCCGGCCAGACGCCGGTGAGCGACGGGACGGCCGGGGCCTCCTCGGGCAGGTTGACGCGGAGCCTCAGGTGCTCGTTCCGTTTCGTGGAGTACAGGATGTAGTTCGCCTGGAAGCGGCCGTCTTTCCCGGGCGCGAGGTTGCCCGGCAGTTTCGACCGGTCGACGGATACGAGGTCGAGGAAGAGGTCGAACGCGGCGGCCGGGTCGTCGCGCAGGAAGAGGGCCGCCTCTTTCAGCGTCGCGGCGTCCGTGACGAGCGTCGCGATGTCGGATGCCGGGCGCTCTTCGACGGTGACGCGGCCCTCGAGCTTCTGCTCGAGCAAGGGTCCGAACGAGAGGGAAGGGCGCGTCAGGGTCGCGCTCATCGGTGCCCCTCTCCCGCCTGGCCCCTGGCCTTCGCGCTGAGCTCGGACTCGGCCGTTTCACCGATCTGGGGCAGCTCTTTCTTTCCCGTCATATGCGCCATGACGGCGTCGGAGTAGGCGGGGATCGAGAGGTCCGGGTCCGTGCCGACGCGGATCGGGACGAATGTCTTCGACGCGCGGTGGCGGGCCAGCTCGCCGGACTGGATCTTCTTCTGGAGCTCCATGATTCCGTGGATGAGGTTCTCGGGCGTCGGCGGGCAGCCCGCGACGTAGACGTCGACGGGGACGATCTCGTCGATCCCCTGCACGACGTGGTACGCGCGGTAGAAGCCGCCGGTCGAGGCACAGACACCCATGGAAATGACCCACTTCGGCTCGGACATCTGGTCGTAGATCTTCTTGAGGACCGGCGCGAGCTTGTCGACCACGGTGCCGGCCACGATCAGGAGGTCCGCCTGGCGCGGCGAGAACCGCACGACCTCGGCGCCGAAACGCGCCAGGTCGTAGTGGGACGAGACGACGGACATGAACTCGATCGCGCAGCAGGCCGTTCCGAAGGGCATCGGCCAGAGCGAATTCGACTGCGCCCACTGGACGGCGACGTCGAGTTTCGTGGTCAGGAAGTCCGCGCCCGACGTCGAAGGCATTCCGGGACCAAGCGGGGGCTGAGGCGGAGGAGTCTTCATTGCGCACCCCTGACACTTGTGAAAAACGTCACGGGCCGGGATTCTACGTCAGGCGGAGCGCACCCCACCCCTCCGCTCACGCCGTGGCCGCCGCCCGACGCTGCGCCATGTCCGCCTGGCCGAGGCGGTACTGCCGGAAGAGCTCGTAACCCGTCGTCGTCGCCGTCACCCAGAGCAATCCGGCCGCAAAGCCGGCGCCGACGTCGGAGGTCCAGTGGACTCCGAGGTAAACACGGGAGATCCCGATGGCGAGGGCAAAGGTCGCGAGGGCGGCGAGCGCGGCGGACTTGTTCTTCCACTCCCGTATCGAACGGGCCGCGAGATAGGCGAGCGCGCCGAGGATGATCGTGCCGCTCATGGCGTGTCCGCTGGGGAACGAATAACCCATCGCGCCGAGAACGGCCGCCTTCAGGTCGGGACGCTGCCTCAGGTAATGAAACTTCAGCAATTGATTGAGAAGAGCGCCGCCCACCGACGTGATCGCGAGATATGCCGCCCAGCGAAATCGGCGGCGCGCCATCAGGACGGCGAGCACGGTGGCGACGAGCGCTCCCATTCCCACGGTTCCCCCCACCGTCGTGATGGCCACGAAGAGCGCGCTCGTGAAGGGCGTCCTCCGGGAACCGAACCATTCATAGACAGCCGCGTCGATTCGCTGGACGGTCGGGCTCTTCTCCTTGAGCGCGGCCGCGATATCGGTAAACGCATCGGCCGTCCACACGATGATGAGCGTTCCGATCGCGAGAGCGATGACGAGCGGGAGATACGAGCGCCACGTCTCGAGACGCCCGAACAGCGGTCCGAGCCGGGAGTGGCCGCGAAGCCATCGGGCGAGCCGGCCGACACCGGATCGGACGCTCCGCATCAGTGGTGGAAAGAACGCGTGCGTCGTCCCCCAGAGCGCGAGAAACACGGCGCCGAAGCACAAGAGCGCGATCACGTTCCTGATTTCTCCGGCGGCGCCTCGGGGCCGGACGCGATGCGCGGCAGCCGGACGCGGAACGTGGTGCCCCGACCCGGTTGGCTGTCGACCTGGATCGTGCCGCCGTGGAGCTCGACAAACGCCTTCGCGAGCGCGAGGCCGATCCCCATGCCGCGATAGGCGCGCGTCGCCGACCCGTCGATCTGGCGGAAGCGCTCGAAAATCAGAGGAAGGTCCTTCGCGTCGATGCCGACGCCGTTGTCGGCGATCGAGAAGGAGATCTCGCGATCGTCGGCTTCGGCCTCCACGCGGATCTCGCCCCCCTTCTGGGTGAATTTCACCGCGTTGTGAACGAGGTTCCAGAGGACCTGCCGGATGCGCAGCGGATCGAGCCGGACTGGCGTCTTTTGGGTCGGAACCACGAGCGACATCCGGATTCCCTTGGCCTCGGCCATGACAAAGACGGGCTCGACGGAGTCCGAGACGAGGAGGCCGAGATCCACGACTTCGGGTTCGAGACGCGTGCGCCCCTCCTCGAACCGGGACAGGTCGAGAAGGTCGCCGATGAGGGCGAGGAGAAACTGCGCGGAGCGGTTGATCTGGTCGACCGCGATCTTCACCGTCTCCTTGTCGGGCCGGTCCTCCGCGAGAACCTCGCTCCATCCGAGGATGGCCGTGAGCGGCGTGCGCAGCTCGTGGTTGATGTTCTGGAGAAAGTAATTGCGGTTCCGCTGCGCGTCCCGCAGCCTCTCGTAGCTGCGCTGCAGCTCCTCGTAGAGGCGCGCGTTCCGGAGCAGAAGGGCCGCTTCGCCGGCGTATCCGTCGATCGCGGACTGATCCTCGGCGTCGAAGCCGCCGGGCTTGTCGGCCACCGCGAGGACTCCAAGGATCCCGACCTCCGCCTTGAGCGGCGCGAAGACGACGTTCTTCTCGATGCCGAGTGCGCCCACGAGGGCCTCCGACAGCCTTGGGTCCAAAGGCACGTCGTTCCTGAGGCACGTCTCCCCCGTCCGGTAACAGAAAATCGCCAGGCTCTCATCGTTCAGCCCGAGGCGGCGGCCGCGAAGCGCGTCGTCGGACACGCCGAACCCGGGAGGCGTCAGCACGAGAGAACGGGTCTCGGGCTCCCAGAGGCAGATCCAGGCCTTCGTGGCGCCGACGAGAGCCGCGATCTGGCGCGTGATCTGCGCGAAGGTCTCCTCCGGGCGCGTCATGAGGGCGGCCGTCTGCGCGAGCCGGTGGACTCCCTCCATCGAGGCGATGCGCCACCGCACGCGCCGGTCGAGGTTCGTCATGGCGCGATAGAGCCGGCCCACCTCGTCGAGACGATCCCCCTCGGGGAGGCGCGGCGTCGGCCGCCCGAACGCGATGGCGTCGGCGACGCGGGCGACGCGGCGCAGGGGCATGAGGGCCCGGCGCATGGCGACGACGACGGCGGCGGCGAAGACCCCGACGAGGGCGAGATAGAGCAGTCGCAATTCGTTTCGTTTGCGCTCGGCCACTGCGAAAATGGGATCGATCTGGGCGGCGATCTTCTTTTCGAGCGCCGCTCTCGGCGTCATCCTCACGTACGTCCACCGGAGATCCGGCACGCGGCGCACGACGAGAAGAAACGCCCGGCCCCCGATCTCCGTCGCGAGAACGCCGTCGCCCCGCTTCGCCACGACCGCGCCGACCTCGTGGACCTGTTCGGGGGTCGTCCGCCTCGCGGGCGCCGAGACGACCGCCTTGCCGTCCGCCGTGAACACGAACTCGACGTCGTCCGGCAGCTTGGGATCCTCCGACCCCTGGAACAACCGCGGAAAAACCCAGTCGGCGGCGACCTCGCCGAGAAGCCGGCCGTCTTTCCCCTTCACGAGGGCGACAGCCGAAACGATGTTGCCGTTTCCGGCATAGGAGTCGTCATAGACGTCGGACCAGATGACGTCTGACCGGTCCACCACCCCGGTCCCGTCCACGAGCGGCCGCGCCGAGGCGCTCGGAAAACGGAAGGCCGGATCGACGACGGGCTTCCCGCCCGGACTCAGGTCGAGGCCGGGTACGACCCTGAGGATGCCCGAGGCCGTCCGGATCGAGAGCGCGGACAGATCAATCGGGCCGAGACCGAGGACGACGAACGGCGCCTCGAGGCGCCGGGTCGCGGCGAGGTCGCGGCGCGCCTGAGTCCCCAGTCCCGTCGCCCGGCTCACGATCGCGGCACTGACCCCGTGCCCCGTCGTGTGGAGCAACCCGCCCGCGTCTTCCACGAGCGGCTCCGCCGGAAGCTTCGGGTCCGGACCGTCCTCGAGCGCGCTCCGCGCGTGCTCGGCCGCGCGGTGAGTGATCGCGACGATGTCGCGCGTGGCGTCGGCGATCTGCCGGATCCGATCGGCCGCCTCCTCGGAAAGCGCCTGCTCCTCGTGTTGGCTCGCTTCGCGGAGGAGCGTGGCACGAATGCTCTGCTGCTGCTCGCGGCCGATCCGGTCCACGGAAAGCCAGTAGACGGCTGCCGGAACGAGCGCGACCGGAACGACGTACCAGAGAAGCCGCGCCACGAGAGACCGGCGGGGGTTCCACGCTCCGGCATCCCGAACGGCCTGCGTCTCGCCCGAGCGGATTAGGCCGGAGACGGCGGCGCTCGGGTCCGAGATGTCCGAGATGTCCGGATTCACCCGGAAAGGTTAGCGCGGTTTGGGCTCACTCGTATCGCAGGGCCTCGATGGGATCGAGCCGGCTGGCCTTCAGGGCCGGATAAAAGCCGAAAGCGATTCCGACGAGAGCCGAGAACACGAACGCGAGCCAGATGGCGCTCGGCTGCACGGAGACGGGCCATCCCGCGAAGCGGGCCACGGTGCGCTGGATCCCGATCCCGAGCCCGATCCCCACGGCGCCGCCCGTGACCGCGAGGACGACGGCCTCGACGAGGAACTGCGCGCGGATGTCTCCGCCCTTGGCGCCGATCGCCATGCGAACGCCGATCTCACGCGTCCTCTCGGTCACCGAGACGAGCATGATGTTCATGATTCCAATGCCGCCCACGAGCAGCGACACGCCCGCGATCGACCAGAGGAGCGCGCTCATCGTGCGGCTCTGCTCTTTGGCTTGCTCCAGCATCTCGGTCTGCGAGCGGATCATGAAGTCGTCGTCCTGGCCGGTCGCCTTGTTGATGCGGTGCCGCTGGCGGAGGAGGGCCGTAATTTCCTCCTGGGCGCGTCCGACGAGCTCGTTCGAGGACGCCGACGCGAGGATCGCGCCCACCGCCGTCGTCCCCATGATCTTCTTGCGCACGGTCTCGTAGGGGGCGATGACGATGTCGTCCTGGTCCTGCCCCATCGTGGAGCCGCCCTTGGACTCGAGGACACCCACGACCTTGAACGGGATGTTCTTGATGCGGATCGTCTTGCCGATCGGGTCCTCGTCGCCGAACAGGTTCGTTTTCACCGTCTGCCCGAGTACGCACACCTTGCTCGCCGAGCGATTGTCCTGATCCGTGAAGAACTGGCCGCCCGAGAGGTTCCACGACCGGATGAGCGGCCAGTCGACCTCGCCGCCCTGAATGGACGTCGACCAGTTCTGGTTGCCGTAGATGACCTGCGCGACCGTGCGGATCGTCGCGGAGACGTACGCGACCGTCGAGACCTCGCGCTTGAGCGCCTCGACGTCATCGCCCGAGAGGCGCGAGCTGCCGCCCCAGCCCGTCCTCGCGCCGGAGGACGTCGTCGTGCCCGGGAAGATCATGAGGAAGTTCGTCCCGAGCGACTTGAGCTGGTTCTCCGCCTGCAGGCGCGCCCCTTCCCCGATCCCGATCGTCGCGACGACGCACGCGACGCCGATGATGATGCCGAGAGCCGTCAGGAGCGAGCGCAGCTTGTTGCGCGAGAGCGCGCGAAACGCGACCTTCAGGATGTTGCCGGTCTTCGTCATGGAGCGCCACCCGTGCCCACCGCCCGCGCGGCGACGCGCCTCTTCGTCACGGGAACGTCCGAGAGGATTTTCCCGTCACGAAACATCACGACGCGTTTGGCGTGCTCGGAGATGTCGGGCTCGTGCGTGATGAGCACGACGGTCTTTCCCCCGTCGTTCAGCTCCTGGAAGATTGCCATGACTTCCACGGAAGTCTTCGAGTCGAGGTTGCCCGTCGGCTCGTCGGCGAGGACGATCGCGGGGTCGTTCACGAGGCTCCGCGCGATGGCGACGCGCTGCTGCTGCCCGCCCGAGAGCTGGGCGGACGTGTGGTCCCATCGGGGGCCGAGACCCACGCGCTCCAGGCATTTCATCGCCTGCGCGCGGACCTGCTCTTCGGTGATCTTCGACTTCGTGGAATAGAGGAGCGGCAGCTCGACGTTCTCGAGCGCGTTCGTCCGTGAGAGCAGATTGAAGCTCTGGAAGACGAAACCGATCTTGTCGTTCCGGATGCTCGCGCGTTGGTCGCGGTCGAGACCCGACACGTCGACGCCTTCGAGCACGTAGCGTCCCGCGGTCGGGCGGTCGAGGCATCCGACGATGTTCATGAACGTGGACTTGCCCGATCCGGACGGGCCCATGACCGCGAGGAATTCGCCCGGTTCGACGGTGAGTGAAATGCCGTCGAGCGCGCGCACCTCCGTCTCGCCCATCTGGTAGACACGCGTGAGGTTCTCGATCTCGATGACGGGGCGTGTCACGTGTTCGGCCTTCAGAACGGGCGGCGTCCGCCGCCGGGAGCGGCCTGGCCGCCGCTGCTCGGCGCGCCGGCCCGGGCCGTTGCGAGACCCACGATGACCTCGTCGCCCTCCTTCAGCTCGTCCGTGCGGATGGCCGTAAGGTTTCCGTCGGTGATCAGCGTCCGCACCGTGACGGGCTTCAGCTTGCCGCCCGTATTCGGGACCTCGACATAGAGGGTGCCCGTCCCGCCCGAGGGGCGTGCGCCGCCGGCGCCGGGCCGTCCGCCCGTCGCGCCGGGCGCGCCCGATCTGGGAGGACCGGTTCGCTCGGAAGTCGCCGGCGCGCCCGCCGCAGATCCGGGCGCCGGCGGCGCGGACGAGGCCGTCCCGCCCTTCCCCGCGTCTGTCGACTTGACCTTGCGGACCTCGGCCACGAGATCCGAGTTGTCCGGCCGGAAACGCAGCGCCGAATTCGCGACGCGCAGGGCGTCCTTGCGCACGTCGACGGGAACCTGCACGTTCGCGGTCATGCCGGGCTTCAGCTTGAGGTCGAGGTTCGCGACGTCGAGCACGACGGGATAGGTCACGACGTTCTGCACGGTCTGCGGCGAGAGGCGAATCTGCGAGACGGCTCCCTTGAAAGGCTGGTCGGAAAAGGCGTCGACCGAAAAGGACGCTTCCTGACCGACCTTGACGCGGCCGACGTCTGCCTCGTCGATGTTCGTGAGGACCTGCATCTTCGTGAGGTCCTGCGCGATCGTGAAGATGACGGGCGCCTGGAAGGACGCCGCCACGGTCTGGCCGACGTCGTACTGCCGGTCGACGACGACGCCGTCGATGGGGGACGTGATCCGCGTGTAGGAGAGGTTCGTTTCGGCTTGCTTGAGCGCCGCCTGCGACTGCGCGACGGCGGCCGCGGCCGAATCCCGCGCCGTCTGCGCGCCGTCCAGATCGGACTGGGCGAGCAGCTGCTGCTTCGCGAGATTCTTCGAGCGGGTGAGTGAGATCTCGGCGTTGCGAAGCTCGACCTTCGCCTTTTCGAGATCCGCGCGACGCTGGTCGACCGTCTGCTGGAACGGCGTCGGATCGAGCTCGGTGAGGAGCTGCCCCTTCTTCACGACTGCATTGAAGTCGACGTAGAGCTTCGCGATGATGCCCGAGACCTGACTGCCCACTTTGACCGTCGTGACCGCCGACAGCGTCCCCGTGGCGGTCACCGTCGCGACCACGTCGCCCTTGTCGATCTTCCCCTTGCGGAACTTCGGCTCGGCCGAACCGCGGCGCGTGTAAAAGAAAGCGCCGACGAGAGCGGCGACCGCCACGACGATTCCGATGATCAGGACCCTTTTCTTCATGAGCTCCTCGAGAGTGCGTGAGACGCAGAAATCCTCAAAAAACCACCGACAGGCCGAGCTGGAAGGCCTTCACGACCGCCGTGCCCGAAAGCGTCTTCATCGACCGGGCACTGTACTCGATCGTGGCCGCCAGACCCTTCCGCGGCGTCCAGACGACACCCGGCAGATGAAGCTGCTCAGTGGCTTCGGCTCCGCGATAGCGCCAGACCGAATAGAGATAGCGATAGGTGACGGTCGGGAACTCGGCGCGAAACCCGACGAGGCCGGCCGTCGCGTCGTCGTAGCTTAGGCGACAGGGCGCTCCCGCGACGCAGCGTTCTCCCGACCTCGTGAAGCCCTCCAGGAGGAGTGCGATCGGCCCGAAGGTCGCGGTGACGTCGAGGGCGCCGTCCGTCCTTCGGAAGGAGGCCGGGCCGTCCCTCTGATCGAGCGCGGCGGACGCGACGGAGACCGCCGGCTTGAGCGACCAGAGGCCCTTGTTCACGAGATAGAAGACCCGTGCCTCCAGGCCGTCCCTGAGGACGCGCAGCGGGTCCGACTCCACGCCGCGGCCGTCGTCTTCCCACGAGACGTGGTCGTTCTGGCCGTAGTAGCGGGCGCTCCACCCGAGCGTGTCGAACCCGAGCCGCTTCTCGCCCGCGAGACCCGCGCCCCAGTCGGGGTTGCGCGTGACGCCGTTCACGGTGAAGAGGGTGCCGAGGAAGGACTCGTCCTGGAGTCCGAAGTCCCGCTCGAGCTTTCCGACCCTCACGGCGCCGATCGGTGTCGCGAGAGAAGCCCAACCCTCTTCCAGCCACACGGACCCGTCGTAAAACGGGCGGAATCGCCCCCCATGGCCGCGCACCTCGGCCTTCGCGGCGAAATCGCCGCGGGCCCATTCCGCCGAAAGTGCGCCATAGAAGAACTCCGCGAATCTTTCGTGCCTTTCCAGGACCGGTTCGTAATCGAGGAGGACCGCTTCGACGCGGAATTTCGGGAGGTCCGAATCCGTTTTCACGCTCGCTTCCTGTCCCCGCGCGGCGGGGAAGATGCTCACGGCGAGGAGCGCGGAAAGCGCGAGAGCACGGCACCTCAACACAATCGTTATATTACGAACGAGTCCCGCGAGGGGTTTCACCGCAGGGGGTTCCCATCAGTTCTTCCCTCGATCTCGAAATTCCGTTTCACGTCGAGCGCCTCGCGAACGGGCTCACGGTCGTCGTGTCTCCGCAGCGTGGAATCCCTCTCGTGACGGTGGACGTGACCTACGACGTCGGAAGCCGGGTCGAACCGGCCGGAAAGACTGGATTCGCGCACCTCTTCGAGCACCTCATGTTCGAGGGCTCGGAGAACATCGGCAAGGGCGAGCACTTCCGGCTCGTGGCCGAGGCGGGCGGCTCGATGAACGGAACGACGTCCGAGGACCGGACGAACTATTTCGAGACGCTTCCGGCCGAATGTCTCGACCTCGGGCTCTTCCTCGAATCCGACCGGATGCGGGCTCTCGTCCTCACGCAGGAGAAGCTCGACAACCAAAGGGAGGCCGTGAAGGAAGAGAAGCGGATGCGCGTGGACAACCAGCCCTATGCCGCGTCGTTCGAGGCCGCGGACGACCTCGCGTACGACGCGTTTCCATACAAGCACCCCGTCATCGGGTCGATGGACGACCTCGGCGCGGCCTCTCTCGACGACGCGCGGGACTTCTACCGCCGCTACTACGCTCCCGGAAACGCGCTTCTCGCCGTGGTCGGCGACGTCGACCCCGGCGACGCTTTCCGCCGCGTGAAGATCGCGTTCGAGGAGGTTCCCGCGCGGGAGACACCGCCGCACTTCGCGTTCGAAGAGCCGGCCCCCACCGGTGAGAGGCGCCTGGAGGTTACGGACAAGCATGCGGCGATGCCGGCCCTGCACGTCAACTTCAAGGTGAAAGAGCGCCGCCACCCCGACTTCTTCGCGCTCGCGGTCGTGGAGCGCATCCTTGGAGCGGGCGAATCGGGCCGGCTCTGGCGCCGTCTCGTGAAGGACGAATCGCTCGCCCTGTCGCTGTCGGTGTCACTCGACGAGCGCCGCGGTCCCTCGCTCTTCCGCGTCTTCGCGCTCGCGCGGCCCGGCGTCACGCTCGAGCGCCTCGAGGCGGAAATCCTTCTCGACCTCGAACGCTTCGCCGCCGACGGCCCCACGCCGCGCGAAATGGAGCGGATCCGGCGCATGATCCTCGCGAGTGCCGTGCGCGCCACGCAGACGACGCATGCCATCGCCTTCCTGCTGTCCGAGTACGGCCTCTACGACGGGGATCCCGGCCTGTTTCCCCGCGACGTTGAAGCCGTCCTCGCGCTGGATGCGGCCACCGTCCGGGAAGCCGCGGCGCGCCTCCTCGTGGCCGCCCGCCGGTCGGTCGTCACCGTCGTGCCGCAAGAGTCCCGGGAGGCCGCATGAGCGCGAGGCGCCTGCCCCCGCCGCCTAGGGCCCCGCTCCCCTTCTCTCTGCCCACGTTCACCGGCACGCGATTGGCGAACGGCGTCGCCGTGCGTGCGGCCCGCTGGGGCCGCCGTCCCACGGTGGCCGTCGCCGTGCTCTTTCCCGGAGCGGGCAGCGCGGCCGATCCGCCCGCGCGCGAGGGCATGGCCGAGATCACCGGCGACACGTTTCTCGGCGGAACGCGCCGGCGCAACGCGCGCGAGCTCGGGGAAGCGCTCGACGACCTCGCCGCGATCCTCGAGGTCTCCACCGGGAGCGATTCGTCCGTCGCGCGCCTCTTCGTGCTCGAGAAGGATCTCGACGAAGGGCTCGCCCTCCTGGCCGAGGTCCTCACGGAATCCACGTTCCCCGAGGACGAATTCGAGAAGAACCGCCGGCGCCAGATCGACGTGCTGGCCGAGCAGCGCTCCGAGCCCGACTTCCTCGCGCGCGAGCGCCTCCTCGACCGGCTCTACCCCGGCCACCCGTACGGGCGCCTCACGTCGACGGAAAAAGGCCTCGCGTCGCTCAGCCAGGGCGACATCGCCGCCTTCGCGGCCTCGCGCTTCTCCCTCGCGAACGCCACGCTGATCCTCGCGGGCGCCGCGGATCCCGACGCGCTCCTCTACGCGGCCGAGCGCGCCTTCGGGGGCCTTCCCGCCGGGATCCTCTCGCCGCCCGCCGCCGTTCCTCCCCCGCCGGCCATCCCCGGTTTCTCGATTCACCTCGTGAACCGGCCCGGCTCGGTGCAGACGAATCTGCTCTTCGCGAGGCCCGCGCTCGCCCGCCGGCACCCGCGCTTCACGACGGCTCTCGTCGCTAACCAATCGCTCGGAGGGGGCGCGTCCTCGCGCCTCTTCCACGTCCTTCGGGAAGAGCGCAGCCTCACCTACGGCGCCTACTCTTCCGTTTCGGCGCGCGTCGCGGGAGGGCAGTTCGGGGCCTCGATCGACTGCCGGACCGAGGTGACGCGCGAGGCTTGTGCCGGACTCTTCGACCTGATCCGCGCCTATGCCTCGGAGGGGCCGACGGCCGAGGAACACGACCGCTCGCGGAAATATCTTCTGGGCAGCTTTCCCATTCCGCGCGAGACCCCGGGCGGCGTTGCCCAGGACGAGATCACGAGGCTCCTCCACGGACTGCCCGAAGACGAGTGGGCCACGTGGCGGGACCGCGTCAACGACGTGTCGCGAGAAGAGGCGTTCCTGACCGCCCAGGAATTCTTCGACCCGGCGACCGGGATACTGGCCGCCGTCGGCGACGCGAAACTGATCCGGCCCGTCCTGGAGTCGTTCGGGGAAACGACGCTCTGGGATGCGGACGGCCCGCGATCGTGACGGGCGCGGCGCCCCTCCCGCCTTAAAGCGAACCCGGGCTCTCCGGCGCCGGCGCCTCCGCGAATTCGCCCGGCTCCCGCCTGTCGAACCGGGAGGCCCGCGCATCCTGCATCCTTCGAAGCCGCGTCCGAAACGTCAGGACCTCGAGTTGCCTCAGCCGCTCGGCCTCTCCCGTGCGGTGCCGTTGCTGGTGACGCGCGACCGCGAGGAGAAGCGCGCTCCTCACGTATTCACGGCGCTCGTCCGGCCGGCCGAATCTCTTCTCGAAGCCGCGCGTCCAGGGGAGGCGCAGCGCAACGGCGTCCTCCTCCGGAAGGAGCCCGAGCGTCACTTCCTCGGCGAGCTCGCGCGAGGCCCGCGCGCGCTCGGCGAGCACCGCGGGCGCCCAGACGAGCACGGCGACGACGAGCATCCCCGCGACGGCGAGGGGCTGGAACCGGCGGGGCATGCCGGAAAAGAGTCCCGCGAGGGCGGCGGCAAGTAAGACAGGCAAGAGTAGGGCGGAGGTCCAGGCGATCCACTCGCGCCAGCCGGCCTCCGCGCTCGCGCGCGTGGCCTCCGCGGCGAAGGCCGAAACGGCGACCAGAACGATCGCGACGAGCGCGGGCTCCTGCCAGCCCGGCAGGTGGCGCCCCGAAACGGCCGCGGCGCAGGCGGCGCCCGTCGCGGCCAGCGTGCCCGCCGACAGGCCGTCGCCGGTGATGGGGGGCCAGGCGCGCGCGGCGCCGATCGCGATGAGAGCCACGAGGCACGCCGCGAGGAACGCCGTCTCGCCGGCGAGAGGCATCGACGCGACACGCGCTCCGAAGACCGCGAATCCCACAAGGACGCCCATGGCGAAGGCCGCGGCCCGATTCCCCGTCCCTCTCGCGAAAAGGAGAGCGAGCACGACGGCCGTGGCCCGAAGGACGACCTCCGCGGTCATGGCAACGGATTCCTGAGGAAATAGAGGCGCGTCGCCTCCACGTCCCGTCGGATCTGGGCCGTGAGGTCCAGCATGGACGGGAAGGTCTGCTCGTCGCGCACCCGGCCGTAGAACGACAGGCGCACGCGCTCGCCGTAAACGTCCGACGAAAAATCGAGGATGTACGACTCGATGGTCGTCGCGTACTCCTCGTACACGGTGGGCCGGCACCCTATGTTCGTCACGCAGGGGAAGGTACGCTCGAACGAGTCGATCCGAACGGACGTGAAGTAGACGCCATCCTTCGGAAACAGCTCGTTGTCGGCCATGAGGTTCATCGTCGGGAATCCGATCTTGCGCCCCATCCGGTCGCCCTTCGCGATGATCCCGTCCATCGCGTAAGGTCGCCCCAGCAGCTCCCGCGCCGTGACGGCGTCTCCATCGTGGAGGGCGTTTCGGATGCGCGTCGACGAAATGGCACCGCCGGCGTCACTCACGTCCCCGAGACCACTCACGCGAAATCCCGCGGCCTCACCGGCCGCGCGGAGGAGGTCCAGCGTTCCGAGACGGTCTCTTCCGAAAATGAAACGTGCACCCACGAGCACTTCCCGCACCGCGAGCCGCTTCACGAGAAGCTCCTTGATGAAGACTTCGGCCGGCGTGAGCGAGAAGTCCCGCGTGAAAGGCACGAGGACGAGAGCATCGATGCCCGAGGCCTCGATCGCCTCCTCGCGCTGGCGGAGCGTCTGGATCATCTTCGGGGCGCGCTCGGGGTGCAGGACCTTGAGAGGATGCGGATCGAAGCTCACGACGACGCTCGGCGCGCCGAGCTCCCGGGCACGGGTCGAGACGGCCTTCAGCATCGCCTGATGACCACGATGCACGCCGTCGAAGTTACCGACGGTGACGACGCCACCTCGCGGAAGGTCGACGGGGCGAAAGGGATCCTTGACGACCTGCAAGCGGACGGATCTTAAGCGACCGGGGCGATGACCCGTCCAACGAGATCGTAGGCGTGCGCCTCGGTGATCTTCACGCGCACGATCTCCCCGACGCGCGGCGTCCAGCCCTCGGGCACTTCGTTGATGAGGACGCGCCCGTCGATCTCCGGGGCCTGGCTCCCGAGGCGGGCCTCGAGGAGCATCTCGGTCTCCTCACAGGGCCCTTCGAGGAGGGCGTCGAACGATTTGCCGCGCTTCGCGCGATTCTTCGAAAGGGAAATCTTCTGCTGGAGCTCCATGAGGGCCACGCGGCGCGAAGATTTTTCTTCGAAAGGAACTGGGTCCCCGAGCGGCTCGGCTCCCGAGCCCGGTTCCGGTGAGTATGTGAAGACGCCCGCGTTGTCGAAGCGCACGGCCTCGAGGAACTCTTTCACTTCCAAGAAATCTTCGTCTTTCTCCCCGGGGAAGCCCACGATGAACGTCGAGCGAAGAGCGATGTCCGGGACGACCTCACGGATCCGGGCGAACTGCTTGAGGTAGCTCGCCGGGTCGCCGCCGCGCTTCATCGCCGTGAGGATCTTCTTCGAGACGTGCTGGAGCGGCATGTCGACGTAGGGGACGAATCGGGGCGACTTCGACATCAGCTCGAACACCGAGGCGTGAAGCGTCTTCGGGTACGCGTAGAGGAAGCGGACCCACGGGAACGACGTCTCGGCGAGGAGGGCCGTCACGAGCGCCGTGAGCCCGGTCCGGCCAAGCCCGAGGTCCTCGCCGTAGCGGGTCGTGTCCTGCGAAATGAGGACGAGCTCCTTCACGCCCCTCTCCTCGAGGCTCTGCGCTTCTTTCACGAGCGACGCAATCGTGCGCGAGCGCATGAGGCCGCGCATCTGGGGAATCGTGCAGAACGTGCACGGGTTGTTGCAGCCCTCGGCCACCTTCAGATACGCGTAGCCCTTGCGGTGCGTGAGGACGCGCGGCGCGAGGTCGTCGTAGAGCCGGGTCGCAAGCGGCTTGTCGCTGAAGCGCGGCAGCGACGGGAGGCCGAGCGCGGCGGCCGGCGCCTTCTCCAGCTCGTCGAGGCCGATGAAGTGATCGACCTCGGGGATCTCGGCGGCGAGCTCTCTCCCGTACTTCTGCACCATGCAGCCCGCCACGATCACGCGATCGATCTCCCCCGCCTCCTTGCGCGCGACCTCGCGGAGAATCGCGCTGACGGACTCCTCCTTCGCCGAGTCGATGAAGCCGCAGGTGTTCACGATGACGACGCGCGATCTCTCCGGATCCGTCAGGGTCAATCCTTCGCGCTGCAGATGCCCCAGCATCACCTCGGTGTCTACGAGGTTCTTGGGGCATCCGAGCGACACGATGCCCACGGAGGGAAGGGAAAGAGGAAGAGGGTGTTTCATTGAAAGTGAAGAGGGGTCCAACCTCGCGCGCGGGCGGCCCATGCGCGGCGGCGAACAATGGATTCTATATCGAATAGGATTCCCTCCATGAACGAATCCGGCACCTCGAAGCCCACCGGAATCTCCCGCCGCGCGCTCGCGAAGACCCTCGGAGGCGCCGCAGCCGCGGTTTGGCTCCCAAGGCGTACCGACGCCGCTGACCCGTCCGCGGCGTCCTCCCGGGAAATCGCGGATGCTCGTACCGAAGCGCTCATCGAAGCGGCGCTCTCCGCGACGCCCGCCCGCCTCACCCCCGAGCAGCGCCTCGAGGTGAGGCACGCCGTGCGCGACACGCAGAAGGCGCTTTTCGACGTCCGGAAGGTCGGCCTCGGCTACGGCGTCGATCCTGCGACCGTCTTTCAGGCGAAGCCGTGAGCGACTTCGCCTTCGCCACGATCCCCGAGTTGGCCGCGGCCCTCGCCTCGGGCAAGACGACGTCCGTCGCACTCACGGAAGAATGCCTCGCGCGCCTCGACGGGCCGGGCCGGAAACTGAACGCCGTCGCGACGCTCATGCGAGACGGCGCGCTCGCCGCCGCGCGGCGCGCGGACGCGGAGCGGAAGTCGGGCATCCCGCGCCAGCCGCTGCACGGGATCCCGTATGCCGCCAAGGACCTCCTCGACACAAAGGGCGTGCCGACGACGTGGGGCTCTCCGCTCTTCAAAGACCGCGTTCCGTCGGCCGACGCGACCGCGATCTCCCGGCTCGCCGAGGCCGGCGCCATCCTCGTCGGCAAGCTCGCGATGGTCGAGCTGGCCGGGGGCGCGGGCTACCGGTTCGCGTCCGCCTCGGCGCAGGGGCCCGGGAAAAACCCCTGGAACCCGAAACACTGGACGGGCGGCTCTTCCAGCGGCTCGGGTGCCGCCGTGGGGGCCGGCCTCGTGCCCTTCGCGCTCGGCTCGGAGACGTGGGGCTCGATCGCGTGCCCGTCCAGCTACTGCGGCATCTCGGGGCTCCGGCCCACGTACGGGCGCGTCAGCCGGCACGGCGCGATGCCGCTCTGCTTCACGCTCGACAAGATCGGCCCTCTCGCGCGCACGGCCGAAGACCTTGAAACCGTGCTCGACGCGATCGCCGGCGAGGATCCAGCCGATCCCTCGACGCTGCGCGGCGCGTGGAAGGGCTCTCCCGCTCCCGAAAGGCTTCGGATCGGAATCCTTCCAGACAAGACCTGGGACGGATCTCAGAAAGAAGCTGTGACGCTCGGGGCGGCAGCCTTGAAGACGCTCGAGGCAAAGGGACACCGGCTCGTGCCTGTCACACTCCCGAACTTTCCCTTCGACGCGGTGCTCGGCACGATCCTCGCGTCGGAGGCGTCGGCGACCTTCGAGCCGCTCATCTCGAGCGGACGCCATCTCGAGCTCGTCGACCCGCTCTCGAAAATTGGCCTTCTCGCAGGGACCACCATTCCCGCTGCCGACTACGTGAACGCGCTTCGGCGCCGTTCGCTCGCGATCCGCGCGATGGCAGAGCTTTTCACGAAGGTCGATGTCGTCGCGGGACCGAGCTTTCCAAGCTCCGCGAGCCCGATCGAAGCGAACCTCGAGACGTGGTACGCGCTCCCCACGGATCCGCTCGGCGCGCCGGGCAACCTGTGCGGCCTGCCCGCGGTGAGCGTGCCCTGCGGCTTCGACGCGACCGGGCTCCCGCTGGGCATCACGTTCATGGCGGCCGCCGGAAACGAGTCGCTCTGCCTCGCCGCCGCGAAGGCGTATCAGAAGGAGACGGACTGGCACCGGCGCAGGCCGGTTTCTTTCGCGGCCTGAGTCCGGTTCGAAATCAACGCTTCTTCGACATCTCCAGGAGAGCTTCCAGCTCCGGCACGACGAGCATGTCTTTCGGACGCCCCGCGGATCGCTTCGAGCGGATGAGGGCCGGGAGCGAGAGAACGAGCACGGAATGACCGCCCAGACTCATCGCGACCGCGTGAGGTTTCAACTTCTCGAACTCACCAAATGGAGTGACCTCGCCGAGGACGTCCAAGGGACCGAGATCCGTCGAGAGTGTGAAGTTCAGGCCGGCCTTCACAGTGGCGGGATCGAAGCGGAACGGGAGGCCTTCCGGCGCCCCTCTAAGTGTCGGATGGAGGTCGGCGAGCGCTCGACAGAGATGCTCGATGCTCGATTGGGATCGGCTGTAGCAGACGTCGATGTCCTTCGTCACGTACGCCGAGCCGTGAAGCGCCGCCGCCAGCCCTCCGATCACGATGAAGTCCACTTCGTTCTTCGCAAGCCTCTCGAGGATCGCCTCGAAGTTGGCCGCGATCATTCAGCCTTCAGAGTCCCCTTCCGACTCTTCTCGGCTTCGGTTTGAAGCGCTGCCAGGGAGCGGGCTGCCTCTTGAGCCCTTTCCAGGCGCTCTTTCGGCGTCAAGCGGAGGTTTTCCACGAGAAGGCCGATGTCGACGCCAAAAGCGCGCGCACGCCCGACTGCCGTCAGCGGGACCGTGTCGGGACTTGGTGCCTTTTCGCCCACGTCCAAATGTTACGCCCAGACTAGGGATAAATCCGATAGAGCATCCGCGGATACGGGATGCACTCGCGCAGGTGCGGCACGCCGCACATCCAGGCGACGAAGCGCTCGAGGCCCATGCCGAAGCCCGAGTGCGGGAATGTGCCGTATTTCCTCACGTCGAGGTACCACTGGAAGGCCTCGAGCGGCAGGTTGTGCTGCTGGATGCGCGAGAGCAGGAGGTCGTGGTCGTGGATGCGCTGCGACCCGCCGATGATCTCGCCATAGCCTTCGGGCGCGAGCATGTCGAGGCAGAGGGCGACGTCCGGGTTCTGCGGGTCGGGCTGCATGTAGAACGCCTTGATCGACGACGGGTAGCGCGTGACCATGACGGGCGTGTCGAAGCCCTCCGTGAGCGCGGTCTCCTCGTCTCCACCGAGGTCGTCGCCGAACTTCACCGGGAAGCCTTTCTTCTGGAGGATTTCGACGGCCTCGCGGTAGGAGATGCGCGGGAACGGCTTGGAAGCGACGGGGTCGAGCTTCGCGACGTCGCGCTCGAGCCGCTTGAGGTCCTCCTTGCGGCGGTCGAGAACCCGGGCGGTGAGCTCCTTCACGAACTCCTCGGCGAGGTCCATCAGGCCGTCGATCTCGAGGAACGCGACCTCCGGCTCGACCATCCAGAACTCGCGCAGGTGCCGCCGCGTCTTGGATTTCTCGGCGCGAAACGTGGGGCCGAAGCAGTAGACTTTGCCGAGCGCCGCGGCCGCGGGCTCGAGATAGAGCTGGCCGGACTGCGAGAGGTAGGCCTTCTCGTCCTCGGTGTACTGTGTCTCGAAAAGACTCGACGTGCCCTCGCACGCCGCCGGCGTCAGGATGGGGGAATCGAGGCGGGTGTAGTCGCGGGTGTAAAAGAAATCGTGGATCGCGCTCTCGACTTCGCTCCGCACCTTGAGGACGGCGACCTGCCTGGACGAGCGCAGCCAGAGGTGGCGTTGCGACATGAGGAAGTCGACGCCGTGCTCCTTCGGCGTGATGGGCCAGTCGTGGCAGAGGTCGAGGATCTTCACGTCCGTGACGCCGAGCTCGACGCCGCCCGGCGAGCGCGGGTCGGCCTTCACGAGACCGGTCACCTCGAGCGTGGACTCTTGCGTCGCGCCCGTCGCCGCCTCCCACACGGCCTCGGGCACGTCGGCCTTCGAGACGACGGCCTGGAGATACCCGGTGCCGTCGCGCAGCACGAGGAACCAGATCTTCCCGCCCTTTCTCCAGTGGTAGAGCCATCCCTTGAGACTGACGGTCGCGCCCACGTGGCCGGGCAGCTCGGAAATCATCACCTCAGCATCCTCATTCTCCAGCTCTGCAGGACGACGTTCGCCTGCGAGAGGCGGAGGAGCCTGCGGCTCCGGGTCGCGCTCGCCTCGGAGTCGTCCTGCGGAACGACCTGTGAGCGCGTGTCCCGCGTGAGCTTCTCGAGCTCCTTGAGAAGCGCGTCCACCTCGTGCTTCTCGTACTTCTTGAGGACCACCGGGTTGAGCGAGACGTAACCGTCCGCCACGTCCGCCGCCACCTTCCATGCGGGATTTGCCATGCGGAGACATTAGCACCGGGAGACGGTACTCTTCGGCCGCGGGAGGACTTGTGGGCTTTTCCGGAGTCGATTTTCTGGGGATAGAAGACATGCTGTCCGAGGACGAACGGGCCGTGCGCGACCTCGTCCGCGGCTTCGTGGACGAAGACGTCCTTCCCATCATCGAACAGTGCGCCTACGAGGGGCGGTTCCCGAAGGAGCTCATCCCGAAGATGGCCGCGATGAACCTCTTCGGGTCCACGATCTCGGAGTACGGCCTGCCCGGACTGAACAACGTCGCCTACGGGCTCATCACGGAAGAGCTCGAGCGCGGCGATTCCGGCCTGCGTTCGTTCGTGTCCGTCCAGTCGTCGCTCGTGATGTACCCGATCTTCACGTACGGCTCGAAGGAGCAGAAGGACCGCTGGATTCCGGCCCTCGCGAAGGGCGAGAAGATCGGCTGCTTCGGCCTGACGGAGCCGGACTTCGGCTCGAACCCCGGGGGCATGCGCACCGTCGCGAAGAAGGACGGGAGCGACTGGATACTGAACGGCGCCAAGGCATGGATCACGAACGGCTCGATCGCCGACGTGGCCGTCGTCTGGGCGAAGGTCGGCGACGTGAACGGCCCCGTGCGCGGCTTCCTCGTCGAAAAGGGCATGAAGGGTTTCTTCGCGCCCGAGCACCGGATGAAGATGTCCCTCCGAGCCTCGGTCACGTCGCAACTCGCCTTCGAGGACGTTCGCGTGCCGGCCGCCAGCGTCCTGCCGGGCGCCCTGGGCCTCAAGGGCCCCCTCTCGTGCCTGACGCAGGCGCGGTACGGCATCTCCTGGGGCGCCCTGGGCTCGGCGATGGCCACGTACACGTGCGCGCTCGACTACGCGAAGAGCCGCAAGCAGTTCAAGGACCGGCCAATTGCGTCGCACCAGCTGGTGCAGGCGAAGTTTGCGTTCATGATCACCGAGATCACGAAGGGTCAGCTCCTCGCCCTGCGCCTGGGCCGGATGAAGGACGCCGGCACGATGAAGCCCGAGCACGTCTCGATGGTGAAGCGAAACAACGTGTGGGTCGCGCGCGAGTGCGCGAAGCTGGCCCGCGAGATCCTCGGCGCGAACGGGATCGTCGGCGAGTATCCCGTCTTCCGGCATCTCGCGAACATCGAGTCGGTCTTCACGTATGAAGGCACGCACGACATCCACACGCTCGTGCTCGGCCAGGCCGTAACGGGGATTCCCTCCTACAACCCGCCAATGGAGTAAATCCGCTCCCGTCAGGCTCTTACGAGTTACAATTGCATTGCATGGCCATCGCAGGAAATCTGCGCACGATGCAGTTGTCGGAGCTGCTCCAGTGGCTCTCGGCGGGCCTCAAGACCGGCACGCTCGTCGTGCGTGGCGCACCCGGCGAGAAGCGAATCTACTTCGACAACGGCCGAGTCACGTCGTCCTCGTCCACTCTCGAGCGCGAGCACCTCGGCCGTTTTCTCGTGGGTTTCGGGTTCATCACCGAGGAAGAGCTCATCCGCGCGCTGGAAGTCCAGCAGGAGTCCCGCATCCTCCTCGGCAAGATTCTCGTGATGATCGGCGCCATCAAGGAAGAGGAGCTCGCGAACCTCGTCCGGGTGAAGGCCGCCGAGACGATCTACGACATGTTCCTGTGGACCGAAGGCTCCTTCGCGTTCATCGACGGCGAGATCCCGAGCCTTCCGATGGTCCCGATCTCCTCCGAAGTCACGGGCATCGTGATGGAGGGCCTGCGCCGCTACGACGAGTGGCAACGCATCAAGACGCGCATCCCCACCATGCGGGCCATTCCCGCGGTGGTCATGCCCGTCGAGGAAGAGCTGCCCGAGCGCGACAAGATGATCCTCGGCGCGACGAACGGCCGGCGCGCGATCGACCAGATCGCCCTCGAGACCCACAATCCGGACTTCCACGTCGCCAAGCTGATCTACGACCTCATGCTCACGGGCCACGTGATGCTCGTGGGCGAACGGGAGGAGACGACCGCCGAGCCCGTGTTCGCCGAGGTCGAGCCGATCGAGGAAGATTCGTCCTCGTTCGACCCGTTGATGTCGGGCGATCTGCACACGATCCCCGAGAGCGCCCTTTTCGCCGCGCAGGGGGAAGAGTTCCGGCTCGCTCCTCCCGGGTCGCGCACGCTCGTCCCGACCGACTTCAACCAGTTCCTCAAACGCGATTCCGGGGCCACCCTGTCGAGGCGTCCGGCTCCGCGGCTCGCCGACAGCGCGAACACGCTGCCCAACGTGAAAACCGACAAGACCGAGAAGGCCGTTCGGACCGAGGCGCCTCCCGCGCCGGGGCCCGCCGTCAAGGCGCCGCCCGCGGCTCAGGCCGCTGAAACCGTCGAAGCGGCTTTTTCCCAGGCACCCCTTTCCGAGCCCCTGCCCCGAATCCCTCCCGGGTCGATCCCCGTCCTCGGCAAGCCCATGGAACAGCTCATGGACTTCCCGTTCACGCCCTCCGAGGCCTTCATCGTGTCGCGTATCAACGGGACCTGGGACGTGCGTTCGATCGGCCGCATCTCGCCCTTCCCCGAGGCCGAGGTGACCCGCATCTTCCACAAGCTCCACAAGAGCGGCGTCATTACCTTCAAGTGATGTGGAGCCTCGATCTCCGGCCCGCCCTGGTCGCGTTTGTCGCGATCGGCCTCCTCGTCACCGTCATCGTCGTGACGCGAAAACTCGGGCAAGCCCGATCCCGCGCCGCCGAGCTCTCGCGGAAGAACCGCGAGCTCGCGACGCTCCGCGAGCTCACCGCGATCGTCTCGAGCGTCGCGGCCGGAGAAGAGATCTTCGCGCGACTCTTCGAGGCGCTGCGTCAGGCGCTGCCTATCCGCGCGCTGGCCGCCGTGTCGTACGAGGAGGACCCGGACGGGCAGGCGCTCGTGTCGTTCGGCGGCGACGTGACTCTCGAACGGCGGCCCTTCCTCGACTGGCTCGCCGCGCAGAAAGACCTCGAGTCACCGTTCCTTCCGGCCTCGCCCACTCCGCGCGTCGCAAGCGGTCCCGACCGCGATCTCGTCCTCAATCCGCGTTTCTCCCATCAGGTGTTCCTGCCGCTCCAGACTCCCGCCCTGATCGCGGGCGTCCTGATCGCCGAATCCGACGACCCGTCGCTCGTAACGCCGCAGACGCTGCAGGAGCTCTCGGTCGTGTCGGATCACGTGGCCCTCGCCCTGCAGGACCGCAACCTGAGGCGGCAGATGCAGACCGTGAACGAGCGTCTCCAGGGGCGCGCCGAGATGCTCCAGCGCATCCTCGAAGTCTCCAACGAGCTGAAGACGCACCTGACCCTCGAGCACCTCGTGCAGAGCATCGTGCAGGCCGTCCATCACAGCCTCGGCTACCGCGTGGTCGTACTCTCTCTCTTCGATCCCGCCGAGAACGTCTTCGAGCGCCGCGCGCAGGTGGGGCTCGACGACACGTCTCCGGGCGTCCCGCCGCGGAAGGTCGCGCGCGAGGAAATCGCGCGGTGGTTCGGCGAGCGCTACCGGATCTCGAAGTCGTACTTCGTGAGCTACCTCGACCGCAAGGACGTGAGCGCGGTCGACGACTCCGGCCGCATCGAACGCCGCCGGCGCAGTACGGCTGCGGGCGCCTGGCACCCGGACGACCTTCTCTTCGTTCCGCTCACGGCCGGCGACCAGCTCGTCGGAGCCCTTCAGGTCGACCAGCCTCGGAGCGGACTCGTCCCACGCCTCGAGGACGTCCAGGCCCTCGAGATCTTCTCGAACCAGGCCGTGACGGCGATCCAGTCGGCGCGCGCCTACGAGACGACCCGGCAGATGTCGGTGCGCGACTCCCTGACCGAGGCGTTCAACCACCGCTATTTCCAGGAGACGCTCTCGCGCGAGCTCGCCCGCCACGAGCGCAGCGGGCAGCCGCTCGCCCTCGTCATGCTCGACATCGACGACTTCAAGAAGATCAACGACCGCTGGGGACACCCGGTCGGAGACCTCGTGCTGCGCGGCCTCGTCGAGGAGCTGACGAAGGGCGTCCGTGAGATGGACACGGTCGCCCGGTACGGCGGAGAGGAATTCGCGCTCATCTTTCCCGAAACGACGCCCGCGAAGGCCTGGGTCGTCGCCGACCGCCTTCGCAATCGCGTGGCCGGGCGTCTCTTCGTCACTCCGGACCTCGATCACGCTCTCGGCGTGACGATTTCAGTCGGTCTTTCGTGCTTCCCGGAAGATGCGGGCACGAAGCGCCTCCTCATCGAGCGCGCCGACCAGGCCCTTTACCAGGCGAAACGCAGCGGCAAGAACTGCCTCGTGACCGCGTCCGCGATCGCCGACCTCAAGACGCTGTAGGAATAAGCAACCGGCGGCGCCACGTCACCGCCGGACAGTCCGCCACCGCAAAGCGCAGCGGCCAGGCCGCGGTCTCTCCCGCGTAGTCCACGCCGACGCGCGACCCGGTAAGCACGTCGAATCGCGCGCGCGGACCGCGGGACAGAATGAGCTCCGGGCCGGAAAGAGAAATTCCGGTCAGCTCCTTCGTGACATGAAGGTACTCGCAGAGCTTCGCGGGGCCGGCAGCGAGGAGAAAACCGGGAATTTTCTTAGAAGGTAAAGAGGGGGCCCGGCGCGATTCGCTCCACAGCTCCTCGGGAACCCCCGCCCTGAGCAGCACGGCCTCCGGCACGCCCGCCCGCCGTGTCACGACGTTCAGGCAGAAGTGCATCCCGTAGACGAAGTAGACGTAGGCGTAGCCGCCTTCCCCCCACATGGGCTCGACGCGGGCGGTGCGGCGGCCGTTCCACGTGTGCGCCGCGCGGTCCTTCACGCCGAGGTAGGCCTCCGTCTCGACCAGGATCACGGACCGCGTGCTCCCGTCCGGCAGCCGCCGGGTGAGCCGGCAGCCCAGCAAATCGCGCGCGACGACTTCGGTGTCGCGGCGATAGAAGGAGGCGGGGAGCGGTCGGCGGCAGGGCACGCTATCCTCTCGAGGCATGATGCCCGAGACGCGTTCCGTTCTCGTCACCGGCGGGGCCGGTTTCATCGGCTCCCATCTCGCCGACGCCTTCCTGGCCGACGGCAAACGGGTCGTCATCCTCGACGACCTCTCGACGGGCCACGCGTCGCGTCTCCCCGGCCGTGCCCGATTCGTGGAAGGCGACATCCGGAACTTCGACGTCGCGGCACTCCTCAAGGCCGAGAAAATCGACACGATCGTCCACCATGCCGCGCAGATCGACGTGCGCAAGTCGGTCGAGAATCCCGTCTTCGACGCGGAGGTAAACGTCCTCGGCACGATCCGCATCGCAAAGGCCGCGCTCGAGGCGGGTGTGAGGCAGATCGTCTTCGCGTCCAGCGGCGGTGCGATTTACGGCGACCCCGAGGGCTTCGCCGCCGACGAGAGCCACGCGACGAATCCGGTGTCCCCCTATGGCGTCGCGAAGCTGGCCGGCGAGAAGTACCTCTTCGGTCTCGCGCACGGCACCCCCCTTCTCGTGACGGCCCTCCGCTACGCGAATGTCTACGGCCCGCGCCAGGACGGGCGGGGCGAGGCCGGCGTCATCGGCATCTGGATGAAGAAGCTTCTCGCGGGCGAGGAATGCCTCATCAACGGCGACGGCACGCAGTCCCGTGACTTCGTCTTCGTGGGCGACGTCGTGCGCGCCAATCTCGCCGCCGTGTCGCGCCGGTTGGGCGGCGTCGTCAACATCGGGAACGGCGTCGAGACGTCCGTGAACCGTCTCTACGAGCTCGTCGCCGCCGCGTGCGGGGCGTCCCAGCCCGCGGTGCGCGGGCCGGCGAAGCCCGGCGAGCAGAGGCGAAGCGTTCTCGACGTGACGAAGAGCCGCACCGTCCTCGGCCTGACCGGCCTCGTACCGCTTCCGGACGGCCTCAGCCGGACCGCGGCTTGGTTCCGTGAGGCATCGTCTCGGGCCTGACGCGCGAAGGTGCGCCGGCGCGCTGCGGCACGCGCCGGATCGCGACGGCCGTCATGTCGTCCTCCACGGGGGCTCCGTGCGACCAGGAGCGCGCCGCGTTGACCACGCGCTGCACGACCTCGCGCGCCGATTCGCGCCGCGCCTCGACGAGCAAACGCTTCAGCCGCGGCATCCCGAACTCGCGGTCCTTCGAATCGTGCGCCTCGACGACGCCGTCCGTGTAGAGGAGCATCAGGTCGCCCGGCTCCATGTGCGCCGCCCGCCGGCTGTAGACGGCGTCGGGCGCGGGGCCGAGGACCATTCCCGTCGACGCGAGCTCGCTGAACGCGCCCGTCGCGGCATGCAGGTGAAGCGGTGACGGGTGCCCGGCGTTCACGTAGACGACGTCGCCGTTCGTCTCGAACTCGCCATAGAAGAGGGAGACGAACTTCGTCGTGAGGCGGCTCTTGTTCAGGATGCGGTTCAGCCGCTCGATCGTGCGGGCGATCTTGAAGTCGTTTCCGATCCCCATCCGGAGGCCGACGTAGATATCGCGCACGAGGAGCGCCGCGAGAAGTCCGTGGCCCGACGCATCCGCAATGGCCGCGCCAAAGCTGAGGTCGCCGAGCGGGATGAAATCGTAGAAGTCCCCGCCGACCGCCTCGGCCGGAACCGACAGCCCGTAGAGCTCGAAGTCGCCCACCTGCGGAATCGCGCGCGGAAGGATCGACTGCTGGATGCGCCGGGCGTCCTGCAGAAGGCCCTCGAGGCGCTCCGTGCGCACCTTCGAGTCGACGACGGTCCGGATGATGCCGAGCGCGAGGAGGAGGTCCTCTTCACGGGCCTTCGGATGGACGTCGAAGGAGAGGAGATAGCGTTCCTCGCCGAAGGAGACCGCGGCGAAGCGCGAAACGCCGAGGCTCTTCTCGAGCTCCCGGTCCACGGACGGATCGTCGAGATCGGCGAGCGCCATCCCGTCCTCTTCCGCCCGCCGGATGGGGCCGTACTCGGCGGAAACGGAGATGCCGGTCTGGACGCGGCGCGAACGGCCGAAGCCCCGCTCGAGGACGTACTGGTTCTCCCGCCGCACATAGAGCCGCCCGCCCAGGATCCCGAGCTCGCTCCGGAAGTTCCGGACGATCGCCTCTCCCACGCTCACGATCGTGACGAGCACGTCCTCGCCACCCTCGATGGCTTCGAGGGTCTTCTCGACGTTCTTCAGGAGGAGGCGATAGTCCATCGGCCCAGTGTAACCGGCTGAATCCCGGTTAACCGAACCTCGCCAGTTCGTTCACGAAGCGGTCCTGGAAGGCATGGCCGCGCGAATCCTCGCAGCCGCCGTTCAGGAGGATGCTGAAGGCATAGGTTTGCCCGCTCTGCGCCTGCACGTACCCGCACAGGGTCACGACGCCGTCGACGTAGCCCGTCTTCGCCCATACCTTCCCGGCCGTGGCGTCCCCCTGCAGGCGGTGGCGAAGCGTTCCGTCGGGTTCCGCGGCAACGGCGAGCGTCCCCTTGAAGGCCTCGAAGTGCTTCCAGCGCGTGGCGAGCGCCGTGAGGAAATCCACGTATGCCGCCGCGGAGGCGCGATTCGTGCGGGCGCGCCCCGATCCGTCAACGAGCTGATAGCGCGAGGCGTCGAGCCCGAGCGAGGAGAGGAACGCGGCGACCTCGGCCCTCCCGTTCTCCCACGTGCCGCGGCCGCGCTTCTCGGCGCCGAGCGTCTTCAGGATCTCCTCGGCGAAGAAGGACTGCGAGCGCTTGTTGCACACGGTGAGCGCGGACAGGAGGGGCGTCTCGTGTGTGTGCAGGAGCACGCGCCCCGAAAACGCAGGAGGCACGGCCGCGGGCTCGGTCTTCACGGTCGGCGGGGCATCGACGCGAATGCCGCCTTCGCGCAGGACCTGCGAAAGGGCCGCCGCGAAATAAAGGGGCGGGTCGGGCACGGTCACGTCGCCGACCCACGTCCGGTTCCGGCCCACGCGTCCCGCCGCCACGACCGTGTGGCTGCCGGCCTCGCGGCGCACTCCGACCCACGTCCTTTGCGCGGCGGTGACGACGTTCGAGATGAGGTTCAGGAGGGGCGGCCCGAGCGGGTCGAAGCCGAGCAGCGCCGGGCTTCCGGGCCGAAGGCCTCCCGAGGCGCGCACGAGCACGATGTTGTCGTTGTAGGACAGCGCCGAAACGGGCGCCTGGTACCACCGCTGCTCCTGCTCGCTGGGCCAATCGGGATGAGACTGGACGTCGTCGAAAAACGACACGTCCAGAAGCAGCCCGTCCCGGACACTGCGGAGGCCCTTTTTCGCGAGTGAGGCCGCCCACGGCCGGAAGACGGCGAGCGGATCGTCGTCGTACCAGCGGCCGGAGATTCCCGGGTCACCGCCTCCCATGACAACGAGATGCCCGGGCAGGACGCCGTTCTCCCCGATGTTCGCGTCGCGATAGAGGCGCGTCCTGAATTTGTAGTCGGGCCCGAGACGATCGAGCGCGGCGGCGGTCGTGAAGAGCTTCGTCGTGGAGGCGAGGATGAGCGGCCGGGCGGGGTTCAAGGAGACGAGGGGCGTCGCCTCGCCGATCCGGGTGACGACGACGCCGATCTCGGAGCGCCGGACGGGGCCCTTGCGCAGCAAGGCGTTCAGACGCTGCTCGAGGGTCTGGGGCGGCGCAGGCTTCGCGGACTTCTTCGCCGCATGCGCGACTTGAGCGGCCATCGCGCATGAGAGGACGAAGGCGACGGCCGCGCCACCCAGAAGCCGAGGAACCCGTGACATCGGTGCATTTTAGCTGAACAACGCGTTCTTGGATACCGGGGGCGACCCTACAATCGGTTGTGGCGCTCACGGTTGATCTCGAAAAGAAAACGATCGCACTTTCTCCCGGGGCGCTCCTCGGCGGCGTCGCGCGGCGGGCCGGCTTCGACCGGGGCGAGGGATTCGAGCGGCTCTGGATCGGACAGGCGGTGCACCGCCGCGTGCTCGGCGAGCACCTCGCGAATGTCCCTGGTTACGCGGTGGAGAAATCCATTCGCCTGACGTACGCCGTGGACGACTTCACGGCCGTGCTCGAGGGCCGCCTCGACGGCCGCTTCGAGGAGGACGGGCGCGTCGTCGTGGACGAGGTCAAGTCGCTGCATTTCGCCGAGGACCTCGCGAAGCTGCCGGGATCCCCGCGCCTCGAACGCTTCCACCTCCAGCTCCGCTGGTACATGCAGGCGGTCGCGGCGGCCGAGGGCCGCCCCGTGCACGGCCGCCTCGTTCTGGCGGACATCGAGACGGGCGCGACGAAGCTCCTCGACGTGCCTCACGAGCCCGAGAAGACGCTCGACGACCTCGTGCGACGCACGCGGATCCTCCTCGAGGCGTTCCTCGAAGAGCAAGCTCTCGCCGAGGCGAAGGCCGCCGAGGCCGCGACGCTCGTCTTCCCGCACGCGCAGTTCCGGCCTGGGCAGCGGGAGATGGCCGCTGCCGCCGCCCGCGCGGCCGCGCAGGGCGAACACCTTCTCGCCCAGGCCCCGACCGGGATCGGAAAGACCGCCGCCGCCCTCTTTCCCCTCCTCGTCGGCGCTCTCGAATCCCACCGTCGCCTCTTCGTCCTGACGGCCAAGACGACGCAGCAGGACATCTACATGAAGACGCTCGCGGCCATCGACGGCGAGTCGTTCCGCTCCGTGCGCCTCCGCGCGAAAGAGCGCATGTGCGCGAACGACGTCGTCCTCTGCCACGAGAACCACTGCGCGTACGCGAAGGACTATGGCGCCAAGATGGAGGCCTCGGGCCTCCGCGAGCGGCTCCTCGAGAGCCACCGTCACCTCGACCCGGACACGATCTTCGAAGAGGCGCGCAACGAAGTCGTCTGCCCCTTCGAGGTCTCACTCGAGCTCGCGGAAGAGGCGGACGTAGTCATCGGCGACTACAACTACGTTTTCGACCCGGTCGTCGCGCTCGCGGGGGCGCGCGACCCGTCGGTTCTTTCGCAATCGTTCCTCCTCGTGGACGAGGCGCACAACCTCGTGGAACGCGGACGCGGGTACTACTCGCCCGAACTTTCCGACGCCGCGCTTCAGGCGCTCGAGAAGCGGATCGGCGTCTCGAACGCGAAGACCGCGTGGGACGCGGGCGAGGCCGCGCGCCGCCTGCGCAGGCTCGTCGCCGACGCCGCCGCCGGCCTCTCGGACGAGGAGAGTGAGCCCGTGGACCTCGTGACGCTGGACGAGGCACGCCTCGACGACCTGCGGCTCGACTTCGAGTCGCTTCTCGTGCGCCACCTCGCGGACCTGCGCGCCGGAGGCGAACGGGTGCCCGACGATCCCGTCCTCGACCTCTACTTCACGTTCGCGCGCTTCCACGACGTGAGCAAGCGGGCGCAGCCCGCGGAGGGGCGGCCCGATCCCGCCTTCGACGTCCTCGCGGCGCGCGGAAGGAGCGGCGCGCGCCTCGCGATCCTCTGCAAGGACCCGTCGAAGCTCCTCGGCGAGACGCTGAACGCGGCCGCCGCGACGGTCTCGATGTCGGCGACGCTCTCCCCGCCGGAGTTCTACCGCGACCTCCTCGGGCTGGATCCCGACCGCACGACGGTGCTCCGCCTGCCCTCGCCCTTCCCGCGGGAGAACCGTTCCGTCTTCATCGCCCCGGACATCGATACGACGTACGCGGCGCGCGGGCGCGGCGCCCCGCGCCTCGCGGCGCTCGTCGCGGACGTGGCGCGGGCGTGCCCAGGCAACGTGCTCGCCCTGTTTCCGTCGTACCGGTTTCTCGACGAGGTGCGCGCCCACCTGCCCGCGCTCCCGGGCCGCCGCGTGCTTCGTCCCTCCGACCGCTCGACCGAGCTGGAGCGGAATTCGGTTCTCGCGGCCATGCGCGACGGCGGCGCCCCCGTGCTCGTCTTCGCCGTCTCCGGAGGAGCCTTCGCCGAGGGCGTGGACTATCCCGGCGAAATGCTCCAGGCCGTCGTCGTGGTCTCGCCCGCCCTGCCGATGGTCCGTTTCGAGCAGGAGCGCATGCGCCGCTACTTCGAGGAACGGTTCGAGCGCGGGTTCGAGTACGCCTACGTCATTCCCGGCATGACGCGCGTCGTCCAGAGCGCGGGACGCCTCATCCGGTCCGGGACCGATACCGGCGTCGTCGTCCTGGCCTGCCGCCGTTTCCTCCAGGAGCCCTACAGCCGCTACCTGCCGGCCGACTGGTACCTCGACGACCCCAGCGAGCTCGCCTGCATCGAGATCGGCCAGGCCACGAAGGAATTCTTCGCTCGTGTGAAGACCGGCGAGCTTCCCGTGCGGAACGGCGACGACGCGAGCGATCAGCGCCCGGAGACGGGCATCAGCTCTTCGGCTCGGAGCCGAAATCGTGGGGCGGCATTCCCGGCGGCTCGAGATTGACGGCCGTGCTCTCCCCGGACGTGGGGGTGGGCCGCCGGATCGACTCGGTGCCGGCGGAGCCTTCGTCCTTGCCCGCGGCGTCGCCCAGGACCTCGACGACGATCGCCGTGATGTTGTCCACGCCCCCGCGGTCGTTCGCCGTGTCGATCAGTTGACGCACCGTCTTCTCGATGAGCCCGTCGGAGCGGAAGTGGGCGAAGAGATCCTCGTCGGGAACCATGCCCGTCAGGCCGTCGGAGCAGAGCAGGAACCGGTCGCCCGGACGCACGGGAACCTCGATGAGATCGATCGAGACGTGTGCCGCGCCGCCGAGCGCGCGCGTCACGACGTTCTTGAGCGGGTGGCTCTTCGCCTCGTCCTCGCTGAGGATGCCGGCGTTGACCTGCTCCTGAACCCAGGAATGATCGTCCGTCAGGCGCCGCAGCTCCCCGTCGCGAAAAAGATAGGCGCGGCTGTCGCCGACGTGGACGAGCGTGGCGCGATCGGCGTCGAAGAGCGCCGCCACGACCGTCGTGCCCATACCCTTCAGCTCGGGCTTGTTCTGCACGGCGCGCATGACCTTCTCGTTCGCCTTTTCGACCGCCGTCGTCAGCCGGTTTCCCTCGACGGACACCCGGCTGTTGAAGCCGAAGGGCCACGAGCTCTCGTGCTCCTCCTCGGTGGCGGCGATGTACTCCTGGATCGCCTCGACGGTGATCCGCGAGGCGACCTCGCCGGCCGCGTGGCCCCCCATGCCGTCGGCGACGACGAAAAGGCCGCGCTCGGCGTCGAGGAGGTACGCATCCTCGTTGTGTCGCCTCTTATGGCCGACGTCGGTGAGTCCGAATGCAGAGACGCTCACGCCGCGATTATCCCTTCCGCCCGAAGATGCCGCTCGGAGTCTTGCGTTCCCCACTAGGCCCCTTTTTCGGGCGCACGTCCTGAAGAAGCTTCAGGGTCTCGGCGTCCTCGGGAAGCCACGAGAGGGCCTGCTCGAGGTGACGCTCGGCTTTCGAATTCAGTCCGGCCAGGATGAAGAGCTTGCCGGCGTCGCGATGGAAGAGGGCGTTGTTGCCGTCGAGCCTGATCGCCGCCTCGATGGCATCGACGCCCCGGCGCACCTGTCCGACGACCTTCATACAGGCGAGCGCGAGATAGTGGAACGCCTTTGCGTCCTTGTCGTAATGCTTGACGGCGAGGTCGAACTGCGTGATGGCATTCGGAAAATTGCCCTCGCGATAGGCCTTGACCCCCTTCGCGAGATAGAGGCGCGCGAGCGCCGCCGGATCCTGGGACAGGGGGCGGTTCTTCTCGAGCTCGAGGTCGTGGGCCTTGCGCCGCGCCGGATTCGTGAGGACGTTCATCGCCTCCGTCAGAAGCTGGAAGCGCTCCTCGGCGGCCTTCTTTTCGGCAATGTCCCGGAAACGGTCGGGGTGGCCCTCGCGGGCCAGGAGCCGAAACTTCACGCGGACTTCCGACTCGGAAGAGTCGCGAGGAATCCCGAGCACGTCGTAGTAACTCGTCAACGAAACCTCGAGGGGCGCCCCGCCCGCACGATCATTATCGGCACGCTTCAGATTCTCACACCGGGGGCCCCATTTCAAACAATCCGTGAGCCGGATCACGTCTCCCGGCGGGAGACCTCGCGGCGCGCGAAGGCCCGGACGGCCTCGGGGACGTTTCGGTCGCCCGCGAGAGTCTTCTGGTCCTTCGCATTGAGGCGAATGACGAGCGCAAGCGTGACGTCGATCGGCGATCTCGGGTTCTTCACGATGTTCCGCATGATCCCGTAGTGGCGCATCCAGTCGCGCCGGAACGTGATGCCCCGGAGAACGTCCTCCGAGACGCTTTTCATGTTCGCGACGGTTTCGGCGTCGCCATCCCGGGTCCTCGGAGACTTCAGGACCGCGGCCGAGACGAGCCGGTTGCGGTCCTGCACGAGGAACATCCGCTCCTCCTTGTTGCCGCGGTAGGCGAGGTGAATCCTCTGGACGACGGTCATCGTCGCGACCCGCGCGAAGAGGCTCCGCTTGGCGGCCTCGGTGAGCCCCGCCTCGTCCACTTCCGCTGCCGGGCCCGGCGCCGCCGGGCCTTCCGCCTCGACCGCTTCCTCCGTTTCCCCGGCGGCGTCCCGCTCGCGCTCCTGCTTGAGGAAGAACTCCTCGAGAAACTCGTCCGCCCGGCGCCGGATCTCGGGCGAGAGCTTCGGGTTCTCGAAGAGTCGTTCGACGATGACCGGAGCCGCGAGCAGCCGCGTCTGGTTCGTGACGATGATGTCCTGGAGCGGAGCGTCCACGCGTTCGGCGAGCCAGGCCAGAGTCTCGTTCGAAACGGCTTTGTGCCGTATGAGGGGTTCCAACACAGACGCGTCCTCCGTGTGCTGCGCCACGGCGGCGAGCTGCTCGGCCCGAACCCCCGGGCTCAGAACAGCGCTCTTCAGCGACCCTGCGTCGAATTTTTTGAAGGACTCCGCCGCGATGGCGGCCAGGCGGACGTCGCCCGACGCCATGATGCTGGCGATCGCGCGGACCAGCTCTTCGGGGGGCAGGGGGACCATCCCCCGCGCCGCGAAATCGAGAATTTGCGCCGCGGCTTCGCCCCGCTCGATCTGGTCGAGGAGGTCACTTTCGGGGGCGGCGTCGGTCACGGGTCGAGCTTACGCCCGGTCCTTCGGCGCTCCGCCCGGGTCAACCCTTCCGGGCCGCGTCGATGACGTAGTTCTTGACGATCTCGTGGTCGCCGCCCAGCACGCCGAGGGAACGACCGTCCACGACGACGTCGACCGCGCCGGCGTTTCCGAGCGTGAGCGTGAACGTACCGCCATTCGAGAACTCGCGGCGCGAACCCTTCGGGAAGAGCCCGCGCACGACGAGCTTTCCGTCCACGAGGACTTCGGCCCAGCACTCGTCACGAAAGGTGAGGGAAAGCGTTCTCCCAGGCGACGGGGCCGCGGAGGAGAAGGCGCTCGGCAGAGAGGTGCCCGCCGGCAGGGCCACCGTCGCGGCCGCAACCATGGGCGGAAGCGCCAGGGATGCCGGGCCGCTCTCGGTGCGCGCGACCGGGGCCGCCGAGGCGGCAGGACCGCGGCGCTCAACGCCGCGCGACCTGAGGAACGCCGCGGCGCCCGTCACGGCGGCGAGGACCAGCGCGATGGCGATCCCGCGGAGCGTCGTCGAGGACGACACTGCCCGCCGGGGCGTCGAGAGGCGAAGACCGGCCGTGCTCGTCGGCGCCTGGCGCTGACGCTTCGCCCAGTCCTCTTCCCAGCCCGCGTGCACGTGCCGGAAGGCGGCGACGGCGCGCTCGGCATCGAGACCGAGATGCAGCGCGATCACCTTCACGAAGCCTTTCGAGAAGACGCCGGCCGGAAGCTGCTCGTAACGGCCGGACTCGAGCGCGGCGATGTGCCGCATCGAAACCTTCGTTGCGGCCGAGAGTTGTTCCCGGCTCACGTCTCGAAGCTCGCGTTCGCGGCGAAGTTCTTCGCCGAATTCCTGAGCAGTCTCCGCAGTCACCCGAATCCCCGTAACGTGTTAGCTTAAGATGACTTACCGCTCCTGTCAACGGACTAGGGGCCGTTTTCGAGCAAATCTCGCGCACAGGCGGAGAGCAGAGCGTCGACGTTCGGGTCTTCCGCGAGCCGCCGCCACTCGCCGCGCGAGGCCGACGTCAGGAGCGAAAGCGCCGCTGAGCGGGGCGTCGCGCGATGCGTCAGAAGCGCGATCCGGATCGCGGGCCGGCTCGCCCAGCGCGGGTCGCGCGCGAGAAAAGCGAGCGCTTCCGGTCGAGGATGCCCCGTGGCGAGCCAGCGCTGAAGGTCCTCGGTCGTGAGCCTCGAGTTCGCGAGGACCGCCTCGAGAACGCGGATGTCCGGCTCGTCGAGGAGAGCCGGAAAGAGCGCGGACGACGTGAACCGGGCCACCGCGATCTTCTCGCCGATGGCGAGAAACCGGAGCGCCTCTTCGAGCTTGCGGTTCGCCGCGGCCCGCACGGGCGGAGGCGTGCGCGCCTCGCGGCCGACGTCCAGCAGGTCGCGCCACAGGAGATCCTCGAGGCATCGCAGCGCCGCATGCCGCGGCGTGAGGGGGTGCGCCGCGAGGGCCTTGCGGCCGGCCCTCGAGATCCGGGAAGACCGCCCCGGGTCGTCCCCGGACACGTCAGCCTTTCGGCGTGGCCGCCGCGAGGGCGCGGACGAAGGCGGCCGCCGCTTCGACGGGATCCCGGCCGGCCGCGCGGGCCGCTTCCATCGCGGCCACGACCGCGCTCCCCACGACGACGCCGTCCGCAAGTGAGGCGACCTCTCCGACCTGCTCCGGCGTCGAGACGCCGAAGCCCACCGCGACCGGGAGACGCGGCACCTGCTGCCGCACGCGAGACACGAGAGCAAGGAGCCCCTCGGGCAGGGCCGCGCGCGCGCCCGTTATGCCCGCCCGCGATACGACGTAGAGAAAGCCGCGCGAGAGCGACCCGGCCCTGCGGATGCGCTCGTCCGGCGACGTGGGCGCGACGAGGTAGACGGGATCGAGCTTCGCGCTCTTCAGAACCGACGCGAAGGGGCGGCCCTCTTCCGGCGGGAGGTCGGTCACGAGAACGCCGTCCGCGCCCGCCTCCGCCGCCCGGTTCGCGAACTCGGCCTCCCCCATCGCGAGGATCGGATTCGCATAGCTGAAGATCACGACGGGCGTCGCGAAGCGCGCGGCGCGCAGCTCGGCGAGGACGCCGAGCGCGCCTCCAAGCGTCGTTCCCGCGGCGAGCGCGCGTTCGCTCGCGCGCTGGATCACGGGCCCGTCCGCGAGCGGATCGCTGAACGGGATCCCGAGCTCGATCACGTCGGCCCCCGCCTCCGCGAGCTCCGGAAGAAGCCGGCGGGTCGTGCCGAGATCGGGATCGCCCGCCTCGACGAAGACGATCAGCGCCGCCCGTCCGGAGGCCCGAGCCTTCGCGAAGGCCCGCCCAATTCGATTCACAGGATTCAAAGTTCCACGCCCTCGCGCCGCGCCACCGAGACGACGTCCTTGTCGCCGCGGCCGGAGAGATTCACGAGAATCGTGGCGCTCTTCGGGCGGCGGCGCGCCTCCTCGATGGCCCAGGCCACGGCGTGCGCCGTCTCGAGGGCCGGGATGATCCCTTCCGTCTCGGCGAGGCGGTGGAACGCCGCGAGCGCCGCCTCGTCGCTCACGGAGACGTAGTGGGTCCGTCCGAGCTCGGCGAGGCGCGCATGCTCGGGTCCCACGGCCGGATAGTCGAGACCCGCGGACACGGAATGCGTCGGGAGCACCTGTCCGTCCGCGTCCTGCAGGATGAGAGTGCGCGTGCCATGGAGGACGCCGACGGAACCCGGCCCGAAACGGGCCGCGTGCTCGCCGGGCGCGAGGCTGCGCCCCCCGGCCTCGACGCCGACCATCTCGACGCCCGGGAACGGCAGGAATTCCCGGAAGAGGCCGATCGCGTTCGAGCCCCCCCCCACGCACGCGACGAGGAGGTCGGGTAGCTTTCCGAGGGCTTTGCGGCTCTGCGCGAGGGCCTCCCGCCCGATCACGGAATGGAAATCGCGCACCATGGTCGGAAACGGATGCGGCCCGAGAACCGACCCGAGAATGTAGTGCGTCGTCGCGGTCGTCGCGACCCAGTCGCGCATGGCCTCGTTGATCGCGTCCTTGAGCGTGCGCGTGCCGCCCGTCACGGGCACGACCGTCGCGCCGAGCAGCTTCATCCGGTAGACGTTCAGCGCCTGCCGCTCCATGTCGACGGCTCCCATGTAGACGACGCACTCGAGGCCGAGGAGGGCGCACGCCGTCGCCGCGGCCACGCCGTGCTGTCCGGCGCCGGTCTCCGCGATGACGCGCGTCTTACCCATCCTCTTCGTGAGGAGGGCCTGCCCGAGCGCGTTGTTGATCTTGTGCGCTCCCGTGTGGAGGAGGTCCTCGCGCTTCAGAAAGATCCTCGCGCCGCCCAGACTCTCGGACAGGCGCTTCGCATACGTGAGGGGCGTCGGCCGGCCCGCGTATGTCTTCAGGAGTCCATCCAGCTCGCGCCGGAAAGCGGGATCGCGGCGAGCGTCCTTGTAGGCGCGCGTCAGCTCCTCGAGGGGCGCCATGAGCGTCTCCGGGACGAAGCGCCCCCCGAACGCCCCGAAGCGCCCCTGAGCGTCCGCCTCGGGCGGGCGAAATTTGGATCCAGTCGCTTCAGACACCACGGACCTCCCTCACGAACGCGGCGATTTTCGCCCGATCCTTGATTCCCGGCGCGGACTCCACTCCCGACGCCACGTCCACGACGTCGGGCTTCACCATCCTTACGGCGTCCGCCACGTTTTCGGGTTTAAGGCCGCCCGCGAGAATCACCGGGCGCGATCGATCGACAGCGGATAGAAGAGTCCAGTCGAAGGTCTTGCCCGTCCCTCCGGAGAGTCCGGCGACGGAGGTGTCGAAGTGGAGTGCAGCGCCCGTGCGATTTCCCACATACGCGAGGTCATCGCGTCCGACGCGGATGGTGTTCCAGAAAGAAAGGACCGAAGAGAATTTCTCTTGAAGGGGAAGAGGGGGGTTCGGCATTTGAATGGCGTCGGGGCAGACACGTTTGACGATGCTCAAGACGTCGTCCTCGGACGTCTCCTCGTCGAAAACCGCCACGACACCCTTGGCCGCCCGCGCTCTTTCCTTCAAAGAAATCCCTCTTTCCGGCGTCAACCGACGCGTCGATCGCGCCGCGAAGATGAGCCCGATCCAGTCCACGCCGAGCTCCATGCACGTGTCGACGTCCTCTTCGCGCGTGACGCCGCAAATCTTGATCTCGGTCGCGTTCTCGCCGCGCAGCTCGCGCAGAGCGCGCGCCGGATCCGCAGCACGGAGGAGCGTTTCGCCGACGAGGAAGGCTCCGTAGCCCGCCGCGGAGAGGGTCTCCACGTCCGCTCGGGTCTTGATGCCGCTCTCGGCCACGCGGACGACCGACGGAGGCAGAAGCGCACCGAGACGGGCCATTCCGGGCAGGTCGACGGCAAACGTCCCGAGGTCGCGCGCATTCACCGCGACGACCTCCGCGCCCACGGCCAGCGCCCGCCGGATCTCGGTCTCGTCGTGCGCCTCCACGAGGACCGCGAGCCCGCGGAAGCGCGCGGCCCCATGCAGCCGCGAGAGCGTCTCGCCGTCGAGAGCGGACACGATGAGCAGCACCGCGTCAGCGCCGAGGGCCGCGGCGAAGTCCAGCTGGACCTCGTCCACGACGAAGTCCTTCATCAGAACGGGCAGCCCCGACGCCGCCTTCGCACGGGGCAGCCACGACGGATCGCCGCCGAAGAAGTCCTGCTCGATGACGACGGAGAGGGCCGACGCCCCGCCGCGGCGATAGGCGCACGCGACGGATTCGATTCGCGAGGACGCGTCGGGAAGGATCAGCCCCGCGCTCGGAGAGCGGTGCTTTATTTCAGAAAGAAAAGAAAGCAGAAGATTCTGCTTAGAAAAGGAATTCGAAGAGGAAGAGAGGGCCGCAGTGAAGGATGCGCCATCCGGCGAAGCGGCGAACAGGCCTGCCCCGGCGCGAGATCGCGCGCGCGCGGTCTCGGCCGTGAACTCGCCCGCCGCGATGCGGCGCCTCTTGGCGGCGAGAATCTCCCCCAGAATCGAGCCGCTCACGCCCTCTTCCCTTTCAAAGAAATCTTCCTCTCGGGCGCGTTCACGAGGCGCCCCCTTTCGAGATCCGGACGAGCGCATCGAGCGCTTCCCGGGCCTTCCCCTCGTCGATCGATCGCGCCGCCCGCGCGACGCCTTCCCGGTAGTCCGCGGCCAGCCCCGAGACGACGAGCGCGGCGGCGGCATTCATCAGGACGACGTCCCGCGCGTCGCGCCGGAAGCCGCCGAGGATCGCGCGCAGGATCTCCGCGTTCGTGCCGGCATCCCCGCCCTTCAGGGGATCGGGGCTCCCCTCCTCGAGGCCGAAGTCCAGGGCGGAGAGCTCGAGGAGCTGGACATGGGGACCGCGCACGTCCGCCGCGAACGTGCGCCCGAAGGGCAGCAGCTCGTCGCCGCCGGTCTCGTGAGAGAAAACCAGCGCGCGCTCGGTGCCGAGCTCCGCGAGGGCCCCCGCGATCACGGGGACCCGCTCGGGGTGATCCACCCCGACGATCTGCCGGGTGACGCCGAGGGGATTCGAAAGGGGTCCGGCGAGGTTGAATACCGTGCGGACTCCCAGCTCGCGCCGGATCGGGCCGACCTTCTTCATCGCGGGGTGGTAGAGCGGCGCGAAGAAGAACGTGACGTTCGCGCGCGCGAGCGCCTCGGCGGCGCGGCCCGGAGGCATCTCGATGTCCACGCCGAGCGCGACGAGGACGTCGGCCGAGCCGCAGGCCGAGGAGACGGCGCGGTTCCCATGCTTGGCGACGGGCGTCCCCGCGCCCGCGACGACGAAGGCGGCGGCGGTCGAGACGTTGAAGGTGCCGAGCCCGTCGCCCCCTGTTCCGCAGACGTCGATGGAGCGGGCGGCCAGCGCCTCATCCACGGGCGGCCGCATCGCTCGCGCCCGGAGGACGTCCACGGCGCCCGCCACGGCCTCGATTGTTTCGCCTCGGGCCGCGAGCGCCGCGAGGAGGCCGCCCACGATCGCCCCGGGGACGTCCTCGTCGAGAAGCGCCGACACGGCGGCGCGCATTTCCGCTCGCGTCAGCCGCGCGCCGCGCGCCACCGTCCGGAGCGCACTGTGGACGGCCGTCGTCATGCGAGCCGCCCGTCCACGAAGTTCTTCAGGAGCCGCTCCCCCTCCTTCGTGAGAATCGACTCGGGATGGAACTGCACGCCCACGAGAGGGAGAGTCCGATGGGCGAGGCCCATCACGAGCCCGTCTTCGGTCGTGGCGGTGATCCTGAGCGCCGCCGGAACCGAATCCCGCTCCACGATGAGGGAGTGGTATCGCGTGGCCGTGAAAGGGTTCGGGAGCCCCGCGAAGATCCCCGTCCCCTCGTGCGCGATTTCCGAGGTCTTGCCGTGCATGAGGACCGGCGCGCGGGAAACCGTTCCGCCGAACACGGCCCCGAGGGCCTGATGGCCGAGACAGACGCCGAGCAGCGGGATGCGGTCGTTCCGGCGGATCAGTTCGCACGAGATTCCCGCGTCTTCCGGCCGGCCCGGCCCCGGAGACACGACGAGCCGATCCGGCTTCGCGGCAAGGACCGCGTCCACGGTGAGCGCGTCGTTTCGTACGACGCGCACGTCGCCGTCGAACATGGAGAGGATCTGGACGAGGTTGTAGGTGAAGGAGTCGTAGTTGTCGACGACGAGGATCATCGGTACGTCCCCGCCTCTTCCACCGCACGCATGAGAGCGCGCGCCTTGTTCTCGCACTCGGTGGCTTCGGCCTCCGGGTCCGAGTCGGCGACGATGCCGGCGCCGGCCTGCACGTGGAGAGTGCCGTTCGCGACGACGGCCGTCCGGATCGCGATGGCCACGTCGAGGTTTCCTGCGAAGTCGAGGTAGCCCACTGTGCCGCCGTAGGCTCCGCGCCTCACCGGCTCGAGGTCCTCGATGATCTCCATCGCGCGTATTTTGGGCGCTCCCGTCAGCGTCCCGGCCGGAAACGTCGCCACTAGGGCGTCGACGGCGTCCTTCCCCTCGGCGAGAACGCCGGTCACGCGCGAGGCGATGTGCATGACATGGGAATAGCGCTCGACGCGGAAGAAGTCTTTCACGCGCACGCTCCCGGCCTTCGCGACGCGGCCGAGGTCGTTTCTCCCGAGATCCACGAGCATCACGTGCTCCGCGCGCTCCTTCGGATCGGCGAGGAGCTCCTTCTCAAGCGCGAGGTCTTCTTCACGCGTCGCGCCGCGCGGGCGGGTGCCCGCGAGAGGGATCGTCTCCACGATTGCGCCGCCGGGGGCCGCCGCGACGCGCACGAGACGCTCGGGCGAGGCCCCGAAGATCGTGCCGTCCGGCGTCCTCAGGAAGTACTGGTACGGCGACGGGCTGATAGACCGCAGCGCCCGGTAGACCGCGAACGGGTCGCCGTCAAAGGGCGCGGACCAGCGGCGCGAGAGGACGACCTGGAAGACGTCGCCCGCGCGGATGTGCTCTTTCGCTCGCTCGACCGCGGCGAGGTAGAAAGCACGGGGAGAAGATTCTTCGAAAGTAAGAGGAGACAGAGGCTTTGAGCGCGTTTTGCCGCTCCGGGTGAGCGCCCGCTTCTCGAGCGCTTTCAGACGGGAGCGCGCGGAGGCTTCGTCGCCATTCGCAGCGTGCGTCACGAAGAGGAGGCGGTGCCGCACGTGGTCGAAGGCGATGACCGCGTCGAAGATCCCGAACCACGCGTCCGGCAGTCCGATCGGGTCGGGGTTCGTCGCCGGGAGACGCTCGAGGCGCCGCACGGCGTCGTAGCCCGCGTACCCGACCGCTCCTCCGGTGAAGGGCGGAAGGTCGTCTTCCCCGCTCGCGGCCTCGTCGCGAGGCAGCGCCCTGAGGGCGGCGAACGGGTCCGTATCCCGGCCGGAGATCTCTCCCGAGGGCGACGCCCCGAGAAAGGACCACCGCGCCACGCGGTCGCCGCCCTCGACCGATTCGAGAAGGAAGCACGGCCCGTCTCCCGCGAGAAGGCCGCGCATGAGGGCCACCGGAGTCGTGAGGTCCGCCGGCCGCTCGACCACGACGAGGCGATGGAGGCGCTTCACGGCTTCTCGCGCCTGGCGGCGCCTCGGCGCTCGGCGAGTCTCGCGGCGACATCGCCCGGCGCGACCCCGCGCGCCGTGAGAAGGACCACGAGATGATAGAGAAGATCCGCCGCCTCTCCCGCGAGGGCGTTGCCGTCGCCCGTCACCGACGCGAGCGCCGTCTCGACGGCTTCCTCCCCCACTTTCTGGGCGATGCGCGCGACCCCGTCGTCGAGGAGCCTGTTCGTATAGGAGCCCGCGACGGGCGACTCCTTCCGGTCCCTCACGACGGCGAAGAGCTCGGTGAGGTCGAGCCCATCGGCGTCCAAAGAGGTCGCCTCCGGAAGGTCGACCGCGTCGAAGCTCTCCACGCGCGTAAAGCACGATTCCGCTCCCGTGTGGCAGGCGGGACCAGACGGGCGCACGTCGTACAGCACGGCGTCGGCATCGCAGTCGATGGAAATTCCCGCGACGCGCTGGATGTTCCCCGAGGTCTCCCCCTTCCGCCACAGCGCCTTCCGGGACCGGCTGTAAAAATGCGCGAGGCCAGTCTCGCGCGTCTTCGCGATCGCGTCCGCGTTCGCCCACGCGAGCGTGAGGACTTTGCCGGTCGCAACGTCCCGCGTGATCACTGGAACGAGCCCGTTCTGGTCGTAGCGGGGAAGCAGCGTGCGCGCGTGGGCCGGCGCGGGACGCACCGGGAGGCCGGCCCGCCGCATCGCCTCTTTGACCGCGCCGACCGTGAAGAGACGGTCGTGGAAGACGGATGCCGCGAGCACGGCGTCGGCGCCCCCGATGAGAACCGCCTTCGCGAAATCATCGAGCCGGCCCGCGCCTCCCGAGGCCACGACCGGCACGTCGACGACGGAGCGCACGGCGCGCAGCATTTCGAGATCGAACCCCGCCAAGGTGCCATCCGCGTCGACGGACGTGAGCAGGATCTCTCCGGCACCCGCCGCGGCCGCCGCGGCCGCCCAGGACGTCACCGTGCGGTCGACCGGACGCCTCCCGCCATGGGTCGTCACGCGCATCACCGCGAGCCCGTTCGGATCGCGCAGCCGCTTTCCGTCGATCGCGACGACGACACACTGCGCCCCGAAGCGCTCGGCGAGGCGCGTGATAAGGGAGGGGTCCTCGACCGCGGCCGTGTTCACCGTGACCCGGTCGGCGCCGGCTCTCAGGAGTGCGTCCGCGTCCTCCACGGAGCGCACGCCGCCGCCCACGGTGAAGGGAATCGACAGCGCCTCGGCCACGCGCCCCACGAGCTCCACGAGCGTCCCCCGCTTCTCCTGCGCGGCCGCGATGTCGAGGAAGGCCACCTCGTCGGCCCCCTCGGCCTCGTAGCGCGCGGCCGCCTCGACCGGATCCCCCGCGTCGCGGAGGTGCTCGAACGAGACGCCCTTCACGACGCGGCCGTCCGCGACGTCCAGGCACGGAATAACGCGCACGGCGAGGGTCATGAAGACCTCCCGAGATCCCGCGCCGCCTTGAGCTTCGCCACGGTCGTGGCTCCGCCGTGCAACGCGCGGCCGAAGATGGCGCCGCGGGGCCCGCCCGCGAGCGCGCGGTCGACGGCGGCGAGATCTTCTTCGCCGCGCATGCCGCCTGACGCCAGAATCTCGCCCGCGAACACGGCGCGCACGGCGGAGAGAAGTCCGAGGTTCGGGCCCGTCATCGCTCCGTCGCACGCGACGTCCGTGACGAGCAACGTACCGACGCCGAGAGCGGCGAACGAACGGGCCACCGACACGGCGTCGCCCGCTCCCGCGTCCTCGGTCCACCCGCGCACCGTCGGGCGGCCATCCTTGCAGTCGAGGGCAACGACGATGCGGGACGCCAGAGAAGGAAAGGAAGATTTTCTTAGAAGGTGAATGAAGGCGGGGCGGTCGAGGAATGGCAAGCTGCCGACAACAGCCCGAGCGGTACTCACCCCTTCTAAGAAATCTTCCACTGCCTCCTGCGACCGGAAACCTCCCCCAACCTGCACTGCCATCCCGAAAGCCTCCGAAACAGAAAGAATTTCGTCGATCTCTTTCCGGTTGTTCCGGTTGTTTTCCGCTCCGAAAGCGGCATCGAGGTCCACGACGTGAATGCCGTCGGCGCCTTCCGCCGCAAATCGCTTCGCGGCCTCGGCCGGCGGCTCGTCGTAGAACGTAACGGCCTCGCGCTTGCCCTGGAGCAGCCGGACCACGCGTCCACCCATGAGGTCGATCGCGGGCCATAGCGCGAGCCGGCCGCCGCTCACGCCGCGTCCTCCCGGAGGAAATTCGAGAGCAGGAGCCGGCCGTTCTCCGACGACTTCTCCGGGTGGAACTGGCAGCCCCAGACGTTCCCGCGCTGCACGATCGCCGGGAACTCTCCGCCGTGGTCGCAGGCCGCGGCCACGTCGGCGGCTTCGGTGCCCTCGGGACGGTAGGAGTGCACGAAGTAGACGAAGCTCCCTTCCGCCAGCCCCTCGACGAAACCGTCCGAACGGCGCGCGAGGAGCTGGTTCCAGCCCACGTGAGGCGTTCGCACGCCACCGGGAAAAGGGCCGACCCGGCCCGGCACGAGGCCGAGTCCTCTGTGAACGCCGTGTTCCTCGCTCTCCTCGAAGAGGAGCTGGAACCCCAGGCACAGCCCGAGGAGGCGTCCGCCCCGCTTCACCGCGGCCCGCACGGCCGATTCGAGGCCGGTCTCGAGCAACCGGTTCATCGCCGGGGCGAACGCGGCGACGCCGGGCAGAACGAGGCGGCGGGCGGACGCCACCCGGTCGAGATCAGCCGTGAAGTCCACCTCGGCGCCGAGCCGGCGGAACGCGCGAACGACGGAGGCCGTGTTACCGACCCCATAGTCCACGAGCGTGACCGCCGGCGCCGAAGCTTCGCTCATGCCGTCAGCGTCCCCTTCGTCGAGAGGACCTCGGAACCCGTGATCGCCATGGCCTGGCGCAGCGCCCGAGCGGCCGATTTGAAGACCGCCTCGGCAGCGTGATGGCCGTTCCGGGCGCGGATCACGTCCACGTGGAGGTTGAACTTGCCCCGGAACGCGGCGGACTTCCAGAATTCCTCGACGAGCGCGAACGGAAAGTCGCTCGTGACGAGGAGGAGCTCCTTGTCGACCACCGACTCGAAAACGATGTACGGCCGGCCGGAGAGGTCGACGACCGACCGCGCGAGAGCCTCGTCGAGCGGCACGAGGCTCGCGCCGAAGCGTTCGATTCCCGCGCGCGATCCGAGGGCCTGATCCAGCGCCTCGCCGAAGGCGAGGCCGACGTCCTCGACGGTGTGATGGGCGTCGATGTGCACGTCGCCGGACGCCCGGACCGTGAGATCGACGCGCGCGTGCTTCGCGATCGTCTCGAGCATGTGGGAGAGAAACCCGACGGACGTCTCCACGTCCGTTCGCCCCGTTCCATCGAGCGTCAGCGACAGGGACACCGACGTCTCCTTCGTCTTCCGCTCGACCGTTCCGGTCCGGCTCATAAAACCTCCGCAAGCGCCTCGAGGAAGAGATCGTTCTCCGCCCGGGACCCGATCGAAACCCGGAGGCGCCCGGGCGCCGCCGACGTCATGTCGCGCACGAGGATTCCCCTGTCGAGTAGCGCCCGGCGCACGCGCCCCGCATGGTCGCCCGGCGGCCGCACGAAGAGGAAATTCGCGGAGGACGAGGCCACGAGGCAGCCGGCCGCCGTGAGCGCCTCGGCCACGCGCCCCCGTTCGGCCACGATCTCGCCCACATGGGCACGCGCGACGTCGGGACGCGCAAGGACGGCGACCGCCAGCTCCTCGGCCGCGAGGTCGACGCTGAACGGCAGGACGGCCTTCTCGATCTCCCGGGCGAGCTCCGGCGGCGCGACCGCGTATCCGATCCGGAATCCTGCGGCCGCGTACGCCTTCGAAAGCGTCCGGAAGACGACGAGGTTCGGGCGGGAGTCGAGGAGCGAAAGGGCGTCGTCGCCGGGCCCGGCGAAGTCCACGTAGGCCTGATCGAGGAGCACGACGGGGGCGGCCTCCAGCAGCCGCTCCAGGAATTCCCGCCGCACGACGCCGCCCGTCGGGTTGTTCGGCGAGCAGACGAGGGGAACGGCGCCCGGCTGCGCCGCCGCCGCGAGGAACGCCTCCAGGGCGACGTCGAAGTCCGGCCCCGTGCGCGGCACTTCCACGATCCGAGCCGCCGCGATCGCCGCGATCTGTCCGTAGAGCGAGAAGGTGGGCGTCGGAAGGACGAGAGAGCCGCCCCCCGCGAAGACGGAGACCGCCGCGAGAATCACCTCACCCGACCCGTTCCCGACCACGATCTCTTCGGGCTGCCGGTCGATCGCCTCGGCGATCGCCTTTTTCAGGCGCGGGGCGCCGAACTCCGGGTAGCGGCCCCATCTCTTCGCGGCGATGCGTCCGAGGACCTCCGCGCGGATCTCCTCCGGCACGTCGAACGGCGACTCGTTGAAGTCCAGCTTCGCGCGGAGAGGCGGAGCGTCCTCGAGTCGGAGCCGATACGCGCGCAGCGCCCGGATCTCCTCGCGGACCGGAATGGGCCGGCCGGTCACCGGGCCCTCCGGTCGAGCGCGCTCGCGTGGGCCACGAGGCCCTCGAATCGCGCCAGAACCGCTGCCTTGGGCGCGAGGCGGCGCGCCGCTTTCGGGGGCGCGCTCACCGAACGGCCCCAGCGCAGGAAGTCGCGCACCGAAAGGCCCGAGAAGCTGCGCGCGGCGCCGCCGGTGGGCAGCACGTGGTTCGGGCCGAGAACGTAGTCTCCGAGCGCGGTCGGCGTCGACGCGCCGATGAAGAGGGCGCCGGCCGTCGGAAGGAGCCGCGGCGAGAGGCGTTCGGCGGCCTTTCCGAACACCTGGACGTGCTCGGCGGCAAATGCAGAACCGAAGGACACGGCGCGTGAGATTTCCTTGAATAGGAAGACCCGCCCGCCGCGGCGCAGGGCCGCTCTCATCACCTTCGAAGAACCGGTCTCTTCGAACGTCTCCAATTGCAAGGCGATTGCATCCTGCACGGCGGTTGCGAGTCGCCGAGAGTCCGTAAACAGCAGGCACTTCGCGTCGGGGTCGTGCTCGGCTTGTGCGAGAAGATCCGCCGCCACGAGAGCCGGGTCGGCGTCGGCTGACACCACGATCAAGACCTCCGACGGGCCCGCCGGCATGTCGACCGCCACGAGGCCCGAGACGAGGTGCTTCGCCGCCGCGACGAACCGGTTTCCGGGACCGACGATCTTCGCGACGCCGGAGACGGAGACGAGGCCGGCGATGCCGTGAGCCCCTCCCGCGCGCAGCACCTCGTCGACTCCCAGCTCGACCGCCGCCCAGCGGAGCTCGGGGCTGGACGCCCACGCCCCGCGCGGCGTCGCGACAACGACTCGCCGCACGCCCGCGACGCGCGCGGGTACGACCCCCATGAGGAGCGAGGACGGATAGAACGCGCGGCCTCCGGGCACGTATACGCCCACGGAGTCGAACGGCGCGGATTTCTCGACGAACGAGACGCCGAGAGAATCCCGAAACGAGAACTCGGAGGAGATGGAGACGAGTTGCTTGCGGTGATAGGCCTCGATGCGCCGCCGCGCGACGCGGAACGCGCGCGCGAACTCCTCGTCGACACGGGCGTTGCGACGGACGGCCGGCGGGTCGAAGCGCGTCACGTATTTCCTAAGCGCGGGTTTCCCTCTTCGCAAAACGTCCTCGACGATCGGCAATACCTGCTTCAGCGTGGCGAAGTCGGGAGCGGCTCCTCGGCGGCCCGCGAGCAGAATCTCCAGCTCCTTCTTTCCCGCGCGCGCCTCCGCGTCGTCGATCCTGATCATGCCCGCCCCTCCGCGTGAACCCTGAGGCGCTCGACAAACTCCGCGATCTCGGCCCGGCGGGCCACGAGCGAAGCCCGTCCAAGGATGAGCGTCGCGCAGCTCGTGAGGATGGTTTCGATCTCGGCGAGGCCGTTCGCGGCCATCGTGGACCCGGATTCGATGAGATCCACGACGACGTCCGTGAGCTTCAGGGCGGCCGCGAGCTCGACCGAACCCGCGAGAGGGACGATCTCGTGGGCGATCTTCCGCTCGTCGAAATAACGGGCCGCGAGGCGGCGGTACTTCGTGCCCACACGCACGGGCGCGCCGTTCGGGCGGAATGCCTCCCCCGCCCGGCCGATGAGGGAAAGGCGGCAGGCGCCGAAGGGAAGCTCCACGGGAGAGGTCACGTCCTCGCCGCTTTCCGCGACCCGGTCGCTGCCCACGATCCCCAGGTCGGCTCCGCCGTGGGCCACATAGGTCGGGACGTCGTCGTCCTTGAGGAGAAGCAGCTCGAACGCGCCGTCCGCAGAGGGCACGAGGAGGCGCCGGCCGTCGGGCTCGCCGAACGAGGCGCCTCCGGCACGGAGCGCTTCGAGCGCCTTCGGCAGGAGCCGGCCCTTCCCCACCGCGATCCGCAGAGGGCGCGTGCCCGTGTCGCCGGCCTCCGTGGCGGCACCGAGAGTCTCGAGGCCGATGCAGAAGCCGAGTGCGGGAGCCGCCGCGCTGAAGCGCCCGAGGAGGCCGTCGTACCGTCCGCCTCCGGCAATCGTGCCGCCTCCGTTCGCGGCGTCCACGCTGAACGTGAGCCCCGTGTAATACGGCGCCTGGGGCGCGTCCGCGAGGTCGACGACGACCAACAGGCCGGGCCGGGCGCCTTTCGCGATCGCGACCGCGCGCGCGAGCTCCGCGGCCGCGCCCGCGAGCTCCGGCGGGCGGAAGAGATCCGAAGCGGGCTCGAAGCCGACGAGGAGGGCCCGGGCGGCTTCGGCCGCGGCGACCGGCGCGGCGCCCGCAGCAGAGAGCCGCGTCTCCAGCTCCGTGACGTGCCGGGCACGTGCGGCCGACACGGCCCCGGCGAGTCCGGCCGCGCCGTCCGCTCGGTCCTCTCGGAACCCCGGCGCGAGCGTCGTGAGCAGACGTTCGAGAAGGCCCGCCCAGCCGAGCGTGAGCCTGAGGCGCGTGGCCGGAAGGTCGCCGAGGCACGAGAGGGCCAACGCGAGCATCTCGCGGTCGGCCTCCGGGCGGCCGTCGCCGTAACGCTCGGCGCCGACCTGCGCGAACTCGCGGCGGCGACCGACGCCGGTCTCCTCGTCGCGCACGACGTCCCCGCGATAGAAAAGGGAGACGGCTCCGGAGAGAGCGCCGAGCCGCGGCGCGACGACCCGGGCGGCCATCGGCGTGAAGTCCGCCCGGAGCGCGAGGGTATTCCCCTGCCGGTCGAGAAACCGGTAGACGCGCTCGTCTCCCTCGGCCGTCACGCCCGCATAGGGGGCCGCGAAATCGAGAACGGGAAGGATCACCTCGCGGAGACCGGCGTCCTGAAGCCTGCGCACGACGGAATCCTCCGCCTTACGGCGGCGCTCGGCCGCGTCGAAGAGAAAAGCCTGCACGCCGCGCGGCAGATTCGGGTCGGGCCGCTCGATCTTCACGGGAGAAATTCCTCGACGGAAGAAAACAGGGAACGAAGGCGCGGCGCGAGACGCAAGAGCAGCTCTCGCGGGCTCGTGTCCCGCCCGGTGAAGAGCGTCGCCTGGCCCGCGGCCTGAAGCAGGAGCAGGGTCTGGCCGTCCACGACGCGGGCCCCCACGGCGCGCGCCGCCCGGACGAGCTCCGTTCCGCCGGCCCGATAGGGTGCGTCGATGACGAGCATCCCGGGGCGAAGAAGACTCTGCTCGCACGGAAGAGGATCGCCCTCTTTCAGACCAAGCGGGGTCGCATTGATGAGGACATCCGGCTGAGGAAAGGCCCTTGGGGATTTCTGAGAAAGGTAATGGGCGCCCTTGGCTTTCGCAAGCGCCGCGCCGCGCTCGTCGCCTCGGTTCATCAGAAAGACTTCATATTTCTTCTTTCCAAGAACATCCATGGCGATCCTCGCCGTGCCGCCCGCCCCGAGGACGAGAGCGACGCCACCATCTTCAATCACGGCCTCGAATGCCGCACGATCGGTGTTTTCCGCGCGCAGCCGGAGCGGCAGGCCCGGGGCGCTCGACCTCAGTAGCGTGTTGACCGCCCTCTCGCCGTCCTCGGCCGAGCCCGAAAGAAGCGCGGCCTCCTCCTTGAACGGAATCGTCACCGAGGCGCCCGCGAGGGGAAGACCGAGCGCATCGAGCGAGGCGACGAGCGGCTCGAGCTCCCTCCCGAGCATCCGCATCGCGAACGGAACGTAGAGCGCGTCCTGGCCGAGAGCTTCGAAATTCGCGTTGTGGAGCGCCGGAGAGAGGGAGTGGGAGACGACGCCGCCCACAAGCGCGAAGAGCCGCGAAACCTCTCGCGCGCGGCCGACGCCGTAGATTTCGGCGAGGTCGCGTGCGAGAAGCTGCCCGGGTGCCGTGGCGCGCCCGCGGACGAGCGCGCCGTACGCGAGCGCCGCGCCGAGATACGGCGCGAGGACGCGCGTGGCGATCCCGGCCTCGCCCATGCCGAACGTCGCGAGGCGTCCCCCGGGGTTCGCGGCCTGAAGCTCGAGAAGGCGGCGGGCATCGCCGGAATCGTTCGCCGTCGCCACGACCTTCACGAAGCGCGCCGGTGTCGCGAGCATCCGGGCCACGACTGCGTTCACGTCGGCAGGGATGCCTTCCGTGTCATGCAGAGAGAGAATTGCTTTTGAAGGCGGAAGACCGAGCAGCGTGGCACGCACCCCGCCGCGGTATTCCACGTCGGCGAGATCGAAACCCGCCGCCAGTGCGGCTCCGAGGAGGCGCTTTTCCTCTTCCTCGCTGCCCCGGAAGGCTCCTCCTTCAGCAGCGGATCGGACGGTGGCAATCAGCGTCCGACCCTCGAAGCACGCGCGCAGCGCGCCGAACGCGGGCTCTTCGGTCATCGCGTCCAGGCGCAGCTCCACCGCGGCCGAAGGAGGCAGATCGGCGAGAGCCGCGCGCTCCCCTAGCGCCTCGGCGTTCGAAGCCGGCGCGAAGGACGCGACGAGAAGCGTTTTCCCAGCGGTCAGGACCAAAACGAAACCCCCTCCGGGCCGGAGGGGGTTGGGGGTACTCGTTGGAAAACCCGCGCGCCTCCGGACCTCAATGGGCCGGCGGCGCGAAGCGCGGCCGGCTCAGCTGTGATGCACGTGCCAGTGGCGCGCAACGAAAATCATAACGGCTGGAGTAGACCCGAAGTCGCGCGCCCGTGTCAAGGCTTCCTCTTCCAGCGTACGCCCTGGGGTGTGTCCTCGAGGACGATTCCCTTGCCCAGGAGCTCGTCGCGGATCGCATCGGCGGCCCCGAAATCCCGGGCCTTCTTGGCTGCCTTGCGGGCGACGATGCGCGCGTCGATCCACGTCTCGTCGACATCGGGGGAGAGGTCCACCGCCTCGGCAGCGGCGGTGCCCTGAATGATGCCGAAGATGTCGCCGGCGATCTCTCGTAGTAAACCTCGCGCGGCCGTCGCGTCCGACGCGGAGAGATGCCCCGCCTCGAGATCGACGTTCGTCGCCTTCACGAACGAGAAGAGGGCGCCCAGGGCACCGGCGGTGTTCAGGTCGTCTTCGAGGGCATCGAACGTCGCCCGGCGCGCCGCCGACACTCGCTCCGCGAAGCCCCCGCCCGCTGCCTCGGGCGTGTTCACCTTCAAAGAAATATTCTCCCGAAGGCGCAGGTCGAGCGACTCCAGCCTCTCCACAGCCGACGTCGCGGCCTTGAGTCCGTCGAAGGTGAAGTTGAGCTTCATCCGATACGGGACCGAAATGAGGAGGTACCGGATCGCGCGCGGAAAGAAGCCCTTCTCGAGGAGGTCGGGAAGCGTGTAGAAGTTCCCTTTGCTCTTCGACATCTTCTCGCCGTCGACAAGGAGGTGCTCGGCGTGGAGCCAGAAGTTGACGAACGTCTTTCCGGTCGCGCCTTCGCTCTGCGCGATCTCGTTCTCGTGGTGCGGGAACATGTTGTCGACGGCGCCCGTGTGGATGTCGAGCGTTTCGCCGAGGTACTTCATCGCCATGGCGCTGCATTCGAGGTGCCAGCCGGGCCGCCCGCGGCCAAGCGGTGTGGTCCATGTCGCGGACTCGGGCTCGCCCTCCTTCGCTTCCTTCCAGACCGCGAAGTCGCGCACGTCTTCCTTCTCATACTCGTCGTCGGCCACGCGCGCGCCGCGCTTCACGGCCGTGAGGTCGATCTTCGAGAGCTTCCCGTAGCCCGGAAACGTCGAGATCCGGAACCAGACCGAACCGTCGCTCTCGTACGTGTGCCCGCGGGCGGCGAGCTGCTTGACGAGCGTGACCATCTCGGGGATGTGCTCGGTGGCGCGCGGATAGAGCGCCGCCGGCACGACGCCGAGCGTCCCGAGGTCCTCGAAGAACGTCGCGATGTGCGGGTCCGTGAACGCGCGAAGCGGCAGAGAGGCGGCCACGGCGCCCCGGATCGTCTTGTCGTCGATGTCCGTGAGGTTCATCACCTGCGTCGTCTCGTAGCCGAGGGCGCGGAAGACGCGGCACATCACGTCTTCCCAGACGAACGTCCTGAGGTTGCCGATGTGCACCCGGTTGTAGACGGTGGGACCGCACGTGTAGAGGCCGATCTTTCCCGGGCGGACGGGGCGGAACTCCTCGAGGGAGCGGCTCATGGTGTTGTAGAGGCGAAGGCTCACGACGGGCGATTCTCGACGACCGCCCGGGATTTCGCCAGCGAGGGCCCCTCGACCCCAGTGCGATATCCTCGAACTCCATGTTTCGATCGCCGGCCGCGCCCCCATTGCTCCTCCTCGTGGACGACGACCCGTACCAGGCCGAAGTGGCGTCGTACATCGCTTACGAGCTCGGCTGCGACTTCGAAAGCGCCCTGTCCGGCACCGAGGCCCTCGAAAAGGTGGACGCCCGTCGGCCCGACGTCGTCCTCCTGGACGTTCGCATGCCCGATCTCTCCGGGTACGAGGTCTGCCGCCGGATCAAGACCGTGGCCGCGACCGCGGGCACGCAGGTTATCTTCGTGACGGCGCGCACCGAGGAGGAAGATCTCCTGCAGGGCTTCGAGGCGCTCGCGAACGACTACGTCACGAAGCCTTTCTCCGCCCGCGAATTGAAGGCGCGCGTGAAGAACGCGCTCCGCATCAAGGAGCTCCTGGACGCCCTCACGGCCCGCACCCAGATCCTCGAGCTGCAGCAGGAGATCTTCGCGAAGGTCGAGGAGGACGGCGTCACGGCCGAGGACTTTCGGGCGCGCCTGCTCGTCCCCATCCTCGACCGGATCTCGTCCGTGTTCGGCGCCGACGGCGTCACGCTGCACGTTCGGCGCACGGGCCACGTCGAGCTGTTCGTCGGGGCCTCCAGCGCCTGGCCGGGCGGGAGCCTTCCGGAGTTCGTCGCGACGCTCGGCCTTGAGGAGGATCCGCGCACGGGGCGCGCCCCGCGGCTCGCCGGCGACGTCAGCCCCGACTGGACCATCACCGCCGCCCCGGTTTTCGGAGGCCGCGAGCTCCTCGGTACCCTGCGCCTCTATCGGCGCGGACCGCTTCCTCCGCCCGGCGAATCGTCCGAGCTCGAGCACCTCATAGCCTTCGCGGCGCACCTCGGCCGGACGCTGCACCGGCTGAACCTCATCGACGAACTGCGGGCGAAGGCCGGAGCGTAGTGGCTGGCGTAGCGGCGTAGCGGCGTAGCGGCGCTGTCTACCAGGTGCCTTTTTTCTGGCGCTTGATGACCTGACGCAGGAGAAGCCCCTTCTTCAAGGACGAGAGCCGGTCGACGAAGAGCCGCTGGTCGAGGTGGTCTATTTCGTGACAAAAAGCCCGCGCGAGAAGGTCGCGCCCGTCGAGCGTCCGCTTCTTCCCGCGCTCGTCGAGGGCTTCCACGGTCACCTTCTCGGGCCGCTCGACCGTCTCCACCATGTCGGGAAAGGAAAGGCAGCCCTCCTCGTCCCGGATGAGACCCTGCGCGTCCACGACGACCGGATTCACGAGAACGAGGACCTGGGACGGGTCCTTCCCGACCGAGAGATCCACGATCGCGACACGCAGGTTCACGCCAACCTGGGGGGCGGCGAGACCGACGCCGGGCGCCGCCCAGCACGTCTCCTTCAGGTCCTGGAGGAGGGCGGCGAGGGCGGGATCATCGAACAGGTCGACGGGTTGGTTCTTCGCGACGAGGCGTGGATCCCCATACTTGACGATCTCTCGAATGGCCACGTGCACTCCAGCGGACGGGATGGCCCCTCTCCCCTTTTCAGGAGCATCGGCCAGCGCGTCGAGATTGCATGGCTTCCCGGGCGCGGTCAAGCGTCCCCGCGGGGGGACGAGAGAGGCGCTGCGATGCGTGGTACGGAGGTCGCATAGGATGGCCCGGAGGCTCGCCATGAACGCCCGCAGGATCACCCCGTCCGCTCTCGCAGCCGCTCTTCTCGTCGCGGCCATGGCGCCGGGCCGAGCGGACGCCCAGCGGGAGGGCTACACGTATCTCTCGTATGTGCAGCCCGACGTCTCCCTGATCTCGAAGGCCGAAGACGACTCGGCGGCCCGGATCAACATGCCGGTTCTTTCCGGCGACAGCCTCGTGACGGGAGTGGGGTCGCGCGCGGAAGCCGTGCTCGCGGACGGCAACGTCGTGCGCGTGGACGGGTACACGGATTTCCGCTTCGAGCGGATGGCGCACACGTACGAATCCGACGACGACCGGGACCTCCTGTTCCTCGCGCGCGGCACGGTGGCGGTCGAGGTGCGCGACGTCACGACGCGCGAGCGCGCCTTGCGTCTCGACACGAACGACGTGACGATCCTCGCGCCTTCCCGCACCCTGTTCCGCGTGGACGCCGGCAGGCGCGGCACGGAGATCTACGTCCTGTCGGGTAAGGTCGAGGTCGCGGGCCGGGGCGGGCGCGCCCTCGTCCGCGCGGGCGAATACGCGTTCGTGAGCGGCGACAGCGACGTCGAGGTGGACGTGTCCGCTTCGCCGCGCGACCGCTTCGCGCGCTTCGTCGAGGAGCGGCGCGAGAGGACCGACAGCCGCAACACGACCCGTTACGTCTCCTCGGACTTCGCCTACGACTACGACAACGCCTCGTTCGACGACTGGGGCGGCTGGACGTACTCCACGACGTGCGGCTGCACCTGCTGGCGGCCGCGCGTGGCCGCCGGCTGGACGCCGTATGCGCTCGGCTACTGGCGGTGGACGCCGTCGGGTCTCACGTGGGTCTCTTCGGAGCCATGGGGATGGCTCCCGTATCACTATGGGACGTGGGTCTTCGATGCGCTGCTGGGCTGGATGTGGTGCCCGGGCAACGAGTACTCACCCGCGTGGGTCTATTGGGATTACACGCCGGGCTGGGTCGGCTGGTGCCCGATCGGGTACTACAGCTCATGGGAACCCTATTCCCGTTCCCGGCATGCCCGCATAAACGTCGGCGGCGGACGCGTTCCCGTCTACCCCCACCTTCGCGGGCGCGTCGCGGTCTCGCAGATCGATCCGCGTGGCTGGAACTACGTGCCGTCCGGGCGGATCGCCGTGCGGCTGGATCCGGCGCGGGACATCGTGCGCGGGGACCGCGTGAACTTCCGGCCGGGCGAGATCGGGGTGATCGCGACGACTCCCCTCCACTTCGAGCGCGGCAGCAACCCGGCCGCGTCGATCCAGGACGCGATTCGTCGCGGGCCCGGGGCCGAGAGCGTTCGCCAGGCTCCCGTGAGCGAGGGCCTGACGGCGGTCCTGCGCCGCGAACGCACGCTTTCGCCCGCCGCCGAAGAGGAGCTGAAGAGGACCGTCGTGCGCGTCGGCCAGGATCCCGCCTACCGCCAGAAGCCTGCGGAGGTTCCGCGCCGCGCGGACCGCTCGGCGCCCGCGGACTCCTGGCGCCAGGCGACCGACCGGGGATTCGCGCGCGGCACGACTCAGGCCGAGACACCGGTGCGCCGCGAAAAGGCGTCTTCTTCCCGCAATTCGGGCACGTCGCCGAGTCTTCGCGACGAAGGCTGGCGCTCCCCTTCCTCGCCGGCCCCCGCACCGATCCCGCGGCGCGCCGAGGGGGACCGGCCGGCCCGCCACGACGACTCGGGATGGCGCGCACCGCAGCCCCGCGTGATCGAGCGCTCGCGCGAGGCGCCCCAGGCCCGGGAATCCGCGCCCGCTCCCCGCGAGGCGCCTCAATCCGCACCGGCCCCCGCACCTCAGCCGGCGGCGCCCGCCGCTCCCCCGGCGCGGCGCGAAGGCGCCCTTCGGACATTGGACGGCACGACTCAGAGCGCCGCCTACCGCCGCGCCTGACCCACCGGCGACCTCCCTCTACAATCCGGGGGTGGCACGAACCGGCAGCCGGCTTCTCAGGGCCCTCTTCGTCATCTATGCCCTCGAGGCCGGCGCCTTCCTGACACTCGCACCCTGGGGCCGGTACTGGATGGTGCGCGTCGTCGGGCGGTCCCCCGAACGAACGCGTCCCTTCCTCGAATCGCCTTATTTCCGGAGCTTCCTTCTCGGCCTCGGGCTCCTGCACCTCTGGGCCGCGGCTTCCGAGATCGAGGCATGGAGACGCGAGTCGCGCGAGCCGCGGAGCGATGCTCCTTCGCCGGCCCCGCGGGAACCCGCATGAGCGACCGCGTCGGGCCGGAGGACGGTCTTCCTCCGGGATCGGGAGTGGTCGGACTCGGCGTCGATCTCTGCGAGATTCCGCGCGTGGCGCGCGCGATCGAACGCCACGGAGCGCGTTTCGCCGAGAGGCTTTTCCGGCCGGGCGAGGTCCGCCGGCTCCCCGGGTCGCCGGCGTATGCGGAGCACGTCGCGGGACTCTTCGCGGCGAAGGAGGCGGCGATGAAGGCGCTCGGAACGGGAATGCGCGGCGTCGCGTTTCGCGAGCTCGCTATCGTCCGCAGCCCGGGAGGGCCGCCCCGGCTCGCCCTCTTCGGGCGGGCGCGCCTCCACGGGGCGCGCCTCGGCGTCACGGGAGCGCACGTCACGATCACCCATACGCGGGAGATGGCCGCCGCCGTCGTCGTGCTGACCGGCGCGCCGCTCTCGCTAGAATGAAAGCCCGATGAGCAGTCTTCCCCCGGGCCTCGCGGGTCGAAAGATCCTGGTCGTGGACGACGAACCCACGATCCTGAAGATCCTCTCCTTCAAGCTGCGCCTGACGGGGCTCCAGCCGGTGGAGGCGACCGGCGGCGAGGAGGCGCTCCGCATGGTGCGCGAGGAAGCACCCGACCTCGTCCTCCTCGATGTGTCCCTCACGCCCGGCCTCACCGGCTTCGACGTCTGCCGCATCCTGAAGGAAAATCCGGCGACGTCGCGCCTGCCAATCGTGATGCTCACGGCGCGCACGCTGCCGTCGGAGCGCGACCTCGGCATCCGGCTCGGGGCGTCGAGCTATCTCACGAAACCCTTCTCGACGAAGGTGCTCATCCAGGAGATCGAGAAAGCGCTGAGCTAGGGCGGAGGGCGGCAGGGCAATTTTCATTGCGGCCCTGCGCGCGCAGCACGTAGGATCGACGTGATGATGAAGGATGCCTCGTTCCATCACTGCCAAACCTCGGCGCCGATCGGCAAGATCCGCAAGAGAAAGCTCAGGCAGGTCGAGAAGCTCTCCCCCATCGAGCTGTGCCAGGTCGTCCAGCTCATCGAGGCACTCGTCGAGAGAAATCAGCTCAGACGGGAAGAGGCCTCGTAGTGGCGGTTCCCGACTTCCAGAGTCTGATGCTCCCCCTGCTGCAGATGGCCGCAGCGGACCAGAAAGAGCATTCGCTTCAGGAGGCCCGCGACTGGCTGGCCGAAAAGCTCCATGTCACGGAAGAAGAGCGCGCGCTTCTCCTCCCGAGCGGCCGGCAGGCCGTCTTCAATAACCGCGTGGCCTGGGCCAAGGTGTATTTGCAGCGGGCCGGCCTCTTGGCCTCCCCCAAGAGAGGCCACTTCCAGATCGCGCCGCGCGGCCTTGAGGTGCTCGCGACGAAGCCCCAGCGGGTCGACATCAAGCTCCTCGACCAGTTCCCGGAGTTCGTGGAGTTCAGGACGAAGAAGGACACCTCAGACCACGAGCAGACCGGGACAGAAACCACCTCGACCGACCACGAGACGCCCGAGGAAGCGCTCGAAGCCTCCTACAGCCGCATCCGCACGGACCTGGCCGCCGATCTCCTCGAAAGGGTAAAGAAGACTTCCCCCGCCTTCTTCGAAACCCTCGTCGTCGAGCTGCTGGTGAAGATGGGTTACGGGGGATCGCGGAAGGAGGCCGGCAAGGCCATCGGACAGTCCGGAGACGAAGGGATCGATGGCGTCATCAATGAGGACCGCCTCGGCCTCGACGTGATCTACATCCAGGCCAAGAAGTGGGCGGGCACGGTCGGGCGCCCGGAGATCCAGAAGTTTGTCGGCGCGCTGCACGGCAAGAGGGCCAAGAAGGGCGTCTTCCTGACGACCGGCACGTTCTCCTCAGATGCCAAGGACTACGTCTCGCACATCGACCCCAAGGTCGTTCTCATCGACGGCCGCCAGCTCGCCGAGCTGATGATCGACTTCGACCTCGGCGTCGCCCCCGTCGCCTCCTACCAGGTCAAGCGCAGCGACTCCGACTACTTCGGCGAGGAGTAGCGCCCGGCGTGCTCGCGGGCTATTTCGACGAGAGCGGCCTGGACGAGAAGTCCCAGACCTTCTGCATCGGCGGCTACGTCGCCGATTCCAAGGACTGGTTCGAGCTGACGAGGGCTTGGCAGCAACTCCTCGCCGAGGCTGGCGTCAGCTGCTTCCACATGGCCGAGTTCGAGACTCGGCACGGCGAGTTCGAGGGCTGGAGTAACGCGAAACGAATCGGCCTCATCAAGGACCTGCTGGCGCTCATTAATTCGACGGACGTCTGGGGCATAGGCTGTGGAGTCGTCAAGGCCGACTATGAGCGCATCTCTGCTGAGTTCATCGCGCGTGGCAAGGTGACACCGCACTGGTATCGCCATCCCTACCTCCTGGCCTTTCAGCACTGCCTCATCGAGACCTGCATCCAGGCTGAAGACGTTCATCCGCGCGAGAAAATCGCATTCGTCTTCGATCAACAGGGCGAGTTCCACGCAAGGGCCGAGAAGGTCTACGACGAACTGACTTCCGGCGGAAAGTGGCCGCGAGCATTTCGCCTGGGCTCGCTTCGCTTTGCCTCGAAGCACGACGCGATCCCTCTTCAGGCGGCGGACCTCATGGCTTACGAGCTCCGGAAGGCCCTCGACCACAAGCTCTTCGACCCAACCCGCGGAGAGAGAAAATCGATGGCGCGGCTCCGGCGAAGGCTGATAAACCCAAGGTACTTCAATTACGCTGCCCTTCGCGCCCTCGTCGAGCAGTTCGACGAGGCATAGGGCGCACGACCACTAAAGGAAGAAGCTCCACCGAGGCGCGATGCGCGCCCGGCCAGGCGCACTCGTCACACATGGCCGTCTCGCACGCATCGCGCCGTGCGGAGGGACGCACTCGACGTCAGATTTCCTCAAGCAGTTCGAAAAGGTCAGCCGTCGATAACCCACCAGCCGGCGGGTCGACCTCTTTGCGATAGATCCCGCGAAACGGACCGAAAGGCTTTCCTCGCCCTAAATAGAGTTGCCCCTTCTTCGGCCATCCGCGTTTCCCGGTTCGGCGGAAGCCGAGCTCTTTGAGGTGGGTATCGACTGCATCGTCATCCGTCACCCGGTTCAACAAGGTGAAGCCGTTCTGCGGGACCTCAATTCTCGCCTTTTGCGTCACGGTCGTTCCCATTTCTCGCTCGATGTGCGCCCGGACGGCCTCAGCTAATTCGAGCGGCCGGATGGTGCGCCTCGTCGGGTCCAGATCCAACGCTCTGCTCAGCGCGTCTGCGAGCTGGCCCGTACCACGGCACATCGTGAGGAAGTCGTCTGGGTATGGCAGGCGCGTCACCACCTCGATCGCTATCAACCCCAACGAAAAGATGTCCGCCCGCGAAGTGACATCGCGCGCCCCACGGTGCTGCTCGGGGGCCGCGTAACGTCTCGTTCCGACAAACACGTCCGTACCGGTGAGGGGCGTCGTATCGCGCGCGCTCGCGACAGCAAGGCCGAAGTCTGACACTCGGCCTCGCCCCTCCGCATCGACAAGGATGTTTTGAGGCTTGAGGTCGCGATGAATTACGCCTGCCCCGTGCAGGTGCTCCACCGCCTCCGCTGCGTCGCTGAAGAGCGTCGCCAAGGCAGGCCGACCTCGGTTGGGATCGGAAAGTGCATTGGCCAGGTCCCCACCGGGCAGATACTCCATGACGTAGACCGCGGTACCACCAGCGATGAAGTCGTCGACGATCCTCACGACATGCGGATGCGAGACGCCCCGTAGAAGTCTCACTTCACGTTGAAATCTTCGTAGAGAATCAGCGTCGTCGACTCGATCCGGTCGAATCGTCTTCGCAGCGAAGAGGCCGCCCGTCCGTCGATCCTTGACGAGGTCGACGGTTCCCATTCCGCCTCTGCCTATCTGCCGAAGGACTTCGTACCGACCTTCAAACGACTCGCCGGCCGGCTCGTCCTGCTGCTCCTCGTCACTAGAAAAGTAACGCCCACACCTAAGGCAGTGCACCAAAATCGCGGTGACCTCGTGACCGAGCTCAGCCGACTCCTGAATGTGTAGGATGGTCTCGTCCACCGGGCACCGTGCCGCTCCATTCCGCCAATAGTCGTCGACGATTGTCTGTCGCTGCGGTGCGGTCCACGATGGGCTGCTGCCCGTCGGCTCGTCGTTCTCGAAGGTCGCTGAGTTCCCACACCGAGGACACCGAAGATAGAGATCGGCCGTCCTTCTACCTAACGTCGTGATCTCTTCGGCACGGACCGGCGTTCCGTCCCGGGGGCATCTCGGAAGTTCCCCACGAAAATGGGCCTCGGCCAACGCACGCAGCTCGCCGTCGGACCAACTCATCTCGTTTCCTCACAGATCCCTCGAAAGCGGCTCTTCACCTGCGCGATGAGGATGTCAGCCACGGTGATTGTGCATCGCGGTGAGCCGAGTAGGAGACGAACGTTTCGCCGTCGGCCAAGCGGATGTTGGAGAGGACGTACGTGCCCCGTACGCTTTGGACCGAAATCGAGAACGCGCTCGGGTAATTCCTATCCTGTCTTGCGTTTGCTGCCGCCGTGAGAGCCGCCGCCCCTCGGTCCGGAGCCCTTCGGCCCCTTCGGAGCGGTGTAACCCTTCTTCTTCTCGACGGGGGCCTTGGCTTTCTTTTCGGCCTTCTCCGTCTCGCCTTCGGCTTCGGCGCCCTCGCCCTTCTTCTCGGCCTTATCGGCGTCACTCTTGCCTTCACTCTTGCCCGAGACGAGCTTCTTGGCCCTTTCGAGGAGCGACTGCTTCTTCTCCTCGGCGGCCTTCGCCGCGACCTTCTTCTCCGCCTGGCGGTGCGCCCAGTCGAAGTCGATGAACTCGAGGATCGCCATCTCGGCGCCGTCACCCTGACGCCGTCCGAGCTTCATGATTCGGGTGTAGCCGCCGGCGCGCTCCTTGAAGCGCGGCGCGATCTCCTCGAAGAGCTTCTTGACGGTCGTCGCCTCGGGAATGGTCTTCAGGGCGAGACGGCGCGCGTGGAGACCGCCCCGCTTTCCGAGGGTGACCATCTTCTCGATGAGCGGCCGGAGGTCTTTCGCCTTCGGCAGCGTCGTTTGGATCCGCTCGTGGGTGATGAGGGACGAAAGCTGGTTCCTAAAGAGCGACTTGCGATGCGCCGTCGTCCGGCCGAGCTTGCGACCCGCTCGATTGTGCTGCATGGATTCCTCAGCGACCCGCGCCGGCCGGAGACTCGAGCTTCATGCCGAAGGCGAGGCCCTTGTCGCGCAGGATGTCCTTGATTTCGTTCAGGCTCTTCCGCCCGAAGTTCTTTGTTTCGAGCATGTCCTTCTCGGTCTTCTGGACCAGCTCGCGAAGCGTGCGGATGCCGGCGTTCTTCAGGCAATTCGCGCTGCGTACGGAAAGCTCGAGCTCCTCGACGTTCGTGTCGAGAAGGGCGTCGAGCTCGCTCTGCGGCATCTCGGCTCCGGCCGCCTGGGCCGCCTCGTCCGTCTCGACGTTCACGAAGATCGCGAGATGGTCGCGGATCAGGACCGCGGCCACGCCGACGGCGTCGCGCGGGGAGATCGTGCCGTTCGTCCAGACTTCGATGACCAGCTTGTCATAGTCCGTCGCCTGGCCGACGCGGGCCGCCTCGACGTGATAGTTCACGCGGCGGACGGGCGAGTGGGCCGAATCGAGGGGAATCGTGCCGATCGGAGCTTCCGGATCGAAGTTGCGGTCGGCCGGCACGTAGCCGCGGCCCTTGCTGACCGTTGCCTCGAGACGCAGCCGGCCTCCGTCGGCCAGCGTCGCGACGGGGGCGTCGGGATTGAGAATCTCGAGCTGCGCATCGTCCTCGAAGGCGTCGGCGGTCACGGCACCCTTCGTCTTGACGTCGAGCGTGAGCGCCCGCGGGCCGTCTTCGTGCAGGCGGATCGCGAGGCCCTTGAGATTGAGGATGATGTCCGTGACGTCTTCGACGACGCCCGGGACGGCCGTGAACTCGTGCTCCACGCCCTCGATCTTCACCCCGGTGACCGCGGCGCCCTCGATCGACGAGAGAAGAACGCGCCGGAGCGCGTTGCCGACCGTCGTGCCCCAGCCGCGCTCGAGCGGCTGCGCCGTGAAGCGGCCGTAGTTGCCCTTCTCTTCATCGACCTCGAGACGGTTCGGACGTTGAAAACCCTTCCACAACATGTGTCTCTCCTGTCCCTGCGACTTATCCGCTGGGCGGCGCGCGCGGGAGCGTTCGTGACGGAATTACTTCGAGTACAACTCGACGATGAGCTTCTCGTTGATCTGCAGCGCGACGTCTTCGCGCTTCGGAAGCGTGACGACCTTCCCCTGAAACTCGGCCGCGTTCAGCTCGAGCCACGCCGGAATGCCGCGGCCCTTGGCCGTTTCGACGGCGCCGGCGATGAGCGGGTTCGCCTTGCTCTTCTCCTTGACGGAGACGACGGCTCCCGTGCCGACGACGTAGCTCGGCACGTTCACCTTCTTGCCGTTCACGCGGACGTGCCCGTGACGGACAAGCTGGCGCGCCTGGGCGCGCGAGCCGGAGAAGCCGAGGCGGTGGACGACGTTGTCGAGGCGGCGTTCGAGGAGCGAAAGGAGGTTCTCGCCCGCGACGCCGCGCATGCGCTCGGCGGCCTCGAACGTGAGCCGGAACTGGCCCTCGAGCACGCCGTAGAACCTCTTCAGCTTCTGCTTCTCACGAAGCTGGATGCCGTAGCCGAGAATCTTGGAGCGGCGCTTGCCGTGCTGGCCCGGCGGAAAATTGCGGCGCTCGATGGCGCACTTGTTGGTGAAACAGCGGTCCCCCTTGAGGAACAGCTTCATTGCTTCGCGCCGGCACAGCCGGCAGACCGATTCACGATAACGAGCCACGGTCAGACCCTCCTGCGCTTGCGCGGACGGCATCCGTTGTGCGGAATCGGCGTCGCATCCTTGATGGACCGGATGTCGATGCCCGCCG